>NZ_CP032311.1:4422500-5105000 GCF_004803755.1 Pseudomonas sp. DG56-2
ACATCACCGCAGGGGGCGACGAAGTGCGTAGGAGGTCTGACTTCGAAGCGACCAGCCTACGTAAGACGATAGGCTGGTTTGCTGTTGAAAGGGGGCATATTAGCAGGTTTTGCCATCACCTTGCCCCAGGTGGTGGCCAGCGGTACCTGCGATGAACTCACCGCCGGTGCGTCTTGATCAAACGCACGCTGTCAGGAATCCATCGCAGGCGGTGCAGCGTCCGGTCTTCCCGGTTCAGATCAAAGCGTTAACGCGTTCCACGCTGACGCAATGCCGACGGCATGAAGTAGGCGTCTTCAGGCACCGGCTGATTGAAGTCCACAGTCTCAGCTTCCTCGTTATCGAGGTTTTGCACGTAGTAGCGACGAGCTTGCAAATCGTGGAACACGTCCAGCGAACTCCAAGTGGTTGGCAGGTCGTAGAAGTTCTTCAGGTAGCCCATCGACACCCGCCACAGCTGCCCGCGACCGTCATACTGATCCACCAGCGCCGCGCCCCAGCTGTCCTCGTCGAGAAACAGCACGCGCTTGGAATAAATGTGCCGCGCGGTCGATTTCAGCGTGCCTTCCACCACCCACACCCGGTGCAGCTCATAACGGGTGTATTGCGGATTGAGATGCCCCTGCTTGAGCAGGTCGGCGTACTTCACATCCGGGCTTGAGACTTTGTAGTTGTTGTAAGGGATATAGATCTCTTTCTTACCCACCAACTTCCAGTTGTAACGGTCAGGCGAGCCGTTGAACAAGTCCGTGTCGTCCGCTGTACGCAGGCCGTCGGAGGATGCAATCGGCGTGTCGTACGCTAGGCTCGGTGCGCGTCGCACGCGTCGTTGCCCGGCGTCGTAGATCCAGGCCTGACGCGGGTCCTTGATCTGGTCCAGGGTCTCGTGAACCAGGGTCGCGCCACCTGCCAGCCGGGCCGGGCTTTTCACGAAGGTCAGGTAATAGAACAGGATGTTGTTGAGGTCGGCGAACTGCCCACCCGGACGGTAGTACTTGAACATCCCTTCCTGTTGCGAAGTGACCAGCGCGAAGCTGCCATTACGCTGCACCGGCGCTTCGGATGCGCGCCGTACCACGTAGATGCCGCGGTAGCGAGTGATATGGTTCCACAGCGCCTCGACACCATCCTTGGGGATGGGGAACGGTACGCCGCCATAAGCATCGCTAAAACCATTGCCGCCCTCCAACAACTTCGCCGAGGTGGCGTTCTTGAAGGTGTTGTCGTACAGCCATTGCGGCGCCGAGCCGGAACGGCGGCTGGTGTACACCGGCATCTGGAAGGTGTCGGGGTAGCTGTTGAACAGCGCAATCTGACCCTCGCTCAACTGATCCTTGTACTGTTCCAGGTTGGCCTTGGTAATAGTGAACAGTGGCTTGTCGGCGGCAAACGGGTCCAGGTGATGCTTGCCTGGCACATAACCTTGGGGAGCCTGAGTGATACCGCCATCCCAGGCCGGAATGGTGCCGGCAGCGTTGCCTGCGCGTTCTGCGCCAAGCGGCGTCAGGGTCGTTTTAAGTTGCTCGGCCTGCTGCGCCGAAACTGCCGCCAGCGCCCCGCCGGCCGCCAGGCTCAGGACCAACGCCAGGGTGGTCTTGAGCAGTCGTGGTGTGTGAAGCATGGACGTTCTCCGAATTAAAAACCGGGCCGAAGGCCTTGGGGTCTGGGCACTCACAGGAAGTACTTGAGGTTGAAGCCAACGTTGTCACGGTCACGAATGCCGTTGTTCTGGCCACCACCGTAGAACTCGGTGTATTGCAACTCGGCTTCCAGCTTGTTCTGGTAGGTGGCCTTGATGCCCAGGGTGTAGGCCTTGCGACCTTCAATGTTGTTGCCGGCCTGATAGCTGTTGCCT
Source organism: Pseudomonas sp. DG56-2 (assembly GCF_004803755.1). Lineage (NCBI taxonomy): Bacteria > Pseudomonadati > Pseudomonadota > Gammaproteobacteria > Pseudomonadales > Pseudomonadaceae > Pseudomonas > Pseudomonas sp. DG56-2. The sequence continues at coordinate 4,424,356 of NZ_CP032311.1, forward strand.
TTGAAGTCATCTTTGTAGACGACGTAAGGCGAGAGGTTGACCCCGGCGTACACGTCGTTCCAGGTGCCATTGACCATCGCCGTGTAGCTGTAGGAGTTACGGTTGACCTGATCGCCACGATCACCGCCGGACACATACGAATAGTTGCCGGAGCCGGCGTAGTACCGGCTGCTGCCGTCATAGGCGGTGTAGTGCAGGCTACTGCCGCGCAAGTGCTCGGAGGACAACTCGAAGATGCCGAAAACCGAGTCGAACGACATACCCGGGCCGAAGTTGTAGATAGTGCCCAGCGAGGTATTGAAGGCTTCGACCCGCTCAGCGTTGTTGATCTGACTGTCGAGCTGGACCATCTGCCCGCCAATGTTGATGGTCTGGCCCGCTGCAGCAGCCGCGGCGCCATTGGCCAGGTCGCCGATCAAGTCGTTGGTGGCCGCGACACCGATGGGCAGGTTGGGCCGATAAGCCAACTCACCAAACACCGATGCCTGGCCAATGGTGGTGTTGAAGCTGAAGCCATACATGCGGATGTCTTCGGCGTAGCGACGATGCGCCTGGATGTTACCCATCACATCCGCGGTGGCCAGGCCATGGGCCAGCGCCGCAGCCTGGCTGCCAGCCAGTCCGGACAGCAGGTTGGTCAACGCGGCCATGTCGATACCCTGGTAGCCACCAAGGTCAGCGGAAATGGTGGGTTCCTTGGCGTGGTAGTTGACCATGTACAGGCCAAACTCAGTGCTGTTGAGTTCCTCGGCAATGTAGCGGAAGGCGAAACCGAACTGACCGTCGTTGCGGGCGTTGAAGTCCTTGCCGATGCTGGCCACTTTCAAGGTGTTGCCAAACGCCGGGGTCACGCCGTTGGCGTACAGGCCGGTGCTGCCCAGCAACTGGTTGAACATCGGGTTGTTGCCCAGCGCCTCGTACATGCCGATCACGTTGCCAAAGCCTGGCACAGGTGTATCCAGCGCTGTGCCAGTGAAGTCGTTGTAGGCTGTGTTGCCGCCATCGGCGAACAGGTCGGTCTGCGAGTAGAAAGTGCCGACCGGGTCGATGCGGGTTTCTTTCCAGTTGGTCTGGTAGAAACTTTCCATGGTCAGGTTGTCGGTAAGGCCGATGTTGAAACTCAGCGCCTCCACCGGAATCAGCACTTCCTTGACCTCAGCCCCCGGCAGGCGGAACCTGGCCGCGTCCACCGGGTTGGTGGTGTTGATTCCGCCGCGGTAGAAAATGCCCTCGCCCCAGTTGAACACCTGGCGCCCCAGGCGGGCGGTCACTGGCATCTGTGCCACGTCCCAACTGCCATAGACATAGGCGTCGAGCATTTCAATGTGGCTACCGGCGATGTCGCGAGTTTCGTCGGTGAAGCGGTCGTCGTTGGGGTAGTTCTGGCTTGGTTGCGACGGTTTGTTGTTGCCGTAGTAGTCGTTGCGTTTGTCCATCAGTTGGGTGTCATAGAACGCGCTGCCGCGCAGGAACACACCATAGTTCTGATAGTTGGCCTCAAGCTCCGAAGTAATCTTGTAGACCTCGGAAACCAGCCCGGTATCGAAGTTGCGATTGCCGTCGTTGGTGTTGACGTCATCGTTGGTCTTGTCCCGCCCCTGCACCCGCCACAAGCGGCCATATGACAAGGTTGTGTCGAGCGAGCCGATGACCTGGTTATCCAGCACCTTGAACTCGACAGCCTGTGCGCCCTCTAGCGCGAACAGTTGCAACAGCCCTGCCAACCCTACCCCGGACATCACAGCGCCAGACTGGCGTAATCGCATCCCCATGGTGTGCTTCTCCCTTTGTTGATCTTGTTGTTTTTGTGTCTGCACAGCGGCTATTGCCCTGTGTTGGCTACTGCTGGCGGCGTCAGCCCGGCGCGAACGTAAATTCGACTGTGTGCGCCAAAATTCCCGAGCAACTGGAACAGTTGCTGATTGAGCTGCGGATGGTCGTAGTCTTCGCGCGTCACGTGGTTGCCGGCACTGAAGCTGCTGGTAACGGGCGTCGTGGCCAGCCACTGGCCGATGACCTGGTCAAACGCTGCCCCGGCGGCGGCGGACTGCGCGCTGACCACCTGGCGCAAATAGTCCACCGAGTACGGAGGGTATCCAGCGTCTTGCGCGGTATCGGCATAGGCCTGAAGCATCGGATGCACTTGATGGGCGCTGCGCAGCAGTTGGGAGAGCCAGGCGGCCTGATACTTCTCCACCTCCATGTGGCGTGTAGCGACGCGCTCGATAGAGGCATGCTTGTCGCCATCAAAACCAACCAAGGCTTTGCCTTCCATCAGCAACATACTGGCCAGCCCCACCCCGGGCAGTGGCTTGGCGTGATAAGGCTGAGTCAGGTCCTGGACGTGATGGACACCCCATCCAAGAAAGCGATAGCCCCAATAATGATGACCGGTAGCGAAAGCCAGCCGAGCCAGGCCCAGATATTGATAGGCGCGCCAATCGGGCCAACTGCGCTCAAGAAAGCCGGCTGCGGCATACACCACTGGATTCTCGTGAAAGAAGCCCATGTGAAAGGGAGCCTGCGAGCTGTACTGGAAGCGCTCATCGCCAAATGGCTGCGGGCCAAAGCCGTAAAGGGCGGCGACATCACCCTTGTTGTCGCTGAACAGGTTGATGTCGTGACCGTAGTCCGGCTCGTCGGCAGCGGTGGCAAGCACCGCCAATGGCGAAACTTTTTCACCGTCTTGCACAACCATGAACCGCTGCTGGTTCCATGGCGACAGCGTCTGCTCGACCATCACCTGTTCGGCCTTGAGGTGGGCACGCTGGGGCTGGTCCTGCCCTGGCAGTGGCTGGATGACCATGGCCAGATGGATCTGCGGATTGATGCGCAGAGCGGTGAAAAAGTCGTGGCGCAGATTGTCCCTTGGCGCTGCGGGCAATCGCAGGTTGTCGGGGCGAGAGGGGTACTGGGGAAAGTGCTTGCGGGCGAAGCGTTCCTGCTCATCGAGCAGTTTGGCAATCGCGTCGTATTCTTCAGAGAGAAACTGCTCCAGCGGTTCGACTTCAACCTGAGAGGCTTCACGCAAGGCCGCCAGGTCCTGCAATGCGAGGTAACTGCCAACCGTATGATTGGACCATCCCCAGGCCGCTGGAGCGAACGCGCAAAGCAGCGCTAAGAGAAGTTTGAGCTTCATTGATTTTAATTCTTATTGGATGTGCTTGGGGGCTGAGCCTAACAATCGCCCTTGCGCCTGACACTGTCCGATCTCGCCAATAAAGTTCTCCGATAGCGCCACCGCAATGTGTCAAATCGGTAAGCGCGGGGTGGGCATTCAGGCACGGGCTTGGTTTTCTCTGTACACGTCAGTCCCACCCCCAAGGATGCTCACTAGGCCGGGTAGCCGGTGATCTGCCGAATGCTCTGGTACAACGGTTTGAGCTGACGGTACATACGCAGGTAAACCTCCTTGTATAACCGCTGGTAAATCTGTTGCGCCTCAGGCTGGGGCATGAACACCGTGCCGACCCGGGTCATGGACCCGATTGCCGTAGGAAAGTCGGGATAAAGACCAAGCCCCACCGCACAGCATATGGCGGCCCCCAACCCCGAGGCTTCATAGACATGCGGACGCTCTGCCGGCAGGCCGAAGATGTCTGCCGTGAGTTGCATCGCTGCATCGCTCTGCGACCCCCCACCGGCAACACGCAGGCGCTGGATTGATTGTTTCGAGCGTCTTTCAAGGTTCTCCTTGCCCTGTCGCAGCGCATACGCCAAGCCTTCAAGGATCGCCCGATAAATATGCGCACGGGTGTGTACGTCACCAAAGCCGATCATCGCGCCCTTGGCCTCCATGCCCGGCTCTCGAATCCCAGGCGACCAATAGGGTTGTAACATCAGCCCCATGGAACCGGGCGGCACTGCATTGACCAGGGCATCGAACAGTTGCTCTGGTTCCAGCCCCTGCTCCTTGGCCTGTTGCATCTCTCGCAAGCCGAATTCGTTCTTGAACCAGCTGACCATCCAGTAGCCACGGTAGATCATCACTTCACAGTTGAATTGATCCGGCACCGCTGCCGGATACGGCGGAATCAACGGGATGATTTCCAGGTAGCGCGACCGGGTGGTGGTGATGGTTGCCGTAGTGCCATAGGACAGACACACCGTGGACGAATCGACCACACCGGCACCGAGTACTTCACAGGCTTTGTCGGCACCTGCAGCAATCAGTGCCGTGCCCTCGGGGATACCCGTGTGCCGACTCGCCTCGGCGCTGATATGACCCAGGGTTTCGCCCGGTTTGAACAAACTCGGCAATTGCTCCGGCCGTACCGTCAACGCCTGCCACTTCCAATCAGAGGGCGCAGCCCAGCGCAGGCGCTTGAAGTCGAACGGCAAGTAGCCGACGCAGCAGCCTACCGAGTCGACGAAGCGCCCGCACAGGCGGTGGGTGAGAAAACCCGACAGCAACAGGAATTTGTCGGTCGCGGCCCAAACCTCGGGTTGATGCTGGGCGATCCAGTTGGCCTCGGCCTGGGCCCGGAAGTAATCCACGGTAGCCTGCGCGCCAACCAGTTTGAACAGCCAGCCCCACGGTCCCTTGATCCCGCCTTCAACCTCGGCCTGGCGCTGATCGAGCCAGAGAATTGCCGGACGCAGCGCCTTGCCTTGGGCATCGACGTTTATCACCGTGCCGCGCTGAGTAGTCAGTGACACGCCGGCGATCTGTGTGCGATCGATGCCGGTCTGCTGCCACAACTGCTGGCAGGCTTCGCCCAATTTGGCCCAGTAATAATCAGGTTCCTGCTCCGCCCAGCCAGGTTGCGCCGATGTGTAGGCGTGCAGTTCGACCTTGCCTTTGCCCAACAGATTGCCCTGCAGGTCAAACAGCAGCGCCCGTACGCTCTGGGTGCCATTGTCAATTGCCAGCAGGTAGCGCTTGTTCTTGTTGTTATCCATGGAACTCTCTTCGATGGGCATTAATGCGTGGCATCCGGCAAACCATGGTGGCGTTGCCACAAAACCCTGTAGCGTTGTTCTTCTGCCTGCCAACGCTGGTCGCCCCAGCCCAACCGGGGCTGACACAGGCGGCGAATGGCCGGCAGGTATTCTTGTGCCCCTTGCGCCAGGAGCAGGCCGACACGGGTGCGGCGCAGCAACAGGTCATCAAGATGCAGGACCAGTTCGGCATCGCAGGCAAACGCCAGCTCCGCCCATAACGTGTCGCTGGCGCCGACGGTTGCGTGGCCCAGCTGTTCGACCAGCAACGCCAGGCGCGGCAGGTCTCGGCCATGACGTCCGGCCAGGCGCCGCCACTGGCTGCCATTGAGTCCGGCAATCGGCTGCCCTGCTACCTTGGCAAAAACCGGGGCGCCGTCATCGCTGATTTCACGGCCGATCATCTGTGCGCAAACCTTGAGCACCTCGAGGGCCTGCGGTCGGAACGTGGTCAACTTGCCACCGGCCAGGGTCACGCAACCGGGTTCGCACCACAGCACATGCTCACGGGTTTCATTGGACGGTTTGTCCTGCGCAGTACCGTGGGCACTCCCCACCACAGGTCGCACGCCAGACCAGGTCGAAAGTACATCGTTAGCCTGCACCTGGGCCTGGGGAAACTGTTGAGCGCACGCGGCCAGCAAGTAGTCGAGTTCTTCGCTGCTGATACTCGCGCTGTGGTCCAGGTCCTCGTGGTGATCCAGGTCGGTAGTGCCAACCACCGTGGCGCCTTCCCAGGGAAACACAAACACCGGTCGCCGGTCGTGAGCATGCAAAAAGGTGAAGGCCTGGGCCACCGGCAAGCGCCAGCCGGGTAACAGCAGGTGGCTGCCGCGCAGCGGACGCAACTGAGGCGGCGCATCAGTGGGACGTAGGCGCTCGGCCCAGGCGCCCGTTGCCACTGCCAAGGCTCGACAGCGCAACTGCAGCAAATCGCCGCTTTCCTCGTCTTCAACCTGAACGCCACAAACCCGGTCGTTTTCACGTAGCAGTTGCGCAACCCGCAGCCCATTGAGCGCCAGCGCGCCATCAGCCCGAGCTTCGGCCAGCACGCGCATGACCAGGCGCGCATCATCGGTGAGGGCGTCGATAAAACAGGTGCCGCCGAGCAGCTTGTCCTCCTTGAGCCCCGGGGCCAGATAACGCAGTTGTTGCGCGTTGTGAAAGCTGTGGTTGCGGCGCCTGGCCAGAGCGTCGTATACCGTCAACAGCCCCCCCAGAACCCAAGGTCCAGGGAAGCCACCGCGATAGTGCGGCATCATGAAACTCATGGGTTCGACCAGCCCCGGTGCTTCATCGAGCAAGCGCTGGCGCTCGTGGACCGAGTCGCGGGTCAAGCGCCACTGACCCTTGGCAATGTAGCGCAAGCCACCATGCACCATCTTCGACGAGCGGCTGGAGGTGCCCCAGGCAAAATCGCGTTGCTCAAGCAACAGACAACGCCAGCCACGCCGAGCGGCTTCACGCAGGATACCGGCACCGCTTATGCCGCCGCCAATGACGATCAGGTCCCAGGTTTCCTGCGCCAGCGTCGGCAACACCTGCTGGCGCCAAGCGCCATTCCAGTCCTGGCTCATGCCGTCACTCCTGCAACAGCGTGCCGGGATTCAAGCGTCCGGCCGGGTCGAAGTGGCGACTCAATGCCTGCAACGTATCCAGCGCCAATTCGCCTTTTTCACGCAGCAGGTAAGGGGCATGGTCCCTGCCCACGCCATGCTGATGGCTGATGGTGCCGTTGTTTTCGACGATAACCTGGCTGGCTGCGTGCTTGAGCGCCTGCCAACGTGCCAGAGTAGCCGGGTAATCCTCTGCCGGTCGGAACACATAGGTGGTGTAGATACTCGACCCTTCACCGTATACATGGGACAGGTGAGTAAACACATGCACCCGCTCGCCTTCAGCGGCCAGGCCATCGCGCAGGCTACTCTCGATCCGGTTGAGCAAGTTGTCGACATTGCTCCAATCGGTAGCGGTTTCCAGGGTATCCACCACGTATCCAGCGTTCCACAGGTTCTCGCGCAGGTACGGAAAACGAAAGCGGTTCTGCGCCCACTTGTTGCCCAGCAGTGTGCCGGTGAATACCCCGCCGAAGGCTTTTAGATGCTGCCTGGCCTGGCGGAGAGACAGCGCATTCTGCCGCCGGTTGCCAGTCACTCCGAAGGTCAGCAGGCATTTGCCGCTACCGGCCCCGCGAAACGCCAGGTACTTTTCCAACCAGGCGATTTGTTGCGGATGCCCGGCCAGGGCCAGTTGGGTTTCGGTTTCCACGGCATTGGACAAGCGCAGCATCGACAGCGGTACGCGTGCCTGGGCCAATTGCCGAATAGCCTGCAAGGCCTGCTCCCAGTTCGGCAGGAACACGCCATAAAAGCGCTCGTCGGCAGGCAGGGCACTGATCCTTACCTTGACCTCGGAAATGATCCCGAACCGCCCTTCACTGCCCATCACCACTTCGCGCAGGTCGGGGCCGGCAGCCGAGGCCGGAAAGGTGGCGATCTCCAATGGCCCGGAGAAGGTTTCCAGGGTGCCGCCAGCGAACAGTTGCTCGATGCGGCCATAACGTAACGACTGCTGGCCACTGGAACGACTGGCAACCCAGCCGCCGACGGTCGACAACTCCCATGATTGAGGGAAGTGCCCCAGGGTGTAGCCACGGGCACGCAGTTGGCTTTCCACTTGCGGCCCGGTGGCGCCGGGGCCAAAGGTGGCCAGCAAGCTCTGTTCATCAAGATCGAGCAGGCGGCTCATGTGCGCCAGGGAAACGGTCAGTACCGGCCGAGTGGATGACGGCGGATTGATGTGCCCGGCGACCGAAGTGCCGCCCCCATAGGGAATCAGGCACAAGTCCTGGTCATGGGCGAGCGCCAGCAACTGGCGGATATGCTCGGCACTTTGCGGGAACGCCACCGCATCCGGGTATCGCCCCAACGCCCCCTCGCGCAGTGCCAGCCAATCCGGCAGGCTCTGGCCGCGAGCGTGCAGCAGGCGATCCTGAACGTCCACGCTGTACAACCTGTGGGCCGGCAGGCGTGACGCCGGAACCCGGGCCAGTGCAGTGTCCAGGGTAGCGTCTGGCAGTGCACGTCCCGCCCCTACCCGCGCAGCGAGAAACCCCGCGCCCTGGGCCGGCAGTTCGACCACCGTGGTTGCATCCCCCCAGCCGTTCCAGCGTCGCATGCGTGTGTCCTTTTGCGGTTCTTATAAGGTAATAGTTCTGGCGCCTATAGTAGCCAGCCGCCCAGGCCTGTCACGGTCGCATCAAGCCAGCTGGAGTAGCCAATTGAGCCAAGGGCCGTAGCGCGCTCCAGCCATTTACTTTAACGGTGGTTTCAAATTACCTTTCAGGGTCTTTATCTGTGCCAGTCTGCCTCGATCAAAGGAACCCGATCATGCAATCCCTTGGCTACACTTCGGTTCCGCCCCTGCTCAAGTACGTGCGCCACGCCGAGCAACTGGGCATGGCCATCGAACCTGCATTGGCGGTCGCCGGACTGCAGGCCCAACAACTGAGTGACAATACTCTGCGACTGCCGGGCGAAGCCCACGAACGTTTGCTCGACTACTTCTGCGAGCACTCAGGCGACCCCTTGTTCGGCCTCAATTCAGCCCGATTCGTGCTGCCCAACTCCTGGAGCGTGTTGGGCTACATCACCATGAACTGCGCGACCCTGGGCGATGCCATGAATCGCATCATGCCCTTCGAGAAACTGGTCGGTGACATGGGTGTCAGTCGTGCCGAAATGCAGGGCGAACAGGTCCACCTGATCTGGAATTGCCGCCACCAACGCCCACGCATTCGCCGTCACCTGGTGGAGAACGTCCTCGGCTCGTGGTTGCAATATGCGCGCTGGATTGCCGATACCCAGCTTTCCCCGACTCAAGTTTGGTTCGAACATGCCCAGCCGGCTGATATCGAGCTCGTCCGATACGAACAGTTCTTCGACTGCCCGGTGCTGTTCGGCCAGCCTTATTCAGCGCTTGTGGTGCCCCTGCCCTACCTGCAACTGCCCTTGCGCCAAGCCGACGCGCAGTTGCTACGCACCCTGGAGGAACACGCCCAAGGATTGATGGCCACGCTCGAAGATGCATCGCTGGAGCAACGCGTGAAGAGCATTTTGCGTCAGTTGCTCAAGGAGGGGCTGCCACGCAAGGAGCAAGTGGCGGAGCAATTTTCGGTATCGGTACGCACCCTGCAACGCCAACTGCACCAGGCCAATACCTCCTACCAACAAATCCTCGATGATCTGCGCCAGGAGCTCGCCGAGCACTACCTGCTGCACAGCACTTTGCCGATACAAGACATCGCCCAGTACCTGGGCTTTACTGAACCGCGCTCGTTCCATCGCACCTTCAAAAGCCGACGCGGCATGCCGCCGGGCGAGTTTCGCCAGACTTACCGGGACCCGGCTGGAGAATGAGCAAGGCGTTGGCTCATGGTGAGGTCAGGGTAATCAGGTATAAGCCTTGGGTGACCGCCTTGCCTGAGTTATCAACCAGCGTGTAAAGCTGATCGTAATAAAGGCCCCGGTTACTGTCGGCCACCAACTTGACCTGCACCGATGCGTTGTCCAAGGAACTGGCCGACGCCTGCGGTTTCAACTCGCGTACATTGATTGCAGTACCGCGGGACATTTCTGAACACCCTTCTACGCGCCAACCACTCGACAGGGTGGAGGTGGAACACGTCGGTTCGACAATACTCCCGGCAAACCTGATCACACCCTGAGCCTCTGCAATTGCCGTTGAACCCACTGCATTGAGGCAAACGAGCATGGCCATACCGACAACCTGAAACGTCCTGTGCATGTTGGCACTCCCGAAGAAAAAGTCCCTTGCTTGAGTGTCGGCAAGCTTGGGATAAATTCCAGGGCTGGCTGCCAGCAAATATTGCGAAGCGCCAAAAGCGTCACAAATGCAACGCCTGGCCACATCGGCACACGCCTGTAAACGCTGGCATACAAGGCCAGGTGGCATGACTGCAAGCGTAGCGACCCGTAACACATGCACACGTCAACGGGTATGATCCTGTCACGCGTTCAATATGAGTCACTGCAAAGGTCGAAAATGGCAAAAATCAGCGCTACCGGTAAGACGGCTACGGCTGGCCGGAAAAATCTTGCTGCTGCCGATCGTCAGCAGCAAATGGTTGAGAGGGCCATTGCCCTTTTCGCTGAAAAAGGCTTTGCCCTGACCACTCGAGAACTTGCCAAGGGTCTGCAGGTTACCCAACCCCTGCTGTACCGCTACTTCCCCAGCAAGCAGTTGTTGATTGAACAGGTTTACAAGCAAGTGTTCATGAATCGCTGGGACCCTGGCCTGGAGCTTCAACTCAAAGATCGCAGCCGCCCTTTGAAAGAGCGCCTGATTGACTACTTCATTGGCTATACCGAGACAATTCTGAGCAATGAATGGGTGCGTATCTTTCTTTACGCAGGGCTGCAAGACCCCAGCTTGAACCAGCGTTATCTTCAGCGCCTGCATCAGGACACTTTCGTGGTGATCAATGAAGAACTACGCCATCAGCGGCATTTTACTCAGCCGCCGACTGAACACGAGTTGGCAGTTGAAATGGAAGTGCTGTGGGGTTTCCACAGCAGTTTCTTCTACCTGGGGGTGCGCAAGTGGGTGTATCAAATGCCCGTTCCCGAAGACCTGAGCGAATTGATCACCCACCGGGTGAATGCCTTTCTGGAGGGTGCCTTGCATTACAATCAGGATCTGACGCCGTGACCCTCTGACCTATGCCTTGCCGTGAGAATCGCTGGCACGACTCAACCTAGCGGGGCGAGCCATGCAGCGAGCACCTGTGGATTGTTGTCCAACCAATTGGCAGCGGCCTGGTCGGCACTTTTACCCTCGCGGTTGATTGCGTAATCGAGCTCAGCAACGATGGCGTTACTCAGGCGAACGTTGTCCAGAACCTGGATCTGCGCTGTACTGAATACACCGAGGCGATCAACCCGAGCGAGCAGTACCGCGCGGTCGACGCTGCCCAGCAGTCCCTTGGGGTCCTTGAGATCGCGGATTCGATGGCGAAAATGTAGAAACTGCGGGTGCCAGAGCGGGACCACGCCCCACTCGCCCGCCTGCACCAGCGCCTCGAATGCGCCGACGCATTCTTCCTGGGTGCCAGTACGAAAGCTATAGCCGGCCGTAGCCAGGCCGTAATCGTCCATCATCCGCAGGGAAAAACGCGTTATACCCGCACCTGGCCCGATCCCCTGGATAAGCTTGTGCATACGCGCCTGCACCCTGGGTTTGAGCAGATCCTCGACTGAGTCCACCTCGGACGCCGGAACATAGTCCGGTACTCCCCACAGCGCATAAGGCTGGTAGTGCAGCCCCATCTCACGGGTAGCAACCTGCTCTTCAACACGGGCCTTGTACATGCCATGGCTGGAAGGAATCCAGGCGGACGCGATCATGTCGATCGAACCTTCACGCAGCCGTTCAAAGTTGGCCTCGTGCAACGCGTAGGAACGCTCCACGCTAAAGCCCATGCGCTGCAATACCAAGGAAACAACGGCAGCCGTCGCACGATGAAAGGAAAGATCTGTTACACCAAGGCGAATCATGGGCTGGCTTCCCGCAAGTTTATTGCCACGGGCTTGCGCCGCCGCCAACAGCGCCGCGCCCCCGAAAGCGTGAATGAACTGCCTTCTATTGAATCCCGACATCAGTCATCAGCCTGAGTCTGGTCTACGGCCAGGCTCGGCATAGCGCGCCCGACAATTCGGCTTCCAGGTATGTACTCGAAGATCATCTCGATGGTGATGCCGTTTGGGTCTTCGAGAAACAGCTGATGTTCGCCGATATCCGGAATCACCCGTTCACGAAAGGCAATACCCAGCGACTGCAAGCGCGTCTGAACGTGGTTGAGCCCCTCGCAACGCAGCGACACATGATCGAGCGCCCCGGAGCCGTAGCTGTCTGGCTTGTCGCCCAAATAGGCACGCAACTCCTGTTGGTCAACATCGACACTGGCGATGTGCAACAACGGGCGGCCACCGGCATACATCCAGCACCCAGGAAAACTGAAACCTGGCCGAGGTCCCGGCGTGAGACCGATGACCCGTTCGAAGAAGTCAGCGGTTTCGCCCCAACGACGGGTTCGAATTGTGAAATGGTCGAGCGCTAGTACACCCATAGCTTCCCCTGCCTGTCAGTGAGTAAAGAGATCAAGGTCGTTGCGAAAGGTCGGAAACGCCGCGACCCGAAGTTAATTATCAGACGATAACTTCTCACGCACAATAATTTATCGATTGATAATATTCATGTACGGCATAGAGGCTCTGACAGACGCAAAAGAGCCCTCGAAAATCAGCGACTTGCGAGGGCTCCGTGGTATTTCCCAGAGATAGGGCCTTAAGCACAGGCGCTACGGCACAGGCTCAGCCACTGTTCAGATGTCGAAGCGATCGAGGTTCATGACCTTGGTCCATGCTTTGGCGAAGTCCTTGACGAACTTTTCCTTGGCATCGTTTGCGGCGTAGAACTCGGACACCGCACGCAACTCCGAGTTAGAACCGAAGACCAGATCGACCGGCGTGGCTGACCATTTGACCTCGCCAGTCTTGCGGTCGCGACCTTCATACAAGCCATCAGTTGAAGACTTCGACCAGGCAGTCGACATGTCCATCAAGTTGACGAAGAAGTCGTTGGACAATGTGCCTGGGTGAGCAGTAAGCACACCATTTTTGCTGCCATCGGTATTCGCCCCGAGCGCCCGCATGCCACCGACAAGCACGGTCATCTCCGGTGCAGTGAGGGTCAACAAGCTGGCCTTGTCGACCAACATTTCGGTTGGCGAGAGACGAGCGTCAGCGCTGTAGTAGTTACGGAAACCGTCAGCCTTGGGCTCCAGCACCGCGAAGGAGTTGATATCGGTCTTGTCCTGGGTAGTGTCCATCCGCCCCAGGGTTACCGGAATTTGCACGTTGAATCCACCTTTCTTCGCGGCAGACTCAACCGCTGCAGAACCCGCAATCACAATCACGTCCGCCAGCGAGACTTGCTTGCCGCCTTTGAGTTTGCGGTTGAAGTCCTTTTGAATCGCTTCGAGCTTGGCGAGCACTTTGCTCAACTCGGCCGGATTATTGGCATTCCAGTCCTTCTGTGGGGCAAGACGCAGCCGTGCACCGTTGGCACCGCCGCGCATGTCAGAGCCACGGAACGAAGAGGCCGAGGCCCAGGCAGTACGTACCAACTCGCCGGTACTAAGGCCCGAGGCGAGAACCTTGGTTTTGAGGGCTTCGATGTCTTTGGTATCGATCAGCTTGTGGTCCAGCGCTGGAATCGGGTCTTGCCAGATCAGGTCTTCCTTGGGTACGTCGGCTCCCAGGTAGTGGGTGCGCGGGCCAAGATCACGGTGAGTCAGCTTGAACCAGGCCTTGGCGAAGGCAAGTTCGAATGCCTTGGGGTTATCCAGGAAATGACGGGAAACTTTCTCGTACGCGGGGTCGAATCGCAGCGCAAGGTCAGTGGTGAACATGATCGGCGCATGGCGTTTGTCTTTGACGTGTGCGTCGGGAACCATGACCGCAGCCGACGGATCGGATGGAATCCACTGGATTGCACCTGCCGGACTCTTGGTCTGAACCCATGTCCAGCCAAAGAGGTTGGCCAGATACTGATTGGTGAAATTCGCAGGGCTTGAGGTCCACGCGCCTTCCAGGCCGCTGGTTATGGTGTCTTCAGCGTTGCCTTTGCCGCAGGTATTTTTCCAGCCCAGGCCTTGTTGCTCGGTCGGTGCGCTGGCAGGATCCGCGCCCAGGCACCCCTCTGGTTTGTGCGCACCGTGCGCCTTGCCGAAGGTGTGACCGCCGGCAATCAGTGCCACGGTTTCTTCATCATTCATGCCCATGCGCGCAAACGTATCGCGGATATCCTTGGCGGCGGCCAGCGGATCTGGCTTGCCATTGGGGCCTTCCGGGTTCACATAGATAAGGCCCATCTGCACGGCCGCCAGGGGTTTGTTCAGCTCACGCTTGCCGTGGTAGCGCTCATCACCGAGCCAGGTGCTCTCAGGGCCCCAATAGACCAGATCCGGTTCCCAGTCATCCTCGCGACCGCCGCCGAAACCGTAGGTTTTCATCCCCATTGATTCCATCGCCACGGTGCCGGCCAACACCATCAGGTCGCCCCAGGAAATACTCGCTCCGTACTTCTCTTTCACCGGCCACAACAAGCGCCGTGCTTTATCGAGGCTGACGTTATCCGGCCAGTTGTTAAGTGGATCGAAACGCTGTTGGCCACCGTCAGAACCACCGCGACCGTCCAGCGTCCGGTAGGTGCCGGCACTGTGCCAGGCCATGCGGATGAAGAACGGCCCATAGTTGCCGTAGTCCGCTGGCCACCAGTCCTGAGACTGGGTCAGGGTTGCTTGGATGTCCTTTTTAACCGCACTCAAGTCAAGGCTGTTGAACGCCTTGGCGTAATTGAAATCAGCGTCGGCAGGGCTGGAGGCCGGGTTGTGTTGTCGCAGCAAGGAAAGGTCCAGGCGATTGGGCCACCAATCCTTGTTGGTCATCTGGTGGTGCTTGCCAGCCAACGAGGCGGCGCCGGTATTATCGGCGTGAACAATGGGTGAAAAGCCAACTATCAGGGCAATCGCCAAGGGCAGCTGTTTCATGCGCATGGGGGCTTAATCCTTGTAAGTGTGTAAACCAGGCCAATCATCAACCGGGTTTGAAAACGGGCGTCGAGTCAGGAAAAAAGTACGCAATGAAACCGGGAGTTACCGGGTTGCATATGCTTCACAAACTTTAATTGCGCACCGTTTTTCGAACAATTGAGGTTATAAACGGGGCCGATTGATAACCTGATTGATGAAAGTTCTGGAAACACACTTAGCGCACGGCAAGTTCAAACATTACACCGTGAAAACTTCAAAGCTGCCAGGGTTTAGTACCGGTGGGGGCTGTACGCTTGAGTGTCGCAGCCAATAGCTCGAACTCTTGCGCGCGTGGATGAGTACGACGCCATACCAGACCAATGCGCCGATGCTCATCACCACGCAACGGCTTCACGGTCAATCGGCTGCGGTCGGCATTGATCGCCGCCAAGGCTGGCAGCAAGGTACATCCGCGGCCAGCAGCGACCAGATGCTGCAGAGTTTCCAGGCTGGCCGCCCGGCAGTCTGCCGAATCGTTTGCCTGCACCTCACTCACGCCGCATGCTTGCAACGCCTGGCCGCGCAGACAATGACCATCGGTAAGCAGCAAGAGCTTGAGATCGCTCAGTGCCTCGACCGCCACATCGCTGCCGGCGCCGAGCTCATGCCCTAACGGCAATGCCGCCCAGAAAGGCTCGTCGAACAGCACTCGCTCGTCATAGGCTTCAGGATCGAGCAGGCGCGGCCCGCCCTGCACTGCCGCCTCGCATCGCAGACACTCCGCAGAGCGCAACATCGTCTGGTACAGCGGCCGCGGGAGTGCCAGCAATGCGCAGTCGATGGACTGCTCGTTCAGCCGTTCGCACAAATCAGCGGTAAAGCTTTCCTGTATCACCAATTGCAACTTGGGATGGGCGGCCTCTACTGCCTGCAAAAGGTGCGGCAGGTAATACGGCGCCAAGGTCGGGATGATGCCCAGGGTAAGAATCCCTTCAAGCGGGTCGCGGCGCGCACGGGTCAGGGCGAGAATGGTGTCTGCTTCGGCAAGCATGTTCCGCGCGCGCTCGACGATCTGCTCGCCACTGGGGGTGAGGGTGAATTGCTTGGCGTGACGGTCTACCAACACGTGGCCGAGGTAGTTTTCCAGCTTGCGTAACTGGGTGGACAGCGTGGATTGAGTGACATGGCAGGCATCGGCAGCACGGCCGAAATGACGGTGCTCCGCCAATGCAACGAGATAGCGGAGTTCGCGTAAGGTCATCAACATATCCTTGGAAAGCACGCACCAGGGTATAACAAACCCGCCATCACCGTAGCAGCGTTGGCCTTCAGGTTATATCGCCACGTGCACTTTTACTTTTCGTAATAGATGGGTCAGCTTCAACTTTCATGGCAAGGCTGCCAAACAGGATCGGGTCAGTGAAATTAAAAAAAATCATGACCTGCATTGAAAGAATTTCGCCATATCGTTACTCGCGATAGTTGAGTTCCCTTCGAACTTCCATATCTGCACGCAGATCGATGTATAAACTTACAAACGAATCCGTACAGAATTAATTGCCGACAACGCTTTCGGACCTCATGTACTCAGTTGCACGCTCGCGCAAAAACACCTTGAGCGCTTGCCACGCCGGGCTTTGGTAACGTTGTGGATGCCAGACGATATGGAACGCCCGCTTGAGATTCAGGCTGCTCTTCAATTCCACCAGCGAACCGCGGTGCAGGTCTTCGATGACACTGAGCTTTGACAAGCAGGCCAACCCATACCCCGCCCTGACTGCTTCCCTGATGGCTTCGCTCTGGCCGAGCTCCATGCGTATGTTCAACTTCTGCGCATGTCCGGCAATAGCAGACTCCAGCACCGATCGCGTGCCGGATCCGGCTTCACGGATTATCCACGGCTGGGTGGCGATGCCTGCATCATCGATCCTGCCGACATGGGCCAATGGATGCGCTGCACCACAGACAATCACCAACTCGTCATCGCACCAATACTCCGTCATCAGCCGCTCGTCGGTGCACGGTCCCTCGATCAGACCGATATCCGCTTCCAGGCGCGAGACCTCAGCAAGCACCTCTTCGGTATTTCGCAGGCGAGCCTGCAGCGAAACACCTGGGTAAAGATCGGAAAAACGGTCGATCAGAAACGGCACCCGGTAGGTACCAATGGTCGAGCTGGCAGAAATCAACAAGTTGCCCTGGATAATTCCGTCAGGCTCCTGGGCCCCCTCGACGAAACGTTGCAAGCCGTCCAGCAACGCTTCGGCATGGCTCAATTGCCGCAAGCCAACCTCGGTGAGGACCAGCCGGCGGCCGGTTCTTTCGAACAACGGCACGTTCAAGTGGCGCTCCAGCTCGGACAGCGACTGACTGGTAGCTGACTGTGACAGGTTCAGACGCTGGGCGGCTGCGCCGATGGTGCCAAGTTTGGCCACGGTGACGTAGACCTGCAGCTGTCGGAAGCTAACCCCGATGTTCATTTCAGTTTCTCCGAATGGTTATATCGTTATAACCATTTTTTCATCTGAACGAAACAGGACTATTTTTGAGGTCGTCACAGAGGAGACAACTTCATGTTTCGGGGCCTTTTACTGAGCGCACTTTTGACCTTGGGTGGATATGGGCTCAGCCGTATTCCGCTGCTTCAACAGAGCGGCTTCAGCCCGCTCGTGTTCGCACTGTTGCTGGGTATCGTCGTCGGCAACCTGCCGTTGATCGGCGGCTTGGCGTCCACACAACGGGGCCTGCAGGTGTGTACGCGGTGGATGCTGCGTGGCGGGATCGTGCTGTTCGGCTTGTCAGTAACGCTTCAACAAATCTTCAAGCTGGGACCGGCAATCATTGCCCTGGATGCCGGCGTGATCACCGTTGTCATGGTTGCTGGCTATTTCATTGGCACACGGCTGCTCAAGCTGGACCGCGACGTCACCCTGCTGACCTGTGCAGGTAGCGCGATCTGCGGCGCCGCTGCCGTGCTCGCCACTGAAGCGGCGATTCGTGCACGCCCCGCAGCCACCGCCATGGCGGTAGCAACCGTGGTGCTGTTTGGCACCATGGCGATGGTCGTTTATCCGTTGCTCTACCCGTTGGCCGGCCTTGGCGAAAATGTGTTCGGGGTGTACATCGGGGCGACCATCCATGAAGTGGCGCAAGTGGTCGCGGCAGGTGTTGCCGTCGGACCTGATGCCTTGGCCAATGCGGTCATTGTGAAGCTGGTCAGGGTGATGTTGCTGGTGCCATTTCTGCTGATCGTCGGCCAATGGTGGTTCGCCCGTCAGCCCCGCGCAGCCGGCAGCGAAAAGCAGAAAATCACCATTCCCTGGTTCGCTTTCGGTTTCTTGGCGATGGTCGTTTTCAACAGTTACGTAACGCTACCTGCCGCACTGCACAGTGGGCTGGTTCTGGCGGGGCAAATCGCGCTGACCATGGCGATGGCGGCACTGGGTTACGAGACCCGGCTGGAAAAGCTCAAGGCGCTGGGCCTGAAACCATTCGCTCTGGCCTTCAGTCTTTTCATCATGCTGATGGGAGGGGGACTGCTCACCGTCCATCTGTGGATGGTCTGAGGAGAGTTAGCGCTCATCGCAACCGTTTCCCTGCCTGTCTGCCCTGGAACACTTAAAACCCGTACACCAAAAGCCCTCGCCAATCGATGATTGGCGGGGGCTTTTCACATAGGGCGTCGAGCGAACGCCGTGAGTTCGAGGCTAGCCCAACCGAGTCATTCTCATGACGTCAAAAATTTATATCACTGATAAACCACAGGATTTATACTCCGCGACCTCCAGCGTGGCAATTGGCCATCAAGGCGAGGCAAAGCCATGCAAGGAAGCTTTTTCACATTGGTTGTCAAAGGAATAAAAAGTGGCTGTCGTCAAACTCCAAAAAACACTCATTGCTCTTGCCATTGCCGCCGCAGCGCAACCTGTCTATGCACAGACGCTGGCGCTGACCAACTCCGGCGTGCAGATCGAACGAAGCAGCTATGCGGAGCAGGTTGAAGTCAAAGGCTCGTTCACGACCTCCAACAGCGATGTGGACGCTATTGAGTTCAACAGTGTGACGTTTAACAAGGATCTGGTGATCAATGCCAGCGTAAATGCCAATGGCAATAACGCTGATGGACTGGATCTGTCGATGGCAGGTGAAGACGAAGACCCGTCGTCGTTCGGCCTAGCAACCGAAATATTCGGCAATCTGGTCAACAAGGGCAGTATTGCGGTGAGTGGCGGTGGTGTGTCGGCGATGCTGGTTGACCCGGCCATTATCCACGGCAACCTGATCAACGAAGGCACCTTGAGCGTCAAGGGCGACGAGTTTGAAGGTGACGGTATCCGTGCCCTGGAATTCTCGGGCGAGTCGGAACTGCACGGCGACCTGATCAACGCCAGCACTGGCAAGATTCTGGCAGACGGCAAGAACGCCACAGGCATCCTGCTTGAAGGCGGCGAGATCGACGGCAAGCTCATCAACAACGGCCTGATTCAAGTCAGTGGCGAGGATGCCACTGCGCTGGACGTGACTTCCAACGAGTACTCATGGGCGGGCACGACTTACAGCGACCGTGTGGACATTGGTGGCATTGAGAACAATGGCCGCATTATCGCTACGGGCGCCGACGCCATTGGCGTGGAGCTCGATGGCGTCAGCTTCTCCACTTCATCTGCTCAATTGGTCAACAATGGTCTGATTCAGGCTACCGATGCTGCCATTGAGATTGGTGGCTTTGACATCGATGGCGACGGCCAAGGCGGCGCGCTGACGCTGGTCAACCGAGGCACCATCACCTCTGAAGATGAAGCCATTGACGCCTCCGACGCATCGGGCGCAGTGGTACTGGATTGGCAGGCCGGCTCTATTACCGGCAACCTGATCGATCTGGATCGCATTTATGTCACCGGCGATGCAGTGTTCAAAGGCAGTAACGCCGATGTCGATGGCTACAACATCCGCATGTTCGACAATGGCCCGGTGATTGTCGGCACCGCGGGCAGCGCTGGGCATCTGCAGTTGGCTAATGCGCACACTTCGCTCAAGGGTGATCTGGTGGTGGGCAATGGTTCGTCGCTGGATCTGAACCTGAGCAACGCGACGAATGCCAACAAGGCGGTCCTGAGCGTCGACGGCAAGGCGACCTTCGAAAAAGGCTCACACATTACGCTGGCCGCCCAGGGCAAAGATTTCACCGCCAACGGCAGCACCTACACCCTGGTCAAGGCTGATTCGCTGGACAATCAGACCGAGACAGGCAAGCTGGTCAGCAGCCGTTCTTCGCTGTTGAATGTCGATACCTATACCGTCGAAGGTAATCAGGTGATTGCCACCGTCACCGGCAAATCGTCCTCGCAAGTGGGTGAGGTGATCAAGGACATCGGCGGTTCGGGCAACGCCCAGCGCGCCGCTTCGGCATTCAGCAGTGTTGCCACTCAGTTGGCCACGCTGAACCCGCAGGATCAGGTGTTCCAGGCCTACGTCAACGCATCGCAGGACGCGCAAGCACTGCGTACCCTGGCTGAACAACTGACCCCTGAGGTCAACGGCGGTGCGACTCAGGCTGCAACCACTGGCCAGACGCTCATCAGCAACGTTACCAGCGCCCGTACCTCCGGAGCGCGCGGCATGTCTTCGGGTGAAGGCTTCAAGGAGGCGGGTGTCTGGGTACAAACCTTGTACAGCGATGCCAGCCAAGACCTGCGCGACAACGTCGCAGGCTACAACGCCTACAGCCGCGGTATCGCGGTTGGTGCCGACGGCAAACTGAATGATCAGGTGACCCTGGGTGTCGCGTATAGCTACTTGAACACCGATGTGAACGGCAAGAGCGGCGACAAAACCAAAGTCGACGGCCATGCCTTCACCTTGTACGGTGGATTCGAGCAAGACAACTACTTTGTCGATGGCAGCCTGACTTACGGCATCAACGACAACGAAAGCAAACGCAGCATCGCCAGCACGACCGCCAAAGGTGATTACGACAGCAACCTGTTTGGTGTGAACCTGGTGGGTGGCTACACCTATCATGTCTCGCCATCGGTACTGGTTGAACCACGCATTGCCGCTCGATACAGCTTGGTGAACATCGACGGCTATCGTGAAAAAGGCAGCTCTGCTGCACTGAAAGTCGAAGATCAGCGCTTTGAAGTGGCGGAACTGGGTGCAGGCCTGCGTGTTGCCGGAAGTTTCCCGCTGGGCAACGGCACCTTTGAACCGCAAGCCCAAGTCATGGCCTATCACGACTTTATCGGTGACGAAGTCAGCAGTACCTCTACCTTCATCTCGGGCAACACCCCCTTCGTCACCAGCGGTGCCAGTGCCGTACGCAACAGCTATGAAGCGGGTGTAGGCGCTGACTATCACTTGGGCGCCGTAACGGTTGGCTTGAACTACGACTACGTGGGCAAGTCGGACTTTGATGCCAACACTGTCACCGCCAAAGTGCGTTACGACTTCTGATGACCGCTGCAAAACTCAGCCCGCTGCGCTGGGTTGGGATTTGCCTGCAAGGCACGGCACTGATGTTCAGTGCCGTGCTGAGCGGTTGCCAGTCATCTCAGCAGGCACTTCAAGGGCTGGCATCCGCCCACGGCCAGCATCCGGAAATATTGGCAACCCATCCTTTTCCCCTGGCGATGGTGGCGACGCTCAAGCACGATGCCCCCACCCGACTGCGCATCTATTTGGAAGGTGATGGCCACGCCTGGGCAACACCAACGCAGCCCAGCCTCGACCCCAGCCCCCGGAAACTGCTGGTGGCGCGGTTGGCGCTGAATGATCCAACACCTTCGATTTATCTCGCTCGCCCCTGCCAGTTCGTCAGCGTGCCTCGTTGTACGACCGAAATGTGGACCAACCGGCGATTCTCTGAACAAGTCGTCGCAAGCCTCGATCAGGCATTGGATGTACTGAAAGTGCGCTTTCACAACCGGGAATTCGAACTTGTTGGCTATTCCGGTGGCGCCGCATTGGCACTGCTATTGGCCTCTCGGCGCGATGACATCACTCAGGTTCAGACACTGGCCGGCAACTTGAGTCCGGCAGAATGGGTTCGGATACACCAGCTTGCGCCGTTGCGCGGCTCACTCGACCCTTTGGAGTATCGCCAGCGCCTGGCGCAGATCCCTCAGCGGCACTTGGTAGGTGCAGAGGATCGGGTAGTGCCGACGATGATCGAAACGTTTTACCGGCATCAACTAGGGCCAGCCGCATGCCTGCAAACGATCGTGATACCCGGCACCACGCATGAAACCGGCTGGGACAAGGCCTGGCTTAACTGGCGGGGAAAATCGATAGCGTGTGGATCGAGCGCTGTCTTGCAAGGCGAATAAAGCAATGGGACAAGACGGTTGATACCACGTCACTGAAGACTGGGGAGCAAAAATATGCCCAGCGCTGTATAGGCGGCAATTCTGGGAAAGTTACTTGAAATGCGGAAAACAAAAAGCCCCTGAAACCTTGGGTTTCAGGGGCTTTTCGATGTATGGCGGAGAGATAGGGACTTTCCGAATCGCACCCTGCAGCCCTTTAAACTCAAGGAATACAGAGCTTTCAGGCGATTTTGCTACAAATATTTGCTACAAACCCAGACAAAAAACAGCTACCTTTTCGACATCAAAACCCAGCGATCAGGGACGGAAAATGGCAAGCGATAACCTAGTATTAAGGTCAGGAACATGGCACGTCCGACTCACCATCCCAATCGACGCCCGTCCAAGCCTTAACCGTCGAGAGTTCACCGCGTCCCTAAAGACTGGCTCTAAGACCGAAGCTCAGCGGTTGAAGATCTCTTTTTTGCAGCATTGGCAGGAACAGATAGATAAAGCCCGCCGACACAATCGACTTGACGTAGAAGACGCCCGGATCAACGCCAAGACACTCGCTGAGCGTGCCCGTGACTTCTATTCCGATTTGGCACACGCAACCATCGAAAATGGCTCAGTGGACAACACCAAAGCCGAATCCGTGGTCGATTATCTGCGGCTTGGCCCGCAGCATGGTCAAGACGAATGGGAGTCAATTTTGCGGCATTTTGAAGTGGGCAGCGTCCCCAATGACCTTGGCTTTAACCGCGATATCAAATCGCTTGTTCAAGCCAATATGGATCGACACGCAAGCACCCTCCCCCTCAAGCCAGCCGAACGAGAAGACATTCGGCAGATACTCAAAGACCCGAGCCACTACACAACCAAATCAGTCATTACGACGAGCAGAATCGCGTCGTTTCAAGCGTATCAGTCCAAAACCAAGGGAATCATCCAGAAGACTATAGATACACAGGTCAAGCGGTTGGAATTGATGAAGGCATGGCTTGAAACGAGCAAACGCGATCTCACACACGAAAGTATTGCCAGCTATCTCGACACGCTTAGCGTTTCCATAAAAACAAAAAAACAGTACTTGTTCGCAGGGTCAAGCTTTTGGAAATGGGCTATCAGGCACGACGAAAACTTCAAGAAACTGCACCGCGACCAGCAATCACCTTTTGAAAAGCACGAGTTCCCGGTAAGTCGAAGCAAAAAAAGCAACGGGGCAACCGAGAGAAAGGCGTTCACCCCGGAAGACGTTACAAAGCTCCATGACGCAGCAAAAGCTACAAAGAACCGTGAAACACTCACCGACCTTATACTATTAGGTGCTTACACCGGGGCACGCATTGAAGAGCTTTGCCAGCTTCAAGCCCAAGACATAGTTACCGAGGAAGGCATTCAATGCTTCTACTTCTATGATGGTAAAACCGCCGCCAGTGAGCGACATACACCGATACATCCTGCCATAAAAGAAACCGTGGAAAGGTTGATCCGTAATTCAAAAGACGGTTTTTTGATTAGCTCCCCAGCAGGAAACAAATACGGCAACCGTTCCGATGCACTCAGTAAACAGTTTGGCCGATTAAAAACAACCCTCGAATACAACAGCCAGTTCGTTTTCCATAGCTTCCGTAAAACCGTTATCACGCAATTACAACGTGCAGACGTACCCGGAATACTCATTGCCTCAATCGTCGGTCACGAAACCGGAACCATCACCTTTGACGTGTATAGTGCAGGGCCAAGCCCACAGCAAAAATTAAAAGCCATCTCGAAAATAAAATATAAATTGAAGCAAAACTGACCGACACCGAACCACATAGCTTCCTAAAGCAATTTAATGGCTGTCCATATAGGATGGCTATTATTTTGGCTGTCCAAAATAAACGACCGATCTTGGTTGCTATTGGCAGTCCAAAGAGGCGTCCACAATTTGACAACACCTTTGAATATGGTACTTATATTTATGCAGGCTTTCTTTATTTGCAAGCAAGGCCCTTGGACTGCCACTGACTTCGTCGTGTCTGTCCACCCTTCGGGACGGGCCGCTTGAATTTACGCACTTCGTTTGAAATTTAAAAAGCAAAGCAACAACCAAAATCAATATCGACCAGGAGAACAATGAGCAATGTAAAAAAATCAAAACTTAGAACTCGCGACAAACGTTTTACCTTACGTGTTTCTCAAAAAGAAAAAGACACACTACTCGCCGCAATGGCTGCGTCTCGTACAGCGTCAGTTGCTGATCTCGTAATGAACTGCATCAATAACTCCAACGTAATATTAATCAATGAGATTGAGAGCTACAGCGACGTTTTTGCTAAAGCTGGCGGACTGGGTAAAAATATAATCAAGGGTCTAAACCTCATTCAGTCCCAACCTGAAAAACTTCAAACATTCATAAACTATCTTGAAAAAGACAACAAGAAAAATCTTGCCGCCCTATTGGCGTTTGCGAGTAATCTTGAAAAAGCTGTCAACACATTCTGCCTCTACGAAGACAATATAAACTGCTCTGCAGATTTGACCCTTAAAGATTTCATAAAAACTAAGAATAAGGGGCAAAAAAAATGATTAACAAAATGAAAATCAGAACCGGCGGCTATAAAAACGGAGTCGCAAACTCGGCAAAGTATCTTTTGAAAACAGAACCCGAAGGCGATTCAATTGATTGCTCAATTGAACGCCTTGAGGGTGAATCAAATCAGGCATACGCGAATCGCATAGAAAAAATCTTTGAAAGTGCTCGCGTTCCAAATCAAAAGAATCTCTACCAGCACACTGCTTTGGCTTTCCACCCTACCGATGGTGAGAAGCTAACAGACGCTCAAATGATCGACATTGCGAAAGAAGTCTATTTAAAAAACGGGCTTGGAGAAAACCGCCATTACCTTTTTGTTGTCGAGAGAAATACAGATCACCCACACGTTCACGCCTTATTACACTTGACCGACCTTCACGCCAACCGCGTTAACAACAAATTTATCAAATACAACCCGATCCTTGAAAAGCTCGAAAACAAATATGGCCTGTATAACCTGCACAGAACTCCAACACTAACAAATACCAAACCGAGCAATGAGAAGCTATCAGAAAGAAATCTAAAAAATGATTTCAGAGAGGAGCTAAAAGCAATTCTGGAAAGAGCTTTAACAGCTTCCGAATTCTTAATCCTTATTGACGGTGCAGGACTCAACATCACTCACAACAGCAACGAATCCTATTCACTTACGAAGAACGGTCAAACCTTCAAGGCTTCCGATCTAGGCCTCTCTTACAAGGCACTAAAAGGCCGTCTTGGCTACGATCCTAATTTTTCCGCTACTTTGGTATCGCTCCACAAAGAAAAGCCCCGCATGCATGACTTTGGAGCTCTTGTTGGAGCTACCAGCGAGATCCAAAATAGAAAAAAAAGACACAGAACGCTAGATCTGAATTTTGACACACGCGACGATAATTCCTACCGCTACAAAGACTCAGAAAGAATCGCTTTTGAGTACGATAAATCAGGCGGTAAGGTTTCGTTCCAAAGCTCTAACAGAATGGCTATTAAAGCAGGTTTACAACGATTGATAGACGATATGAAGCCCGGCCCTATTTACATATCAGGTACAGACGCTTTTAAAAAGAATGCTTGGATTGAGTTTCATATGATGAATCTAGAAAAAAAAGGCTACTCAATCAGCGGCTACAGACCGACTGCAGCCGATCATGCAGCCCTGAAAAAACTAAAAGAAGAGCAAGAAGCACGTTACGGCAAAAAACAAGATGATTCATTGACAATCGATCAAGCTCAACAACAAATAACAGACTTGATTGATGCTCACGATAAGAATCACGGTTCAAACTCAAAACTTAAAGCATTTGATGAAAGCAGCTATAAAGAAAATAGACGTTTAGAAGAAATGTACGGCAAGGGATTTACAAGTGTGAGCGATGAGAAAACCCTCTATGAGTCGACTCAAAAGCTTCTGGAAAAAGTCAAAGACAAAGAAGCTGCTGAAAAGTTTAAAGCCGAAATGAGCGAGTTGATCAAGATGGAAAAAGAGCGTGCTGAGAAAGCAAAGAGTGACAAAGCACTAGGGCAATACGAAAATCAGAAACGCAACAAACCCAAGTACAAACCAAAATAAACGCCATTTGGCGTTTTATTTGTCGTAAAACTCAGCTTTAACCGAAGCTCCTACAGGTGTGTCAAACGGTATCATTATCGTATTCTGGCACCAAAAAAATATTACATTCACACCATGTTGATCGTAGTACGTTTTTTCGGGAGAGCAAACCAACCCGTTGACCTTAATTTTTGTCGTCCTGTCTATTTTATCGTCGTATGGAATCGAAATTTGAATATCCGGGATTACTCCACTGAAATTTTTCGATTGAACTATTTGCGGGATTCCATTTGGATTCCCAGAAAGCCAAGGTTGTATATTCTCGTCAATCGTCCAATTTTCAGTAGCCAACAATATTGGCTCATCGTCTTCTATAGGAGGTTCCACTACCTTCGCAAACAAGCTGCTCTCTAAAGGTATTTTCACTAAATATTCAGCATTAACAGAATGTAAAAAAAAAGTAGATACTACAGCTAAGAATAAAATTGACCTCTTCATTCGCCCACCTTTGCTTTTGAATTATTATTGACCAGCTCAAAAGCAGCGAAAGACCCTAACGCTAAAAATGAGCATAGCAATAGAGAGAACTCGTGCGTTACAGAAATTGTTGCTGTAGCGATTATTATTACCGTGTAAACATTATTCATATATCCTCATCATTATTTTTTTAATTTATTCGTTCGCACATTTCAATACATAGGCTGTGCATCCCCCCAAAACTCATATTCAAGCTCGGCTGCTTTGCGATTCCTTTCTGGCCCTCTTTCCGTAGTTTTAACAATTTCGTCTTGCCTCAATCTATAGTCACAAACTTTTTTTTGGCTAGATGACAAATTGATAACGGCTTCGAATTTATCAATCTGTTCGCACAAATCAACATCGGCAACAAAGCCTACGACGCACTCACCGGGAGTTTCACTAAAAATAATGTATCCATTTCCTGCCCCCCAATGGACAGGAACTTCGATGAGGCGGTCTGCGGACATAAGCTTACGAGTAATATTTCCTTCTATTGCATTTCTCATTTCCGTTGCCCTCGAAGATCTCCAACCCGCACACAGGCAGACTTTATAATCTGCATCGAAACTCTCTTGTCTTGCTGGCGGTATGTCGCCGTACTCAAGTGCTAGTTCTTCACTTAGTAATTTAGCGTCCAAGCATACTTGATCACTTGCCACCACGCTGAGTGACCACAAGGTTATTAAACCGGTTAAAATTAATTTAGTTCTATTCATACTTTCCCTCTTAAAAGTTAACTCCAATTTGTTCTAACGTGTTGATCGCCATCTGAGCAGTATGGGGTATATCCACTATGAGTGCCGCCGCGATCATGGTAATTATGGGTTTCCCATAACCACCGTCTCGGGAAGAACCGTTGGCGACCTGCACTAATCCATTCGCTCCGACCAAGAAATAAGTAAATCCGATGATCTGAAACATCCCGATTATTACTTTCACATTATCCACAAATGCGGTCGCAGCACTCTCGCTGGATTGTTTTTTTATCCTTTCTTTGAGATCACCGGTTACTCCACTCATCTCGTCGCGAAAGCAGTTCTCGTCGATTTTGTTTTGAGCAATCACGTAGCAAATTTCATCACTGTCGAAAAAAGTGGAGGTAAATACGCTAAACCACGCATCCGTATTCATCATGAACATGCTAGTGAGAACTCCTATGTAAACAACAGATATACCGTTTTTATGTCCACTTTCCCCGATCAACTTCATTTTATAGAGAGATACGATGAGCACACCCAACCCAATCATGAAACCCGTAATTTTTATCGCTGTTAAAATAGCGGTGATCAACTCAACCCTTGCACTCGTTGAATCATCAATGGGAGCGTCTGCAAATACGTAAGAACTGGCTAGAACTAGCACAGAAAGAAGAATCGATTTTATTACTCTCTCATACATTGTTTTCCTGATCGATATTGTTCGGTATTTTTCGGCTCAGTACTCTCTCTAAATCCTTTTCAATTTCTTGTAGTAATGTCTCTACCGCCTTCATTGCTTTACTGTGATCTATTTCATCTACACTGACCGGCGTTACAAGACTACTTCCGGAGGTTTTGTTACTCTCCCTGAGCCTGTGTAGCTCATCAGCGTCAATTGCTGACTGAGCGTGTCTAAGCACGCTGGCTAAATAACCTACATCGCCAGTTGAACGTCCGATCTGTAGCCACCGCATGATATACCCTCGAAGCACCTGACTTTTAATCAGAGAGACCAAGCGTTCGATCTGTCCGATAAGACCTTGAGCCGCAGAGGATATAAATATTGTTTTCTCAGTGTTATTTTTTATATCCATTCATCGTCCCCAGTATTTATTATTTTTTTTGGTAGATTCTCAGCCTCAAGGATTTTGATTTTTTTGGTGCTATTGAAAGCTGAAAGATTCAACTCGGCAGCAGCTCTTTTCTTGCCAAAATCCGAATATAGCGTCTTGTATGTATAGTCAACCAAAAATCTAATTGTTGGCCCATTTGCCTTCTCGCCTTTATCTTCTTTAAAGCCGGAAATAAAACCAAGTGCTTGAAGTGCTTTATTTGCGTCTCTAATCTTCATGACAAATGTTTTGTTCGGCATCTTTTCAGTAACGGAAAATCTTTTTCTAAGGTCATCAACACTAAAATAATTTGTAGTATTACGTCTATTACAGATATAGAGGATGTACAAAATTCTTTGGTACTCATTGGACAAAAGGTTCAACACCCTTCTTGATATCTCATACAGATCTTCAAGCCCGTTAAAAAACTCAATAAACTCCTTACTTAGACGGACTGAGGTTTTCTTTTTACTAACTTTTCTGTACTCAATAAATTTGAATCCATACCGACTGGTTTCAGCGTCATTTTTCTTGCTATACGAAACATCAATAGAACTCAATTTCTCTTCAACAAGATTTAGATAAACCGATTTAAAAAAAGTATCTCTGTGGTTACTTTTGATTTTTAGATAATCGTAAATCTCGAAATTGTCAAATTCAAACGTATTTGATTTCTTTTCATATGCTTTCTTCATTAAGAAAAGAAACACTTCAAAATCTGTAATTACTGAAAGATTTACAGACTTCAACTTAATATCTTTAAGCTCACCAAATTTGGCCACAGTAATATGGCTTTCTTGTGACGTAGTGTTTTTTGGAGTAAAGAAGGGCAATGCTAAAAATATTTTAGGCAAAGAAATAAAGTGCTCCAGCGAGGCAATTCTTCTTTCTTTTCTAGTTATTATATACTCCATAGTTATTTAAATCCTCGTTTAATAAATATATTGAATCATATATTTATAGCTTTTCAATAGATGCTGGCAAAATATTTACATAAATCATTAACCACTATCAAACGCCTCTCTGTTATTTCCATTACTAAAAGGGAAATACAACAATGTTTACGGCAAACATTAACCGTACACCTACTATTTTTACGGCAAACATTAACCGCGACATTAAGAATTTCCCGATACATAAGGGGTTATTCGACCGAAACTCAAAAAGAAAAGATATTTACTTCGTAAATCGATATACAATATATGAACAAAAGAACAAATCCTGGCTGATAAAGGTTAAAAGAACTGAGGCCCTTTATTTTGACATTACAACCACAAGCCTTATCAGTCAAAATCACCTCAATATATTTCCACCCCATCAAGACAAGTCATCCGACAAGCAAGTCTAAGTATAGAAAATCGTTTTATTCGTTATATTAATGTATAGCTAAATAGATACAGATCAAACAATCTAACTTAAAAATGCAAGGCCCTTTATTTTGACAACTTATTTTTTTTATAAAAACCATCGATTTTGTTTTCCTTTTCTTTATTTATTTTCGAGTTGCGGCATTTCGATTACGGTTCAATAACGGCTTTCGCAAGCCATTATTTACATGTCAATAGCAAGTTGAAAATATATTTAGGGTCTGACCTTATTTAAAAATAGGGTTCGATGATAAGAATTATTTTTAAAAAACTTGGCCCTTTAATTTGACTTCTTGTTTTTTTGTGTTTTCATATAATTAACAACACAAGAAAGGAAAATATGATAAATCAAGAAAAGAAATTCAATTTAGCGGAATTAGCACATGAAGCATATTGTTCGTGCTTTCAGTATGGGATCGATAAAAGCTTTAAAAACGACTTCAAGAACCCATCCAAATTTCTCTTAGTTAGTAGATCAAACTCATCCATTGATAACGCCAGCTTTGTTTTTTATGACTATTTCAAATCGATAGAATACGAAAATTCATCTCAAAAGCGAGTCCATCTCTACAACCTCGATGAGCATGATTATGACTATTCTTCTATTAGGATTTGCAAAGCGAGAAAATATAAAGCTGTCTCGTCTGCATCTCGAATTCATGAACTGACCACTCACCTTGCGTCTAATGAGCTAGCGTCAGTTAATAAAGTCGAGATTGATGCTACGATGCGTCTAGCGTTCGATGAGCTTTTACATCCTGACGATTTTTTTAAATTTCACGAAGTCAGATACGAATATCGAGTATCAATCTCTCTTGTGAAAAACAGAAAGGTAGTAAAAACGATAAAATGTAATTTAGGTAATTTTACGCTGATACAGACATTGAAGCCATTTGACTTCAAAGAGACTGAAGGAGAGGAAGTAAAAGCGACTAGGTTGTCACTTTCTAACCCTGTATATCGTATCGCTGATAATGATGTGATGGTTACATTTAACGAAAGCAAAAAGAGCTACAGAGAAGTTGTAGATATGTTAAGGATTTGAAATAGCCTATGATGGCGATTTCGGTCAATTTTCCGTTTTCGTCCTTATATCGATTATTCCTCCAAGGCCCTTTATTTTGAGCTGTCTTCACAAGTAGGGAACCTCACGCTCCAATCGAATTTTTTCACTGTCAACATCAGCAGGCTTATGGCTTTCGTGGTATTGGATAGAAAGTGCAAGATACATCAAAGCATTTCTAGAAAGCTTTATTAACTCTAAAATTTGCTCTTCGATATGATCGACTGAAACAGTGAGATGGAAGGATTTTAATCTATTTTTCTCATCTATATTTCGGGTAAGCTTTTGATAAGCATCAGAGGATTCATCTAGCCCTGCTCTCTTTTTGTGAGCTTTATCTAGAGTAAATGATGAATTGTAGTTCTCAATTGACATTTCATAAGCAAATCCGTCTACTATTTTTAAAGACTTATGTTCTAACGCATTCCGGATTTGGTTGATGTGATTAGCGGCCGGAAAAGTCGTCTCTGAAAGATATAGAGGCTCATCAGAGTTTTGTATTTGACCTCGTTTCGAAGGGCGTTTGACGTCGTTTATATCTTTGCTTAAAAAATACAGGGCGGAAAGAAACGGATTTTTTATTAGGGAAAACCAAGCTGCTGGCTTTTTATTAGTGATAAAAATCGTCCTTATTGTGACCTCGTGCTCTTCCAGCTCATCAGCACTGACCTCAAAAAATTTGTAGATAAAGTAGGCTATTTTATCCAGCAATGAATACAAGCACCTTAGAGCAGTCTTATACTGATTTGTTTTAAAGCTATTTATCGAGTAATCAAGGCTATTTACTTTCTTGTAACTGGAATTGTAAACATGATCCGTATCTATGGGCATATTTAATGCTGTGTAATATGTGTATCTTGCGTAGCAATACGTATCCTTCAGCTCATCAAAATGAGCGTGAAATGAGAGTTCTTCACTCGCTAGCAATAACGAATTTATTTCTCCAGAGAAGGAAGGAAGACTTAAACAGTCCTCGTAGGCATATTCCTTAATGATAACTAGATTGGACATATTGAGAAAAATTCTATTTTTTCCAACCCAGTTACAATATGACTTATGCTTGCCATTTCTAAAGTGTTCTTGATGCGTATCTGAGTGATCTGAATCAATATATTCAGCATATCTATCTTCAAAATATGGTAAATACGATTCAAGACGTTTTTTGAGTGCTACGAATTGCTCCTCGTCTCCTTCTATCGTAGTGCTTTCTGGCTTCAAAGCTTCCTGAATTGAATTATATATTTTTTTTGATAAAAAGAAGTGAGCGTTTTCATCATATACATCCTCATTAAACTTGATAAGGCAACGTGCCTTAGTCGCATGCCCGAAGGCATTCTTCAGTGCTATAGCCCTATCATAAAACTCTAGTGCTTCTATATGGCGAGACTGCTCAGTCAAATAATTTGCAAGATTTATGTTGATACGTGAATAAAGCTCAGCATAGCTCAGTGAAACTGTGGCACTACCATGCTTTACCTCATAGTATTCATCTTTGAATTTTTTTAACTCATGCAGAGCCTTCCTCAAGAAATAAACAGCGTTGCCTATACTTGGAGAATACCAGTCTGCTTGTACTCTATTAGAGTGCACGGCGGAGTAGCCAGTGCCGATCACGTAATATAGTTGAGCAGCTAAAAATGGACTTTCGCATTTTTTGTCATGCTGCATTCGACAGTATTTTTCTAGGCCAGCGTTATTAGTGTCTATGTATTCATCCATTTTTTGGCTGATACGCTCTACACTTTTGTGACTTAGGAGCTTCCCTTCCATAAATCCGCCCGCCTAAAATTCAAATATTATCTATCTACGAAAACCGTAAAGCTCTAACACTGATGGCTCATCGCACGTCTGCAAAGCCGACGCACGCCGAACCATCTCTAGTTAAAAAACCATTCCGGAGTCTTTGGCACTTTTCAGTTTACCTTTATTATTAGTATCGCTTTCCAGCTTCACTACTTTTTTATAAATTAAACGATTATTCTCGCGTGATTCGTTGGCTTTTTCAAAAAGCTCAATAGTATCAGCATCATCAACTTTCACATTCATAGTCGTTCGTTCTTCTATATCCACGAACTCAACGTACCCTACCCTTTCACTTTGCCTAGCGTAGAAAACTGATGTTTTGGCAACCTTATCGTAATAATACCTCTTCACCTCAAAAAACAAGCCTTTTACCGTGTACTCATCAGTCGCCGATTTATTAAAATTCGGCATAGATGTAATTTCAAACCCTGAACCCAGTTCGCCTTGCCATTTGTACCCGGCGATCACCTTCTCAAGAGCTTTGATTTCCGAACCGTATTCCATACTGGTTCTGTCCGCAGGTAACTCTTTCATCTGGAAATCTAGCTTCGCGTATGCCAAGTTCATAGCACCTAGAAAGCAGCTTAATGCGACCGCAATTTTAAACTTCATTCCCTTTCTCCCTGTTTTTCAAACAACGCCAAAACGATAGCTAAATGCCATTCTTGCTTAAGGGGTGAGCCTTTTCAACTATCGAATGAATACCCACCCCTCAAACGCTCTGATATGCATTCAGACCGTCTCTGACTCATTCTTGATTGGGGTGGGACAATCCGATCCCGCCGGCACGAGTTGAAATCCCAGCAACACTGCCGAACCAGAGAAAAATGCCACAGGAATGGCCCAGAGCCTCAGAGAAGCAACCGCAACCTGGGAGCTGGGGAGCGGAATGGGAACAGATTATTTTTTCAACGAACGGGCTTACAACGAAGATACATCAGCCCTGTTTTTCCTCTAGAAATCGACAAGCGTAGAGTTGCCGAATCACTTGCCATCGTCTTGGGAGTTGAGATAGTTGGCGATGACATCACCATGACATGCTGCAGGTTTGCAGTGACAACCGAGCGTCTTGCCTCTGAGCTTTTCGATGTTTTCATCAAATTTTTCGGGTAATTTCAAAAAACGTTTTTCGAAATCATAAGCAAACTTGGCTATAACTTCGTCGCGTGTCCCTTCTTTACCCATCTGGTAGGGGTTGCCCCACAGGGTTCCCCTACCGATGTAAATATCATAACTATCACCATTATCTTTATTAGATACTTTGGTGATTTTTAAGTTTATAATTCTTGTGGGTATTTCTTTTTCTCGCAAATCATTATCGAGTATGAAAAAACAGTTTCTTTCTTCATCTTGAAAAAGAATAGCGTGTGTGACTTCCTTCAATGCTTCTTTATCTGAGCTAAACGGGATTGCTGGTAGCCCTTTGGACTGTGAATACTTTTCGATGAAACTATTTTCATCAGATACGAAGATCAGCTCTACTTTTTCAAGAGAGCTAATAATTTTATCGACCTTCCTTTCAAATTTCGAATATGAAAGGAAGTCGATAGGATAAGCAATTAATACCTTTGCATCTTTACTCATATTAAATCTTTGACAACCGCATCAGATTGATCCCACGCTTGCTTGAGATAATTTGCAACCAGCCTTCGATGACACTGGTGCGGCTGATGCTCACTGCAAAGCAAGCACCCTTCGTCAATGATGTCTGGTTTTACGTGCTTTTCAATATTTCGCTTTGCCATCAGGTTTAGGAATTTATCCTCATACTGCTGCCAAGAAATTTCCTTTTTCTGGTATGGAGACAAAATTTCTTTCGTAGGTGCCAATTCTGGTAAATGCACGTAGTCAACGTCGCATAGTTCTTTTAGGAAATATTTCAAGTCATCTCTTTTTGCAAATCCTGAGAGCTGTGAAATATTATTCAATCGAACGTCAACAACCCGCTTTGTGCCTGATAATTTTATCAAGGAGAAAAAACGTTCTGCCTTTTTCTCCGTAAAACCTATTGTGAAAATCTTCATTTTTACCCCTTAGAATACTGCGGCGACCAATTTATAAGCATCTCCGTTGTAAGGTTCACCTAGGCTAATGGTGAAATAGCTTACATTAGCCGCGTACTCGCCATTTTGCTGGGCCTTGTAGTGTTGCTCTGTCTCTGGATCTGTGACGGTCAGAGCATACTGAATGCGGTTATAGGTGAACTTGGCTCGTACAACACGTTTCGGATTACCAAATTGGGCTCCCTCGGCACTGACCTTGAAGGTGACGTTCTGCGGCTGAATGAGGTAAAGGCTCTGACGGGGTTCAGTCAGGTGCTCGACAGAAACCCTATCGTTCACACCTGAATAGCTGTGATTGCCATTCTCCCATAGGGTCTCCGGAGCATCCGTAATCCCTGCAAGGTCATTGACAACCATTTGACCCGCTTTCTCCCAATAAATGGTGTCATCAATGATGTGGTTCTCACGCTGGAAACCCGCAGGGGCGGTATTCGTGAAGGTGATGTCGATAACATCCAGTTTTTGAGCCGTAGTACCGTCCTGATACTCACGATCTCGCTCAGTGATTTCATGTGTTGCAGTGGTGCCAATGGGCCGCAGCCAAGCCCCTGTATAGTCTCCCGTTGTCACCTTACCAGCCACACAACGGCCACTGAGCTTACGAGAATTTGCCAAGCAGATGATTCGATATTGATACGGCATTTTGTGCGTCCCTTCCATGATGGCGATGTGCCTTGCAGCATCCTCCCTTCGCTCATCACAGATGGCAAGCCCTACTTTCGTGAATCCACGACCCCACCACCCCCAAAGGTTAATCAAGAGGGCTACGTCACAATCTAAGAGCTTCTAACGCACAATTGCTCGCGTGCTATGCAAAGCGAGGCGAACCTCGCTCTTTCGCACCATAGGCGGTCACACAGGGTGCGGGCCAATGAAGTGTGAGTTAGCACTCAAACGCAAAACTAAAAAGTATGGACGAAAAAAAACAGCGATTTGATCGCTGCAGTTTGGCAAAAAAATGCTACAAACCACTGCTACAAATCGCTGTTTCTTAACCTTCGCAACTCATTGATTTGCAAAGGTTTTTCTGTAATGGCGGAGAGATAGGGATTTGAACCCTAGGTACTGTCGCCAGTACAACGGATTTCGAATCCGTCCCGTTCGGCCACTCCGGCATCTCTCCAGTGGCGCGCATGATACCAGCAGTTCGCTCAAAGGCAAAGCCCGTTTGCGAAAAAAATTCGCGTGGTATCAGGCGCTTGCGTGAACTTGCCGCTTACAGCGGCACGCCCAGGCGCTTGGCAACTTCTTCGTAGGCTTCGATCACGTCGCCCAGACCCTGGCGGAAGCGATCCTTGTCCATCTTCTTGCGGGTTTCCTTGTCCCACAGGCGGCAGCCGTCAGGGCTGAACTCGTCGCCCAGGACGATTTCGCCGTGGAATACGCCGAACTCCAGCTTGAAGTCGACCAGCAGCAGGCCGGCGTCGTCGAAGAGCTTGTTCAGCACTTCGTTGACCTTAAGCGACAAGGCTTTCATTTTCACCAGTTGCTCGGCGGTGCCCCAACCGAAGGCAACAACGTGGGATTCGTTGATGAACGGATCACCCTTCTCGTCGTTCTTGAGGAACAGTTCGAAGGTCGAAGGCTCCAGCTTGATGCCTTCCTCGACACCCAGGCGCTTGACCAGGCTGCCGGCTGCGTAGTTACGCACGACGCATTCAACCGGAATCATGTCGAGCTTCTTGACCAGACACTCGTTGTCGCCCAGCAGCTTGTCGAACTGGGTAGGAATACCGGCTTCTTCCAGCTTTTGCATGATGAAGGCGTTGAACTTGTTGTTCACCATGCCCTTGCGATCAAGCTGTTCGATACGCTTGCCGTCGAACGCCGAGGTGTCGTTGCGAAACAGCAGGATCAAGCGGTCAGCGTCGTCGGTCTTGTAAACCGACTTGGCTTTGCCGCGGTAGAGTTCTTCACGTTTTTCCATGATGGGCTCCGCTTGCTAACTAATAAGATGGGCTAGGCGATTTCGCGCCAGTCGAGCCCGCAATCCTGGTTGGCCACTTGCAGCCAGTCCGGGTCGCACCCAAGGGTGTCGACGAAACATTGCCGGGCCAGCTGTGGCTGGTTGTTCTTGCTACTGAGATGGGCCAGCACCAGATGCTGCAGGTTCTGCCAGTCCAGCTCCGACACCAGGCGCGCGGCCTGGTGGTTGTTCAAATGCCCGTAGTCGCCGCCCACCCGTTGTTTGAGAAACATTGGGTAAGGCCCGCGTCCGAGCATGTCTCGGCAGTGATTGGCCTCGATCAGCAATGCATCCAGGCCCTGGTAACTCTGCAACAAGGATGCGTCATAGGAACCCAGGTCGGTGAGTACGCCGAAACGCCGGCCACCGTCGTCAAAAACATACTGAAGAGGCTCCAGCGCATCATGGGTCACGCCCACCGCACGGATACTCAAGCCACCGATCTGCAATGTTTCGTTTGCTGCCAGGAACCCGGCGGCCTCGACCGGCTTGCGCATACCGCGCAACGTGCCACGACTGAGGTAGACCGGTACATTGTAGCGCCGCGACAGCAAACCGACGCCATGCACATGGTCGGCATGTTCGTGAGTTACCAGCACCGCACTCAATTGATGGGCTGAAACGCCGAGCAGCGCCAGGCGCCGCTCGGTTTCACGCAGGGAAAAGCCGCAATCGACCAGGACAAGTGTTTTGTCACTGGCGATCAGCGTGCCATTTCCCTGGCTTCCACTTCCTAGAACCGCGAAGCGCACTTAACCCAGGTTATCCTGAATCACGCTCAGCACACGGCGGGCGACATCAGCCGGGGCCACGGTGTTGATGTTCTTCTCGACGGTAACCTGGACGCTTTCACCAACTTTGCTCAGGCGAACCTGATAACGTTCGGCACGAGCTTCGCGCTCTTCCTTGCTTGGCGCGCTACCGAACAGCTTGCTGAAGAAACCAGGCTCCTGGTCTTTGGCATCGGCTTTTTCGGCCAGGTTGATGTAATACAAGCCCAGGCTGCGGTTGATGTCTTCAACACGCCACTCGCCTTGTTCCAGAGCGCGGCCGACACTGGACCATGCACGGTCGAGGTCGGCGCCCAGGTTCAATACCGGGTTGCCACTGCCATCTTCGCTCAGGCTGACACGGCTTGGCGTATCGAAATCACGTGCGGCAAGCAACGACACCGAGCCGCCCTTCTCGGCGCTACGGGTCATGCTGGCGAGCATCTCGTCGACCAGCATGGCGTCGACACCGGTGTTCTGCGAGCTGCTCGGAAAATCAGGCTGGGCAGTGCTGCCCGCCGGACGCTCGACGGTCACGATGTAGACTTCACTGGTGTTGCGCTGCACGCCCGGCTCGATACGCACACGGGTGCGCACTTCGTTGTCGCGGCTGCTCGAAGCGCTCGCCAGACGACCGGCCATGGAACCGGAAAGCTCGTCGAAGCGTTGCCAGGTGGTATTGAACTCACCGGTCTGCGGACGCTCTTCGTCGATACGGAAACCGTTGTCTTCAAAGAACTGACGGGCTACCGGCCAGACTTCGGCAGGCGCACGCTGGGCCAGGACCCAACGGGAAGTACCGCTCTTCTGCAGGCTGAAATCGCTGATGTCGGCACCGGCGCTCAGGGGTTGTGGACGCGGAACCTCGAACTCGCCCCTGACGTTGTCATCGGCAACGTTACGCGGGATCGGCAGCAGCGGATCAAGACGCTTGGCGTTGCTGACGTCTGGTGGCAGCTGCATCGGCGCCTTCTGAGTGGCCTCCAGATAATCGCTGCCACGGTCACGGAAGTAACCCTCTTCGCCCCAGAGCCAGCCACAACCACTGGTGCTGGAAATGATCAAGGCAAGGGCGGAAAGACCAGCCAATCGCTTCATGCGGTGTACGTCCTCAATTAAAACTGCAGGCCGCACTGGCGCATCGCCTTGCGTACCGTTTCGTGACA
The DNA here is from genome assembly GCF_004803755.1 of Pseudomonas sp. DG56-2. Lineage (NCBI taxonomy): Bacteria > Pseudomonadati > Pseudomonadota > Gammaproteobacteria > Pseudomonadales > Pseudomonadaceae > Pseudomonas > Pseudomonas sp. DG56-2. The sequence continues at coordinate 4,462,853 of NZ_CP032311.1, forward strand.
GGATTCGCTCAGCCAGGTCAGCGGCAGGCGGATGCCCTTCTGCATCAAGCCCATTTCAACGAGCGCCCACTTCACCGGAATCGGGTTGGCCTCGCAGAACAGGTCTTTATGCAGCGGCATGAGTTTTTCGTTGATTGCGCGAGCCTTCTCGGCATTGCCCTCAAGGGCGGCCTCGCACAAATCGGCCATTTCGCGCGGGGCGACATTGGCAGTGACGGAGATGTTGCCTTTGCCACCGAGCAGGATCAGTTCGACAGCGGTCGGATCATCGCCGGACAACACGATGAAATCCTTGCTCACGCCATCGATGATGGCTTTTGCGCGTTTCAGGTCGCCGGTGGCTTCCTTGATACCGATGATGGTCGGTACGCTGGACAAACGGATCACGGTCTCGGCCTGCATGTCGCACGAGGTGCGGCCGGGAACGTTGTAGAGGATCTGCGGGATGTCGACAGCTTCGGCAATATGCTTGAAGTGTTGGTACAGGCCTTCCTGGGTCGGCTTGTTGTAGTACGGGACGACCAGCAGGCAGGCATCGGCGCCAGCCTTCTTGGCGTTGCGGGTCAGGTGCACGGCTTCGCTGGTAGAGTTGGCACCGGTACCGGCAATGACCGGAATGCGTCCAGCGACACGCTTGACCACGAACTCGATGACCTGGATATGTTCTTCGACATCCAGGGTTGCGGACTCGCCGGTGGTACCGACGGCGACAATGGCATGAGTGCCCTTCTCCAGATGGAAGTCCACGAGTTTGCCGAGGCTGTCCCAATCAAGACGCCCTTGTGCATCCATGGGTGTGACCAATGCCACCATACTGCCCGCAATCATGAAACTGCTCCTGCCGGAAAAAGAGAGCGGTAATGGTACTGGCGCCATCGGCCTTGCACAAGCAAAGCTGGAGGCTGGAGCATTCCCCTCGGCGACCATTTTCGCTACCCTTCTCTCTTTGATCGGTACACAGTGGCCCGCCGGGCTGCCGACAACCTGCGCAGGCAGTGCCCAAAGCCTCGATCTGAAGCCCCGGGACCACGCCTTCCCGCCGTTCTGAGTCGTCAGGTACCGACCGCTCATCGCTTTAGGAATGCTGCATGTCCACCCCCACCGTTCGCGAACAATTCCTTGTCATCAGTGCCCTGGGCGCCAATCCCATGGAACTGACCAACATCCTGTGCCGGGCCAGTAACGACAATCGCTGCTCGGTCGTCACCTCGCGCTTGACCCGTCACGGTGAATGCAGCGCACTGGTCTTGCAAGTCTCCGGCAGTTGGGATGCCCTGGCTCGCTTCGAAGCAGCCCTGCCTGGCCTGGCCAAGAAGCACACCTTCACTGTGAATGTGGTGCGCAGTGCCGAGCTTGAAGTGCGCCCGCTGGCGCTGCCCTACGTGGCCTATGTCAGCGCAGCCTATCGTCCGGACATCATCAATGAGCTGTGCCAGTTCTTCATCGACCACCACGTCGAACTGGAAAACCTCACGTGCGACACCTACCAGGCGCCACAAACCGGCGGCACCATGCTCAATGCCACTTTTACCGTGACCCTGCCGGCCGGAACTCAAATCAGTTGGCTGCGTGACCAGTTCCTGGATTTCTCCGACGCCCTGAACCTGGATGCGCTGATCGAACCTTGGCGCCCACAGAACCCACTGTAAGGAAGCTTTCCATGGCCGTTGAACTCGACCAACCCGTCGCCGATTTCCAGGCGCTGGCCACCAGCGGCCAGACCGTCAGTCTGGCTGATCTCAAAGGCAAGCAAGTGGTGCTGTATTTCTACCCCAAGGACAGCACGCCGGGCTGCACAACCGAAGGCCAAGGTTTCCGTGACCAACATGCGGCCTTCGAAGCAGCCAACACCGTGGTGTTCGGTGTTTCCCGCGACAGCATCAAGTCTCATGAGAACTTCAAGGCCAAGCAGGCCTTCCCGTTCGAGCTGATCAGCGACAAAGACGAGACCCTGTGCCAACTGTTCGACGTGATCAAGCTGAAGAAGCTTTACGGCAAGGAATACATGGGCGTTGACCGCAGCACTTTCCTGATCGACAAGAACGGCGTGCTGCGCAAGGCGTGGCGCGGAGTTAAGGTGCCAGGACATGTGGATGCAGTGCTGATTCAAGCACAGGCGCTGAACCAGGCCTGAGCCGTCAATTGTGGAGCCAGTGGAGTCGTCACAAGCGCCGGCCCGACTGGCTCCACGATGCTTTCACAACAACGGCGCGACTGCCGGCTCCTGCTTCGGCCAGGCATCCAGCACAGCCTTGAACAGGGTTGCCAGCGGGATCGCAAAGAAAATCCCCCAGAAGCCCCACAACCCGCCAAACAACAGCACCGCGCAAATGATCGCCACCGGGTGCAGGCTGACCGCTTCGGAAAAAAGCAGTGGCACCAGCACGTTGCCATCCAACGCCTGGATGATCGCGTACACCGCCATCAAGTAGATGAACTGATCGCCCCAGCCCCACTGGAACAATGCAATCAGGGTAACTGGCACGGTCACCACGACGGCGCCGACGTAAGGCACCACCACCGAAAACCCCACCAACAGCGCCAATAGCGCCGCATAGTTGAGCCCCAGGGCGATGAAGGCGATGTAGGTCGCCACGCCGCAGATCAGGATCTCGATACCCTTGCCGCGAATGTAGTTGGCGATCTGCCGGTTCATTTCCTCGGACACCCGATTCAGCAACGTGCGTTCACGCGGCAGGTAGCCACTGACCCAACGAGCAATCAGTTCGCGATCCTTGAGGAAGAAAAACACTAGGATCGGCACCAGCACCAGGTAAATCATGATGTTGACCAGCAGCGGCAAGCTCGACAGCGAGAAGGTCAGTGCCCATTGGCCAAACTTGCCAATTTCGCCACGCATCGCCTCGATGGCCTGCAGCACCTGTTCGTCAGACACCAGGTGCGGGTAACGCTCGGGAAGCAATAGAAGTAGCGATTGCCACTTGCCAAGCATACCCGGCAGTTCGTTGAACAGGGTGATCAACTGATGCCAGAGCAATGGCACCAGCACCAGCAAAAACACGGCCAAGGCGCCCATGAACAGGGTAAAGACCATACCGACGGCATAGCGGGTCGGTACATGCAGGCGTTCCAGGGCATTGACCAGGCCTTGCATGAGAAACGCCAGAACCATGCCGGCGAGCACTGGCGCCAGCATGCCGCCCAGCGTCAGGACAGCGGTAAAAGCCAGAACCAACAAGACCACCAGCACCACTGCCTCTTCATCGGAGAAGTAGCGCTGCATCCAGTCGCGAAGCACCTTGAACATTGACGATCCTTAGGAAAAAAACTCAGGCTTTGCGAAGCCAGTAGGTGTAAACACCTTCTTCTGCTGTTTCGAGCAGCAGCGTATGACCGGCCAATCTGGCAAAAGTGCGAAAATCGCGCTGCGACCCGGCATCGGTGGCCAGCACCTTGAGCACCGCGCCGCTGGCCAGGCGATTGAGTTCCATCTTTGCCTTGAGCAACGGCAGCGGGCAGTTCAGGCCACAGGCGTCGAGTTCGGCGTCAAACGTCAGGGTATCGCTCATCAGGGACTCCAGGCAGGCACATTCGAACAAGCTTCGTAGAATACCGCCACTGGTCGCCAACGTGTGAGCCAGCTACAGTAAGGTTCTTTGTCGACCAGAGCTTTGTGCATGAATTTACTGCGCCCTACCCTGCTGACGCTGGCCTGTTTGATGGCGCTTCCCAGTCATGCCGACGACCTGCCGTCACTTGGCGACGCCAGTTCTGCCATTGTCTCTCCGCAACAGGAACACCAGTTGGGTCGTGCCTGGCTCAGCCTGCTACGGGGCAACATCAACCAGCTCAATGACCCGCAACTCAAGGACTATGTCGAAACCAGCGTCTATCGCCTGGCTGAAACCAGTCAGTTGCAGGACCGTCGCCTGGAATTTGTCCTGATCGACAGCCGCGAGCTCAACGCCTTCGCCGCCCCAGGCGGGATTGTCGGGGTCAACGGGGGTTTGTTCCTCAACGCGCAGACCGAAGGCGAATATGCCTCGGTACTGGCCCACGAACTGGCGCACTTGTCTCAGCGTCACTTTGCCCGAGGTGTCGAAGCCCAGCAGCGCATGCAACTGCCGATGATGGCGGCGTTGCTAGCGGGCATCGTCGCTGCCGCAGCCGGTGCCGGTGATGCCGGTATCGCCGCGATTGCCGGCACCCAGGCAGCCGCTATCCAGGAACAGCGGCGCTTCTCGCGCCAGAACGAACAAGAGGCCGACCGCATCGGCATTCTCAACCTGGAAAAAGCCGGATACGACCCACGCAACATGCCGAGCATGTTCGAGCGCTTGATGCGCCAGTACCGCTATGACGCCAAGCCACCGGAATTCCTCCTCACTCACCCGGTTACCGAGTCGCGTATCGCCGACACCCGCAACCGCGCCGAACAAGCGCCAAAGGGTGGTACTGAGGACAGCCAGCGCTACCAGTTGATTCGAGCTCGCGTTGCGCTGATCTACGAGGGCACTCCGGGCCTTGCAGCCAAACGCTTCCGGGCGCAGCTGGATGAAAACCCGAACCTGGACTCGGCCCGCTACGGCCTGGCGCTAGCGTTGATCAAAGGTGGCCGTCTCAACGAAGCGCGAGATGCCCTCAAGCCCTTGCTGGCCAAGGCGCCCAACGACGTCACCTACAACCTGGCCCAAATCGACCTCGACGTTACCAACAATCGCCTGACCGATGCCCAGCAACGGATCGAGCGCATGCGCGCACTGTATCCAGGGAACTACCCGCTGCAGCAGGCGCGAATTGACCTGCTGCTCAAACAGAACCGCGCGCCTGAAGCGGAAAAAGCCCTGGATGCCCTGCTCAAGAGTCGCCCGGATGACCCGGATGTCTGGTACGACGTTGCTGAAGTTCGCGGGCTTTCTGGCAACACCATCGGCCTGCATCAGGCGCGCGCTGAATATTTCGCCCTGGTGGGCGATTTCGACCAGGCGCTGCAGCAACTCGACTATGCCAAGCAACGTGCAGGCAGCAACTTTGTGCTGGCATCGAAAATCGATGCACGTCAGCGCGAATTGCTGGAGCAGCAGCGGATGGTCAAGGACATGATGCGCTGAGAACAACCGTCCGTGTGGGAGCGGATTTATCCGCGAGGGACTGCAGGGCAGTCCTTCGCGGCGATGCCGGCGCCTACACTAGGCAGTGAGTGAACGACCTCGTCAGGCGTTGCCAGACAGTTTCATCCGCGCTGCCTGGGTGAAATCGAGCATGCGTTTGAGTGGCTTGATCGCCTGGGGAATCAGCGCAGGCTCCACGAAGATCTCGTTGCTGCCTTCACGCAGGCATTGCAGCGTGCGTTCCAGCGTGTTCATGGCCATCCACGGGCAATGGGCACAGCTGCGGCAAGCAGCACCGTTGCCGGCCGTCGGCGCTTCAATGAACACCTTGTCCGGGCACAGCTGCTGCATCTTGTAGAAGATGCCGCGGTCGGTGGCGACAATGAAGGTTTTGTTCGACATGGTTTGCGCTGCGGCGATCAGCTGGCTGGTAGAGCCAACCGCATCCGCCAGATCGATCACCGACTCCGGCGATTCCGGGTGCACCAGGATCGCGGCATCCGGATACAGCGCCTTCATGTCTTCCAACTGGCGTGACTTGAACTCTTCGTGAACGATGCAGGCACCGTCCCAAAGCAGCATGTCGGCGCCGGTCTGTTTCTGGATGTAGCGCCCCAGGTGTTGGTCCGGGCCCCAGATAATGGTTTCGCCGTTGTCCATCAGGCTTTCGACGATTTCCAGCGCACAGCTGGAGGTCACCACCCAATCGGCGCGGGCTTTGACCGCCGCCGAAGTGTTGGCATAGACCACCACGGTTCGCTCTGGGTGCTTGTCGCAAAAGGCCGAGAATTCCTCTACCGGACAGCCCAGGTCTAGCGAGCACGTCGCTTCCAGGGTGGGCATCAGCACACGCTTTTCGGGATTGAGGATTTTTGCCGTCTCGCCCATGAAGCGCACGCCCGCGACAATCACGGTACTGGCTTCGTGCTTGTTGCCGAAGCGAGCCATTTCCAGCGAATCAGACACGCAGCCGCCGGTTTCCTCGGCCAGTGCCTGAATCACAGGATCACAGTAGTAATGGGCAACCAGCACCGCGTTCTGCGCCTTGAGTTCGGCGGCGATGGCGGCGCGGTAGTCGGCCTCTTGCTCGGGCGTCAGCGGCTTGGGCTGCTTGGCATCGAGGTGGGCTTGCACCAAAAGGCGTTCGGAAATCTGGGTCATGATCGCTGGACCTGCAGGCGCTTGTGCGCGTAAGCCGAGTGTATCACCGAGCCCTGGCAAATCGGCTACAGGCTCCGCAGGCAACGTACACAATGACATGGCAGGCGGAACCAAAGACCTTCTGCGGCCTCGGGTTTTTATGGGATGCCGAAGGCTACAGTTAATCGGATGAATTCAAAAGGTTTTTTTAGTGAAACAGGCCTTGGGGCGACGACCATGCCGCCCCAAGGCGTGCCGTCAGCCTTCCGTCGGCTGCATTGCGCCGAGGTGGGCCATGATCAAGCTGGCGAACTGCTCGACGGTCATTTTCTGGCCGTTGAAGTCAACCATGCCTTCGGCGTAGTGCAGATTGGCAAGGATATCGTTGCCCTGCACCGTAGCCATCCGGCTCTGCAGCGCCATCATGCCGACCATTTCGCCAGCCTGCGATGCTTGCTGGGAAAGCACCTGCGCATCGCTTTGCCCTTCCAGGCGTGCCTGCAATGTGGCCAAGTCACCGATCATGGGTTTGGATACCTGCAGTTTGCTCTGCACCTGGGTAATCATCTGCTGATACAGCTCAGCCGTCGGCAACTCCAGCGAAGCCGGCTTGCCCAATTGAACACTCAAGCTGAAATGACTTTCACCGTTGGCTGTCTTGAACGAGAAATCGTCCAGGGCAATTTGCGGCTTGGCGGCCAGCATTTGCTGAACATGGGCGCTGACCTGAGCTTTTTCTGCGTCGGTCATCGGCAGTGATGGCAGTGCATCACCCTGCGCAGCTGCCGCTTGAAACTCGGGCAAACGGGTCTGGTACCAGGCAGCCAGCGCCTGCATGGCTGGCACATCTAGATTCTTGATGCTCCAGTGCATCGCTCCGGAACCTACCGGTTTGCCATCAAAGTTGATATCACCAACCTTGTAGGCCATGGTGCCGGACAGCTTGTCGCCGTCAGCCTGGTATTCGTTGTTTTGCTCAAGATGCTTCATCAACAGCACTTTCTGCTGCTCACCCAGCAACGCGCTGACCTCTCCCATACCCATGTTCATGGTACCCACATAGAAACCATGGGGTGTCTTGGTCAGGTCGCCAAACACACGCAAGTCCTTGAGTTCCACCTTCATGGGCACGTCGTCTGCGTCCTCCAGGTTCAACATCAAGCTCGCCGAATCGCCGGTGAACCTGGCCTGCTCGGCATCCTTGGTGCCAGTCGCCTGCACCTGCAATCCGGAGAACTTTATGCGCGTGACACCCGCCTCTTTCAACTCCATGGGCGGCATGATCAGGGTGCCATCGGTGGAACCGTCGTAACCCAGACTGTTCTGCCCGTATACCGGCGCCACATCGCCACTGGCGGCAAACCAGTCAGCGGTGACAGCATCTTTTTCCAGTGCATAGTTACTCGCCGCCATCACTGGCATGAGCTTCAACGCCTTGACCCGGGTCCAGGGCAACGGACCATGCTCGATGCGATCGACGATGCCGAACTCAAAGCTCTTGAGCTGATCGCCAACCACCATGTCCTTGACCTTCACCCGGTAGTGCGCGGTGCTCGAGAACAGGTGCGAATCCAGCGATGCCAGCTCCACGGTCATATTGCCAGCGGACTGTTTGAGCTGGATATTGGCCTGCACCATAGCCTGCTCGAGCACCGCCGGGAGTTGCTTACCGGTGTACCAGGCACCCGCCGTGCAAACTGCTGCCACGGCGACTACGAGCCCGGAAAGTACACCTACTGTCTTCTTCATGAATTGTTCCGCTTGTCCATTTTTGAGAGTTGTTGCAGCAAGGCCATGGGCCTATTCGTTGACGTCCATGAACTCACGAGCCCAGACGATATAGTCGCCAGGCACCGTGTAGGTATGGGTAAGTTCGGTGGCACTCAGGTCCGAGGCACTGCTGGTGATGCGGCGCTGCTCGCGCAGGCAATCATAGGTCGCCTTGATCGCCGCAAAATAAGCGCCATGACCGTCCACGGCAATGCGCACTCCCAACTGCGCCAGACGCGCATCATCGTGCAATTGCGGATTGCCGTAGGTCACCAGCATCAACGGCACGCTCAGGTGCTTGGCGATCTGTTCAAGGTGGTCAAAATCACGAATGCCAACCATGCACAGGCCATCGGCACCGGCATTCTGATACGCCACGGTGCGGGCAATGACTTCCTCAACCGGAATCAACGCAGCGTTGGTGCGCGCAATGATCGCAAGCTCGGGATCGACACGCGCCTCCAGCGCCGCACGGATCTTGCCGACACCTTCGGCAATGCTGATCAGGTCGGTGGACTTGCGCCCGAATTGAGCGGGCAGCAGCGTGTCCTCGATGGTCAGCGCCGCGATTCCGGCACGCTCAAGTTCAGTGACCGTGCGCATTACGTTCAAGGCGTTGCCATAGCCATGGTCGGCGTCGGCAATCACCGGCAATTGGGCCACACGGCCAATGCGCGTCGCCTGTTCGGCAAATTCGCTAAGGGTGATCAGGGCAAAATCAGGTGCAGCAAGCACCTGCAGGGATGCGACCGAACCACCGAGAATGCCCACCTCGAACCCCAGATCAGCGGCGATACGCGCCGACATCGGGTCAAACACGGAAGCCGTGTGGTAACAGGCGGGAGAAGCAAGGAGTTTACGAAACGCGCGACGCAGGTCTTGGTGTGAGGCTCTTGGCATGGTCTTTCCAATCTATCGACTTCATTTATCGGACAGAACATACCACTGCAGGGCCTATGGCCGACAGGGTCAGATGCCATGCAGTTGTCGGCTCAGTTGCGCTGCTGCGTTCGTTTCAGCGTTTCACTAGGCAGCTCTTTGAACAATTGCTGATAGCTATTAGAGAAGCGCCCCAAGTGCCAGAATGACCAATGCATGGCGACTTCCGCGACGGTGCTGGCACCGGGTCGAGCGCTCAACAACTCACGGCGCGCGCTGTTCAGGCGACGCAAACGCAACCAGTTTGCCGGCGTCATCCCGGTGTAGGTCTTGAAGGCTTGCTGCAACTGACGCAATGGCACCTCGGCAACCTGCGCCAACTCCAGCAGGTTGAGCGTCTCTTCCGGGCAGTCGGCAGCCCATTGGCTGATACGGCGCATGATCGTGCGTTCTTCGGTGCGCCGCCCCAATGCGCTGCGGTCCAGGCAAACACTGGCGCTGTCGAGTATGTACAGGCAATCCTGAAGCAACTGCTCGGTCAGGGCTTCGCGGCTGGGCGGATCAATTTCCTGCCCCAGACGGGTCAAGGTGCTGCTTAACCAACCGCCGAACAATGCAGTCTGCCTCGAGTTGAGCGGCGCCATGAACAGCCCTTCGAGCCTGGCGATATCCACAGCGTGGCGCTGGACGAACTCGGGGCCGAACACCACCGCCACTTCCTGGTAGTTCTCTGGCGTAATCCAGATGTTGCGGCTTTCACCGTTGAGCAAGTAAAGGCTGTTGTCCGTGCGGTCAAAACAGAAGGTCAAGGCCCCGCTAGGAGCGTGAAAACTCTGCTCTACCCGCGTGTTCATGGACTCTTCGTAGATCTCTACGCCTTCAAGCTCCAGGCAGCGTATACGCCCCTCGAAATGCCCCGGCGACATCTGCTGGTATTGCACGCTCCAATTGGGCGAGGCGCGCTCTTGCTCGATCACTGTAGCGGTACTGAAAGCCTGAACCTGAAACGGATTTGGCGCTGTCATAAACGGCTCGTCATGCACTCTTTTGGTGCATTTAATTCCGGAAAAAGTGGATAGATGGATCTGCACACCTCGACCAAGATAGCCCTCAACGCGCTGCAGGGGAAGTCGTCCAGACGGCATGCCAGCCTTGATCGCAGGTCCTGGCGCGGAATAAAACCAATAACGAGGTCTTTATGAATGCCCCTTTCGATCAGCTGTCTGCTTGGCTGAAAGAACACAAGATTACCGAAGTCGAGTGCGTGGTCAGTGACCTGACCGGTATCGCCCGCGGCAAAATTGCACCCACCAACAAGTTCCTGCATGAGCGAGGCATGCGCCTGCCGGAAAGTGTGCTGTTGCAAACGGTAACCGGGGATTTTGTCGACGACGACATCTACTACGACCTGCTTGACCCTGCCGATATCGACATGGTTTGCCGCCCAGACTCGGCCGCCGTATACGTGGTGCCATGGGCCATCGAGCCGACTGCCATCGTGATCCACGATACCTTCGATAAGCAGGGCAACCCGATTGAGCTGTCGCCACGCAACGTCCTGAAGAAAGTACTCAAGCTGTATGCCGACAAGGGCTGGCAACCAATCGTCGCGCCGGAGATGGAATTCTACCTGACCCAGCGTTGCGAAGACCCGGACTTGCCGTTGCAGGCTCCACTGGGTCGTTCGGGCCGCGCCGAAAGCGGTCGGCAGTCGTTCTCGATCGATGCCGCCAACGAATTCGATCCGTTGTTCGAAGATGTTTACGACTGGTGCGAAGCCCAAGGCCTGGACCTCGATACGCTGATTCACGAAGACGGCCCGGCACAGATGGAAATCAACTTCCGCCATGGCGACGCCCTGGATCTGGCCGACCAGATCACCGTGTTCAAACGCACCATGCGTGAGGCTGCACTCAAGCACAACGTGACCGCTACGTTCATGGCCAAACCGGTGGGCGACGAGCCAGGCAGTGCCATGCACCTGCATCAGAGCGTGGTTGACATCGCCACCGGCAAGCCGATCTTCGTCAATGAAGACGGCCAGATGAGCGAGTTGTTCCTGCAACACATTGGCGGCCTGCAAAAGTACATCCCCAAGGTGTTGCCGATGTTCGCCCCCAACGTCAACTCGTTCCGCCGCTTCCTGCCCGATACCTCGGCGCCAGTGAATGTTGAATGGGGTGAGGAAAACCGTACCGTAGGCCTGCGCGTGCCTACCTCCAGCCCAGATGCAATGCGCGTGGAGAACCGCTTGCCGGGTGCCGACGCCAACCCATACCTGGCCATCGCCGCGAGCCTGTTGTGCGGTTACCTGGGCATGGTCGAGAAAATCAATCCGAGCGCCCCGGTTCAGGGCCGCGCCTACGAGCGGCGCAATTTGCGCTTGCCAATCACCATCGAAGACGCCTTGGCCAACATGGAAGACTGCCCGAGCGTGGAGCAACACCTGGGCAGCAAGTTCGTGCGCGGTTACGTGGCAGTCAAACGGGCCGAACACGAAAACTTCAAACGTGTGATCAGCTCGTGGGAGCGAGAGTTCTTGCTGCTCAGCGTTTAAATCCTGCTGCGTAACAAGCATCGATAAAAACAATTCGAAGAGGTCGATATGCGTTCATTGAAAACCGTTGCAAGTGCAACCCTGGCGCTGCTGGTCAGCGCCACAGTCCAAGCCCAGCCAAGCGTCAGCGTCTACAACTGGACCGACTACATCGGCACCACCACCCTGGCAGACTTCCAGGGCAGCACTGGCATCAAAGTCATCTATGACGTATTCGACTCCAACGAAACCCTGGAAGGCAAGTTGCTGGCCGGCCGCACCGGCTACGACGTGGTCGTGCCTTCCAACCACTTTCTGGCGCGCCAGGTCCAAGCTGGCGCGTTCCTGAAGCTCGATCGCGAGCAACTGCCCAACTGGAAAAACCTTGACCCTGTGCTACTCAAGGCTCTGCAGAGCAACGATGCCGGCAACCAGCATTCGGTACCTTACCTGTGGGGCACCAACGGCATCGGCTACAACGTCGACAAGGTCAAGCAAGTGCTCGGCGTCGATCACATCGACTCCTGGGCCGTGATGTTCGAACCAGAGAATTTGAAAAAGCTCAGCAAGTGCGGCGTGTCGTTCATGGACTCGGCCGACGAGCTGTTCCCGGCGATGCTCAACTACATGGGCATGGACCCACGCAGCAATAATCCCGAAGACTACAAGAAGGCTGAGGCCAAGCTGCTGACCCTGCGCCCGTACATCACCTACTTCCACTCATCCAAGTATGTGTCGGACCTGGCCAACGGTGATATCTGCATGGCCTTCGGTTACTCAGGCGACGTTTTCCAGGCAGCCAACCGCGCCAAGGAAGCCAACAACGGCGTGAACATCGCCTACTCCATTCCCAAAGAAGGCGCCAACCTGTGGTTCGACCTGCTGGCCATCCCTTCCGATGCCAGCAATCCAAAAGAGGCCTATGCCTTCGTCAACTATCTGCTTGAGCCGAAAGTGATCGCCCAGGTCAGCGCCACTGTCGGTTATGCCAACGCCAACCCGGCCGCCAAGCAGTACATGGATGCCGATCTGGTCAACAACCCAGAGGTGTACCCGCCGCAGGAGGTGCTGGACAAACTCTACGTTTCCAACACCCCTACCCCGCAAATCATGCGCCTGATGACACGCTCGTGGAGCAAAGTGAAGTCGAACAAATGAACCAGCACGCCATGATCAATCCTGCTGCGCAACATGCCAGCTCGTATTACCGGGCATCGGTGGGTCCGATGCCTGAACACCCACAGTTGAGTTCCGACCTTAGCGCCGATGTCTGCGTGATCGGCGGTGGCTTCACCGGTGTCAATACCGCTATCGAACTGGCACAGCGCGGCCTGTCGGTAATCTTGCTCGAAGCGCGACGCATAGGCTGGGGCGCCAGCGGGCGCAACGGCGGTCAACTGATTCGCGGCATCGGTCACGACGTCGAAGGTTTTGCCCGCTACGTTGGCCAGGACGGCGTGAAGTATCTGCTGCGGGCCGGGATTGAATCGGTTGAAGTTGTCGCCAACCGCATCAAGGAACATGGCATCGACTGCGACTTGCGCTGGGGCTTTTGCGAACTGGCCAACTCCCCGGCCCAGTTCGCCGCATTTCGCGCCGAGCAGGAGCACCTGGCAACCTTGGGCTACCGCCACCAGACCCAGTTGATCGGGCCCGAGCGAATGGGTGAAGTGGTCAATTCCAAGCTGTATGCGGGCGGTTTGATCGATCGCGGTTCGGGCCACCTGCACCCACTCAATCTGGTGCTGGGCGAAGCACAAGTAGCAGCGTCCCTGGGGGTGCGGATTTTCGAGCACAGCCCGGTTATCGAGATCAACCACGGCGCCACCGTCCACGTGCGCTGCGCCCAGGGCAGCGTGCGGGCCGGTAGCCTGGTGCTGGGCTGCAATGCTCACCTGGAAGAACTGGAGCCACGCCTGAGCGGCAAGGTACTTCCTGCTGGCAGCTACATCATCGCCACCGAGCAGTTGTCCGCTGCGCAGGCCGATGCACTGATCCCGCAGAACCTGGCGTTGTGCGACCAGAAAGTCGGCCTGGATTACTACCGCCTCACGGCAGATCGCCGCCTGCTGTTCGGCGGCGCCTGTCACTACTCCGGTCGTGATCCGCTGGACATCGCCGCTTACATGCGTCCGAAGATGCTCAAAGTGTTCCCGCAATTGGCTGACACCCGAGTCGAGTTCCAATGGGGTGGCAAGATTGGCATCACTGCCAACCGTTTTCCGCAGGTTGGCCGCCTGTCGCAGCACCCTAACGTGTACTACGCCCAAGGCTACTCGGGCCATGGCCTGAACGTTACCCACTGGACGGCTCGCCTGCTCGCCGAAGCCATCGATGTTGGTCATAGCCAAGGCATGGATGTATTCAGCGCTGTGCCTCACATGACTTTCCCTGGCGGCAAGGCCCTGCGCTCGCCGCTGCTGGCCTTGGGAATGATGTGGTATCGCCTGCGAGAAGTACTCGGCTGAGCCCCGCCTTCGACCCCTTGCCAGTGACTCAATTGCAGCTACTGTCAGTTGAGTCGCGTTGCATTGGGCAACGGGTACCGAAGGGGAGAAGCCATGAAGACAATCAGTAAACTCTGCTTGTCAGGTGCGCTGCTGCTGGCACTGGCTGGCTGCAGCAGCATCGATGCCCGCACTACCGAATATGTCGGCGTTGAACACGCCGCCCCCACCGACGCAGCTCATGTTGAAGTGCTGCGCCGCGAACCTTTGCGTGCGCATACGCGCCTGGGCGAGATTCTCGTCGATGCCAGTGTCGAGCCAGCGCCGCCTATCAGCGACGTAGAACAGAAACTGCGCAGCGAAGCCGCCAAGATTGGTGGTGATGCCGTCGTTGTGGTCTACGACCGTATCCAGCCACTGTCGGCCTATGTCAGCGGCCCCCTGTGGGACCGTGACATACATTCTGTCGAAGGGCGCAAGCTCAAGGGCATCGTGATCAAGTACCAGTAATTCAACTGGCGGCCGGCAGGACACTAAGCGGATCGAGCGGCTTGCCGTTCTGGCGAATCTCGAAGTACAGCTGCACGCGATCGGCATCCAGGTCGCCTGCCTCGGCAATTTTCTGGCCCTTGCTGACAGTTTGCCCTTCCTTGACCAGCAGTTTGCTGTTGTGGCCGTAGACACTGGCATGGGAGGGACCATGCTGAAGGATGATCAGGTTGCCGTAGCCGCGGATATTCGTTGCGAACGCCACTTTGCCGCCGAGGCTGGCGAACACCGGTTGCCCTTGAGTGGCGGCAATACGAATGCCTTTGCTGAGTTTATCCGCCGCAGAGTAGCGACCAATCACCGCGCCCTGTACCGGCCACGCCCAACCGCGCAGCGTCACCTTGGTGGCCGGGGCAACCGATTTGCGCTTGCTGGCAGTAGTGGTTCTGTTTCGTGACGTAGCTTTCGATCCGCCGAACCGAATTGTCTGACCGACATTAACCGCATAGGGCGGGCTGATCCCGTTATAGCGCGCCAGTTCCTTGAAGTTCCAGCCGTGACGCGTGGCAATCGAGTACAGCGTGTCGCCACGTTTGACCTTGTAGCTACCGGCTACCACCTTGTTGGCAGAAACCCCGGAACTTGGGGAGTGAGAGCTACAAGCAGATACCGCCAACATGAGGGCGATCAGAACAGACCTGAAAAACACACAACATCCTTTTCCCGCAGGAGCTACTGGCCAAGCGGGCGATCATAAATGATTACTGGGCCTTGCGCGTCCTGATGTAGGCGAGGAATGCCTCCTGGTCGGTGCTGCACAACATTCTCGCCACCGCCTTGACCTCTTCCATCGGCCAATCCCACCACGCGGCCTCAAGCAGCAGGGCACGAACGTCCTCTTCGAAGCGCCACCTGATCTGCTTGCAGGGGTTACCACCCACCACGGCGAAAGGCGGCACGTCACGGGTAACGACGGCACCAGCTGCCACAATGGCACCGTGGCCAATGGTTACACCGGAGAGAATGACTGCATTGGTACAGATCCAGCAGTCACTGCCGATGACCACATCACCTTTGCTCGGGGCGTAATCCTTGATGTCGCGAACTTCATCGACCATCGCTGGGAAAGGATAAGTCGTCAGCCAGTCGGTGCGGTGTTCACCGCCGAGGAGAATTTGCACACCTTCTGCGATCGAGGTGTAGGAACCCACTTTAAGCACCGTGTCATCACCGAACTCAATCACTTCGGGGATTCCGTAGGTTCCGGTACCGATGGTGTATCGAGGGTATCTAAGGCGGATCTTCTCGGCCTTGCGTTCAAGCCTGTCCATCGCGCGCAGTCGCTTGTACTCTCGGCGATCCTTCAGCATCTCGAAAAGCTTCACAGGTTGATCCTTGCGTGCAGTTGTTATCGTTTTTGTAGGCGGATGAACATCAACGGTGCAGTACGAGACGCTTCAGTCGTTTGAACGTCGTACGGTTGAAATGACGCAACGGAATGGAGCGCAGCAAGCTCCATGCGTACTTTTTGTCTGACACCACAGCGTACTTCAAGGCCTTGTGAATCAGGACCGAGCGGCCCTTCTCGTAACCTGGATGATCTTGAAAAGGCGCCATGGCCTGCAGGTCGGCATCAAGCAATACCTTGAAGCGCCGCGACAAGTTATTGGGATGCCGACGATAGCGCGTAACCACCACCGGCAACTCATGAATCTCGTAACCCTTGCTGGCAATACGCAAGGTCATCTGGAAATCCTGAACCTTGATCGCAGGATCGTAGAAGCCCGCAGCCTTCATCGCCTCCATCCGGTACAGCGCACCCGGCGCCCCCATGACCACAGCGTCACTGACGATCTCGTCGAAACTGAACTTCTTCACCTTGCTACGGTGCTGGGTTTTTATCTCGACGCCATCGCTGTCCATATAGGCAATCAACGCACCAACGCAGCCGACCTTGGGGTGCTCATCGAGATAGCGAACTCGGGTGCTGATCGAATGAGGGAGCATGATGTCATCCAGGTCAGGCGTTGAAACATAAACGCCTTTGGCGTGGGCCAGGCCATTGTTCAATGTGGCACTGACCCCCTGGTTGGGCTGAGTGTAGAGCTGAAAATCGTAGGTTTGCTGCAAGGCGCGCAACATGGCGAGACTATTGTCGGTCGAGCCGTCATCGACAATGATCACTTCAAAGTTGCCATAGTCCTGGGCGAAGATGCTCTGCAGGGCTACTTCGAGGTACTTCTCGGCGTTATAGCAAGGGGCAACAATCGATACCAGTGGTTGACTGCTCACGGCCTCGGAACCTGCGTTGATACGACCTTCAGTCATAGCTACTTCATGCCTCATGCGTGACCCGCAAAGCGGGCCTATTCCTGATTGTCATGCATTCAAGTGGAAAACCATGATGCGGGAACTTGAGTGTTTTGTCATGAACCCACGGTGAGACACGCAGTACTCCAGACAATCAAAAAGATGAAAACGAAAAAGCCCGCGACCTTTGCAGGACGCGGGCTTTGACTTACAGCATATGGTGGGTCGTGTAGGATTCGAACCTACGACCAATTGGTTAAAAGCCAACTGCTCTACCAACTGAGCTAACGACCCGTTGGATGGCGCGTATAATACTGATTTCTAACAGGAAATCAACACCCCATCGCAAAATAATTTAAAAATATCGTGTTGGGTCTTCTACACCCGCTGCTTTAAAGCCATCGGCGCGCAGGCGGCAGCTGTCACATTTACCGCACGCACGGCCTTCGTCGTCGGCCTGGTAGCAGGAAACGGTAAGACTGTAATCGACACCATGGGCAACGCCGGCCTGAACGATTTGCGCCTTGCTCAAGTTCTGCAGCGGCGCCTGGATACGAAAGCCCTGCCCTTCTACACCGGCTTTGGTGGCAAGGTTAGCCATGCGCTCGAATGCTTTGACGAACTCTGGGCGGCAATCCGGATAACCCGAGTAGTCCACGGCATTGACGCCAATGAAGATATCCCGCGCCTCGAGCACCTCTGCCCAACCAAGCGCCAGCGACAGGAACACAGTATTGCGCGCCGGCACGTAGGTTACCGGAATGCCCTCAGAGGGCGCCTCGGGCACATCGATGCTGCTGTCGGTCAAGGCCGAGCCGCCAATCCCGTCCAGGTTCAAGCCAATCACTTTATGCTCGACCACACCCAGGTCACGGGCCACTCGCGCAGCAGCGTTCAACTCGGCACGGTGACGCTGGCCATAGTCGAAACTCATGGTGTAGCACTTGTAGCCATCGGCCTTGGCCATGGCCACCACGGTTGCCGAATCAAGGCCACCGGAAAGCAGGATTACCGCACGTTTCTCAGTCATTGCATTCACTCCTGTCAGCGTCCCGGCTCGTCATTCCACAGCAGCTTGTGCAACTGCATCTGAAAACGAACCGGCAAATTGTCGGCCACAATCCAATCAGCGAGATCTGTAGCGCTCACCTGGTGATGGCTCGGCGAAAACAGCACTTCACCCGCACGTTTTTCCAGACCGTACTGAATGAGCTTTGACACCGCCCAGTCGTAGTCTTCCCGCGAACAGATTACGAACTTGACCTGGTCATTTGCGCCCAGCAGTTCGATGTTCTCGTAACGGTTGCGGTGCACTTCCTCGGAGCCCGGCGTTTTCAGGTCCACAACCCGACTGACGCGCGTATCCACCTTGGAGATATCCAGCGCGCCGCTGGTCTCGAGCGAAACCTCGTAACCTGCATCGCACAGCTGCTTGAGCAAAGGAATGGCATTGGGCTGGGCCAGCGGCTCACCCCCGGTGACACAGACATAGCGCGGCTTGAAGCCTGCTACCTGCTCAAGGATAGAGTCGAGTGTGCGCACGGTGCCGCCACTGAAGGCATATTCGCTGTCGCAATACTGGCAGCGCAACGGGCAGCCGGTGAGACGGACAAAAACCGTGGGCAAGCCAGCGGTGCGCGTTTCACCCTGCAAAGAGTAAAAAACTTCGGTAATACGTAATGTGTCTTGCATAGTCGCCACGGGCGTAACAGCTAAACAGGCTGTCCGCCTCCGTCAGGCACTGCTGAAAACCCGGCATCGCGTAGTTTTCAGCAGCGTAGTTCAATAAAAGGGCAGAGATTCTAACGAAAAAACCCGCGGCAAGCGCGGGTTTCTTTTGAAACAGCTGGTTTAGAGCTTTTGCAGATCGCGCTGAGCGAGCTGTGCTGCGGAGGTACCCGGGTACTGGGTGATGACCTGTTGCAAAATGCCCTTGACCCGGTCGGTGTGGCCCAGGCGGCGCTCTACATCGGCTAGCTTGTACAGCGAATCCGGCACTTTGTTGTGCTTGGGATACAGCTGGCTGACCTTGGCAAAGGCTTGCCCTGCAGCTTGCAGATCACCCTTGGCCAGGTTCACTTCACCCAACCAGTACTGGGCATTGCCGGCGTACTGACTGTTGGGGTACTTGCGCAGAAAGGCGTTGAACGCCTGGCTGGCCTTGTCGAAATCCTTGGCTTTGATCAGGTCGAAAGCAGCATCGTAGTAGAGCTTTTCTTTGGCCGGATCACCAGGTTCGCTGCTGGCTGCTGGTTGTTGCGCAGCGGCAGCCCCTGCAGCGGCGCCGGCGGCTTCGCCACCCGCGGAAGAATTCTGTGGAGCCTCGGCAGGAGCGCCGGTTCCAATACGCCGATCCAGGTCCTGGTATCGCTCCAGGCTTTCCTGTTTCATGCGCGCAACATCGTTTTGCAACTCTTCGATGATGCCTTGTTGACGCGATAGCTGATCCTGCATTTGCTGCAGTTGCATGAACAGCTGACCCTGCGCCGAGGCAGGGGCGGTAACCCCTCCCCCGGCGTAGGCGCCGTTCGTACCATAACCCGATGGCGGATAGCTGCTTGCGCCGCTATAGCCAGCGTTGTCATCAACAACAGGAACCTCAGCCCAGGCCACGAGTGGCAGGCTGAGCGCCAGGACGGTTAGAGCACGACGGCACGTTCGCATATCGAATTACTTACGCAGTTCGACGCGACGGTTTTGAGCCCAGGACTGCTCGTCGTTGCCGGTAGCAACTGGACGCTCTTCGCCGTAGGAAACCAGTTCCAGCTGAGCAGGAGAGACGCCTTGCAGAACCAGGTAGCGTTGAACGGCTTTCGCACGACGCTCGCCCAGAGCCATGTTGTATTCGCGAGTACCACGCTCGTCGGTGTTACCTTCCAGCACGACGCGAGCGCCGTTGCCTTTCAGGTCCTTGGCATGAACGTCCAGAGCGCGCATGGCTTCTGGCTTCAGGTCCGAGCTGTCGTATTCGAAGTAGAAGGTGGTGATTGCGCGCAGAGCAGCTTCTTCGCTCAGGCTGCCGTCAACAGCACCAGTGTTGGCACCGTAGCCAGCGTTAGGGTCAACAGCGCCTTGACCAGCGTCGTCGCCGCCTTTCGAAGAGCAACCTACAGCTACGGCCATGGCCAGAGCCAGCGCAGCAAACTTACCAAACTTCAGCATTTCCATCGTGAAACTCCTAATGAACCCCAATGTGTTAAGTACAACGTAAAGCGCCGCGTCAGTTCAGGTAAGGGGACCAGGACGGTTCTCTGACTTCGCCTTGAGCGGTAGGAAGCGGGAGCCTCACGCGTCCGTTGAGAGAGACGAGCATCAAGACTCCCCGGCCCTGCTGGCGGGTGGCGTAGATTAGCATGGTGCCGTTGGGCGCAACAGTAGGAGACTCATCAAGACTTGTTTCAGAGAGAATCTTTACACTACCGCGCTGCAAATCTTGAGCAGCCACCTTGAAGTTGGTGAAACCTTGTTGGCGATGAATCATCACCAAAGTCTTTTCATCCGCAGAAAGTTTAGGGTTGGCGTTGTAGTTTCCTACAAAAGTTACACGCTCGGCGCCACCGCCCGAAACATTGGTTTTATAGATCTGCGGTTTACCGCCACGGTCGGAAGTAAAGTAGATGGTCGAACCATCTTTACCCCAGAACGGTTCGGTATTGATACCCGGACCTGCAGTAACACGAGACAGTTGGCGCGACCCCATGTTCATTACATAAATGTCAGGGTTGCCGTCCTTGGACAGCACGAACGCCAGGCGCGAACCGTCCGGCGACCACGCCGGTGCACCGTTCAGGCCTTCGAAGTTGGTGATCTGCTCGCGACGACCAGTATCGATGTGCTGAACGAAGATGCGCGGACGCTTCTGCTCGAACGAGACATAGGCAATACGCTTGCCATCAGGCGCAAACCGCGGCGACAGGATAGGCTCACGCGATTGCAGCAGGGTAACGGCGCGGGCACCGTCGTAGTCCGAACGCTGCAGGGTGTAGCGCGTATTGTTGGTGGAGAAGCGCTCGGCCGTGACGTACAACATGCGGGTAGAGAACGCACCCTTGATACCGGTGAGTTTCTCGAAAGACTGGTCGGCAATGTAGTGCGACATGTCGCGCAATTGATCGACGCTGCCCGAGACGCTACCGGTCAGCACTTGCTGCTCGGTCGCGACGTTGAACAGTGCGTACTGCACCTGCAGGCGACCGCCAGCCGGAACGATGCTGCCGACCATGACGTACTGGGCACCCAGGGCTTTCCAGTCACGGAAGATGACTTCGCTGGCCTGGCTAGGCTGGCTGATCATGTTCTGGCGCGGAATCGGCGAGTAATAACCGGAGTTGCGCAGGTCATTACCGATAATGTCGGCCATGTCTTCAGGCAGCACGCTACCGCCCTGCAGACCGAACGGTACGACCGCGATAGGGGTGGCGCGATCACTGCCGCTGGTGACCAGGATGTTCTTTTCTTCTGCCACGGCCATTCCTGCTACGCAGCAGAGAACAACCAGCAGTCCTCGAAGAAGTTTAATCACAAGGCTAGATCCTCAGGTGTGAATGTCATCTTGAATGAACGATAGGGATTGAATTCGCTCGGTTTCAAGCCCTGCATTTCGGTTAACCGACCAATGTTCTTGACCGCGGCAACTGCCGAGCTGTCGAACGGACCATCGCCACTGGAGCGAGCTACGCTCACCGAAGTAATGGTGCCATCGGGCAGCATGCCGATCTGCAGAACCACCGTCATGTTCTTGCGCGCAGAAGGTGGACGCGCCCAGCCCTCGGCCGCACGTGCACGGATCAGGTCGTCGAAATCGCCGGCTACCTGGTCACCTTGCTCGTCAGCCAATGCCTGTTGCCGCTCGGTAGTGTCGGACAGAAGCTCGGCCAGGGCCTGGGCTTTCTTGTCTTCTGCTGCCTTGCGGGCCGCATCCTGCGCCTTCTTCTTGGCCGCATCAGCTGCAGCTTTCTTCTTGGCGTCTTCAGCAGCCTTTTTCTTTGCTTCCTCGGCTACTGCTTTTTTCTTGGCATCCTCGGCTGCCTTTTTCTTGGCGTCCTCGGCTGCTTTTTTCTTGGCTTCTTCAGCCGCCTGCTTCTTGGCCTCTTCGTTAGCCTTTTTCTTGGCTTCCTCTTCAGCCTTCTTCTTGGCGATGTCAGCCTGTTGTTTCTCGGCGGCCTTCTTGGCCTCCTCGGCTTTCTTGGCCTCGGCTGTTTTCTTCGCTTCCTCTGCCTGCTTGGCTTGTTCGGCCTTTTTCGCTTCGGCTTCGGCGCGCGCTTCTTCCGCCTTTTGAGCAGCTTCTTCTTTCTTTTGTTCCGCAGCTTTTACTGCTTGCTGCTCGACCTTCTTCTGTTCCATCTGCTCGACTTCGGTCTGGCGCGAAGCGGTTTTCTTCGCTTCACCCGCAATCTTCTGATTGGTCTGGGTGGTGGCCTGACTTTTCGATTTCAGCTGGTACAGGGTTGCCTGAACAATAGGCTTGGCCGGCGGCAGCTCCGGCGTCATGGCAAAACTGACGAACAGCATGCCGAACACCAGAACGTGCAGCGCAATGGCCCAGACACTGGGCCAGAAATAGCTTTCCGAGGCGGATGGCTCTCGCTGTTGCATCAGGGCGCCTCGGTAATCAGGCCAACGTTACCGACACCTGCCTTTTGCAACCCGCCCATGGCACCCATGACCGCGCCGTAGTCGACAGTTTTGTCGCCACGAATGAAGACCTGGGTCTGTTTGCCCTGGTCACGGCCGGCAGCGATGATCTTGGTCACCGCGTCGGTCATCTGCGGCAAGGTCATGGCCTTGTCCATTTGCTTGTCGGTGTCGACTTCACTGCCAAGGTTCCAGTAATAGGTCTTGTCAGCCTTGATCGAAATAGTCAGGACCTGGACGTTGTTGTCCTGCGGCAAGGCTTCACTGGAAACCTTGGGCAGATCAACCTTCACGCCCTGGTTGAGCATCGGTGCGGTCACCATGAAAATGACCAGCAGTACCAACATCACGTCGATGTAAGGCACCACGTTCATCTCGGCGACCGGCTTGCGTTTGTGGCGAACTCGGGCCATGGGCTTTTACCTGATCACTCTTCGCTGGTGTGCACTTTACGGTGCAAAATGGCCTGGAACTCGTCGGCGAACGTGTAGTAACGGCCGATCAAGACTTCACTGCGGGCCGCGAAGCGGTTGTAGGCGATAACCGCTGGAATTGCAGCGAACAGACCGATTGCGGTTGCGATCAGTGCTTCGGCAATACCCGGAGCCACAGTGGCGAGGGTGGCTTGCTGGGCGCTGGCCAGACCGCGGAAGGAGTTCATGATGCCCCACACGGTACCAAACAGACCGATATACGGGCTGGTGGAACCGACAGTGGCCAGAAACGGCAGGCTCTGCTCAAGCTTCTCTTCTTCGCGGGAAATGGCGACGCGCATGGCACGACCGACACCTTCCATCACCGCATCTGGGTCAACACCTGGCTGCTGGCGCAGGCGTGAGAACTCCTTGAAGCCGGCACGAAATACCTGCTCGACACCCGAATCCGGGTCGGGGTTGCTGCCCGCCTGACGGTACAGCTTGGACAGGTCGATACCCGACCAGAAACGTTCTTCGAAGCTGTCCAGCGCTCGACGACCGGCACGCAGCATGGTGCTGCGCTGAAAAATCATGATCCATGACGTTACCGATGCGGCAACCAGAACCAGCATAACCAGCTGCACCACGATGCTGGCATTGCTGACCAGGCTCCACATGGAGGTATGGTCGACGACGTTAGCTTCCACGCTTAATCTCCTGCATTTGAATGAGTACCCGGATCGCCCGCCTCGGCGAATGCCGTTCGCAGCGCTGGGGGAATGGCCCGGGGTTTGAAAGTATCGGCGCGCACACAGGCCACCAGGAACTGCCCTTCGCAGAGCAGCGTTGCATCTTTTTCGCGCCATACCTGCTGCACGAATCGCAGGCTGGCACGGTTCAACTCAAGCACTTGCGCGGTAACCCGCAACTCGTCGTCCAACCGCGCAGGCGCGTGATAGCGCGCTTCGCTGGAGTGAACAACGAACAGCAGGTTGTCCTGCGCCAATGCCGACTGGGCAAAGCCCAGGGCGCGTAACCGCTCGGTGCGGGCACGCTCCATGAATTTCAGGTAATTGACGTAATACACCACGCCGCCCGCATCAGTGTCTTCGTAATAGACCCGACAACGGTGTGCGAACGACTCAAGCCCATTTTGCGCGCGCATACTCTAGTGCTTACTCCTCAGCTTGCCAATCCGCCCCAGCAACTGTTTTTCATTGATTATGTCGTATTGCCAGCGTGGTCCTTCCATGACAGCCGATAGGACCACGAAAACACCAGATAAATCTGTCATTCATCGGGCTGGGCAGAAAAACCTTCGGCAGAGACCGACTCACCCAGTCTGTTCGGGATGTTCAGGCCAAAATGCAGATAAGCATGCCGGGTTACCACCCTGCCTCGCGGCGTACGCATGATGTAGCCCTGCTGAATAAGGTAGGGCTCCAGTACATCCTCGATGGTGTGGCGCTCTTCACTGATGGCTGCAGCCAGGCTGTCGACCCCGACGGGCCCGCCGTCGAATTTTTCAATCATGGTCAGCAGCAGGCGACGGTCCTGATGATCGAAACCACGTTCGTCGACATCTAGCAGGTTCAGCGCCATGTCGGCGATCGGCTTGGTGATATGCCCCTTGCCCCGAACCTCGGCAAAGTCTCGCACCCGACGCAGCAGGCGGTTGGCAATGCGTGGCGTACCTCGCGCCCGGCGAGCGATCTCGAAAGCCCCTTCATCTTCGATCGGCAAACCGAGAATGCCACCGGAGCGGCTGACGATAGTGGCCAGGTCTTCAGTGTTGTAGAACTCCAGGCGCTGGACAATACCGAAACGGTCACGCAACGGGTTGGTCAGCATGCCGGCCCGCGTGGTGGCGCCGACCAGGGTGAAAGGCGGTAGGTCGAGCTTGATGGAACGGGCTGCCGGTCCCTCGCCAATCATGATGTCCAGCTGGAAATCTTCCATGGCCGGGTACAGCACTTCTTCGACAATCGGTGACAGGCGATGGATCTCATCGATGAACAACACATCGTGAGGTTCGAGATTGGTCAGCAATGCCGCCAGGTCGCCTGGTCGTTCCAGAATCGGGCCCGAAGTGCTCTTGATCGATACGCCCATTTCTTGCGCGATGATGTTGGCCAGGGTGGTCTTGCCCAACCCCGGCGGGCCGAAGATCAGCGTGTGATCCAGCGACTCGCTGCGTCCGCGCGCCGCCTGAATGAACAGGGCCATCTGCTCGCGCACCACTGGCTGACCAATGTATTCGGCCAGACGCAGCGGGCGAATCGCCCGATCCTGGACCTCTTCGCGGTCACGCCCGGTGGCGGCTATCAGCCGATCAGCTTCAATCACTTAGATCATTCCCTTCAGGCTGCGGCGGATCAGTTCTTCGCTGCTCAAACCCTTGGCATCGACAGCAGCCACCGCCTTGCTGGCTTCCTGGGGTTTGTAGCCCAGGGAAATCAGCGCGCTGACGGCATCGGCTTCGGCGCTGGACACACTGGCCACAGGCGCTGGTCCATTGGGCACCAGGGCGAACATGGCAGGAGAGGTTTCCCAGGCTTTGAAGCGGTCTTTAAGCTCGACCAGCAGGCGCTCGGCAGTCTTCTTGCCGACACCTGGTACCTTGACCAACGCCGACGTATCCTGCGCCTGAACACAGCGCACCAGTTCGTCGACCTCAAGGCCCGACATCAACGCCAGGGCCAATTTGGGACCTACGCCGTTGAGGCGGATCAATTCACGGAACAGTTCGCGCTCGCGCTTTTCATGAAAGCCGTAGAGCAGATGAGCGTCCTCACGCACCACCAGGTGGGTGTGCAACGTTACCGCTTCGCCAATCTTGGGCAAACGATACAAGGTTGTCATGGGCACTTCGAGCTCATAGCCCAGGCCATTGACATCAACAATCAGGTGCGGCGGCTGCTTTTCAGCCAATGTACCGCGCAAACGTCCAATCACGTTGCAATCCTTCCTCATGGGCGCCGGCAAACAACCGACCAACCCTAACAGCAAATGCAATGGCCGATGGCATTGCCCGGTCAAAATTTGTTTCAGCGCATGATGCTATCAGAGCCGCAGACGTCCGCTACGGCTTCGTGCAGTGGAAAGCCCATGGGGTAACAAGCTGGAGCGAGTATGGGCATGGCACAGGGCGATGGCCAGGGCATCGGAAGCATCGATCTGCGGCTTTTTGGTCAACTTGAGCAAGTGCATAACCATCATCTGCACCTGCTCCTTATTAGCGCCACCGGTACCGGCAACCGCTTGCTTGACCTGGGTCGCACTGTACTCGGAAATCTCCAGCCCCTCCTCGATGGCCGCCACGATAGCGGCGCCGCGGGCCTGCCCCAATTTAAGCGCTGAATCGGCGTTGCGGGCCATGAACACTCGCTCGATCCCCATGGTTACCGGCCCGTACTGGCTGATGATTTCGCGCACCCCGCGAAAGACTATCTGCAAGCGCTCGGGCAACTCGCCGCTACCGGTTCGAATGCACCCGGATGCCACATACTCACAGCCCCGGGGCCCCTGGCGCACCACACCGTAGCCTGTAATGCGCGAGCCCGGGTCGATGCCAAGAATCAGAGTCATAACGCCTGCATACTCAATGACGCGCTTAGGCGTCGTTGTAAAGACAGAAGCCGGATCTGCTTGCAGGTACAGTACACCTGCAAGCAGACCCGGCTTGGAGAAAATCGGCTGGAAGCGAGTTAACCCAGTTGCTCCATGACCTCATCGGGGATCTCAGCATTGGAGTAGACGTTCTGTACGTCGTCCAGATCTTCCAGCATATCGATCAGCTTGAGCACCTTTTGCGCACCCTCGAGGTCCAGTTCGGCACTGGTGGTCGGCTGCATGACAATTTCGGCGTCCGCCGCCTTGAACCCTGCTTCTTCCAAGGCATTGCGCACGGCATAGAAGCCGGCAAACGAGGTGAACACATCAAAGGAGCCATCTTCGTTGCTGACCACGTCGTCAGCGTCGGCTTCCATTGCCGCTTCCATCAACGCATCTTCGTCGACCCCAGCGGCAAAACTGATCTGTCCTTTACGCTCGAACAGGTAGGCCACGGAACCGTCAGTACCCAGGTTGCCGCCACATTTGCTGAAGGCATGGCGCACGGCAGCTGCGGTACGGTTGCGGTTATCGGTCATGGCCTCGACCATGATCGCCACGCCACCAGGGCCATAGCCTTCGTAGCTGAGCTCTTCAACGTTATCGGCCTCGGTCGCACCAGCACCGCGGGCAATGGCCCGGTCGATGATGTCGCGGCTCATGTTGGCACCCAACGCCTTGTCCAGCGCCAGACGCAGACGCGGGTTGGTGCCCGGATCACCGCCGCCCTGCTTGGCAGCAACGGTCAGCTCACGAATCCACTTGGTGAAGATCTTGCCCCGCTTGGCGTCCTGACGCTCTTTGCGGTGCTTGATGTTTGCCCATTTGGAATGACCAGCCATAACGACTCCGAATCCTTTGAAACAATGCCACGCCCCTGCCCGACAACAATCGGGCAGGAACAATAAATTCCGTACCGCTTAACGCAAAGGCGCATCCATTTGGATGCGCCCGGGGTCTACTTACTCAGCCTTGGGCTGTTCACGCAGACGGATGTGCAACTCGCGCAGAGCCTTCGCATCGACCAAGCCAGGCGCCTGAGTCATGACACAAGCGGCGCTCTGGGTTTTCGGGAAGGCGATCACTTCACGAATCGACTGGGCGCCAGTCATCAGCATGACCAGACGGTCCAGACCGAAAGCCAGGCCACCGTGCGGCGGTGCACCGAACTTCAGGGCGTCGAGCAGGAAGCCGAACTTCTCTTCCTGTTCTGCTGCCTCGATACCCAGCAAGCGGAAGACCGCCTGTTGCATTTCCTTGCGGTGGATACGGATCGAACCGCCACCCAGCTCAGTACCGTTGAGGACCATGTCGTAAGCACGCGACAGCGCGGTGGCCGGGTTGGCCGCCAGCTCTTCAGGCGTGCACTTGGGCGCTGTGAACGGGTGATGCAGGGCAGTGAAGCTGCCGTCGTCGTTCTCTTCGAACATCGGGAAGTCGACAACCCACATCGGGGCCCACTCGCAGGTGTGCAGGTTGAAGTCGTTGCCGACCTTGATCCGCAGTGCACCCAGTGCTTCGCTGACAATCTTGGCTTTATCGGCGCCGAAGAACACGATGTCGCCGTCGACCGCGCCAACGCGATCGAGAATCACATTGAGGTTGGCTTCAGGGATGTTCTTGACGATTGGCGATTGCAGACCTTCAACGCCTTTGGCGCGCTCGTTGACCTTGATGTACGCCAGGCCCTTGGCACCATAGATGCCGACGAACTTGGTGTACTCGTCGATGCGGCTGCGCGGCATGCTGGCAGCGCCAGGAACGCGCAGGGCGGCAACACGGCACTTCGGATCGTTGGCCGGGCCACTGAAGACCTTGAACTCTACGTCCTTGAGCTGATCGGCAACATCAACCAGTTCCAGCGGGTTACGCAGGTCTGGTTTGTCGGAGCCGTAGCGGCGCATGGCTTCTTCGAAGGTCATGTGCGGGAATTCGCCGAACTCCAGGTCCAGGACTTCCTTGAACAGCTTGCGGATCATGCTCTCGGTCAGGCCCATGATCTCGGACTCATCGAGGAAGCTGGTCTCGATGTCGATCTGGGTGAACTCTGGCTGACGATCGGCACGCAGGTCTTCATCGCGGAAGCACTTGGCGATCTGGTAGTAGCGGTCAAAGCCCGCGACCATCAGCAATTGCTTGAACAGCTGCGGCGATTGCGGCAGTGCGAAGAAGCTGCCAGCGTGGGTACGGCTCGGCACCAGGTAGTCACGCGCGCCTTCCGGAGTGGCACGGGTGAGGATTGGTGTTTCAACATCGAGGAAGCCGTTTTCATCGAGGAAGCGACGGATGCTGGTGGTGATCCGCGAGCGCAGACGCAGCTTCTCGGCCATTTCCGGGCGACGCAGGTCGATGAAGCGATAGCGCAGGCGGGTCTCTTCGCCGACGTCGGAGTACTCGTTGAGCGGGAACGGCGGGGTTTCCGCTTCGTTCAGGACGGTCAACTCATAACCCAGCACTTCGATGGCACCGGACGCCATATTGGCATTCACAGCGCCCGCTGGACGTGGGCGTACCTTACCGGTGATCTGCACCACGTACTCGCTACGCACGCGATCGGCGGCAGCAAAGCTGTCTGCGCGATCCGGGTCGAATACGACCTGGGCCATGCCTTCGCGGTCACGGATATCGAGGAAAATCACCCCGCCGTGGTCGCGGCGACGATGGACCCATCCGCAAAGGGTAATTTCCTGACCTTCCAGGTTCTCGTTCAGTTGGCCGCAATAATGGCTGCGCATCATGATGGTGGTTTCGCTTCTCGTCATTCGTGTGTTCAGTGGAGGTCTTGGCGCCACAAAAGGCTAATAGTGCAAGACCCGGCCGGTGCATTCAACTCAGTCGGCTTTGTCGCCGCCCGCAAGATTCTTCTTTGCACCGGTCTTGAAGTCGGTTTCGTACCAGCCTGTACCGCCCAGACGGAACCCCGGTGCGGAGATCAGCTTCTTCAGCGCCGGCTTTTGACAGGCCGGGCAATCGCTCAGCGGCTCTGCGCTGATCTTCTGAAGGACTTCCATCTGGTGATCGCAGGAAGCACATTGATAGTCGTACAGGGGCATAAGTGTGTCTCGTTAACCACAGCGCGGGCGGGTTCAGGCAGTAAAGAGCGGGATTATATATGGTTAAGGAGTGCTGTGCAGCCCGACAACCGACTAGCGTGTCACCTGGGTGCCCAGCAGATAGACCACACAGACCACCCGAATCAGGCCACTGAAATTTTTTACCCCGCCATGACGCAGGTGCACCTCGCGATCCACGTAGGACAGCACGGCGTTGACCGAGCAATGGTTTGCCTGGGCAATCCGTTCAAGCACGTGCCAGTAGATTTCCTCCAGACGCAGACAAGTGGCAAATCCGTTCAGTCGGACCGAGCGTGACAATGGCTGTGCCAGGCCCATATTGAAGTCCGCCTCGAACGGATCGATACCCTCTGTACCGGTATCGCCCGCCACGCGCCCCACACGATTCATCCATGAAGACATACAAGCACCACGCACTTTAACTATCGGGGAAACAACTCCGGGCAATCGCTATTACCTGAAGATGAACCCTAATAAGCACTGCACCCGCGCATTGAATCCAGCAGACCCACTCACTCTAATTGTAGGATTCCTCGATAACCTGCGAAGAATCATGTAAGAACAGAACTACTTCCCCACCAAACAAAACGCCCGAACATCGTGGTTCGGGCGCTGGCTACCAACTGTTTGAAGGGCGTGAGATTACTTGCCTTCAAGCAACGAGCGCAGCATCCACGCCGTTTTCTCGTGCACCTGCATGCGCTGGGTCAAAAGGTCTGCGGTGGGCTCGTCGCTGACCTTGTCCAGCAGCGGGAAAATACCCCGGGCTGTGCGGGTCACGGCCTCCTGCCCTTCAACCAGTTGCTTGATCATTTCATCGGCTGCCGGCACGCCTTCCTCTTCCTTGATCGAAGACAGGCGTGCATAAATGGAATAAGCACCCGGCGCCGGGAAACCCAAAGCGCGAATTCGTTCTGCAATGGAATCAACCGCCAACGCCAGTTCGTTATATTGCTCTTCGAACATCAAGTGCAATGTCCGAAAAGCCGGACCGGTCACGTTCCAGTGAAAGTTATGAGTCTTCAGGTAAAGTACATAAGTATCCGACAAGAGTCGCGACAATCCATCGACGATAGACTTGCGATCTTCTTCGCTAATACCGATATCAATAGCCATGCGATTCCCCTTTCCATGATG
This sequence comes from Pseudomonas sp. DG56-2, assembly GCF_004803755.1. Classification (NCBI taxonomy): domain Bacteria; kingdom Pseudomonadati; phylum Pseudomonadota; class Gammaproteobacteria; order Pseudomonadales; family Pseudomonadaceae; genus Pseudomonas; species Pseudomonas sp. DG56-2. Next base: position 4,493,369 of record NZ_CP032311.1, read on the forward strand.
TTTGATGATCAAGCAGGTACGCCCCACTGTATCAAGACTCGTCACCGCCTGCAGCCAGAGACTTGCGACCGCTGGCTGCAGGCAGCGAGACCTTGATCCAAGGCAAGCGACACACGGCGGGCCTATGATTTGAGAAGCCCCCGGCTTTGCTGTTAAATAGGCGGCGTGCCGTCTCTGACGATTGTTAATGCAGGGGCGCATAGGCTGACCTTTTCTCACGTTTTTGCGCTTCTCAACCCAATGCGCGCCGTGATGTCAGCTCTTCCTGTGATGTGCCTTATAAATGTGAGCCAACCAACATGTTCAAAATCGTCCACCTTTTGACGGGCGCTGCAGCTTTGCTGCTGTCCTTCATTCCCAGCCTCAGAACTGATGCGCAACCGCTGCTGCAACAACCGGAAGCCGTTTACCTGGCACTTTTCGGTTTGCTTAACCTGCTCCTCGCTCCCGTAGTACCCCATTACTACAAAGGTGCCCGCCTCCACCTGCAACGCCTGGCGAGCGTCTTGCTGGTGCTGGCAGTGGTGTTACAGACGCTTACCCTGCTGGCCCGCCCGGAACTGGGCAACCTGCCAGCCCTGGGCTGTGCCCTGCTGGCCGTAGTGGTGCATTTGGTTGCCGGCTTCCTCAAAACCGGCAGTGCCCGTAGCCAGGCCCCTCAATACGACATGACCAACCGTGATACCGGGACGGTCAAGTGGTTCAACACTTCCAAAGGCTTCGGCTTCATCTCGCGTGATTCTGGCGATGACATCTTTGTGCACTTTCGCGCTATTCGTGGCGAAGGTCACCGCGTACTGGTCGAGGGCCAACGTGTGGAGTTTTCGGTCATGAATCGCGACAAAGGCCTGCAGGCAGAAGATGTAATCGCCGCCCCACGGCGCTGATCGAGCAGAAAAAAACCGCGGAGCCAAAGCGTCCGCGGTTTTTTTATGCCTGGGGATGCGCGCCGATCAATAATGTGGCGGCGGCGCTTCCTCCTCGCTGCTCTGATACTGGCCGACCATCTCTTCGTAACGTTTGAGCAGCGCTGCCATCTGTAACTGCAACCGCTCGACAATCCGCTGCTGTTCGACCAGGACATCGTTCAAGGTTTGCACCGTATCGTCCTGGAAGGCCAAACGGCTCTCCAACTCTGTTACCCGCGCTTCGAGTGTCATGTCTTAAGCCTCGGCGAATGTGAAGTTGTCATCGAGAACAGTCGCCAGTCGCTGGCGAATGCCTGCAACTTGTTCAGCAGTATAAGCGGTCGCCGGCTTGCTACCCCAGACCGGAGCAGGCCAGGCCGGATCATTACGGCGGCGCACTATAACGTGCATATGAAGTTGACTGACGACATTGCCAAGCGTGGCAACATTCATTTTGTCGGCAGCAAAACAGTCTTTAAGTGTTTCAGCCAGCGCGGTGGTTTCTTTCCACAATTGCTGCTGCTCGCTGTCATCAAGTTGAAACAACTCACTGATACCCGCGCGACGCGGCACCAGAATAAACCACGGGTAGTTGGCATCCTTACTCAACAACAGTCGCGAAAGGGGGAAGTCCCCAAGCACATAGGTGTCTTGCTGCAAGCGTGGGTCCAATTCAAACACGGGAGAATCTCCTACAACTGTTTAATACCTTGTCCACTCACCGCCAAACCCTGCGCCGCAGACCTAATGCTGCAGGATACCTCCGTTTGCATGCTGGAGCACCGCCGGACAGCCGGTAGATCAGCATGAAGCGCACCGCTTTGAACGTTTTTTTGCCATCGGACTCCCTGCACCGAATCAGGTAACAGCCTGACATCCTGGTAAACGCTACTTTTCGCACCAAAATGAGGCCCTGCTGCGGATGCCAGCACTCAAAGTATCCGCAAACTACTCAGCGCACGACTTTAACGGTAACGCTTTGACTTAACGGACAGCTTTTGCGCTTATTCCCGAACGACACAGACCAGCAAACCAACCGATCTTAGCCCCCGGATTTACGGGGCTTTCGTCCTGCGATTAGCGCCGTTGTGAAAATTTTGTGAACTGTGCGGAATTTTGAGCACGCTTGTTGCATTCCCTTTCGCCACAGTCGGCACGACACCTGCACTGGAGGCGGTGAAGTGCGACAAATAACAACAGTTGCATGGGTGAACCAGGGAGTTCCGGGGATGTGGGGGTTAGATGTTTTTTACCTATCCTTAAGCCGCTCGGAACAGCGCTGGAGTTGCACGACCCGCGAAAACCGGGGCGTGATTTGCGACAGGGACTTAACCGTTAGCGACATGACCATAAAGTTACCGAAAGGTTCTTTATCCCCATATCGCCAACTACAGTCAGCGTGATATACATTTCCGCCGACACAAAAAGAAAGAGCCGCGCCGCATAAAAAAACCAATCGGCGACGGCAGTACTCTTCCTAAAAACCAAAGGAGCAAATCACGATGCGCGTGATGAAGTGGAGCATGATCGCCCTGGCTGTTGCAGCAGGCACCTCGCAGATGGCAATTGCGTCTTCTCAGAGTGAATCCAAGGGCTTTATCGAAGACAGCCAACTGAGCGTCAAAACTCGGATGCTGTATTTCAGCCGTGACTTCCGCAACGTTCCAAGTAGCGAGCAAAGCCGTGCTGAAGAAACGGGTCTGGGCTTTCTCGGCACCTACGAATCGGGCTTCACTCAAGGTACTGTAGGCTTTGGTGTTGACGCGATCGGCATGCTCGGCCTGAAACTGGACAGCGGCAAAGGTCGCGCCGGCACCGGCCAATTCCCTACCGGCTCCGACGGTCGCTCCGAAGACTCGTTCTCCGAAGGCGGCGGCGCAGTCAAAATGCGCATCTCCGACACCGTGCTGAAATACGGCACCCAGTTCACTGCCATGCCGGTCCTGGCAACAGACGACAGCCGTCTGCTGCCTGAAACCGTTGAAGGCTTCCTGCTGACCACCAACGAAATCAAAGGCCTGGAGGTGAACGCTGGTCGCTTCACCGCGCTGAATGCGCAATCACAGTCCTACCATGACAGCATTGGTGGCCTTGATGATGACCGCCTCAAAAATCCTGGTCTGACCCAAGCCGACGTCATTGGTGGCACCTACGCCCTCACTGACAACCTCAGCTCCAGCGTCTACTACTCTCATGTAGAAGACCACTTCCGCAAATGGTACGGCAACATCAACTGGGCGCTGCCAATCAGCGACAACCAAGGCCTGGTGTTCGACTTCAACATCTATGACACCAAGTCCATCGGCGACAACCGCACCGGCGCTTACCGCACCCGCGGCGGCGAGCTCGACAACACCGCGTTCAGCCTTTCCGGCGCCTACAACATTGGTGCTCATACCTTCACCCTGGCATACCAGGCTCTGAGCGGTGACGGCGACTATGCCTACGGCATCGACGGTGGTGGCTCGATCTTCCTGGCGAACTCCATTGCCCGTTCCGACTTCAACGCCGAAGACGAAAAGTCCTGGCAAGCCCGCTACGACCTGAACTTCGCTGAGTTCGGCGTGCCTGGCCTGACCTTCATGACGCGTTACGCCCGTGGTACCGATGCCAAGACCCGTACCACCGACGACGGTAAGGAATGGGAACGCGACATCGACGTGAAGTATGTGCTGCAAGAAGGCGCTGCCAAGGACCTGAGCTTCCGCGTCCGTCAAGCGACCTACCGTTCCGGCGATGGTGTGTACTACGGTTCGCCATCGATCGACGAGCTGCGTCTGATCGTCGAGTACCCGCTGAGCATCCTGTAAGCCCCGGGCTTTCAGTATTCCCAGTACGAAGAAGCCCGGCACTGCCGGGCTTTTTCTTGTCTTGAACCGGGCTGACAACGCCTTCGTGCTCCGGCATCCTGTACGCCACCGAATCGCCCCCGTACAATGCGGGGTCATTTTAAGTCTTAAGCAACCGACAACGGCCTACCATGCGCACCAGTCAATATTTGCTCGCTACCCAGAAAGAAACCCCGTCCGACGCGGTCGTCATCAGCCACCAGCTCATGCTGCGTGCCGGCATGATCCGCAAGCTCGCCTCCGGCCTTTATACCTGGCTGCCGATGGGCCTTCGGGTAATGCGCAAGGTTGAGACCGTGGTCCGCGAGGAAATGGACGCCGCCGGCGCCCTGGAAGTGCTGATGCCAAGCATCCAGCCTGCAGAGCTGTGGCAGGAGTCCGGTCGTTGGGAGCAGTACGGCCCTGAACTGCTGCGCCTGAAAGACCGTCACGGCCGCGAGTTCTGCGTGGGACCAACCCACGAAGAGGTCATCACCGACCTCGCCCGCAACGAGCTCAACAGCTACAAACAGCTGCCGTTGAACATGTACCAGATCCAAACCAAATTTCGTGACGAAATCCGTCCACGCTTCGGTCTGATGCGCGGTCGCGAATTCATCATGAAGGACGCTTACTCGTTCCATGCCGACCAGGCTTCCCTGCAGGAAACCTACGACCGCATGCACCTGGCTTACAGCAACATATTCACACGCCTGGGCCTGGACTTCCGTCCAGTGCAAGCCGACACCGGTTCCATCGGCGGCAGCTACTCCCACGAATTCCATGTACTGGCCGAGTCCGGTGAAGACGACGTGATCTTCAGCGACAGCTCCGATTATGCCGCCAACATCGAGAAAGCCGAGGCGATTCCACGGGAAACCGTGCGCCCTGCACCTACCGAAGAGCTACGCCTGGTCGACACCCCCGACGCCAAGACCATCGCGCAACTGGTAGAGAACTACAATCTGGCGATCGAGAAGACCGTCAAGACCCTGATCGTTCATGCTGCCGAAGAAGGCAAGTTGATTGCCCTGGTCGTTCGCGGTGACCACGAGCTGAACGAAATCAAGGCCGCCAACCTGCCAGAAATTGCCAGCCCTCTGGTCATGGCCAGCGACGAAGAACTGCGTGACGCCATCGGCGCAGGTGCAGGCTCCCTTGGCCCGCTGAACCTGCCACTGCCGTGCATCATCGACCGCTCGGTGGCCTTGATGAGCGATTTCGGTATCGGCGCCAACATCGACGACAAGCACTATTTCGGCGTCAACTGGGAGCGTGACCTGCCCGTTCCACAGGTAGCCGACCTGCGCAACGTTGTTGCCGGTGACCCAAGCCCTGATGGCCAAGGCACCCTGGTGATCAAGCGCGGCATCGAAGTTGGGCACATCTTCCAACTGGGCACCAAGTACAGCGAGGCGCTCAAGTGCCAGGTACTGGGCGATAACGGCAAACCGGTAACCCTGAGCATGGGTTGCTACGGTATTGGTGTATCGCGCGTGGTAGCTGCGGCCATCGAGCAGAACTACGATGATAACGGCATTATCTGGAGCGATGCCCTGGCCCCATTCCAGATTGCCCTGGTACCGCTGCGCTACGAAACCGAGCAGGTTCGCGAAGCCACCGACAAGCTCTATGCCGAGCTGACCGCGGCTGGTTTCGAAGTGCTACTGGACGACCGTGACAAGAAAACCAGCCCAGGCATCAAGTTCGCAGACATGGAACTGATCGGCATTCCACACCGCATCGTCGTCAGCGACCGCGGCCTGGCCGAAGGCAACCTGGAATACAAGCACCGCACCGAACGTGACGCGCAACCACTGCCAGTGGCTGAGGTGCTGTCGTTCCTGCAAGCCCGCATCCGCCGCTAAGTCAACGCAAGAGTAATCATGTTCAAGCGAAGTACCTACTCCCTGGGGGGCGCCGCACTGTGCGGCGCCCTGTTGCTCAGCGGCTGCGCCAACCAGATGTCCCAGCGCAGCGAGCACGAGGAACGCATCGAGCGCAAGCTGCTCGAGCACAGCCTGCAGATAGATGTCGGGGACCCCAAGGTACTCGAGCTGCCCCAGCGGCGTGTGCGTATTCATGAACAGAAAAACTTCGAAGTCACCGAATTTGAAGTGACCCGTCGTTATGATCGCTACACGCCCTACCAACCCTGGCGGGAAGTCTACGAGATCCCCCTCGGCGCGGTAGCTGTGGTTGCCGGGGTCGGCGCCAACGTGGTTAACATCTTTGCGCTGGGCAATCTGCCCGACAGTGTCACCCGCGACTGGTTCAGCTACGGCATCGATGGTCTCAATCCATTCATGAACGCCCAGTCCAATGGCCGCGCCCAGCAGAATCTTGCCGGGATCACCGAGGTACAGAAAGACAAGCGCAAGGAGTATGCGAGTCTGCCGTGGAGTGATCGTCCGGTTGAAGTCAAGGCTGGCAAGGTCACCCACACGCTGACTACCGACCGCAACGGCGTGCTGCTGTTGAATTTGCTCGATAGCCCGTTTTCGGAGCAGAACCTTACCCATATCGGCACTCTGCATCTGCAAGTCGCCGATGAGGACAACGATGTACGTGGCGATGCCAGCCTGCTGATCAGCGGCACCTTGCGTAGCAAGCTGGTTGAAGCCCACGACCTGATTTTCGACGACCTTGAGGACGATGAAGTCAGTCAGTGGGTACACCGAGTCAAGCGCCTGTCCGAATTGGGCCTGGAGGAAGAAGCCAGCGAGCTGGAACAAAGCCTGATCGAGCTCACCCGCAACGATCCCGAGCTGCAGCAGGAGTTTCTCCAGTCTTTGACCAAGGATGCCGGTCGTCTGGTTGCCGACCCTGGCGTGCATTGATTGCCTGGGCCTTGAAAAAAAGCCAGCTTGCTGGCGTTTTTTCTTAATCTCGACTGAAAAGCTCCAACTGCTCGTGCCCAGCACGCAAGTCCTGCAAGCGCACGCCGATTCCCAGCAGCCTCACCGGCTTGCCACCACGGGCAAAGGCTTGACTGAGCAACTGCTGATAGCTAACCAGGTCTCGTCCAGCGCCAGCCTGTTCCAAGGTCGTCTGGGTGAAATCGTGAAACTTCACTTTGACGAACGGCTTGCCTGGCCGATAGCTATCGTCGATACGCTGCATACGCCCGGCCAGGGTTTGCATCAGCTCCGGCAATTTGCTTAAACAGCTGGCCAGATCAGGCAAATCGACATCGTAGGTGTTTTCAACACTGACCGACTGACGGCGACTGTCATTATGGACTGCCCGATCATCAATGCCGCGCGCCAACCCCCACAATCGCTCACCAAAACTTCCAAACTCGCGAGCCAGAGACAGTCGGCTCCAATCGCGCAAATCCAGACAATTGCTGATGCCCAGGCGACTCAACTTATCGGCAGTGACCTTGCCCACACCGTGCAACTTGCTGACTGGCAATTGCGCCACGAACGCTTCGACTTGATCCGGGGTGATCACGAACAAGCCATTGGGTTTGCGCCAATCACTGGCAATCTTGGCCAGGAACTTGTTCGGTGCCACGCCGGCTGACACCGTGATATGCAACTGCTGGGCAACTCGACGACGAATATCAGCGGCAATGCGCGTCGCACTGCCGGCAAACCAGGAGCTGTCCGAAACATCAAGGTAGGCTTCATCCAGTGACAACGGCTCGATCTGATCGGTGTAGTCACGAAAGATAGTATGAATTTCCCTGGAGGCTTCTTTATAAGCATCCATTCGTGGCTTCACGATCAACAGGTCGGGACACAGGTTGAGTGCATGGCGAGACGACATCGCCGAACGCACGCCATACGCTCGCGCCTCATAGTTGCACGTTGCAATTACACCGCGCCGCTCGGCAGAGCCCCCCACGGCCAGAGGTCGCCCAGACAGACGTGGATCGTCACGCATTTCAATAGCGGCATAGAAGCAATCGCAATCTATATGGATGATCTTGCGCTGGGACATCAGCAACCGTAACCACGGGTATAAAGGTGTAGGCAGTATCTCACCACAAGGTAGCCACGACCATCCGCACTGGATAAATATACACCCGCATAACCTACAGCCCCACACCAGAAGCCCCGCTATCCTCCAGACAACCGCTAAGCGCTTGAAGAAAAAAGGTTTTCTCAAAATGAGTGCTTGACACCCTGGCGCATAACTGTAGAATTCACCTCACAGGCGCGGGATGGAGCAGCCTGGTAGCTCGTCGGGCTCATAACCCGAAGGTCGTCGGTTCAAATCCGGCTCCCGCAACCAGATTCAGGAAAGGCCACTCTTCGGAGTGGCCTTTTTCTTTGTCCGAAATAAAGTGTTGGCACATAAATTTATTGAAAATCAATAATTAAGCATTGACAGCTTTCTCAAAGGCTGTAGAATTCGCCGCATCAGACGCGGGATGGAGCAGCCTGGTAGCTCGTCGGGCTCATAACCCGAAGGTCGTCGGTTCAAATCCGGCTCCCGCAACCAAACAACAGAAAAGGCCACTTTGAATAAAGTGGCCTTTTTTGCATCTGCGATTCGCCTCTCATCTCCGCCCTCCCCTCCACGCGGCAACATAAATTTTCTTTAACTATCCTCAAGGAAGGCAGCGGCCCGATCATAGCCGTCACTACTTTCCATAGGGATTGGTACCTTGGCTGAATACGTTCGTCCTGGCGTGCACCACCCACGAGGTATTTGATGCGCAGCCAGATATCCGAGACAGAAGCGCCTGTTACCGCAACCTTGCCCAATGCCAAACGCCAGTTGCGTTGGCTCGACCGCTTTAGCCGTTATCGCCAAGCCATCGGCCTGGCTTTGACACTATTGCTATTCACCATTGCCTTGATCGCCTGCCGCCACCTGCTGAGCGAGCTGGATATCTATGCACTGCATGATTCGTTACTGAGCGTTCCGCCTTCTTCGCTTGCCGGAGCCCTACTGGCGACTGCTGTCGGTTTCATCATCCTGCTGGGGTACGAATGGTCTGCCAGTCGCTATGCCGGCGTACAGCTACCGGCGCGTACGCTGATCATGGGGGGCTTCAGCGCCTTTGCCATTGGCAATGCCATAGGCCTGTCGCTGCTTTCCGGTGGATCAGTGCGCTACCGACTTTATGTCCGTCAGGGTGTCAGTGCTACCGAAGTCGCGCGTATGACCCTGTTCGCCAGCTTGTCGTTGGGATGTGCGCTGCCGCCGCTGGCTGCTCTGGCGACACTGAGCAATCTGCCTGCGGCCGCATCCGCCCTGCGCCTCTCATCAACACTGCTAGCCGGTATTGCATTGGCAGTACTAGGCCTGGCCATGCTGATGGTCTACGGGCTGTACCGTCGACGCCTGCCAGAACAGCCTCATGCTGACAATTTGCTGGTCAGGGTGGGTCGTCGCACCCTGCGTTTGCCGGGTGCCCGCCTGACACTTCTACAAGTGCTGATTACTGCACTGGATGTCGCTGCCGCAGCGACCGTGCTGTACTTGCTGCTGCCCGAGGCGCCGCCCTTTGGCGCCTTCCTGCTGGTGTACCTACTGGCGCTGGCTGCCGGGGTGCTGAGTCATGTGCCAGGTGGTGTCGGGGTATTCGAGGCAATTCTTCTGGCAGCGTTCGCCGATCAACTGGGTGCCGCGCCTCTGGCTGCTGCGCTGCTGCTATATCGCCTGATCTATGTGGTATTGCCGTTGCTGCTTGCCTGCGCCGTGCTGCTGTTCAGTGAGGCGCGTCGATACAAAGTCGCCAGCCAGGCAATCAAGGTGGCATCAGGACTTGCCGCTCCAGTGCTCGCTGTACTGGTATTTCTTTCCGGTGTAGTGCTGCTGTTTTCCGGCGCGACACCGGAGATCGACGAACGTCTCCAGCACCTGGGCTTTCTCATTCCCCATCGCCTGATCGACGCTTCGCATTTTGGCGCCAGCCTGATTGGCGTACTGTGCCTGCTGTTGGCTCAAGGCTTGCGCCGCCGTCTCTCCGCGGCCTGGATGCTGACCACCATTCTGTTGCTGGTCGGCGCCCTGCTCTCGTTGCTCAAAGGTTTTGACTGGGAAGAGGCCAGTATCCTGACCTTCACTGCCTGCCTACTGGCGCTGTTCCGCCGCGCTTTCTACCGGCCCAGCCGCTTGCTGGAACTGCCTTTTTCTCCGGTTTACCTGGCAGCCAGCACCTGCGTGCTGGGTGCATCGATCTGGCTATTGCTGTTCGCCTACCAGGACGTGCCCTATAGCCACCAGTTATGGTGGCAATTCACGCTGGACGCCGATGCCCCTCGAGGACTGCGCTCGGCGCTAGGTAGCGCGGTACTGTTGGTGGCGTTCGCGCTGACCTGGCTACTTCGCACCGCACGCCCGGTGATTCATTTGCCTAATGAGGAAGAACTGCAGCGCGCCAATCGCATATTGCAGGCATCGGACCAGCCAGATGGAGGCTTGGCGCTGACCGGCGACAAGGCACTGCTGTTCCATCCCGATGATGATGCGTTCCTTATGTATGCTCAACGTGGTCGTAGCCTGGTAGCCCTGTATGACCCCATCGGGCCGGCGCACAAGCGTGCCGAGATGATCTGGCAATTTCGCGACCTGTGTGATGTGCACCATGCCCGCCCAGTCTTTTACCAGGTGCGCGCCGAGAATCTGCCTTTCTATATGGACATTGGCCTGACTGCCATCAAGCTGGGTGAAGAGGCTCGCGTCGATCTGGATCGCTTTGATCTGGACGCCAAAGGCAAAGAAATGAAGGACCTGCGCTACACCTGGAATCGTGGCGGGCGCGATGGCCTGACCCTGGAAATCCACGAACCAGGGCAAGCGCCACTCGAAGAGCTGAAAGTGATTTCCGATGCTTGGCTTAGCGGCAAGAACGTGCGCGAAAAGGGCTTCTCCCTGGGCCGTTTCAGCCCCGAATACCTGCACCATTTTCGCATCGCCTTGATCCGCTTCGAAGGCCGTCCGGTGGCGTTTGCCAACTTACTGGAAACCCATAGCCGCGAGCTTGCCAGCATTGACCTGATGCGCGCTCATCCGCAAGCACCGAAGCTGACCATGGAGTTCATGATGATCGGCCTGATCCAGCACTATAAGCATCAGGCTTACAGCCGTTTCAGCCTGGGCATGGTGCCACTTGCTGGCCTGCAACCTCGCCGTGGCGCACCGTTGACCCAACGTCTGGGTTCGATGGTGTTCCAGCGAGGCGAGCAGTTGTACAACTTCCAGGGGCTGCGGCGTTTCAAGGACAAGTTCCAGCCTGACTGGGAGCCCCGATACATGGCCGTGCCCGCCGGACTCGATCCGTTGGTGGCACTGGCTGACACTGCCGCCCTGATCGCTGGCGGCCTGACTGGTTTGGTGAAACGCTGATGATTCGACGCTATTGGCTGCATATTGTGGCAACGCTGCTACTGGGTTTGTTCACCGCCGCATTGGGCTTTTGGCTGTGGAATCGCCCTGCCCCCGAACCCCGCCTGGAGCATCTGACGCTGGGCGATGGCAGCAGCCTGACCCGAGCCACCCCCGGCACCCCCCCCAAAGCCCGCGTGGTTGTCGCAGTTGCCCAGGACCAATCCTTGACCGACAAACAATTGTTGAACTTGAGCCAGAGCGGGGAAGCGCAACTGGTCCAGGTCATCCTGCCGCCCGGGGACTGCAGCGTGCAACAGGCTGCTGTCAAGCAAGCACTGCAACACCTGCAGGGCCCCGCGACGCTGGTCGCAGGTATCGGCCCAGGCGCCACCCAAGCATGGGACTGGCTCGCGACACAGACCGATGACAAGGTCCAGGCCATCTCGGTGGATTTCAGTATCGAACGCCCCAGCTGCGCCACACCGCTGCCCAAGTCGGCCGCCCACGGCCATTGGAGCGTGGCCTGGAACGACAACCCGGATGACGCCAGCGCAGCTTTTGTACGCGACCAGCCGAACGCCGAAACCAGCATCAGCGATTACGACATCCACTTGCCGCAAGTGCTCAAGGCGCAACTGACCCAAGCGCTGGTGGGCGAGGAAGGCAATGCCATGAGCATCCCGGTAGTTGAAGTTCCGGCCGGCCAGACCACCGACACGGTAACCCTGTTTCTGTCGGGTGACGGTGGTTGGCGCGACCTGGATCGCGATGTAGCTGGCGAGATGGCCAAGCTTGGCTATCCAGTGGTCGGCATCGATACCCTGCGCTACTACTGGCAACACAAGACGCCCGAACAAAGCGCCATCGACCTGTCGGAGCTGATGCAGCACTACCGCCAGAAATGGGGCACCAAGCGCTTTGTCCTCACGGGCTACTCCTTCGGAGCCGATGTGCTGCCTGCTATCTACAACCGCCTTCCAGCCGAAGACCAGAAACGAATCGATGCAGTCATCCTTTTGGCCTTCGCCCGCAGTGGCAGTTTCGAGATCGAAGTCGAGGGCTGGCTGGGCAATGCCGGCAAAGAGGCCCCTACCGGCCCGGAAATGGCCAAGTTGCCGGCCGCCAAAGTGGTGTGTATCTACGGTGAAGAAGAAGCCGATGAAAGTGGCTGCACCGAGCACACCGCCGTTGGTGAACGCCTGAAACTTCCAGGCGGGCATCATTTTGACGAGAATTACCCAGCACTGGCCAAACGCCTTATCGGCGACATCGAGAACCGCCAGGGCAAAACCAGCGTCGCCGAACAGAATTGATGCGCGCCTTGGCGCGCAGCTGCCCGTTCCTAGATTTCGACCTGGGTGCCCAGCTCGATCACTCGGTTCAACGGCAGGTTAAAGAAGCGCAGGTTGCCGTTGGCGTTCTTCAACAAAAACGCAAAGAGCATGGCCCGCCATCGGCTCATGCCTACCAGCCGAGAGGGAATCACCGTCTCGCGACTGAGGAAGTAGGTGGTTCGCATCGGGCTGAAATCAAGGCCTTCAAGGTGGCACAGCTTGAGCGCGGCGGGGACGTCCGGCTCGTCCATGAAGCCAAAGTGCAGCAAGACTCGGTAAAAACCTTCTCCATAGGCCTCGACCTCAAACTGTTGCTGCGCTGGCACCCTCGGCGTGTCCTCGCTGACGACGGTCAACAGCACCACCTGGTTATGCAGCACCTGGTTGTGCAACATGTTGTGCAGCAACGCATGAGGCACTGCATCCGGCCGGGCCGTCAGAAACACTGCGGTGCCTTCAACCCGGTGCGGTGGCTGCACGCGAATGCTGCTGATAAACAGGGGCAACGGCAAGCTACCCTCATCCAGGCGCTCGACAAGGATCTGCTTGCCGCGCTTCCAGGTGGTCATCAGGACGAACAGAGCAATCCCCGCCAGAACCGGAAAAGCACCGCCTTGCACAACCTTGGGCACGTTGGCGGCGAAGAACAGGCCATCGACAAACAAAAAGCCGAGAAGCACCGGCACCGCCAGCACGGGGGGCCACTTCCACAGCAACAGCATGACAGTGGATACCAACAACGTGGTCATCAACATGGTCCCGGTAACCGCCACGCCGTAGGCTGATGCCAGCGCATCCGAAGATTCGAACCCGATCACCAACAGGATTACCCCCACCATCAACGCCCAGTTCACAGTGCCAATGTAGATCTGCCCCTGCTCGTCACTAGAGGTGTGCTGAATCTGCATGCGCGGCGCATAGCCCAGTTGAATGGCCTGGCGCGTCAGGGAGAAGGCCCCTGATATCACCGCCTGGGAAGCGATCACCGTCGCCAGGGTGGACAGGCCGACCAAGGGGATCAACGCCCAACCCGGCGCCAGCAGATAAAAGGGGTTACGCGCAGCCTCGGGGCTCTGCAGCAACATCGCCCCCTGGCCAAAGTAATTGAGCACAAGCGCTGGCAACACCAGGATGAACCACGCCCGGGCTATGGGTTTACGGCCGAAATGGCCCATGTCGGCGTAAAGCGCCTCGGCACCGGTCAAGGCCAGCACCACAGCGCCTAGAATGGCGACGCCCATCCCAGGGTGCACAATGAAGAACCGCACCGCCCAGATCGGGTTGAATGCCTTGAGCACTTCGGGGCTTTGGGAAATACCATGCACGCCCAACGCTGCCAGGACGACAAACCAAACGACCATCACCGGCCCGAACAGAATGCCGATTCGCGCCGTGCCGTGTTTCTGGATCAGAAACAGCGCAACCAGAACCACCAACGCCACAGGCACCACCCAATGGTCGATACCGTCGAAGGCCAGTTGCATGCCCTCCACTGCCGACAACACCGAAATGGCCGGGGTGATCATGCTGTCGCCATAAAACAGCGCAGCGCCAATGAGGCCGCAGCCAACCATCAGCGTACGCAGCTTGGGATACGGCGCCGAGGCCCGGCGAGCCAGCGCGGTCAGGGCCATGATGCCGCCCTCGCCCTGGTTGTCGGCGCGCAGGATGAACACCACATACTTGAGCGAAACCACCCAGATCAGCGACCAAAGGATCAGCGCCAGAATGCCCAGTACGCCGTCATGGTTGACCGGCACCCCATAGTCACCGGAAAACACTTCCTTGAGGGTATAAAGAGGACTGGTACCAATGTCGCCGTAAACCACACCTACTGCCGCCACCAACAAGCTCAGCGGCTTCGCCGCCGAATGCCCGGAATCAGCCTGATCGCTTGCCTGAACCATCCATCACTCCCGCAACCGAGGCCTATGAGTTGGTAGAACGCTAAAATGATTGCCACCCTGCCGCCATCGCTAGCCAGGCCCTATGCAAACACAGGCATGCTGGGGCGAAGCATAGCTTAGCGTTCGTCGCTTTTCTGCTGGTCAAGTGACTTTGCGCCCGCTAGAATTGCGCACTTTTTGATCAGAGGCGCTGCCAGCGCCCATCCAGGACAGCGCGCTTGTGGCACGACTGTCCCCATTACACCGAGGTTAGTCATGTCCACCACTCCTACGCCAACCACGCCTAAGGTCGGCTTCGTATCTCTGGGTTGCCCCAAGGCCCTGGTCGATTCCGAGCGCATCCTGACCCAACTGCGCATGGAAGGCTATGAAGTCGTGCCGACCTACCAGGACGCCGATGTAGTGGTGGTCAACACCTGCGGCTTCATCGACAGCGCCAAGGCCGAATCCCTTGAAGTGATCGGCGAAGCCATCAAGGAAAACGGCAAGGTCATCGTCACCGGTTGCATGGGTGTCGAGGAAGGCAGCATCCGCGATGTGCATCCAAGCGTGTTGGCTGTAACCGGTCCACAACAGTACGAGCAGGTGGTTACCGCCGTGCACGAAGTGGTGCCGCCGCGTCAGGATCACAACCCGTTGATCGACCTGGTACCGCCACAAGGCGTCAAACTGACACCCCGTCATTACGCCTACCTGAAAATTTCCGAAGGCTGCAACCACAGTTGCAGCTTCTGCATCATCCCGTCGATGCGTGGCAAGCTGGTCAGCCGCCCGGTTGGTGAAGTGCTGAGCGAAGCCGAACGCCTGGTCAAAGCCGGGGTCAAGGAGATCCTGGTAATTTCCCAGGACACTAGCGCCTATGGTGTCGACGTCAAGTACAAGACCGACTTCTGGAACGGTCGGCCGGTCAAGACGCGCATGCTTGAGCTGTGCGAGGCACTGAGCAGCCTGGGCGCCTGGGTACGCCTGCATTACGTTTACCCCTACCCGAATGTCGACGACATCATTCCGTTGATGGCGGCTGGCAAGATCCTGCCGTACCTGGATATCCCGTTCCAGCACGCCAGCCCGAAAGTGCTCAAGTCGATGAAGCGTCCGGCTTTTGAAGACCGTACCTTGGCACGCATCAAAAGCTGGCGCGAACAGTGCCCGCAGTTGATCATCCGCTCGACCTTCATCGTCGGCTTTCCAGGTGAAACCGAAGAAGACTTCCAGTACCTGCTCGACTGGTTGACCGAAGCCCAGCTCGACCGCGTAGGCTGCTTCCAGTACTCGCCGGTTGAAGGCGCCCCGGCAAACGACCTGGGCCTGGATATCGTTCCTGATGAGGTCAAGCAAGAGCGCTGGGATCGTTTCATGGCCCATCAGCAGGCAATCAGTACTGCCCGTCTGCAACTGCGCATCGGCCGTGAAATCGACGTTCTGATCGATGAAGTCGAGGAGGAAGGCTCGGTAGGCCGCAGCTACTTCGACGCACCGGAAATCGACGGTAACGTATTCATCGACGGCAACCACGGCTTCAAGCCAGGCGACACCGTACGCTGCCGCGTCACTGACGCCGATGAGTACGACATGTGGGCCGAACCCCTGCAGGCCTGACCTGCTGAAAAATAGCCCTGCCGACCCTGGCGGGGCTTTTTTTTGCAACTATCGTTGTTTCTGTTGTCCATGGAGAACGGATCGATGTACAGGCCTAGCAACGTGCAGACCCCAAGTTTGAGCGACTACTCGGAGCTGGTGCGTGTGTGGGAGGCATCGGTACGTGCAACCCATGATTTCCTGCCGGACAGCTATATATGCCTGCTGCGCGAGCTGTTGCTCGATCAATACCTGGATGCGGTGATGCTCATCTGCTGCAAGGATGCCAAGCAGCGGATCATCGGGTTTGCCGGTGTTGCCGCCGGGCGGGTGGAGATGCTCTTCATAGATCCAGACAGTCGCGGCCAAGGTGTAGGCAAACGTCTGCTGCAATACGCGATCCACGAACTCAATGCCTACCAGCTTGATGTAAACGAACAGAACCCGCAGGCGCTAGGCTTTTACCTGCGCCAGGGTTTCGAGGTCATCGGGCGCTCAGAGACCGACGGCATGGGCCAACCCTATCCCTTGCTGCACCTTAGACTCATCCAGGCAAAAGAGGCGCAACTGGGCTGACAGCCAGCCTCGTAGCCTTCTGAAACAAGCGAAATCGCAGATTAATAGCCCGATGGGCGAATGTTGCCGGACCAGGGCACGCCCAGGCGGTTACAATAGGCACCTTCCCCTATGCCTACGGCTGTCGTCATGTCTGAACCCATTCGCCTTTCCAAACGCCTTATCGAACTGGTCGGTTGCTCCCGACGGGAGGCTGAACTCTATATCGAAGGCGGCTGGGTAACGGTCGATGGCGTTGTGGTCGATGAACCGCAGTTCAAGGTGTCCGAGCATAAAGTCGAACTACTGACTGGCGCCCGTGCCGAAGCGCTGGAGCCGGTCACCCTGCTGCTCCATCAACCTGCCGACCAGGAGGTCGACAGCGCTTGCAGCAGCATCAATGCCGCCAGCTTGTCTGAAGAGCACAGTCAGGGCCGTCGCCCACTCAAGGGCCATTTCGCTCGTTTGAACTGCGTGGCGCCGCTGCAACAAGGTGCCAGCGGCCTGCAAGTGTTCACCCAGGACTGGCGGATCACCCGCAAGCTCGACTCTGACCTGGGCAAGCTGGAACAGGAATATGTCGTTGAAGTGACTGGCGAGATGATAGCTCACGGTCTGGAACGGCTGAACCGTGGGTTCACCTGGAAAGGCAAGGAACTGCCGAAGATCAAGGCCAGCTGGCAGAACGAGACTCGCCTGCGCATGGTGCTGAAGAACCCGCAGCCCGGCTTGATTGCCCTGTTGTGCAGCAGTGTCGGAGTCACCCCGGTAAGCATGCGGCGGATTCGCCTTGGCGGCGTTTCCATGAGCAAGCTGCCACTGGGTCAATGGCGCTATCTGGCCGCCACCGAAAAATTCTAGCAACACCGCGCAACCAATCAGGTTGCGCCCCGAACAGGATTGTCACCATGATTCACAACGATGTACTGCGCAGCCTGCGCTATATGCTCGACGTCAACGACGCCAAACTCACTGACATCACCAAGCTCGGCGGCCTGGAAGTTGCCACCGGCGATGTCGTCTCGTACCTCAAGAAAGAAGACGAAGAAGGCTTCGTACGCTGCCCTGACGAGGTCATCGCGCACTTTCTTGATGGCCTGGTGATCTTCAAGCGCGGCAAGGACGAAAGTCGTCCTGCGCAGCCAGTCGAACTGCCAGTGACCAACAACATCATCATGAAAAAGCTGCGGGTGGCGTTCGAGCTGAAGGAAGACGACCTGCATGCAATTCTCAAGGCCGCCGACTTCCCGGTATCCAAGCCAGAGCTCAGCGCCTTGTTCCGCAAGGTTGGACACAACAACTACCGTCCCTGTGGCGACCAGTTGCTGCGCAACTTCCTCAAGGGCCTGACCCTGCGAGTGCGTGGCTGAGCCATCTATGAGCTACAGCGTCGCACCGATCGGTTTCGTCCGCTCCTGCTTCAAGGAAAAGTTCGCCATTCCGCGCCAGCCGCACCTGGCACCGGCGGCACGCGGCGTCCTGGAATTAGTCCCCCCCTTCAACAGTGGCGATGCGGTAGCCGGACTGGAGCAGGTCAGCCATGTCTGGCTGTTGTTCCTGTTTCATCAGGCACTTGAAGACAAGCCACGACTCAAGGTGCGCCCGCCGCGCCTGGGCGGCAACACCTCAATGGGCGTGTTTGCCACCCGGGCGACACATCGACCCAATGGCATCGGCCAGTCGGTAGTGCGCCTGGAGAAGGTGGAAGCCGGACGTCTGACGCTGTCAGGCATCGACCTGCTCGACGGCACCCCGGTGCTCGACATCAAGCCCTACGTACCCTATGCCGATGCGGTCAGCGGTGCGACCAACCAGATGGCCAGTGCGCCCCCCGCATCGATCGCGGTCGCCTGGAGCGAGACCGCCCTGCCCCAGGCCCACGAGCACGCCTTGCGCCTTGCCGAGCCGTTGGTGGAACTGATTGAACAATGCCTGGCCCAAGACCCGCGCCCGGCCTACCAGATGCCACCACCCGAACGCGTCTACGGAGTGAAATTCTGGGACGTGCAGGTGCGCTGGCACTATCCGCAGGCGGACGAGATTCGCGTGCTGGAAGTAGTTCTGGATCGATGAAAATATCAGCGTAGACGCAGGCTTGCCCTGCGGGACGATGACAATCGCGAGGCGAGCCCGCCTCTGCAGACATGAAAAAACCGGCTCTATTGGCCGGTTTTTTTGGTTCTAGCGCTGCTTATTTCTCGACGAATGCACGCTCGATCAGATAGTCACCCGGCTCACGCATACGCGCCGAGATCTTCAAACCGAAGCTGTCGAGCACTTCACTGGTTTCATCCAGCATGCTTGGGCTACCGCAGATCATCGCACGGTCATCCTGAGGATTGATTGGCGGCAAACCAATATCACTGAACAGTTTGCCACTGCGCATCAAGTCAGTCAGGCGACCCTGGTTCTCGAACGGCTCGCGCGTAACGGTTGGGTAGTAGATGAGTTTGTCACGCAGTGCTTCGCCGAAGAATTCGTTCTGAGGCAAGTGCTCAGTGATGAACTCGCGGTAAGCCACTTCGTTAACGTAACGAACACCGTGAACGAGGATCACTTTTTCAAAGCGCTCGTAGGTCTCCGGATCCTGGATGACACTCATGAACGGCGCCAGGCCAGTACCGGTGCTCAGCAGGTACAGGTGCTTGCCCGGGTTCAGGTCGTCCAGCACCAGGGTACCAGTAGGCTTCTTGCTGATGATGATCTCATCGCCTTCCTTCAGGTGTTGCAACTGCGAGGTCAGCGGGCCGTCTTGCACCTTGATGCTGAAGAACTCCAGATGCTCTTCCCAGTTCGGGCTGGCGATCGAGTAGGCGCGCATGAGCGGGCGGCCGTTGGGCTGTTGCAGGCCGATCATCACGAACTGACCGTTCTCGAAGCGCAAACCCGGATCGCGGGTGCACTTGAAGCTGAACAGGGTGTCGTTCCAGTGATGAACACTGAGGACACGTTCGTGGTTCATGTTGCTCATGTACGGGCTCCTGAAATAAAACGCAGCGCTAACCTAGAGCGCGATTGCGCGATAGTTTAGTGCGAGCGACAATATCTGTTAACTGAATTATCAAGATATGTCTTATCGGTTATATAGATATGCGATTTACGCTTCGTCAGCTCCAAGTGTTCGTCGCCGTAGCCCAGTACCAAAGCGTCTCGCGAGCCGCAGGAATTCTGGCGTTATCGCAGTCGGCCGCCAGTACTTCGATCACCGAGCTTGAGCGCCAGTCCAGCTGCAAGCTATTTGACCGCGCCGGTAAACGGTTGAGCCTCAATGCTCTCGGCCAGCAACTGTTGCCACAGGCTGTGGCACTGCTCGATCAGGCCAAAGAAATAGAAGACTTGTTCAACGGCAAGTCTGGCTTCGGCTCCCTGGCAGTCGGCGCTACCTTGACCATCGGTAACTACCTGGCCACCTTGCTGATCGGCAGCTTCATGCAGGTTCACCCGGAAAGCCAGGTAAAGCTGCACGTACAAAACACTGCGCATATTGTGCAACAAGTTGCCCATTATGAAATTGATCTGGGTCTAATCGAGGGCGACTGCAACCATCCCGATATAGAAGTTCAGCCTTGGGTGGAGGACGAACTGGTGGTGTTTTGCGCGCCGCAGCATCCGCTGGCGAGCCGCGGCCAGGCTAGCCTGGAACAGTTGACCCACGAAGCCTGGATCTTGCGTGAACAGGGCTCCGGTACCCGCCTGACCTTCGATCAGGGCATGCGTCACCATCGCTCCAGCCTGAACATCCGCCTGGAACTTGAACATACCGAAGCCATCAAGCGTGCGGTGGAATCGGGACTGGGTATCGGCTGCATTTCGCGTCTGGCGTTACGCGACGCTTTTCGTCGCGGTAGCCTCGTAGCGGTGGAAACCCCAGAACTGGACTTGGCTCGGCAGTTCTACTTCATCTGGCACAAGCAGAAGTATCAAACCTCTGCCATGCGAGAGTTTCTTGAGCTATGCCGCAGCTTTACCGCCGGTGTGCAGCGCAGTGACGAAATCGTCTTGCCCAACATTGCCTAGAGCAGGATGACCGCCCAGATCAGTCCCACCATCGACATGGCCACGAGCTGAGCGGCGCTGCCCATATCCTTGGCGTTTTTCGACAGGGGGTGGCGGTCCAGGGAGATCCGATCGATTGCCGCCTCGATAGCGGAGTTCAGCAATTCAACGATCAGGCCTAACAGGCACACGGCGATAAGAATCGCCCGTTCGGCGCGACTGACGTCCAGCCAGAACGCTATCGGAACCAATATTACATTGAGCAGCACCAACTGGCGGAAAGCCGCCTCGCCGGTAAAGGCTGCGCGCAGACCGTCGAACGAATAGCCGGCAGCGTTGAAAATACGTTTGAGGCCGGTCTGACCCTTGAAAGGCGATGACATAGAAGGTCACTTCATCCACTGAAAAAATGCGCGCAGCCTAATGCAAGTTGAGTCAAAAAAGCGTGAAGATCGGGACGTCAGCTCGACGAAACCGATTCAAGCTGTTGCAGCAGCAACGCAGCCTGGGTTCGGGTACGTACACCGAGTTTACGGAAGATCGCCGTTACGTGAGCCTTGATGGTTGCTTCCGACACACTCAGTTCATAGGCGATCTGCTTGTTCAGCAAACCTTCGCAGACCATGGTCAGCACCCTGAACTGCTGTGGTGTAAGGCTGGCCAGCCCCTCACTGGCAGCTTTGGCCTCCGGCGACACATCGACTTTTTCAAACGCTTGTGGCGGCCACCAAATGTCACCATCGAGGACCTTCTTCACCGCTTCCTGAATGACTTCCAGCGAACTTGATTTAGGAATGAAGCCACTGGCGCCGAATTCACGCGACTTCACCACCACTGCGGCTTCTTCCTGAGCCGAAACCATCACCACGGGAATCTGTGGATATTGTCCACGCAGCAAAACCAGGCCTGAGAAACCGTAGGCTCCCGGCATGTTGAGATCGAGCAGCACCAAGTCCCAGTCGGACTTTTCAGCGAGACGGGTTTCAAGCTCGGCAATACTTGCCACTTCTACCAGGCGAACATCGGGCCCAAGGCCCAAGGTTACGGCTTGACGCAGGGCACTGCGAAACAGCGGGTGGTCATCGGCAATCAGGATTTCGTACGTGGCCATCGATCTAATGATCCTGTTCTGTGCAGGCGCAGGGAGGAAGAATAGGCGCCTGGCGGGCAACTCAAGGTATTGGCGGCACTGCCGCGCACCCAAAAGGCACTTCAAGGCCAGGAATTGCAGTGTTTCAAGCCTTGTCTATGCCCGAATCGGCGCCAAGAATGCCGAGCCAGAACCGGGTGGTCAAGCTGATTGCCCGGTCAGGGCAGGCAGGCAATGGTCGCCAGCCCGTCCATTATGACGCAATGTGCAGTGCCTGCCCCTTGTACTATAGGAAGGTATGCAAACGCTGGTGTACTGCGTCCTGCTCGTCAATCGGCCTTTGGTGCTTGGCACTGAGGTAGTGCGTACTGAATACATCCAGATAAGCATCCAGCGCCTCGGAGGCGCGTTGGTCACCCGCCAGGTCAAGGCACAAGGCCGCAACTTCTGCGGTACAGAGATGGTCGTCACGCTTGGAGCGACGCAGACGATAACGCGAGAGCTGCTCCGGCTGCAGGCTCAGTACTGGGAAGCGATCGAGGTAAGGGCTTTTGCGAAACATTTTGCGGGCTTCGGTCCAGGTTGCATCCAACAGAATGAACAGCGGCCGTTTACCCGGCTCGCGGACCACCTCGTTGACCACCCTTTGCGGCACGACAAACTCCCCCGGAAAGACGATGTAAGGCTGCCAATGCGGTTGATCCAGCAATGCCAACAGGGCCTCATCAACCGAAGTACGTTGCCAGCCAAATGCCGAGGTATCAGCGATCAGGTCAGCAATCAGCCAGCCGGTATTGCTCGGTTTCAATGGCTCGGTGTCGTGCATCAGCAGACACATGGCTGAGTCGGACGGCAACTGCGGCCGCCAGGCACATAGGCAGTGACTGAAAATGACGCGACACTGCGGGCAGCGTGGCGCCCGCGATCCACGAGCAACGAAAGGTTTTACACTGCGCGCCAGGCGTTCGGCGCGCAGGCGCGATACGGCGTGGCTCATGGCAGCAGACTATGTAGGCAATTAAGGGATGGCACTGCGCGGACTCGGCAAGACAGGAAAACCCGTGCAGTTTATCAGAGCTTCCCTATTGGCTGACGGTATTTGCCGTGCAGCTTAAGCGGCGACTCCTTATAATCCCCACCCTGCCGCTACCCACTGGCACCACGACTTCGCACTTGAGGGAACGCCGTGCGCAGTTGCCGGTCAAATCGCCAGTTACCGAATCAGGAGAAATTCATGCTGCGTTTCATCGCCCCGACTCTGAGCCTACTGTTCGCCCTGCCCCTGGCTGCCAATGCCGCCTCCAAGCAGGAATACGAACTGAGCAAGATGCTGCAGAAAGTTGCCACCCAAAGCAGCGTGGGCACACCGCGGGCGATCAACGAAGACATCCTCGACCAAGGTTATACCGTCGAAGGCAAGCAATTGATCAACCACCTGAGCGTGCGCGCCAGCCATGCCGAAAAAATGCAGGCTGATCCGAACACGGTGCGCAGCCAACTGGGCGACAGCGTTTGCAAGAACACCGGCTTCCGCCAGTTGCTGGCCAAAGGCGCGGTGCTGACCTATCGCTTCACCGAGTACAAAACCAATCGCCTGGTCGGTGAACAGGCCTTTGATGCTGCAAGCTGCGGCCTGAAAGTAACCAAGTAGCCTCAAACCCCTAGACCACCTCTTCTTCACTGTCGCGCCGTTGCTTTTCGTCGGCGCGCAGTTCAGCCACCAGGGCCTGGACGTAACGTGAGTGTCGCTCTCCTCCCCCAAGACGACGCAGACAC
This sequence comes from Pseudomonas sp. DG56-2, assembly GCF_004803755.1. NCBI lineage: Bacteria > Pseudomonadati > Pseudomonadota > Gammaproteobacteria > Pseudomonadales > Pseudomonadaceae > Pseudomonas > Pseudomonas sp. DG56-2. The sequence goes on from NZ_CP032311.1 coordinate 4,516,631, forward strand.
TCTTCTTCAAGGCTCAGATTGTTGTCCTGAGCCGAACGCTCGAGTTGCTCAAACAATTGCGCATCGAGCTCCAGATTCAGCCGTTGCATGTGACAGCCTCCCTGCACCGCGACAACTATTCAGATTTCCAGTTAACCATTCCCTTGCCTCTGCAGATCCTCGACTGACGAGCGGTGCGCAGTGCTACTGCACAACTCGACAGCGAACCTTTCTGCATAAAACCCTGCCAGGGTCTAAATTGATAGCAAGCGCCCGCCCGTTCAGGGGCTAGCACCGGGGGATGCCTGCCCAGGCCTTGCATCAGCATTGCCGAGCGACAACAACAAAGAGCCCATCATTACTGCAATGAGACCTTGCAGGTCTACTGCAATGCTCGAGATGCACACTCGAGCCACAGCAGCCAGCGACACATGCAGTGTCGCGGCCGGAAGCCCTACAATGGGGCCGGTCAGAGGTTTTGCTGCAGAAGGAGACGCTGAATGCCGTACCATCCGAATGAGCTGCTTTACAGTCATTTCAAAAGCAATGGAATCGATCTGAGCAAGCTGGAAGAACAACTGAACCTGGTTGCACCGAATAGCCCCAACCTGCCGCTGTACCGCGACATGATGCTGACCGTCCTGCGTATGGCCCAGGACGACAGTAACCGCTGGAATGCCAAGATCACCCTGCAAGCGCTACGCGAGCTGGACCACGCCTTCCGCACCCTTGAACAGTACAAGGGCAAGCGCAAGGTCACCGTGTTCGGCTCCGCCCGTACTCCCATCGAACACCCCATGTATGCACTGGCCAGGGAACTGGGCGCAGCCCTTGCCCGTTCGAACCTGATGGTCATTACCGGTGCTGGCGGCGGCATCATGGCCGCTGCCCACGAAGGCGCAGGGGTCGATAATAGCCTGGGCTTCAACATCACGCTGCCGTTCGAACAGCACGCCAATGCCACCGTGGACGGCACTGACAAACTGCTGCCATTCCATTTCTTTTTTATCCGCAAGCTGTTCTTCGTCAAGGAGGCCGATGCCCTGGTACTTTGCCCAGGTGGCTTTGGCACATTGGACGAAGCGCTGGAAGTGCTCACCCTGATCCAGACCGGCAAGAGCCCGTTGGTGCCTGTGGTGCTTCTGGACTCGCCAGGCGGCAACTTCTGGCAGGATGCCCTGAACTTCATCAGCCGGCAGTTGGAAGAAAACCGCTACATCCTACCTAGCGACCTGAAGCTGCTGCGCCTGGTACAGAGTGCCGAGGAAGCTGTAGAGGAAATCAATCAGTTCTACAGCAACTACCATTCCAGTCGCTGGCTGAAAAACCAGTTTGTGATTCGCATGCACCATCCTCTTAACGAGGGTGCGCTGTTCGATCTGCAAGAAGGCTTTGCCGACCTGCGCCTGAGCGGCCAGTACCACCAGCACGCCTACGCGGGAGAACACCACGATGAAGCCAGGTTCAGTCACTTGACACGGCTTTCCTTCGCCTTCAATGGCCGTGACCAGGGACGCCTGCGCGAACTGGTGGACTTTATCAACCTGTCGGAAAACTGGGCCAAACCCGAACCCATGCACACGACGCAACGGGCCCGCGAAGCGCTCAAAGTTACTTAGGCGCGTGCACGTCTAGTCGTCCAGACCTCGGCCGCTCAACAAGCGGCCGACCATCTCCATGGAAAAACCACGGTAGACCAGAAAGCGGGTTTGCTGTGCACGGCTACGCGGGTCGCTGGGTAACTGACCGGAAAATTTTCGCTGCCAGGTATCTTGTAACAGCCCCGCCCAGTCCACTCCGCTCTCGCGCAGGGCCTGGTCGATGTCGCCACGTTGCAGGCCGCGCTGGCTGAGTTCTTCGCGAATGCGTGCAGGACCGTAACCAGATCGCGAGCGATAGCTGATAAAGCTTTCCAGGTAGCGGGCTTCGCTGAGCAGGCCCTCTTCCGTCAAACGGTCGAGCTCCTGATCAATCAATTCGGGGGGAGCGCCGCGCTGACGCAACTTGCGCGTCAGCTCGACTCGACCATGCTCGCGACGCGCGAGCAGGTCCATGGCTGTCCGCCTTACGGCGACGGGGGTGTCGAGTACAACGGACATGGAGACAAATCAACCAACTTCAGTTTCAGCTTCGTCTTCAGGCTCGGCGTTAACCGCAGCAGCTTTGCCTGCAGCCTCAACAGCACCTGGGTTCAGCAGCTTGTCGCGAATCTGCTTCTCGAGGGTGGCTGCGATTTCCGGATTGTCCTGGAGGAACTTGGCCGAGTTGGCCTTGCCCTGACCAATCTTGCTGCCCTGATAGCTATACCAGGCGCCGGCTTTTTCCAGGAAACCATGCAGTACGCCAAGGTCGATGATCTCGCCGTTGCGGTAGATACCCTTGCCGTAGAGAATCTGGAATTCAGCCTGACGGAAAGGAGGTGCCACCTTGTTCTTGACGATCTTGACGCGGGTTTCGCTACCGACGACTTCGTCACCTTCCTTCACCGCGCCAGTACGACGGATGTCCAGACGGACCGAAGCGTAGAACTTCAGCGCGTTACCACCGGTGGTGGTTTCCGGGCTGCCGAACATCACGCCGATTTTCATACGAATCTGGTTGATGAAGATAACCAGGCAGTTGGCGTTCTTGATGTTACCGGTGATTTTACGCAGCGCCTGGGACATCAAGCGAGCTTGCAGGCCCACATGCATGTCACCCATTTCGCCTTCAATTTCAGCTTTGGGTACCAGCGCAGCTACGGAGTCGACAATGATCACGTCGACAGCGTTGGAGCGCACCAGCATGTCGGTGATTTCCAGGGCTTGTTCGCCAGTGTCTGGCTGCGAGACCAACAGGTCGTCAACATTGACACCCAGCTTGCCTGCGTACTCAGGGTCGAGCGCGTGTTCGGCGTCGACGAACGCACAGGTAGCCCCCATTTTTTGGGCCTGGGCGATAACCGACAGGGTCAGCGTGGTTTTACCCGACGACTCAGGACCGTAGATTTCGACGATACGACCTTTTGGCAGACCGCCAATGCCCAGGGCAATATCCAGGCCCAGGGAGCCGGTGGAAATGGCCGGAATAGCTTGGCGCTCGTGGTCGCCCATGCGCATGACCGCGCCTTTACCGAATTGACGCTCGATTTGCCCCAGGGCCGCAGCCAAGGCGCGCTTCTTGTTGTCGTCCATTGAAGTCCTCACGTAATCGATAGGGCCTGACGGCCTGAACACCTGTATAAGTAGCCAGTATTATTCCACAGGGTTTTCTTCCCGCCTACCCCCGAAGTGCGATTTACTCTGCACCAAGCTGTAACAAGCCCTCTAGCGCGGCGATTACCGTTTGTCGGCGTACCTCGTCGCGGTCGCCATCGAAGTGCCGGCGCTCACTGCTCACGCGCTCGCCATCGGCCCAGGCCAGCCACACGGTACCTACCGGCTTTGCCGGCGAACCACCGTCTGGCCCGGCCACACCACTGACCGCCACGGCAAAGCGTGCGCCACTGGCGGCCCGGGCGCCACGGACCATGGCTTCGACCACTTCTTGGCTAACGGCGCCAACTTGAGCAAAAAGAATTTCAGGCACTGACAACTGTCGAGTCTTCTGGCGGTTGGAATACGTTACATAGCCGGCTTCGAACCAGGCGGAACTGCCCGGGATCCGCGTAATCGCTTCGGCGATGCCACCCCCGGTACAGGATTCGGCGGTGGTCACCTGGGCATTGAAACGCCGCAAGTGCTCACCCAAACGGGCAGAAAGCGCAGTGATCGTATCCATGACAAGCTCCTTGAAAGACTGCTGCCTACCCTACACCAGCCCTGTGCGGCATACATCTTCAGAGCAGCACCAGGCGCGCAGGAGAGGCACGAAAATGCATGGACAAATGGTCGCGGCGCGCAGGATGGCTCGGCATCCGCGGCAAAATCCCTGTAACATTGTCCGCTTGCCTTAGGTCTAAACGACACTGCGAGCCATGTTTCTGTAATGAGTGATCTTTCCGCGCACACCCCGATGATGCAGCAGTACTGGAAGCTGAAAAATCAGCACCCAGACCAACTGATGTTCTACCGCATGGGCGACTTCTACGAAATCTTCTATGAAGATGCGAAGAAGGCCGCAAAACTCCTGGACATAACCCTGACTGCTCGCGGGCAATCGGCGGGCCAGTCGATTCCCATGTGTGGTATCCCCTTCCACGCGGCCGAGGGGTATTTGGCCAAGCTGGTGAAGTTGGGCGAGTCGGTGGTGATCTGCGAGCAGGTTGGCGATCCGGCCACCAGCAAAGGGCCGGTAGAACGGCAGGTTGTGCGAATCATCACGCCAGGTACGGTCAGTGACGAAGCGCTGCTCGATGAGCGTCGCGACAACCTGATTGCTGCGGTGCTGGGGGACGAGCGCCTGTTCGGCCTGGCAGTGCTGGATATCACCAGTGGCAACTTCACCGTGGTCGAAATCAAGGGTTGGGAAAACCTCCTGGCCGAGCTTGAACGTATCAATCCGGTCGAGCTGCTGATTCCCGATGACTGGCCGCAAGGCCTGCCGGCGGAAAAGCGTCGTGGCGCGCGTCGCCGTGCGCCTTGGGATTTTGATCGCGACTCGGCACGCAAGAGCCTGTGCCAGCAGTTCGCAACCCAGGACCTCAAAGGCTTTGGCTGCGAGAAGCTTACCCTGGCCATCGGCGCCGCCGGCTGCTTGTTGGGCTACGCCAAGGAAACCCAGCGTACCGCCCTGCCGCATCTGCGCAGTCTCAAGCATGAACGCCTGGACGACACCGTGGTGCTCGACGGCGCCAGCCGCCGCAACCTCGAGCTGGATGTAAACCTGGCCGGTGGCCGCGACAACACCTTGCAGTCGGTCATCGACCGCTGTCAGACCGCCATGGGCAGCCGCCTTCTGACGCGCTGGCTAAACCGGCCGCTTCGCGACCTGAAAGTGCTGCAAGCGCGCCAGGGCTCGATTCGCTGCTTGCTCGATAGCTACCGCTTCGAGAAGCTGCAGCCCCAGCTCAAGGAAATCGGCGACCTAGAGCGGATTCTCGCCCGAATTGGTTTGCGTAACGCCCGTCCCCGCGACCTGGCGCGACTGCGCGATGCCCTCGGCGCCCTGCCGGAACTGCAAAATGCCATGGCAGAGCTTGAAGCCCCTCACCTGGCACGCCTGGCGGTCATTGCGGGGACTTACCCGGAATTGGCTGACCTGCTGGAAAAAGCCATCATCGACAACCCACCTGCTGTCATTCGTGACGGCGGAGTGCTGAAAACCGGTTACGACAGCGAGCTGGACGAACTGCTGTCGATGAGCGAGAACGCCGGCCAGTTCCTCATCGATCTGGAAGCCCGGGAAAAAGCGCGCACCGGCCTTGCCAACCTGAAAGTCGGCTACAACCGTGTGCACGGCTACTTCATCGAATTGCCGAGCAAACAAGCCGAACAGGCACCCGCCGACTATATCCGTCGCCAGACACTCAAGGGCGCAGAGCGCTTTATCACCCCTGAGTTGAAAGTCTTCGAAGACAAGGCACTGTCGGCCAAGAGCCGCGCCCTTGCACGCGAGAAGATGCTCTACGACGCCCTGCTCGAAACCCTGATCGACCATCTGGCGCCGCTGCAAGACACGTCTGCGGCCTTGGCCGAACTGGATGTGTTGAGCAATCTTGCCGAACGCGCGCTGAATCTCGACTTGAATTGCCCGAACTTTGTTGATGAACCATGCATGCGCATCAACCAGGGTCGCCATCCAGTCGTCGAACAGGTACTGACCACACCTTTCGTGGCCAACGACCTGAACCTGGATGACAACACCCGCATGCTGGTGATCACCGGCCCGAACATGGGTGGTAAATCCACTTACATGCGTCAGACCGCCTTGATCGTGCTGATGGCGCATATCGGCAGCTTTGTACCCGCCGCCAGTTGCGAGCTGTCACTGGTAGATCGGATTTTCACCCGTATCGGCTCCAGCGATGACCTGGCCGGCGGGCGTTCGACCTTCATGGTCGAGATGAGTGAAACCGCCAACATCCTGCATAACGCTACCGACCGCAGCTTGGTGCTGATGGACGAAGTGGGTCGTGGGACGAGCACCTTCGACGGCCTGTCGCTGGCTTGGGCAGCGGCCGAGCGCCTGGCCCAGCTACGTGCCTATACGTTGTTTGCCACGCACTACTTCGAACTTACGGTGTTGCCGGAAAACCAGCCACTGGTTGCCAACGTCCACCTGAATGCAACCGAGCACAACGAACGTATTGTCTTTCTTCACCATGTGCTGCCGGGGCCTGCCAGTCAGAGCTACGGTCTGGCCGTGGCCCAGCTGGCCGGCGTTCCAACGCCGGTAATCCAGCGTGCACGCGAACACCTGGGCAGGCTGGAAACCGCCAGTTTGCCCCATGAAATGCCCGTTGTGCCCAAAGGTGCGCCTGATGTTCCGCACCAGAGCGACTTGTTTGCCAGCCTGCCTCACCCGGCCATTGAGAAGCTCGGGAAGCTCGACCTGGACAACATGACGCCGCGTCAAGCTATCGAAATGCTCTATACACTAAAGACTCTGTTATAACGCGAGCCCGCACAAGCTGATAGAATCCCGCGCGGTTTGACGGTGCTGCAGGTTACTAGCCTGGCCTGCAGCCAGATGATCAAACCGAGCGACCCTGTCTGGAAGGGTATCGCTGCCGTCGCCTGAGGAGAGAATTAGAAATGACCTTCGTCGTCACCGACAACTGCATCAAGTGCAAGTACACCGACTGCGTAGAAGTCTGTCCGGTGGACTGCTTTTACGAAGGCCCGAACTTCCTGGTCATTCACCCGGATGAGTGCATCGACTGTGCACTTTGTGAGCCTGAATGCCCTGCCCAAGCCATTTTCTCGGAAGACGAAGTGCCAAGCGGCATGGAGAACTTTATCGAGATCAATGCCGAGCTGGCAGAAATCTGGCCAAACATCACCGAGCGTAAGGATCCCCTGCCAGACGCTGAAGAGTGGGATGGCAAGCCAGGCAAGATCGCAGACCTGGAGCGCTAAGCGCTCCGGATCAAAAAAAGGCCCTTCAAGGGCCTTTTTTCATGTTTATCGCGGGCAAAAAAAGGGGCGGTTTGACCCGCCCACATTTTTTCCGTAGTCCCTTTATTCCCTGTCATCGTCCTGATGAATCGCGTCCTGCGATGTCCTTGGCCGTCATCCTTGAAAGCCTGTGTCAGTCCGTAGACACAGTTCAGATACTAGCGTGCGCAATATTTACAGCAACTGGTTAAAGCTCTCAAAAAGCTGCAGAAACATTGCTGAAATAAAAAAGAATAATTTTATTTTTCAATAACTTACAAAAACGATCACGAAATAATCGGCATAAATTTACTTGAATTCTTACTGATGGCTTACACCGCACGTAAGCAAACGCCTACACGGAAACGCACTCAGACACCCTTGGAAGGCATCATCCGTCGAGTCCAAATGTTTCACTGGTATTGAAAGGAAACATTTACCCTTAGACGCTTTACGCTGCGGCACAAGCATTAGCAACAACCAGGGCAACGCTACAAACAAAAACGCCTCGATCATGTCGAGGCGTTCTTTGCTGCAAGCAATGCTTACTGGAACAGCGACTCACTGGACAAGCCATTCTTCTCAAGGATCTCACGCAGGCGCTTGAGCCCCTCTACCTGGATCTGGCGAACCCGTTCACGGGTCAAGCCTATCTCCAGTCCAACATCCTCCAGGGTACTGCTTTCATGCCCCCGCAGGCCAAAACGACGAATCACCACTTCCCGCTGCTTGTCGGTCAGTTCACTCAACCATTGATCGATGCTCTGGGACAGGTCGTCATCCTGGAGCAACTCACAAGGGTCAGTGGGGCGGTCATCGGTCAGGGTATCAAGCAAGGTCTTGTCAGAGTCTGGCCCCAGGGACACATCCACTGACGATACCCGCTCGTTGAGCCCGAGCATGCGTTTAACTTCACCAACTGGTTTTTCCAGGAGGCTGGCGATCTCTTCCGGGGACGGTTCGTGATCGAGCTTCTGGGTCAGTTCGCGAGCAGCGCGCAGGTAAACGTTAAGCTCCTTGACCACATGAATGGGCAAGCGAATCGTACGGGTCTGGTTCATGATTGCCCGTTCGATAGTTTGCCGAATCCACCAGGTAGCATAGGTAGAGAAACGGAAACCACGTTCAGGGTCGAATTTCTCGACTGCACGAATCAACCCCAGGTTGCCTTCCTCGATCAGGTCCAGCAACGACAGCCCACGATTGACATAGCGTCGGGCGATTTTCACCACCAGACGCAGGTTGCTCTCAATCATGCGCTTGCGCCCGGCCGGATCGCCACTTTGCGACAGGCGCGCAAAATGAACCTCTTCCTCGGGTGAGAGTAAAGGCGAAAAGCCGATTTCATTGAGGTACAACTGGGTTGCATCAAGCGCGCGCGTATAGTCGATATACTTGTGCTGCTTGAGTGAGGAGCCTTGTTTAGCCTTGGTCCGAACCGTAGATACAGCAGGTTCGTCTGACACCGCATCCGTTTCCAAAACAATGCCGGTCTCCATCAGGAGAACTTCATCGTCGATGTCAAACTCCGGCACTTCTTTACTGAGAGCCATTGTTATAGTCCTTTGCTGAGTTCGAACTCAGACTCAAGCGACGCCGATATCCTTGGCAGCGCTGGAGCCTGTCCCCTCTACGCGAGGAACAGGCCGGGTTCTAGCAATCAACGACGCGGCAGGAACTGCAGCGGATCAACAGGTTTGCCCTGGCGGCGAATCTCAAAATGCAGCTTCACCCGGTCTGTGCCCGTGGAACCCATTTCGGCAATTGTCTGCCCTACTTTGACCTGCTGACCCTCCCGAACCAAAAGCCTGCGGTTGTGACCGTAGGCACTGACGTAGGTATCGCTGTGTTTGATGATTACCAACTCGCCGTAGCCCCGCAAGCCACTCCCGGCGTAGACAACTGAACCATCAGACGCAGCAAAAACAGGCTGTCCCAAATCACCGGCGATATCAATGCCTTTATTCAAACTACCGTTTGAAGCAAATTTTCCAATCAACACACCGCTAGCCGGCCAGGCCCAGCCGCCCACTACACGCTCCGTTGCAGGCACCTGCACCGGGGCCGCCGTAGTGGCGCTCACCACTGGCGCTGGAGTGGTTGGCGCCGTTGTCGGCGGCTTCGCAGGCGTACCTGCCGGGCGGGTGGTGACGGTGGTTTTGCTTGAAGAAGAGGAGGAGGAAGTAACGACCTTGGTTGCACCTGCAACAGCGCCCCCCGTACGGTTATCAAATCGAATAGCCTGTCCGGGGCGGATGGTATAGGGCGGCGCAATACCGTTACGCGCAGCCAGGTCCTTGTAATCCCAACCGTAACGAAAGGCGATAGAGAACAAGGTATCGCCGGGGCGCACCACATACTGACCACTAGTAGTGGCTGGGCGCTTGGCTACCGCCGGTGCATTGCGGTCTACCACTCGGGCACTGTTGGAGGAGGTGCTGGAGCAGCCGGACAATAGTGAACCCACGGCAAGTGCAATCACCAGAAGCTTGAAGCTCGAAAATCCCCTGCGCTGCTGAATGATTGTGTGACCCACCCGCCGCTCCCTCTCTTGGTGAACGCTGTGAAAATGCAATAGTGTTTCAATTATAACCGAGCACATGCACCTTGCGGACACCGGGTCTTCGCAAATGTGAACCCTGACAGATTAGGGGCAGCCAGGCAGATAGACAGAGCAATACCGGAGTAATTCGCCCGCTACGAAAAAAAGCTGATCAGGCCAACGGCCCGGTCAGCAGGGGGACGAAGCGCACGGCGCCCAATACTCGTCGCGAAAAACCATGCTCTTCGCGCACGATCAGCATCAACTGCTGGGTTTCACCCGTTGGCCCTACGGGGATGACCATGCGTCCACCAGGTGCCAACTGGTCAAGCAAGGCTTGCGGAACTTCCGGAGCAACGGCGGTAACGATGATGCCGTTGTACGGTGCGAGCGCCGGCCAGCCTTCACAACCATCCCCCCAGCGGAACACCACATTGCGCAAGTTCAGCTCGGTCAGTCGCTCCTTGGCGCGATCCTGAAGCACTTTGATGCGTTCAACCGAAAAAACCCGTTCGACCAACTGGGCGAGGATTGCAGTCTGATAGCCAGAACCGGTGCCGATCTCCAGCACCTTGTCCAGAGGACCTGCTTCGAGCAACAGTTCACTCATGTGCGCAACCATGAACGGCTGGGAGATCGTCTGATTGTTGCCGATTGGCAGCGCAGTGTCTTCATAGGCGCGATGAGCCAGGGCCTCGTCGACAAACAAGTGACGTGGCGTACGCCGTAATACGTCGAGCACCTTGGGGTTGGACACCCCTTCTTCCATCAGGCGCTTGATCAGACGTTCACGAGTTCGCTCAGAGGTAAAACCGATACCATGGCGCATCAGATCCTCCTGTTCGCGCATCAGAGCAGCCCCTCCAGCCAACCATCCAGACGCTCGAATGCATCGTTGAAAGTGCGGTCTAGCTGCAATGGTGTGATCGAGACGAAACCCTGCATCACCGCATGAAAATCGGTGCCCGGGCCGCCATCTTCAGCGTCACCCGCCACCGCGATCCAGTAACCTTCCTTGCCCCTTGGGTTGACCACCTTGGTAGGTGCCGCAGCGCGGGCACGGTGCCCCAGGCGCGTCAACTGGATGCCACGGATATGCTCCAGCGGCAGGTTGGGAATGTTTACATTGAGCACTGTTCGCGGCGGCAATTCCAGGCTCTTGTGCGCCTCAACCAACTTACGGGCAAAATAGGCAGCAGTCGGCAGATTGTCTGGAAGGCGCGACAGCAGCGAGAACGCGAAAGACGTCCCGCCCAGGAAACGCCCCTCCAGCGCTGCCGCGACAGTCCCGGAATACAATACGTCATCACCCAGGTTGGCGCCTAGGTTGATCCCCGACACCACCATGTCCGGCGTTTGCTCGAGCAAGCCGTTGAGCCCCAGGTGCACACAGTCGGTAGGCGTGCCATTGAGACTGATATAGCCGTTGGGCAAAGTCTGCGGGCACAGTGGACGGTCGAGCGTCAGCGAGCTGCTGGCGCCGCTTTTGTCTTGGTCGGGAGCTATGACCACACATTCGGCATAATCGGCCAGCGCAGCGTGCAGCGCGGCGAGCCCCGGTGCGGTAACCCCGTCGTCGTTCGAAATCAGAATATGCATTAGCTGTCCGTCTGCCCTACCGACACCAGCTCAACAAGCTCGCGCACCACTACGGTGGCAAAGCATCCGGCCGGCAGGACGAATTCCAGTTGCAGAACATCAGGCTCGGGATAATGCCACGTCAGACCGCCAATGGGCAGTCGCAGGATACGACGTTCTTGAGCCATGCCCGCCCGCGCCAGCCATTGGCACAGCGAAGCGTGCTGTTCGCCGAGACGTTGTTCCAGTTCGCCAGGGGCGCCACTGGTAGCTGGCAGCCCCTCGCCCCACATCGGACCGGTGGGATGCACGTCAAGAATTGCCAGACGCGGATCGGAACACTCCGCCTCGCCCGCCGGGAAAAAACTGCGACTGTCAGTAAAGGCCAGAAGATCACCGATCTGAGCGTGCTGCCAACTTCCGTCGGCCACCCGTTGCGCCAACACCTGATTGAACAGGTAGCTGCGCGCGCTGGAAAGCAGTCGCGAACGCACGTTGCGCTGTTCTGGCAAAGCCTGGCGCCCAGCCCAGTCACGGGCGTCATGAATGTTGCCGCCTTCGTGACCAAAACGCTGGATACCGAAATAGTTGGGGACGCCCTGACTGCGCAATTGCTCCAGGCGTGCATCCAGGGCTGGGTGATCGGCGTTCAGACCCGTCAGGCGCAAGGTGAAGCCGTTGGCTGAATGCGCGCCACGCTGCAGCTTGCGTGAGTGCCGGGTGCGTTTGAGGATGCCCAGGGTCTCGTTTTCGGCCGCGCCAAGATCCGGGTCGGCCTTGCCTGGCAGGTGCAGACTGAACCATTGACGGGTCAGTGCCTGGCGATCCTTCAGACCGGCGTAGCTGATATTGCGCAGCGGTACACCGGCGGCCCGGGCCAAACGGCGCGCGGCCTCCTCAGTGTTTAGATTGCGCTTCTCGACCCACAACCACAGGTGTTCACCGTTACCGGACAGCGGGATGTCCAGCACCTCATCGACCTGAAAGTCTTCCGCGGTGGCTTTGAGAATAGCGTTGCCGAGTACCGGGCCCGACGCGCGCGGGCCTAACAGTTGCAGTTCATTCATGCGGGCAGCAACAAGGCGACAGCGTGTACGGCAATGCCCTCCTCGCGACCGGTGAAGCCAAGCTTCTCGGTAGTGGTGGCCTTGACGTTGACCTGATCGAGCTCGACCTGCAGGTCCAGAGCAATCAGTTCACGCATGGTGTCGATGTGCGGCGCCATTTTGGGTGCCTGGGCGACAATAGTGGCGTCGACATTGCCAACCTTCCAGCCTTTGGCCTGAACGATATTGAGCACATGGCGCAGCAATACACGACTGTCGGCGCCTTTGAACTGAGGGTCGGTATCGGGAAAGTGCTTACCGATGTCACCCAGCGCCGCAGCCCCAAGCAAGGCATCGCTCAGGGCGTGCAACACCACGTCGCCATCGGAATGGGCCAGCAGCCCGAACTTGTGCGCAATGCGCACCCCACCCAAGGTGATGAAATCGCCTTCCGCGAAGCGGTGCACATCGTAGCCGTGGCCAATACGCATAAAAAAACGCCCTGATTGAGTCAGGGCGTGATTCTACCTGCTTTGCCGGGCATTAGGCTGATTTGTAAGACGGTGCCTACAACAAACCCAGTGCCACTCCATGATGGCGCAAATGCTCATCGATAAAGCTGGCGATGAAGTAGTAACTATGGTCATAGCCTGGCTGCATGCGCAGATCCAGTGGATGGCCTGCCGCTTGCGCGGCCTGGATCAATGCCTGTGGCTTGAGCTGGTTTTCAAGAAAGTCGTCACGATCCCCCTGGTCCACCAGCAGCGGTAAACGCTGTTGAGCCTCGGCTATCAACACACTGGCATCCCACTCGCGCCAGCGCGCCCGATCTTCGCCCAGGAAGCGCGAAAATGCCTTCTGTCCCCATGGGCAATCCATTGGATTACTGATCGGTGAGAACGCCGACACAGAGCGATAACGCCCAGGATTGCGCAGCGCACAGACCAACGCTCCGTGCCCACCCATCGAATGCCCACTGATCCCGCGCAGATCGGAGGCTGGAAAATGCGCCTCGACCAATTTTGGCAGTTCCTGCACAACATAGTCGTGCATGCGATAGTTCTGCGCCCAGGGCTGCTCGCTGGCATTGAGGTAGAAACCGGCCCCCAGGCCAAAGTCCCAGGCACCCTCCGGATCTGTCGGCACTTGCGGCCCACGAGGGCTGGTGTCAGGCGCAACGATGATCAACCCCAACTCGGCGGCAAGCTTCTGTGCCCCAGCCTTCTGCATGAAGTTTTCGTCCGTGCAGGTCAGGCCGCTAAGCCAATACAGCACGGGCAGCTTGCCGCCATGCTCTGCCTGAGGTGGTAGGTAAACGGCAAACACCATGTCGCAACCCAGCACTTCGGACCGGTGGCGGTAGCGCTTGTGCCAGCCACCAAAGCTTTTCTGGCAGGAAATGTTTTCCAGGCTCATGGCTAACCTCAGAAATGAATGACGCTGCGAATGCTCTTGCCTTCATGCATCAGGTCGAAAGCCTTGTTGATATCTTCCAGACCCATGGTATGGGTAATGAACGTATCCAGCGGAATCTCACCTTTTTCCGACATTTCAACGTAGCTTGGCAACTCGCTGCGGCCACGCACGCCACCGAAGGCCGAACCGCGCCATACCCGACCCGTAACCAGTTGGAACGGACGCGTCGAGATCTCCTGGCCGGCACCGGCAACGCCAATGATCACCGATTCACCCCAACCCTTGTGGCAGCATTCCAGCGCTGCGCGCATCAGTTGCACGTTGCCGACGCATTCGAACGAGAAGTCCACGCCGCCATCGGTGAGGTCGACAATTACCTCCTGGATCGGACGATCGTAGTCCTTTGGGTTGACGCAATCGGTGGCACCCAACTGCCGGGCGATTTCAAATTTGCTCGGGTTGATGTCTACGGCAATGATCCGAGAAGCCTTGGCTTTGACTGCACCAATGATCGCCGAGAGACCAATACCGCCAAGACCGAATACAGCCACGGTGTCACCCGGCTTTACCTTGGCGGTGTTGAGCACTGCGCCGATGCCAGTAGTGACGCCGCAGCCGAGCAGGCAGACTTTTTCCAGCGGCGCTTCTTTCTGGATCTTGGCCACGGAAATTTCCGGCAGCACGGTGTACTCGGAAAAAGTCGAAGTACCCATGTAATGGAACAACTGCTGACCTTTGTAGGAAAAACGTGTTGTGCCATCTGGCATCAGGCCTTTGCCCTGGGTCGCACGGATGGCCTGGCACAGGTTGGTCTTGCCGGAACGGCAGAATTTGCACTGGCCACATTCGGGTGTATACAGCGGGATAACATGATCACCCACGGCTACCGAAGTGACGCCCTCGCCCACGGCCTCGACGATAGCTCCGCCTTCATGACCCAGAATCGATGGAAAGATACCTTCAGGGTCCGCACCGGACAGCGTGTACGCATCGGTATGGCAGACACCGCTGGCAACAACGCGAAGCAGCACTTCGCCAGCCTGGGGCATTGCCACATCGACTTCGACGATTTCCAGCGGTTTCTTCGCCTCGAAGGCAACAGCGGCACGGGACTTGATCATCAATCTTCTCCAGCAAGAGGTTGGTTCAAGCTCGAAGTGTAATTCATCCTGTTTTGCTTAATAATCCGGGCAAAGACAAAACATTATTGCCATACAGGGATAATCAATGAGCAGTCGCTGGGAAGGGATCGATGAATTCGTCGCGGTGGCGGAGTCAGGCCAGTTCACTGCAGCAGCCGAGCGTTTGGGGGTTTCGTCCTCGCATATCAGCCGCCAGATCGCCCGACTGGAAGATCGCCTGCAAACTCGCTTGCTGTACCGCAGCACACGAAAAGTGACCTTGAGCGAGGCCGGACAAACCTTTCTTCAACACTGCCAGCGCCTGCAAGATGGCCGTGAGGAAGCGCTGCGCGCCATCGGCGACCTCACCAGTGAACCCAAGGGGTTGCTGCGCATGACTTGTGCGGTGGCCTATGGCGAGCGCTTCATTGTTCCGTTGGTAACGCGATTCATGGCGTTATACCCACAGTTACGAGTCGATATCGAACTGAGCAACCGCACCCTGGACCTGGTCCATGAAGGCATGGATCTGGCCATTCGTCTGGGCCGTTTGCAGGACTCGCGCCTGGTCGCCAGCCGCTTGGCTGCGCGACGCATGTATGTGTGCGCATCGCCTGCCTACCTCGAGCGTTACGGGCGTCCGCACAGCCTTTCGGAGTTGGCACGGCATAATTGCCTGATCGGCAGCTCGGATGTGTGGACCCTGCAACAGGACGGCCGTGAGCATGCTCTGCGGGTACAGGGCAATTGGCGCTGCAACAGCGGCCAGGCGGTGCTGGACGCTGCATTGCAAGGCATAGGGTTGTGTCAGCTTCCGGATTACTACGTATTGGAACACTTGAAGACGGGCACATTGGTGTCGCTGCTTGAGGCCCAGCAACCACCCAACACCGCGGTCTGGGCGCTGTATCCACAGCAACGGCACCTGTCACCGAAAGTACGCAAGCTGGTGGATTATTTACGCGAGGGGTTGGCGCGTCTACCCGAGTATCGCGCGGGCTGAAGCAGCTCCCGCGTATTCAGGGAAAACTTCGCTTATGGGCAGTTACGATCGCAGGCAAGCCCGCCGCTACAGACGGGGGCTTTCAGCAGCGTTTGGCCCAGCGCTGGCGCAACCATTCCAGGTCTTCCGGTCGAGTGACCTTGATGTTGTCACTGCGCCCTTCGATCAAGCGCGGTGCCTGTCCGGCCCATTCGATGGCCGAGGACTCATCGGTGATCGCCACATCCGCCACCAGGCTATCAGCCAGCGCCCGATGCAAAGTGCCCAAACGAAACATCTGCGGGGTGTACGCCTGCCAAACAACGCTGCGATCAATGGTAGAACTGACCCGGCCCTTACCATCGGCGCGCTTGAGCGTATCGCGCGCGGGCACCGCCAGCAGCCCGCCAACCGGGTCGTCAGCAAGTTCAAACAGCAGCCGATCAAGGTCGCTGCGCGCAAGGTTCGGCCGAGCGGCATCGTGTACCAACACCCAATCGCTGTCGGCAGCACCCTGTGCGTGTAACAGCAACAAGGCATTGAGCACCGAGTCGGCGCGCTCCAAGCCTCCAGCGGCACGCTGAATGCGCGGATCGCTGGCGCAACGCAGGCTAGGCCAATAAGGGTCGTCAGCAGCAACACTGACCACCACCCCTTTTACGCAGGGATGGTCGAGAAAACAGTCGAGGCTATGCTCGAGAATGGTCTGCCCGCCCAATTGCAGGTACTGCTTGGGACGGTCGGCAGCCATGCGGGCACCAACGCCCGCAGCAGGAATCACGGCCCAGAAGGCCGGCAAGGTCTGGTTCATTGGGCAAGCTGGTAGAGGGTTTCACCCTCCTTGACCATACCCAGTTCGTGGCGAGCCCGTTCTTCGACGGTTTCCATACCTTTCTTCAACTCCAGTACTTCAGCATCAAGCACACGATTACGTTCCAGCAGCCGCTCGTTCTCGGCGTGCTGTTCCGCAATTTGCTGCTTGAGTTCGGTGACATGGGCCAGGCTGCCATTGCCCACCCACAGGCGATACTGCAGGCCACCGAGCAGTAGGAGCAGGACGAGGAACAACCAATAAGGACTGCGCATCAGGGTATCCAGTGGAAAAAGACCGCCGCCTGTACAGGGCACTGATGGCACGAAGCCTGACCGAAGCCAGGCTTTGTGTACACAGACCTGCTGCACAAGTTGCTGAACAGTCAGTATGGCTGCTCAGCTAACCTTGGCTGCTGTCTTTTTACCATCTCTTGCTTAGCCGCGAAACTCGGCACGACCACGGTACACAGCCTTGCTGCCCAGTTGCTCTTCGATACGCAGCAACTGGTTGTACTTGGAAACGCGGTCGGAACGGCACAGCGAACCGGTCTTGATCTGGCCGGCAGCGGTACCCACGGCCAGGTCGGCAATGGTCGAGTCTTCGGTTTCGCCCGAACGGTGCGAGATCACTGCAGTGTAACCGGCAGCCTTGGCCATCTGAATGGCTTCAAGGGTTTCGGTCAGCGAACCGATCTGGTTGAACTTGATCAGGATCGAGTTGGCAATGTTCTTGTCGATGCCTTCCTTGAGGATCTTGGTGTTGGTTACGAACAAGTCGTCACCGACCAACTGCACCTTGTCGCCGATCTTGTCGGTGAGGATCTTCCAGCCAGCCCAGTCGGACTCGTCCAGGCCATCTTCGATCGAGATGATCGGGAAGCGCTCACTGAGACCCTTGAGGTAGTCGGCAAAACCAGCAGCGTCGAAGGACTTGCCTTCGCCGGACAGGTTGTACTTGCCATCTTCAAAGAACTCGCTGGCAGCGCAGTCCAACGCCAAAGTTACATCGGTGCCCAGCTTGTAGCCAGCATTGGCCACAGCTTCGGCGATAGCCGACAGAGCGTCTTCGTTGGAAGCCAGGTTCGGTGCGAAACCACCTTCGTCACCCACTGCAGTGTTCAGGCCGCGAGCCTTGAGCACAGCTTTGAGGTGATGGAAAATTTCGGTGCCCATGCGCAGCGCGTCAGAGAAAGTCTTGGCGCCTACCGGCTGAACCATGAACTCCTGAATATCGACGTTATTATCGGCGTGCTCGCCACCGTTGATGATGTTCATCATCGGAACCGGCATCGAATACTGGCCCGGGGTGCCGTTCAGGTTGGCGATGTGCGCGTACAACGGCAGGTCCTGATCCTGGGCAGCAGCTTTGGCAGCGGCCAGGGATACAGCCAGAATGGCGTTGGCGCCCAGATTGGCTTTGTTCTCGGTACCGTCCAGGTCGATCATGGCGCGGTCGAGGGCTTTCTGGTCAACCGGGTCTTTGCCCAGCAGCAGGTCGCGGATCGGACCGTTGATGTTGGCAACAGCCTTCAGCACGCCCTTGCCCATGTAACGGCTTTTGTCGCCATCACGCAGCTCCAGCGCTTCGCGCGAGCCAGTGGAAGCACCGGACGGCGCGCAAGCACTGCCGATGATGCCGTTGTCGAGCAGTACGTCCGCTTCTACGGTGGGGTTGCCACGCGAATCGAGAACTTCACGACCTTTGATGTCGACGATTTTTGCCATTGTTGTAAGCACTCCAGAATTGACGAAAACAACGCAGCTGAGAAAAATCCTTGCCGTTCGCCTGGCTGTTGAAAAAGGGCAGGCCCGACGAAGACACACCCCTGACCCGTGGGTCAGGGATTGAACGAGCGGTACTTTACCGGAGAATTGAGGATTACGCGGTTTCTACCGTCGGAAAACTCTTCACCAGATCGTCCAGTTGCTTGAGCTGGGCCAGGAATGGCTCCAGTTTGTCCAGGCGCAGGGCGCATGGACCGTCGCACTTGGCGTTGTCCGGGTCTGGGTGGGCTTCGAGGAAAAGCCCGGCCAGACCCTGGCTCAGGCCAGCCTTGGCCAGGTCGGTGACCTGGGCACGGCGACCACCAGCGGAATCGGAGCGACCACCCGGCATCTGCAGGGCATGGGTCACATCGAAGAACACCGGGTATTGGAACTGCTTCATGATACCGAAGCCGAGCATGTCTACCACAAGGTTGTTGTAGCCGAAGCTCGAACCACGCTCACAGAGAATCAACTGATCGTTTCCGGCCTCTTCGCACTTGGTCAGGATGTGTTTCATTTCCTGGGGTGCGAGGAACTGGGCCTTCTTGATGTTGATCACTGCGCCGGTCTTGGCCATCGCCACCACCAGGTCAGTCTGGCGCGACAGGAAAGCCGGCAGCTGAATGATGTCACAGACGTTCGCCACGGCTTGCGCCTGATGCGGCTCGTGAACGTCGGTGATAATCGGAACATTGAAGGTGCGCTTGATCTCTTCGAAGATCTTCATCCCCTCTTCCAGGCCAGGGCCACGGTAGGAGTTGATCGA
This sequence comes from Pseudomonas sp. DG56-2, assembly GCF_004803755.1. Classification (NCBI taxonomy): domain Bacteria; kingdom Pseudomonadati; phylum Pseudomonadota; class Gammaproteobacteria; order Pseudomonadales; family Pseudomonadaceae; genus Pseudomonas; species Pseudomonas sp. DG56-2. The sequence goes on from NZ_CP032311.1 coordinate 4,535,657, forward strand.
CGAACGGTTGGCCTTGTCGAAGCTGGCCTTGAAGACATAAGGGATACCCAGTTTCTCGGTAACCCGTACGTATTCTTCGCAGACCTTCATGGCCAGGTCACGGGATTCCAGCACGTTCATGCCGCCGAACAGGACGAACGGCTTGTCGTTGGCGATCTCGATGTTACCGACGCGAATGATCTTCTGGGTCATGTATCAGGCCTTGTTCTTTTGAGCCAATGCCGCTTTGACGAAGCCGCTGAACAGCGGGTGCCCGTCACGCGGAGTCGAGGTGAACTCAGGGTGGAACTGGCAAGCGACGAACCAAGGATGATCCTGGGACTCGACCACTTCTACCAGTGCACCGTCACCGGAGCGACCGGAAACTTTCAAGCCGGCGTCAATCAACTGCGGCAGCAACTTGTTGTTCACTTCGTAACGATGGCGATGACGTTCGACAATCACATCCTTGGCGTAGCAGTCATGAACCTTGGAGCCGCTTTCCAGCTGGCATTCCTGGGCACCCAGACGCATGGTGCCACCCAGGTCGGAGGCTTCGGTACGGGTTTCGACCGCGCCGGTAGCATCTTCCCACTCGGTGATCAGACCGACGACCGGGTGACCGCTGTTGCGATCGAACTCGGTGGAGTTGGCATCTTTCCAGCCCATTACGTTACGGGCGAACTCGATGACAGCTACCTGCATACCGAGGCAGATCCCCAAATAAGGGACCTTGTTCTCGCGAGCGTACTGCACGGCAGTGATCTTGCCTTCGACACCACGCAGGCCAAAGCCGCCTGGTACCAGGATGGCATCGGCGCCTTCAAGCAGGCTGGTGCCCTGGTTCTCGATGTCTTCGGAATCGATGTAGCGCAGGTTGACCTTGGTACGGTTGCTGATACCGGCGTGACTCATCGCTTCGATCAGCGACTTGTAGGCATCCAGCAGCTCCATGTACTTGCCGACCATGGCGATGGTGACTTCGTGCTCTGGATTGAGCTTGGCATCGACTACAGCGTCCCACTCGGACAAGTCTGCACTTTCGCACTGCAGGCCGAAACGCTCGACGACGAAATCGTCCAGGCCCTGAGAATGCAGGATGCCCGGGATTTTGTAGATGGTATCGGCGTCTTCCAGCGCGATCACCGCACGTTCTTCAACGTTGGTGAACTGTGCGATCTTGCGACGCGACGAGCTGTCGATCGGGTGATCGGAACGGCAAACCAGCACGTCTGGTTGCAGGCCAATGGAGCGCAGCTCCTTGACCGAGTGCTGGGTAGGCTTGGTTTTGGTCTCACCTGCAGTGGCGATGTACGGTACCAGTGTCAGGTGCATCAGCATTGCGCGTTTGGCGCCTACTTCGAAACGCAACTGACGGATGGCTTCGAGGAACGGTTGCGACTCGATGTCGCCCACGGTACCGCCGATTTCGACCATTGCCACGTCGGCATCGCCAGCACCCTTGATGATGCGGCGCTTGATTTCGTCGGTAATGTGCGGGATCACCTGGATGGTGGCGCCCAGATAGTCACCACGACGCTCTTTGCGCAGCACGTGCTCGTAGACGCGGCCTGTGGTGAAGTTGTTGTTCTGGGTCATCGTCGTGCGGATGAACCGCTCATAGTGGCCCAGGTCCAGGTCGGTTTCGGCACCGTCGTGGGTGACGAACACTTCGCCGTGCTGGAACGGGCTCATGGTGCCCGGGTCGACGTTGATGTACGGATCCAGCTTGAGCATGGTGACCTTGAGCCCCCGCGCCTCCAGGATAGCCGCCAATGAAGCCGAGGCAATGCCTTTCCCCAATGAAGAAACAACACCGCCCGTGACGAATATGTAGCGCGTCATGAAAAACCCTAGAAGTCTGCGTTAAAGCGGTCAGTGCCGCCGGGGAAAGCGAAGGAAGGCCGAAGCCCCCGATCACCTGCGTCAATCACAGTGCCACTTAAAAAACTGCCGCGCCTGGACAGACCGGGGGCTTTAGACCCGGTACGGAGCTCGCTACACATTTTTAGAATCGCCCAGCAAAAAACTGCTTGGTAATCGGCAATTACTGCGGTTCTGAGGGAAGCCACAGAAGTTGTATCAAGAAGGGAGCGTAGTCTACCGGAATGTCCCTTTCATCTCAAACCTTGCTCACTCGTCGGTAGACACCAATTCAAATCGGCGCCCTGCCGACTCAAGACCGGCAGGTTGGCGACAGCCACCAATTGGTCGTCACAATAGAGCAGCGGCAACCGCGAACGAACAAAAGCCGGCACCTCCAGCTCGTTGAGCAAGCGTTTCAGATCACGTCGACCTCGCCCGTGTACAAGCAATGACTCACCGCCCTGGCGGTAGGCAATGTGCAATACACCCTGCGGCAACGTGCCGCTGAGGCTGACCTGGCCATTTCCACTCAACACCAGCGCTTCGTTCGGAGCGCTCCACACCTGCGGCCCCTGCGGCGCTTTGAGCCAGTCTCCAGAAAGCCACCAGACACGTTCATTGCTGCGGTGCAGTTCCCCGTCGGTGAGCCGCCACACCGGGCGGCCATCGCCTGCTGCATCACGTAGCGCCTCCCAGCCTGCCCAATGCCTTGCATCCGGCAGGCGTGTGCGCTGCGCCATCCAGTATTGCAATGCATTACGCTGACGAGCGGGAGACAAACTGCGCATGACGCGCAGATCCAGAGACGCCAATCCGAGCCAGTCATAGGCGTTCGCCGTCGAGGCAAGTGCCAGATCCTGTCGCGCCAACTCGTCGAGCAAGCCTTGGGCCTCGCTCAAATGCTCCGCTGTACGTGCAAGGTTCTGCGCAACTTGCGGCCAACGTTGACGCAAGGTCGGGAACACTGCGTGACGCAGGTAGTTGCGTGAGTACTGCGTATCGCTGTTACTCGGATCCTCGACCCATGTCAGCTGATGTTCTCGGGCGTAGGCCTCCAGTGCTTTTCGCGAGACATCGAGAAAAGGTCGCAGCAGCACGCCTTGCCCCAGCGCGCGCTGAATCGGCATTGCCGCCAAGCCTCGCACCCCCGCCCCGCGCAGCAAACGAAACAGCAGGGTTTCCGCCTGATCTTCACGGTGCTGGCCGGTCAGCAACACTTCTCCAGGCCGCAACGCAGCGTTGAAGGCGGCATAACGGGCGTCTCGGGCAGCCTGCTCAAGACTGGCACCGGCGCTCACCTCGACATGGATGACCTGCAAGTTAACGCCCAGCCCTTCGCACAGCTGCTGGCAATGGCTTGGCCACGCCTCAGCGACAGCCTGCAGGCCGTGGTGAACATGGATGGCGCGAATGACGGGCTTATGCGGCAGGTTCGCCAACAGATGCAAAAGGACAGTGGAGTCCAGGCCGCCGGAGAAGGCGACACACCAGGAAGGGGCACTTAGCCAGGGAGAAAGCTTGCTGCTCAGATCAATCATCGGCGCAGGCTCGGCAGTGATCGCGGGGCCATGGAGCCCCGCGAAACGCTCAGATCAGAGCCCGTAGCTCATCAGACGATCATAACGGCGCTTGAGCAATGTCTCGTTGTCGAGCTTCTTGAGCATGTCCAACTGCTCGATCAGTTCGCCACGGATGCTCGCGGACATCTTCGCCGGATCGCGATGGGCACCGCCCAAAGGCTCGGCAATGACTTTATCGACAATACCCAGGCCCTTGAGGCGCTCGGCAGTAATCCCCATGGCCTCGGCGGCATCAGGCGCCTTCTCAGCGGTTTTCCACAGAATCGATGCGCAACCTTCCGGCGAAATGACCGAATAGGTCGAATACTGCAGCATGTTCAACTGATCGCATACGCCGATGGCCAACGCACCGCCGGAACCACCCTCACCAATAACGGTGGCGATGATCGGGGTTTTCAGGCGAGCCATGACGCGCAGGTTCCAGGCAATTGCTTCGCTCTGGTTGCGCTCTTCAGCGTCGATACCCGGATAAGCACCTGGGGTGTCGATGAAGGTCAGGATTGGCATCTTGAAACGCTCGGCCATTTCCATCAGGCGACAAGCTTTGCGGTAGCCCTCTGGACGTGGCATGCCGAAGTTGCGGCGAACTTTTTCGCGCACTTCACGACCTTTCTGATGACCAATGACCATGACTGGCTTGTCGTCCAGGCGCGCAATACCACCAACGATTGCTGCGTCATCGGAGAAGTGCCGATCGCCGTGCAGTTCGTCGAACTCGGTGAACAGGTGATCGATGTAGTCCAGGGTGTACGGACGACGAGGATGACGCGCCAGGCGGGCAATCTGCCAACTGGTCAGGTTGCCGAAGATGCTTTCGGTCAGGGTGCTGCTTTTGTCTTGCAGACGGGCGATTTCATCGCCGATGTTCAGCGAGTTGTCATTACCCACCAAGCGCAGCTCTTCAATCTTGGCTTGCAGGTCAGCAATCGGCTGTTCGAAATCCAGAAAATTCGGGTTCATAGGCATCCGTCTTGGGTCTACGGCCAGGCGGCCGGCCGGTTGATCCGTTTGGCGCCCTACCTTAAGGGATCAGGCGCATTCAGGTCGAGATTAAAAATTCATCGATATTGCAAAAAGACGTTCTCACGCCCGAACTGGTCACGCAGGGCTTGAATCAGGCCATCTGCCGGGTCGATCCGCCAGCCTTCTCCAAACTGCAGCATCGCCTTGGCATCGCTACCGGTGTACTCCATGGTAATCGGGCAGGCACCACGATGGCGCTTGAACAGCTCGCCCAGCCAGGTGAGACGATCGCCCTTGAGGGCATCGCTGTGCACTTTCAGGCGCAGGCTCTCGGCCAAATTGGTCCGCGCATCTTCCATGCTCATGACCCGTTTTACCCGCAGGCGCAAACCACCGGAGAAGTCATCATTGCTGACTTCACCTTCGACGACGACCATCGCATCGGTCTGCAACAGGGGCTGGGCAGCCATGAACGCATCGGCGAACAACGAGGCCTCGATCCGCCCGGAGCGGTCATCAAGAGTGACAAAGCCCATCTTGTCACCCTTTTTATTCTTCATCACCCGCAGCGCAATGATCATGCCGGCTACCGTCTGCGTGTCGCGGGCCGGTTTCAGATCAATGATGCGCTGGCGGGCAAACCGACGGATCTCGCCTTCGTATTCGTCGATCGGGTGCCCGGTCAGGTACAGGCCCAGGGTGTCCTTCTCGCCTCGCAAGCGCTCCTTGAGGGTCAACTCCCGTGTATTGCGGTGCTTGGCGTAGACATCCGCGTCTTCTTCCACAAACAACCCGCCGAACAAGTCGGCGTGGCCGCTATCGGCGGTACGGGCAGTCTGCTCGGCAGACTTGATCGCTTCCTCCATGGTCGCCAGCAACACCGCGCGATTGCGGTCGACGTTCGCCTGGTAAGCCTTGAGCTCATCATGGAAATACGGCCCCAAGCGATCCAGGGCGCCGCTGCGCACCAGGGCATCGAGCGTGCGCTTGTTGATGCGTTTGAGATCGACACGCTCGCAAAAGTCGAACAGGTCCTTGAACGGCCCGTTGCGCCGCGCTTCGACGATAGCCTCTACCGGCCCCTCGCCCACGCCCTTGATTGCGCCGAGCCCGTAGACAATTCGGCCGTCGTCGTTGACCGTGAACTTGAAGTCGGAAGAGTTAACATCCGGGGCATCCAGGCGCAGCTTCATGCTGCGAACTTCCTCGATCAGCGTAACGACCTTGTCGGTGTTATGCATATCCGCCGACAGCACTGCTGCCATGAACGGTGCCGGGAAGTGGGTTTTCAACCATGCGGTCTGGTAAGACACCAAGCCATAGGCTGCAGAGTGAGATTTGTTGAAGCCGTAGCCCGCGAACTTCTCCACCAGATCGAAGATGTTACCCGCCAGATCTGGGTCGATATTGTTGGATGCACAACCTTCGATGAAACCGCCACGCTGCTTGGCCATTTCCTCGGGTTTTTTCTTACCCATGGCCCGACGCAGCATGTCCGCACCACCGAGGGTGTAACCAGCCATGACCTGGGCAATCTGCATCACCTGTTCTTGATACAGGATGATGCCGTATGTGGGCGCCAGTACCGGTTTGAGGCCTTCGTACTGATAGTCGGAATGCGGATACGCAAGCTCTGCGCGACCGTGCTTGCGGTTGATGAAGTCATCAACCATCCCCGATTGCAGCGGGCCGGGACGAAACAGCGCCACAAGTGCAATAAGGTCTTCCAGGCAGTCGGGTTTGAGCTTTTTGATCAGCTCCTTCATGCCCCTGGACTCAAGCTGGAACACCGCAGTGGTTTCCGCCTTTTGCAACAGGTCGAACGTTTTCTTGTCATCCAGCGGGATGAAATCGATGTTCAGGTCTTCCAGCCCCTGCTTGGCCTGCTCGCGGTTGATGGTCTCCATCGCCCACTTGATGATCGTCAGCGTGCGCAGGCCGAGGAAGTCGAACTTCACCAGACCAGCGGCTTCAACGTCATCCTTGTCGAACTGGGTGACCAGGCCGCCGCCTTCTTCATCACAGGCAATCGGCGAGAAGTCGGTAAGCTTGGTCGGTGCGATTACCACACCACCTGCGTGCTTACCGGTACCACGGCAGACACCCTCAAGCTTGAGGGCCATGTCCCAGATTTCCTTGGCGTCCTCGTCGGTCTTGAGGAAGTCGCGCAACACTTCTTCCTGCTCGTAGGCTTTATCCAGCGTCATGCCTACTTCGAAAGGAATCATCTTCGACAAGCGATCAGCCAAGCCATAGGACTTGCCCTGCACCCGCGCCACATCGCGCACCACCGCCTTGGCAGCCATGGTACCGAAGGTAATGATTTGACTTACCGCGTTACGACCATAGGCATCGGCCACGTACTCGATTACCCGGTCGCGGCCGTCCATGCAGAAGTCGACGTCGAAGTCGGGCATCGATACCCGTTCCGGGTTGAGGAAACGTTCGAACAGCAGGTCGTAGGCGAGCGGATCGAGATCGGTGATCTTCAGTACATAGGCGACCAGCGAACCTGCACCCGAGCCGCGACCAGGCCCCACGGGCACGCCGTTGTTCTTGGCCCATTTGATGAAGTCCATAACGATCAGGAAGTAGCCGGGGAACCCCATCTGGATGATGATATCCAGCTCGAATTTCAGGCGATCGAGGTAGACCTGGCGCTTTTCCTCGTAATCGGGCGTGGTCTCTTTCGGCCACAACACCGCCAGGCGCTCTTCCAGCCCCTCATGGGAAACGTGGCGAAGGTAGTCATCGATGCCCATGCCATTGGGGGTGGGGAAATCAGGTAGAAAATGCTTGCCCAGTTGCACTTGGATGTTGCAGCGCTTGGCAATTTCTACCGTGTTCGCCAACGCATCGGGCAGGTCGCTGAACAGCTCGGCCATTTCTTCCGGGCTTTTCAGGTATTGCTGGTCGCTGTAGTTGCGTGAACGGCGCGGGTCGTCCAGGGCACGGCCTTCGCCGATACATACGCGCGTTTCATGGGCGTCGTAATCCGACTGCTTGATAAAACGCACATCGTTGGTCGCAACCAGCGGAGCATTCAGCTTGTCGGCCAGGGCGACAGCCGCATGCAGGTATTCTTCGTCACCTGCGCGGTTGGTGCGCTGCACTTCGACGTAGAAGCGGTCCGGGAACATCGCCATCCAGTCTTGCAGCAGCGCCTGCGCTTCATCGGGGTTGCCATTGAGCAACGCCATGCCGATATCGCCCTCCCTGGCTGCCGACAAGGCAATCAGGCCTTCACTGGCAGGGGCGATCCAGTCACGCTCGATGATCACCAGGCCGTTGCGCTGGCCTTCGACCCAACCGCGGGAAATCAACTCGGTGAGATTGCGATAGCCCTGGGCATCCATGGCCAAAAAACAGATTCGCGACAGCGGGGCATCCGGATCGCTATTGGCCAACCACAGATCAGCCCCACAAATCGGCTTGATGCCTGAGCCCATGGCGTTTTTGTAGAATTTGACCAGCGAGCACATGTTGCTCTGGTCGGTAACCGCTACGGCCGGCATGTTCATCGACGCCAATGCCTTGGCCAGCGGCTTGATCCGCACCAGGCCGTCGACCAGGGAGAATTCAGTGTGCAGGCGAAGATGAACGAAAGAAGCCGACATGATGATCCTATAGCAACACAAAACAACAAGGCCCGGATTGTACCGGGCCTTGATCAAAACAGCAGCCTGTGAAGAGTGAACCAGACTGCTGACATTTACCTCACCCGATCACACCTCTCCAAATCCGCTGGCAAGTGCATCACGCGCTTCGAACGCCGCACGCACCGGGGCAAAGGAGCGCCGATGAATCGGCGTCGGCCCAAGGCGCGCCAGCGCTTCAAGATGCACCGGCGTCGGGTAGCCCTTGTGACCACCGATGCCATAACCTGGATAAATCAGCTCCAAAGCAGCCATTTCCCGGTCACGGGTAACCTTGGCCAGGATCGACGCAGCAGCAATCGCCGGAACCTGGCTATCACCTTTGACCACCGGCGCTGCAGGCACTGACAGCTTGGGACAGCGATTGCCGTCGATCAAGGCCAACTTCGGCGTAACACTCAAGCCTTCGACCGCACGCTGCATAGCCAACATGGTGGCGTGCAGGATGTTCAACTGGTCGATTTCCTCGACTTCAGCACGGGCGATGCAGAAGCTCAGGGCTTTCTCGCAGATTTCATCGAACAGCTTTTCACGACGTGCTTCGGTCAGCTTCTTCGAATCATTCAGGCCGAGAATAGGCCGCTCTGGATCAAGAATTACCGCAGCCGTCACCACCGCGCCACACAGAGGGCCACGGCCGACTTCGTCGACGCCAGCGACCAGGTCTTCGACCAGGTTGAAGTCCAGTCCTATTTGCATCTATCGAGTTTCCAGCAGAGCCAGCACTGCTTCAGCTGCCTGATTGGAGGCATCGCGGCGCAGGGTACGGTGAATCTGGTCAAAACCTTCAGTCTGCTGGGCGCCACCTTCGACCAAGGGCGCCAGCGTCTGGGCCAGGGCTTCCGGAGTAGCGGCTTCTTGTAGCAACTCAGGCACCAGCATGCGCTGGGCTAGCAGGTTGGGCAGCGACACGTAAGGGCTTTTGACCAGTCGTTTGAGAATCCAGTAGGTCAGCGGAGCGAGGCGATATGCGACCACCATCGGCCGCTTGAACAACAATGCTTCCAGGGTTGCTGTGCCGGAGGCGATCAACACCGCATCGCATGCGGCCAGAGCCTGGTGGGACTGACCATCAAGCAGGGTCAGCGGCAAGTCACGGCCTTCAAGCATCTGCTCCAACTGCGCTCGGCGCTCGGCGTTGGCACACGGCGAAACGAAGCGCACGCCCGGCACACGCTCACGCAAGCGCTCGGCGGCTTCCAGGAACAGGGCACCGAGGCGTCCCACTTCACCACCACGGCTTCCCGGCATGAGGGCGACCAGCGGCCCTTCGCCAAGCCCCAGCTGTTCACGAGCAGCATGCCGATCAGCTTCCAACGGGATGCTGTCAGCCAACGGATGACCGACAAAACGCACCGGCACGCCCTTCTCTTCGTAGAACTTCGCCTCGAAGGGGAACAACGTCAGCATCAGATCGCAGCCTTCACGAATCTTCAGCACACGCTTCTGACGCCAAGCCCAGACCGAAGGGCTGACATAATGCACAGTCTTGATCCCGGCCTTACGCAGGTTCATTTCGATGTTGAGGGTGAAATCTGGCGCGTCGATACCGATGAACACGTCTGGGCGTTCCTCGATCAGCGTCTGGATCAAAACCTTGCGTCGCTTGAGCAGCTCACGCAGGCGACCCAGCACCTCGACCAGGCCCATGACGGCCAAGCGCTCCATGGGGAAGTACGACACCAGCCCTTCGGCCTGCATCAGCGGTCCGCCGACACCAATGAAACGTACCTGAGGATGGCGGGACTTGAGCGCGCGCATCAAACCAGCGCCAAGAATATCGCCGCTGGCCTCGCCGGCCACCAGCGCAACACATAACTCGGCCATGATCAGCGCGTGATGCCGCGGGTAGAGTTCTGGATCGACTTGAGAAAAACGTCGACTTCAGGGAACTGAGATGCAGGCTCGGCCAGCTCGGTAATCGCTTGCTCGACCGTCAGTCCCTGACGATAGACAACTTTGTAGGCACGGCGCAGGGCATGAATGGCTTCTTCAGTGAATCCACGACGGCGCATACCCTCGAAATTCATGCTGCGTGCTTCGGCCGGGTTGCCGAATACGGTGACATAAGCCGGTACATCCTTGCCGATGGCGGTGCCCATACCGGAAAAGCTGTGAGCGCCGATATGGCAAAACTGATGCACCAGGGTAAACCCGGAAAGAATCGCCCAGTCATCGACATGAACATGCCCGGCCAACGCCGTATTGTTGACCAGGATGCAGTGATTGCCGATGACGCTGTCATGGCCGATATGAGCGTAGGCCATGATCAGATTGTGATCACCCAAGGTGGTTTCCGAACGATCCTGCACGGTTCCACGATGGATGGTCACGCCTTCACGAATGACATTATGATCACCGATTACCAGGCGTGTAGCTTCACCCTTGTACTTGAGATCGGGAGTGTCTTCGCCTACCGATGAGAACTGGTAGATGCGGTTGTGCCGACCAATGCGCGTGGGCCCCTTGAGGATTACATGCGGACCGATGACGGTCCCCTCCCCGATCTCTACACCAGCACCGACGATAGACCAAGGGCCAACCTCGACGCCATCGGCGATCTTCGCCGAAGGATCGATGATTGCCCGAGGGTCAATCAAACTCATAGCTTGCGTTCCGCACAGATGATCTCGGCCGAGCACACAGGCTTGCCGTCGACCGACGCCTGGCATTCAAACTTCCAGATCTGACGTTTGCAGCTGATGAACTTGGCTTCCAGGATCAACTGATCGCCCGGCAGTACTGGTTGACGGAACCGCAGCTTGTCGGAACCGACGAAATAGTACAGCGTACCGTCCGCAGGCTTAACATCCAGCATCTTGAAGCCGAGGATACCAGCTGCCTGGGCCATCGCTTCGATGATCAGCACGCCCGGCATGATCGGGTGCGCCGGAAAGTGACCATTGAAGAAAGGTTCGTTGATGCTGACATTCTTGTAGGCACGAATGCGCTGAGCCTCTACGTCCAGTTCCACTACCCGGTCCACCAGCAGGAACGGGTAACGGTGAGGCAAATATTCGCGAATCTCGTTGATGTCCATCATTTCGGGGGGAAGCCTGTAGTAAAGATAGGGAGCGCCTGCTTTTGCCAGGTGCTCCTTTTGCAAAATCAAAGAGTCAGCCTGCGGCTATTCACTCTCGATCAGGAAATGGTATCAGCCTTCTGATGAAGGCTGGCTGCCCGAGGTCACGACCTCGACACGCTTTTCCAACTGTTGAAGACGTTTCGCCATTTCGTCGAGCTGGCGAATACGTGCGGCGCTCTTGCGCCATTCGCCCAGCGGCTGCATCGCCGTACCAGAAGAATAGGCCCCAGGCTCGGTGATAGAGCGTGTGACCATGGTCATGCCGGATACGAAAACACCGTCGCAGACATCAATATGTCCCACCATGCCGACGCCGCCGGCGATAGTGCAGTGCTTGCCAATCTTGGTGCTACCGGAAATGCCGACGCAAGCCGCCATCGCCGTGTGATCACCGATCTGTACGTTATGGGCGATCTGGATCTGGTTGTCGAGCTTAACCCCGTTTCCGATGCGGGTATCCGCCAGCGCGCCACGGTCGACCGCGGTGTTCACACCGATCTCGACATCATCGCCAATACTGACGCCACCGATCTGAGCGATCTTCTGCCAGACACCTTTCTCGTTGGCAAAGCCGAAGCCTTCGCCACCGATAACCGCTCCCGACTGAATCACAACCCGCTTACCGATGCGTACGTCGTGATACAGGGTCACTCGCGGGGCCAGCCAGCCCCCTTCGCCGATCACGCACCGCGCACCGATGAAGCAATGGGCACCGACCGTCACACCCGGACCGATTTGCGCGCCACTTTCGATCACCGCACAAGCACCAATACTTGCACTGGCATCGACCTGCGCATCGTCGGCAACCACGGCGCTGGGATGAATTCCCGCTACAGCCTTGGGCTTTGGATCGAACAGGTGGGATATGCGCGCGTAAGCGAGGTACGGATCTGGAACAATGAGCGCGCTACCGGCAAAACCCTCGGCATCGGCTGCCTTGAGCAGAATCGCCGCCGCCTTGCTGTCTGCGAGGTACTTGCGGTACTGCGGGTTGGCAAGAAAGCTCAACTGTCCCGGCCCGGCTTCCTGAAGCGTCGCCAGGCCAGTGATTTCCAGCTCCTCGGGACCACTGCAAGTGGCACCGAGGAACTCGGCCAACTGACCGAGTTTCATGGTCACAGTCATGTTCAACGGGACTGATTCATGCGCTCGATGACTTGGCGAGTGATGTCGTACTGAGGTTTGACATCAATCACCGCGCCACGCTCGAGCACCAGGTCGAATCCGCCCTTCTTGATCACTTCTTCAACAGCGCCATCGAGTTTTGGCTTCAGTTGCTTGAGCATTTCACGGTCGGCAACAGCCTTGGACTCGTTCAGCTCCTTGGACTGGAACTGGAAGTCACGGGCCTTTTGCTTGTACTCAAGCTCCAGACGCTCGCGTTCTGGTTGAGCCATCTTGTCGCCACCGGCACGGATACGGTCGGCGATGCCCTTGGCGCTGCTTTCCAGGTTTTTAAGTTTGGTCAGCTGCGGGCCGAATTTCTTCTCGGCATCGACAGCGTATTTCTTCGCCGCGTCCGATTCCAGCAATGCCATTTGATAGTTCAGGACAGCAACCTTCATTTCGGCGAAAGCCGGGGTTGCGATCAGGGTCGCAGCCAGTACTGCCAGTTGGGTCAACTTACGCACGATGCACTCCTACAGAATCCGATGTCGTTAGCAAGGGGCAGACCTTAGAAGGTCTGGCCCAGAGAGAATTGGAACACCTGGGTATCGGCTTCGTCCGGCTTCTTGACCGGCATTGCCAGGCTGAAGCTCAACGGACCGAGCGCGGTAATCCAGGTGACGCCCAGGCCGACGGAGCTGGCCAGACCCGACAGGCCGACCTTCTCACAATCAGGCTTGGAGCCGCAGTTGGTATCGAACACGTTACCCACATCCCAGAATACCGAGGTGCGCAGCGAGCGTTGGTCCTTGACGAACGGCAGCGGGAACAGCAGTTCTACACCACCCTGTACGAGAACGTTACCACCGAACGGCAGTGGATCCTGATCCGGGTCGGCAATGGTGCCCGGGTTGTGACCGTCACTTGGGGTACTGCGTGGACCCAGGCTGCTGTCCTTGAAGCCACGTACCGAGTTGAAACCACCGGCATAGTAGTTCTCGTAGAACGGCAGGCCCGAAGTGCCACCGAAACCATCACCATAGCCCAACTCGGTGTGCAGGCGCAGGGTGTAGTCGTTGGTGATTGGCTTGAACAGTTGGCCACGGTAGTCGAGCTTGAAGAACGACAGGTCGCTGCCTGGGGTGGTCGCCTCGAGCACCAGGCTCTGAGAATGGCCACGGGTCGCCAGCACACCTTTGTTCAGGGTCGACTCGGACCAGCCGGCGGACGCCTTGAAGTTCAGGTACTTGTCACCTTCTTCGTTAACGAAGTCGAAGATCTCGTCGACGGTGTACTTACCGGTCTTGATCTCGTCCTGCTGTACGGTCAGGCCGAAGGTCAGACGCGAAGTTTCGCTGATTGGGTAGCCGACGCTTACGCCCGCACCCAGGCTGTCGACCGCATAGCTGGCAACGTCTACGTCAAGGTCGTCGTAGTCAGTGGTGCGATAGAAGGCGTTGTAACCCAGGCTGACGCCATCGGCAGTCCAGTAGGGGTCCACGAAGCCGAAGTTGTAGCGGCTCTGGTATTCACTGCGGGTCAGGCCGAGGGAAACCTTGTTACCGGTACCCAGGAAGTTGCTCTGGCTGATGGAACCACCGAGGATCAGACCGGCGCTTTGGGCGAAACCGACACTGGCGGTGATCGAACCGGAAGCTTGTTCTTCAACGCTGTAGTTGACGTCGATCTGGTCGTCGGTACCTGGAACTGCCGGGGTCTCGACGTTGGCTTCCTTGAAGAAGCCCAGACGCTCCAGACGAGTCTTGGATTGGTCGATCAGGTAGGTCGACGCCCAGCCGCCTTCCATCTGGCGCATTTCGCGACGCAGCACTTCGTCTTCAGACTTGGTGTTGCCGCGGAAGTTGATACGGTTGACGTAAGCACGCTTACCCGGATCGACAACGAAAGTGATGTCGACGGTATGGTCCTGGTCGTTTGGCTGCGGTACGCCGTTGACGTTGGCGAAGGTATAGCCTTCGTTACCCAGACGACGGGTGATCAGTTCGGAAGTGGTGGTCATCACCTTACGCGAGAACACCTGGCCTGGCTGCACCAGCATCAACGACTTGACCTGGTCTTCCGGCACTTTGAGATCACCGGACAGTTTCACGTCACGAACGGTGTACTTCTCGCCTTCGTTGACGTTGACAGTGATGTAGACGTGCTTTTTGTCCGGGGTGATCGACACCTGGGTAGAAGCGATGTCCATGTTGATGTAGCCGCGGTCCAGGTAGTAGGAGCGCAGACGTTCCAGGTCACCGGAGAGTTTTTCGCGGGCGTACTTGTCATCGTTTTTGAAGAACGACAGCCAGTTGGTGGTCTTGAGCTCGAACAGTCCGACAAGGTCTTCTTCTGGGAAGACAGTGTTACCAACCACGTTGATGTGCTGGATGGCAGCAACGGTACCTTCGTTGATCTTGATCTTAAGGCCAACACGGTTGCGCGGCTGTGGCACGACTTCGGTCTCTACCTCAGCCGAGTAACGACCTTGGGCAACGTATTGACGTTGCAGCTCGTTACGTACGCCCTCAAGGGTAGCGCGCTGGAAGATCTCGCCTTCGGCCAGGCCAGACTGCTTCAGACCTTTCATCAGGTCTTCAGTGCTGATTGCCTTGTTACCTTCAATTTCGATACTAGAGACCGAAGGACGCTCGACCACGGTGATGATCAGGACGTTGCCGTCACGACCCAGTTGGATGTCCTGAAAGAAGCCGGTCTTGAACAGCGCGCGGGTGGAATCCACCAGGCGACGGTCGTCAGCTTCATCTCCGACGTTCAATGGCAGAGCACCGAAAACGCTGCCCGCGGATACCCGCTGCAGACCGTTTACACGAATATCGGAGATGGTGAAGGACTCGGCGTGAACTTCAGCGATCATCAGTACGGCGAGAACCGCAGTTAGCAACAGACGTTTCATGAAGTCCTTTCTTATTCCAACTGGCAATAAACGACCCGTCGCGGGACGCGACAGGTTCGCAATTGAGCGAAGCTTTACAGTCGACCCAAATCGTTGATCAGGGCAAGCAACATCACCCCGACTACCAAACTGATACCGATTTGAATCCCCCAACCCTGCACCCGATCCGAAAGCGGACGACCACGCGCCCATTCGATCAGGTAAAACAGCAAATGCCCCCCATCCAGTACGGGAATGGGCAGCAAATTAAGAACCCCCAGGCTAATGCTCAGGTAGGCGAGGAAATTCAGGAAATCCCCAACGCCTGACTGGGCTGAAGCGCCCGCCACTTTAGCAATGGTTATCGGTCCGCTCAAGTTTTTTACCGAGAGCTCGCCGAACAGCATTTTCTTCAGCGATTCCAAGGTAAGGATGCTCATGTTCCAGGTCCGTGAAAGCCCCTCTCCCACGGCCTCCAGTGGCCCATAACTGACCTCGCGAAGCATGGCATCAGGCCACTTCACTGGCTTTACGCCAGCCCCAAGGTAACCACTCGCCGACTTGCCCTCGCCACGACTGGCCAGCGTAACCGGAACATCCAGCGTCGCGCCGTTGCGCTCGATTTGTAGCAGGACCTTGCTGCCTGCTCGTCCGCGCACGGTATCGACAACCTGCTGCCAGTCATTGAGTGCAGTGCCGTCAAGCGTCAACAAGCGATCACCGGGTTGCAGGCCCGCAGCCTTGGCCGGCCCTTTAGGGTCCAACTCGGCCAGAACCGGTGGCAACGCCGGCCGCCACAGACGCAGGCCCAACGAACGAATTGGATCGGGTTCGTCAGCCCCCTTGAGCCAGTTGTCGAGGGTCAATACATGAGCGCTATCTACCGTAGCGCCCTCTTCCCGTACATTGATGTGCAATTGACCGCTCTCGCCCAAACGGCGAATCAACTGCAAATTGACAGCAGACCAGCCATTGGTCGCCTTGCCATCAATGGAAACAATTTCCTGGCCAGCCTTCAGGCCAGCGGTCTCAGCAATGCTACCCGCCTCAACGCCACCAATGACCGGTCGCTCCTGCTGAGTGCCGAGCATCGCCAACACCCAGAAAAACAAAATGGCCAAGAGGAAGTTGGCGATAGGTCCGGCTGCCACGATAGCAATGCGCTGGCGTACTGACTTGCGATTGAAAGACTGCTCGATCTGATCATGCGGAACTTCGCCCTCACGCTCGTCGAGCATCTTTACGTAGCCACCCAGCGGAATCGCCGCGACCACGAACTCGGTGCCGTGGCGGTCATGCCAGCGCAACAGGGGCATACCGAAACCTACGGAAAAACGCAAAACCTTGACGCCACAACGCCTGGCCACCCAGAAGTGACCGAATTCGTGAAAGGTGACCAGCACACCCAATGCCACCAGGGTGCCGATAATCATGTAGAGCGCACTCATATCTTTCTCCGAATGACGTTCAGCCCAACCAGACGCCCTGCATCAGCACCCGTGCTGGTTCAACCACTGCCCAGCCAACTGCCGGGCCCGCTGATCAGCGGCAAATACCGCGTCGAGCGTCTGCACCGCTACGACCGGTTCCTGGTCGAGCACTTGTTCGATCATACTCGCGATCTGCGGGAAGCGAATGCGCCGCTGCAGAAATGCCTCCACTGCCACTTCATTGGCAGCGTTGAGCATCGCCGGTGCACTGTTACCCGCCTCGGCTGCCTGACGCGCCAGGCGCAAGCATGGAAAACGTTGTTCATCGGGCGCCTGGAAGTCCAGGCGGGCAATGGCGAACAAATCAAGCGGGGCCACTCCGGAGTCGATCCGCTTCGGCCAGGCCAGGGCGTTGGCAATCGGCGTGCGCATATCCGGATTGCCCAGCTGGGCCAACACCGAACCATCGACATAGTCGACCAGCGAGTGAATCACACTCTGCGGATGCACGACCACCTCGACCTGACTCGGGCGCGCATCGAATAACCAGCACGCCTCAATCAGTTCAAGCCCTTTGTTCATCATGCTCGCCGAATCGACCGAGATTTTGCGACCCATCGACCAATTCGGGTGAGCGCACGCCTGCTCGGGGCTGACTTGCGCCAGTTCAGCTGCTGGCGTTTCGCGAAACGGCCCACCGGATGCAGTGAGCAGAATGCGCCGTACGCCTACCTGCGACAGGCCGCGAGCATAATCGCCCGGCAGGCACTGAAAAATTGCATTGTGCTCGCTGTCGATTGGCAGCAATACCGCGCCACTGCGCTGCACCGCCTGCATAAACAGGGCGCCGGACATAACCAGCGCCTCTTTGTTGGCCAGCAGGACCTTCTTGCCGGCTTCGACAGCGGCCAGGGTAGGACGCAAGCCTGCCGCGCCGACAATCGCTGCCATCACCGCGTCGACTTCGGAGGCGGCTGCGACCTGACACAAACCAGCCTCGCCTTCCAGCACCTCGGTTGCCGAGCCGGCTGCCGCCAGGCCTGCACGCAACTGTTCGGCCGCCTGTGCCGACGGCACCACGGCGAACTTTGGCGCATGACGCAGGCACAGTGCCAGCAACTCATCCAGACGGGAATAGCCGCTCAGGGCAAACACTCGATAATGCTCGGGGTGGCGAGCAATGACATCCAGGGTACTCAGCCCAATGGAGCCGGTCGCACCGAGAACGGTAATACGCTGCACACTGCTCACATCACGCCCCAGTTGGCTGCCCAAAGCAGCACAGCAAACAGCGGAATGGCGGCGGTCAGGCTGTCGATACGGTCAAGCACGCCACCATGCCCTGGCAGCAGGTTGCTGCTGTCCTTGATCCCGGAACGACGCTTGAACATACTCTCGGTCAGATCACCCACCACCGAAACCAATACCACAACTGCGGCACCCAGCAGGCCCAGTAGCAACTGCGCGACACTCCAGTCACGATTCAGGCCGACCACCAGGGTAATGACCAGACTAAGCGCAAGGCCACCGTACACGCCCTCCCAGCTCTTGCCCGGGCTCACCTGTGGGGCCAACTTGCGCTTACCGAAAGCACGGCCAGAGAAGTAGGCTCCAATGTCCGCCCCCCAAACCAGGACCATGACGGCCATGATCAACCAATTGCCCAATGGCCAATGCTTGAGCAGCACCAGGCCTTGCCAGGCAGGCAGCAGGATCAGCAGACCGATGAGCAAACGGCAGGCGACGCTGGACCACAACTCGCTGGTCCGTGGGTAGGTCAGTACCAGCCAGGTCGCCACACCCCACCACAAAACTGCAGCGCCCAACACCCAGGGTGCCAGGTCCGGCATCAGGTAGAGCAGCATCAGCAGCCCGGCTACCACGGCGGCGTAGGCCACACGCACGGTTTGTGCCACCAGCCCTGCCAGGCGTGCCCACTCCCAGGCACCCAGGGTAACGACCAGGCCAATGAACAGGGCAAAGTCCCCACCATCGAGCAGGAAGAAGCCCCCGAGGGCGATTGGCAGCAGGATCAGCGCAGTGATGATGCGTTGTTTAAGCATTAAGCACGGGCTCCAGCTTCGACCTGCTCGCTGGTTTTCCCGAAGCGGCGCTGGCGCGAAGCGTAATCGGCCAGCGCAGTGCGCATGGCCTCGTGTTTGAAGTCCGGCCAGAACAGGTCGGAGAAGTACAGCTCGGCATAGGCCAGCTGCCACAACAGGAAATTGCTGATGCGGTGCTCGCCACCGGTGCGGATGCACAGATCGGGCAATGGCAGATCGCCTGTAGCCAGGCAGGTCTGAAGCAGCTCAGGGGTGATGTCATCGGCACGCAAATGACCGGCCTGAACCTCACGCGCCAGGCGCTGGGCGGCCTGGGCGATATCCCACTGGCCACCATAGTTGGCGGCGATCTGCAAAATGAAGCGGTTGCTACCAGCGGTCAGCGCTTCGGCCTCACGCATGGCAGCCTGCAGCTCAGGGTGAAAGCGCGAGCGATCACCGATGATGCGCAAACTGATGTTGTTGTCGTTGAGGCGCTTGGCTTCTCGGCGCAAGGCCGAGAAGAACAGCTCCATCAACGCACCGACCTCTTCGGCCGGTCGTTGCCAGTTTTCGCTGGAGAAGGCGAACAGGGTCAAGACCTCGACCTTGGCCTCGGCGCACACTTCAATGACCGCGCGCACTGCGTCGACGCCTGCCTTGTGCCCGGCAACACCAGGCAACAGGCGCTTCTTCGCCCAGCGATTATTCCCATCCATGATGATCGCGACATGGCGCGGCACCGATGGGGACACACCCTGTTTGGTCTTTTCCATTAAAAAAAGTCCCGACCCTTAAACGGCCATCAGGTCCTTTTCTTTGGCTTTCACAGCGACTTCGATTTCGGCTACGAACTTGTCAGTCAGCTTCTGCACGTCATCAGCTGCACGACGCTCTTCGTCTTCGCTGATCTCTTTCTCTTTAACCAGGTCTTTCAGTTGGCTCAACGCGTCGCGACGGATGTTGCGCACCGCAACACGGGCGTCTTCGGCAGCGTCACGCGCTTGCTTGGTGAAGCCCTTGCGGGTTTCTTCAGTCAGCGCTGGCATCGAGATAAGCAGCAGCTCACCCAGGTTGGTCGGGTTGAAACCCAGGCCAGAGTTGAGAATCGCTTTCTCGACGGCTGCCAGCATGTTGCGCTCAAAGGCTACAACCTGAAGGGTGCGGGCATCTTTGACGGTAACGTTGGCAACCTGGTTGATCGGGGTATCAGCGCCATAGTAAGGCACCATGACACCAGCCAGGATCTGCGGGTTGGCTGCACCGGTACGAATCCGGCTGAAAGCGTGCGCTAGCGATTCCAGGGTCTTGCCCATGCGTTCCTGAGCGTCTTTCTTGATTTCGTTGATCATTTTTGAACTTCCTCGATCAGAGTACCTTCCGCGCCACCATGCACGATGTTCAGCAGGGCGCCGGGCTTGTTCATGTTGAAGACGCGCAACGGCATCTTGTGGTCTCGGCACAGGCAGATTGCAGTGAGATCCATCACGCCCAGCTTGCGATCCAGCACTTCATCGTAGGTCAGATGATCGAACTTCTCGGCATGCGGGTCTTTGAATGGGTCTGCAGTGTATACACCATCGACCTTGGTTGCCTTCAATACCACGTCGGCATCGATTTCGATGGCGCGCAGGCAAGCGGCAGAGTCAGTGGTGAAGAACGGGTTACCGGTACCGGCAGCGAAGATTACAACTTCTTTGGCGTTGAGGTGACGCATGGCTTTGCGGCGATCGTAGTGATCGGTCACGCCAACCATGGAAATGGCGGACATGACGATAGCGGTGATGTTCGCACGCTCCAGCGCATCACGCATGGCCAGGGCGTTCATTACGGTGGCCAGCATGCCCATGTGGTCGCCAGTAACGCGATCCATGCCGGCTGCACTGAGCGCCGCTCCACGGAACAGGTTACCACCACCGATTACCAAGCCTACCTGGACACCGATTCCGACCAGCTGGCCAACTTCCAGTGCCATGCGATCCAGGACCTTGGGGTCGATCCCGAACTCTTCCGAGCCCATCAGGGCCTCGCCGCTAAGCTTGAGTAGAATGCGTTTATAGCGAGCCTGATAACCACTGCCCTGCTGAGCCATTGCGAATCTCTCCTGCGGCGTTTGAAAAAAATCTTGCGGGCTGCTTTCAGCCTGCGCGTAACTCTAGCGTGGCGCAGCTACTGCGCCAGCGGACAACGGCTTTGTAAACCGCTACCGCTTTGACAAAGAGGCTGCGCGCGTAAGCGGGCAGCCTCTTTGGGGCGACAGATGTGAGTCTGTCTTACTGCTTGGCAGCAGCCAGCTGAGCGGCAACTTCTTCTGCGAAGTTGTCGACTGGCTTCTCGATGCCCTCGCCTACTTTGAAGTAGGTGAAGGAAACGATTTCAGCGCCAGCTTTCTTGGCCAGATCACCGACCTTGATTTCTGGGTTCATGACGAACGCTTGCTCGACCAGGCTAGCTTCGGCCAGGAACTTCGAGATACGGCCTTTGACCATGTTCTCAACGATGTTCTCAGGCTTGCCCTTGATCTTCTCTTCGTTCAGCGTCAGGAAGACATTCTTCTCGCGCTCGATCGCTTCAGCCGAAACTTCCGACGGCAGCAGGAACTCAGGGTTGCTGGCAGCAACGTGCATGGCGATTTCTTTGGCCAGCTGGACGTCGCCGCCCTTCAGGACAACTGCAACACCAATCTTGTTGCCGTGCAGGTAAGTACCGACGACGTCACCTTCAACGCGCACCAGGCGGCGAATGTTGACGTTTTCGCCAACCTTGGCAACCAGGGCTTCACGAGCAGCTTCACGCGATGCGATCAGCGGAGCAGCGTCGCTCAATTTTTCGGCGAAAGCTTGTTCAACACTTTCAGCAACGAAGTTTTTGAAGTCATCTTGCAGGGCCAGGAAGTCGGTCTGCGAGTTAACTTCCAGCAGAACGGCAGACTTGTCGTCAGCCTTGATGGCGATTGCGCCTTCAGCGGCAACGTTACCAGCCTTTTTAGCCGCCTTGATGGCGCCCGAAGCGCGCATGTCATCAATGGCTTTTTCGATGTCGCCGTCAGCCTTTTCAAGGGCTTTCTTGCAATCCATCATGCCTTCGCCGGTACGCTCACGCAGTTCTTTAACCAGCGCTGCAGTAATTGCTGCCATTTCAAATTCCTCTTGGATAGGTTTTCAACCATTCCACCCGATACTTGACGGGCGTTCAATTCTGTAAATCCACTCACCAGCACTCATGCCCAACAAGATTGCAACGGCGATGCTGACAAGAGGATTTCAAGGTGGCAAAAAGGGGGCCTAGCCCCCTTTTTGCGTGCCGAGTAGACGCCAGGCGTCAATTACTCAGCAGCTGGTGCTGCTTCTTCAGCGTAAACTTCGGTGCCGCCAGCAACGTTGTTGCGACCACGAATTACTGCGTCAGCCATCGAACCCATGTACAGCTGGATAGCGCGGATGGCGTCATCGTTACCTGGGATGATGTAGTCAACGCCTTCTGGGCTGCTGTTGGTATCGACAACGCCGATTACCGGGATGCCCAGCTTGTTGGCTTCGGTGATAGCAATGCGCTCGTGGTCAACGTCGATCACGAACAGGGCATCAGGCAGGCCGCCCATGTCCTTGATACCGCCCAGGCTGCGATCCAGTTTTTCCAGATCACGGGAGCGCATCAGCGCTTCTTTCTTGGTCAGCTTGGTGAAAGTGCCGTCTTCGGCCTGGGTTTCCAGGTCGCGCAGGCGCTTGATCGAAGCACGAATGGTTTTGTAGTTGGTCAGCATGCCGCCCAACCAGCGGTGATCGACGTACGGCGAACCGCAACGTGCTGCTTCTTCAGCAACGATCTTGCCAGCGGAACGCTTGGTGCCGACGAACAGAATCTTGTTTTTGCCCTGGGCCAGACGCTCGACGAAAGTCAGTGCGTCGTTGAACATTGGCAGGGTTTTTTCAAGGTTGATGATGTGAATCTTGTTGCGCGCGCCGAAAATGTACTTGCCCATTTTCGGGTTCCAGTAACGGGTTTGGTGACCGAAGTGCACACCGGCCTTCAGCATATCGCGCATGTTGACTTGGGACATGATAGTTCCTTGATAAGTCGGGTTGGGCCTCCACGTATCCCAATGACCAACCCAGGATCCGTAGATCGAAGGCACCCAGGTCATCGTGTCGACACGTGTGTGGGTTTAAGCTCACGAGGCTATCCCCGTAAAGCGGCGCATTTTATATCACAGAAGCGCAGCGAACGGAACCCGAATTAGCATCAGTGCGCGCCCCTGCCTCGCGGGACTGTAATCCGGGCCTCACGTAGCGGGCCCGATCACGGGGCAAGGCCCGGGCCCAGCGGCTCAACGCTTGCGCTGTTACAGGATTTTGCACCGACGGGTTAATCGCGCCAAAATGCCCTTATATAAAGGTTGCATCACTGCCATAGCCGCCCGAGCGGGCGCTGCTCTGGTAGAATCCGAGCTTTCCCCAGTTTATTCGCGCATCTATGCGCCGTAGAGAGCCTGTAATGACCGTCACCATTAAAACCGCCGAAGACATCGAAAAGATGCGCGTCGCCGGCCGCCTGGCCGCTGAAGTGCTGGAGATGATCGAGGAGCACGTCAAGCCTGGCATCACCACCGAAGAGCTCGACCGCCTGTGCCACGACTACATCGTCAACGTACAGAAGGCGATCCCGGCTCCGCTCAACTACAAAGGTTTCCCGAAGTCGATCTGCACCTCGGTCAACCATGTGGTGTGCCACGGCATCCCGGGCGACAAGCCCCTCAAGGACGGCGACACCCTGAACATCGACGTCACCGTCATCAAAGATGGCTACCACGGCGACACCAGCCGCATGTTCCATGTCGGCAACGTGCCGGTCTGGGCTGAGCGTCTGTCCCAGGTTACCCAGGAATGCATGTACAAGGCCATCGAGCTGGTCAAGCCGGGCTGCCGCCTGGGCGATATCGGCGAAGTGATCCAGAAACACGCCGAGAAGAACGGCTTCTCGGTGGTCCGCGAGTTCTGCGGCCACGGTATCGGTAAAGTGTTCCACGAAGAGCCGCAGATTCTGCACTATGGCCGCGCTGGCACTGGCATGGAACTCAAGGAAGGCATGACCTTCACTATCGAGCCAATGATCAACCAGGGCCGCGCCGACACCAAAGTGCTGGGTGACGGCTGGACTGCCATCACCAAGGACCGCAAACTTTCGGCCCAGTGGGAACACACGCTGGTGGTAACGGCGACTGGCTACGAAATCTTCACCCTGCGTAAAGACGACACCATTCCCCGCACGTCGGCCTGATTCGAACAGGAAAGTGACTCAATGCCCCAGGTGGATCCCGAGCTGTTCGACCGCGGCCAGTTCCAAGCGGAACTGGCCCTAAAGTCTAGCCCAATCGCAGCCTTCAAGAAGGCCATCCGCCAGGCTGGGGAAGCGCTGGACAAGCGCTTTCGCGAAGGCAGGGAGATCCGCCGACTGATCGAAGACCGCGCCTGGTTCGTCGATAACATCCTGCAGCAGGCATGGAACCAGTTCGATTGGAGCGATGAAGCCGATATTGCCCTGGTGGCAGTCGGGGGGTATGGACGGGGTGAATTACACCCCTACTCCGACATCGACCTGTTGATCCTGCTCGACAGTGCGGATCACGAGGTGTTTCGCGACTCTATCGAGCGCTTTCTGACCCTGCTCTGGGACATCGGCCTGGAAGTAGGGCAAAGCGTGCGCTCGGTCGATGAGTGCGCCGAGCAAGCGCGGGCCGACCTGACCGTCGTCACCAACTTAATGGAAAGCCGCACCATTGCTGGCCCCGAGCGCCTGCGCCAACGCATGCTCGAGGTGACCAGCACGGTCAATATGTGGCCGAGCAAGGAATTCTTCCTGGCCAAGCGTTCAGAGCAAAAGGCCCGGCACCACAAGTACAACGACACCGAATACAACCTGGAACCCAACGTCAAAGGCTCACCTGGCGGCCTGCGCGACATCCAGACCGTGTTGTGGATCGCCCGCCGCCAATACGGCACCCTCAACTTGCATGCCTTGGCAGATGAAGGCTTTTTGCTGGAGAGTGAGAACGCCCTGCTGGCCTCCTCCCAGGAATTCCTCTGGAAGGTTCGCTACGCCCTGCACATGCTCGCCGGGCGTGCCGAAGACCGGCTACTGTTCGATCACCAACGCAGTATCGCCGCCCTGCTTGGTTTTACCGATGACAACCCCAAGCGTGCCATCGAACAGTTCATGCAGCAGTACTATCGGGTGGTCATGAGCATTGCCGAGCTCAGCGACCTGATCATCCAGCACTTCGAAGAGGTCATCCTCGACGACGACAGCGGCAACACCCAGCCGCTGAACGCCCGTTTCAGGCTGCACGACGGTTATATCGAGGCGGTGCGACCGAACGTATTCAAGCGAACGCCCTTTGCCATCCTGGAGATTTTCGTGCTGATGGCGCAGCACCCCGAGATCAAGGGGGCACGCGCCGACACCATTCGCCTGTTGCGCGAACATCGGCACCTGATCGACGATGACTTTCGCAACGACATTCGTAATACCAGCTTGTTCATCGAGCTGTTCAAGTGCGAAATCGGTATCCATCGTAATCTGCGACGCATGAACCGCTACGGCATCCTCGGCCGCTACCTGCCAGAGTTCGGCCTGATTATCGGGCAGATGCAGCACGACCTGTTTCACATCTATACGGTCGATGCCCATACCCTGAACTTGATCAAGCACTTGCGCAAACTGCAGTACACCCCGGTGTCCGAGAAATTCCCGTTGGCCAGCAAACTCATGGGTCGCCTACCCAAGCCTGAACTGATCTACCTGGCCGGCTTGTACCATGACATCGGCAAGGGGCGTCAGGGCGATCACTCGGAGCTCGGCGCCGTGGATGCCCAGGCGTTCTGTGCACGCCACCAATTGCCCGCCTGGGACAGCCGCCTGATCGTCTGGCTGGTCCAGAATCACCTGGTGATGTCGACCACCGCCCAGCGCAAGGATTTGTCCGACCCGCAGGTTATCCACGACTTTGCCCAACTGGTAGGCGACGAAACTCACCTGGATTACCTCTACGTGCTGACCGTGGCCGATATAAACGCCACCAACCCCAGCTTATGGAACTCCTGGCGCGCCAGCCTGCTGCGCCAGCTCTACACCGAAACCAAGCGTGCCCTGCGCCGCGGCCTGGAAAACCCGCTGGATCGGGAAGAACAGATCCGCCAGACCCAGAGCGCAGCACTGGACATTCTGATTCGCGAAGGCACCGACCCCGACGACGTCGAACAGCTCTGGGCACAACTGGGCGATGACTACTTCTTGCGCCACACCGCGGCCGATGTGGCCTGGCACAGCGATGCGATCCTGCAGCAACCTGCCGACGGCGGTCCCTTGGTGCTGATCAAGGAAACCACCCAGCGAGAGTTTGAGGGTGGCACGCAGATATTCATCTATGCACCCGACCAGCACGATTTTTTCGCCGTGACCGTAGCGGCCATGGACCAGCTCAACCTGAACATCCATGATGCCCGCATCATCACCTCAAGCAGCCAGTTCACCCTCGACACCTACATCGTGCTCGATAACGATGGCGGCTCGATCGGTGACAACCCGCAGCGAGTGAAGGAAATCCGCGACGGCCTAAGCGATGCTCTACGCAATCCGGACGACTACCCGACCATCATCAAACGTCGGGTACCGCGTCAGCTCAAACACTTCAATTTCGCACCACAGGTCACTATTCACAACGACGCCCAGCGTCCGGTGACAATTCTCGAACTCAGCGCTCCCGACCGTCCAGGTCTACTGGCGCGAATCGGCAAGATCTTCCTGGAGTTCGACCTGTCGCTGCAAAACGCCAAGATTGCCACGCTCGGCGAACGGGTCGAAGACGTGTTCTTCATTACCGATGCCGACAACCAACCATTGTCCGATCCACAGCTGTGCAGCCGCCTTCAGGACGCCATTGTCGAACAACTGCGCGTCGATATGGCTGCTGTGGCACCGATTTCCCGCCTGACCATTTAACGTTTGACGAGACCCCGCGCCGATGAACTCTGATTTGCTTCAGCTTCAGCCCTACCCGTTCGAGAAACTGCGCGCCTTGCTCGGCAGCGTCCAGCCTGCCGCCGACAAACGCGCCATCGCCTTGTCGATCGGTGAGCCCAAGCATGAGTCGCCAGCGTTCGTCGCCCAGACCTTGGCCGACAGCCTGCAACAGATGGCCGTTTACCCGACCACCGTAGGCCTGCCTGCATTGCGTCAGGCCATTACACGCTGGTGCGAACGTCGCTTTGGCGTACCAAGCGGCTGGCTGGATGCCGACAAACACGTGCTGCCGGTCAATGGCACCCGTGAAGCACTGTTTGCCTTCACCCAAGCGGTAGTCAATCGTAG
Organism: Pseudomonas sp. DG56-2; assembly: GCF_004803755.1. Lineage (NCBI taxonomy): Bacteria > Pseudomonadati > Pseudomonadota > Gammaproteobacteria > Pseudomonadales > Pseudomonadaceae > Pseudomonas > Pseudomonas sp. DG56-2. Next base: position 4,562,628 of record NZ_CP032311.1, read on the forward strand.
CGCCGACGGCCTGGTCATCAGCCCCAATCCGTTCTACCAGATCTACGAAGGTGCAGCCCTGCTGGCGGGCGCCACCCCACATTATCTGCCGTGCCTGGACAGCAATGGTTTCAACCCCGACTTCGATGCCGTGTCAGCCGAAACCTGGAAGCGTTGCCAGATTCTGTTCATCTGCTCCCCCGGCAACCCCACTGGCGCCTTGGTGCCGATGGAAACCCTGAAGAAACTGATTGCCCTGGCTGACGAGCACGACTTCGTGATTGCCGCCGACGAGTGCTACAGCGAACTGTACTTCGACGAGCAAACCCCGCCGCCGGGTCTGCTCAGCGCCTGCGTTGAGTTGGGGCGTAGTGATTTCAAGCGCTGCATGGTGTTCCACAGCCTGTCCAAGCGCTCCAACCTACCGGGTCTGCGCTCGGGCTTTGTCGCCGGCGACGCCGAGATCATCAAGCCGTTCCTGCTGTATCGCACCTACCACGGCTGCGCCATGCCCGTACAAACCCAGCTGGCAAGCATTGCTGCCTGGAACGATGAAGCGCACGTACTGGCCAACCGCGACCTGTACCGTGAGAAGTTCGACGCCGTGCTGGAAATTCTGGCGCCTGTGCTCGACGTACAACGCCCGGATGGTGGCTTCTACCTATGGGCCAAGGTCCCTGGCGATGACGCCGAGTTCTGTCGTGACCTGTTCGAAACCCAGCACGTGACCGTCGTACCAGGCTCATACCTGTCGCGTGAAGTGCAGGGTGTCAATCCGGGGGCCGGGCGTGTGCGCATGGCGTTGGTTGCCCCGCTGGCCGAGTGTGTGGAAGCGGCCGAGCGGATCCGCGCATTCCTGCAGAAATAAGCGCAACGTGACCACCTTGAGGACAATGACTGCTCCTCAAGGTGGCAAAAGCGAGGCTGAGGCTATTTCACCGCGCCCAGGTTCGCCTCACTCATGTCGAGCTCCCCCAACACCTCCCGTACTACGTCGTCGCCTATCTGATGATCACGGTGCAGCTTGTACAGTTCCAGTCGCTGGGCACGCAGCGCACGCAGACGCAGACGCCGCTCCAACAAGTCCATCTGCTCGGCCAGCGCCTGGGCTTCGGCACTGTCGTTGTAGCTGTCCAACTGATGGCGGTATTCGGCCATCAACCTCGCCTTCAACTCCGCCGCCAATGCAGACTGCGCGGCGTCCTGAGGCGCACCCGGCTCAACCAGGTCTTCGGCTTCGAGCGCATGGATGGCCGCCTCTGCTGTGCGCCGCCAAGCGTCCTTAGCCTCCTGGCGCAAGGTGTCATCGGGGCTCTTCGCCACGCCACGCAGCAACAGCGGCAACGCTACGCAAGCCGAAACCAGCGACAACAGAATGACCCCGGCAGCAATGAAGATCAGCAGGTCTCGCTCCGGAAAAGCCTTGCCCGCACTGATCAACAGCGGCACCGACATAACACCGGCCAAGGTCACCGCGCCACGTACTCCACCGATGGTCAGCAACCAGCAGGAGCGGGCATTGGGCACCAGCACCAGATCTTCCTTGCCGCGCCAGCGACGGATCATCCCAATCAAGCGCCAGATGCTTTGTACCCAGACAAAACGCAGGACCAGCAACACCGCAAAGATCGCTACCACGTCCAGACAACGCCATAGCAAGGTTGGCCACAAGGACGCTTCGTGACTGGTCACAGCTTTGATGATGTCTGGCAGTTGCAAGCCCAACAACAGGAAGATCAGGCCATTGAAACTGAACTCCAACAGCGACCAGACACTACGATTGAGCAAGCGGGTGCTGGTCTGCCGAGGTAACAGGTCGAGCCAGCTCTGCATCATGCCCGCCGCCACCGCCGAGAGAATCCCTGAAGCCCCCAGGCGTTCGGCAAGTACATAGGCGGCAAACGGCAGCAACAGCATGAACACTACGTGGGTCGCTGGGTCATCCCAGCCCCGGGCGATCATCCAGGCGCGCAGGCGCCCAACCAACCAACTCAACGCCACACCAATGGCCAGCCCACCGAGTGCAACCAGAACAAAGGTGAAGCTGGCTTCGGCCAGAGAGAACGCTCCAGTGATGGCAGCCGCCAAGGCAAACTTGAAAGTCACCAGGCCCGTTGCATCGTTCATGAGCGCTTCGCCCTGGAGCATATGCATCAAGGGCGTTGGCAGACGGTCCTGGGTAATGGCCGATACCGCCACAGCATCGGTTGGTGACAACACTGCGGCCAAGGCAAAAGCCACTGGCAAAGGAATGCTCGGTAGAATCCAGTGAATGAAGTAGCCAGCTCCGACGACCGTGAACAGCACCAGACCCACAGCCAGCGTCAGGATCGGACCGCGCAGACGCCAGAGATCACGCTTGGGCATGCGCCAACCGTCAGCGAAGAGCAAGGGCGGCAAGAACAGAAAGAGGAACAGTTCAGGGTCAAGCGCCACATGCAAGCCGAGTGTCGGCCAGGCAAGTAATGCGCCAGCGCCGATCTGCACCAGCGGCAACGGCAACGGGATCACTCGGCCGACAAGTTTGGAGACACTCACCAGCATCAGCAGGATGAGAACGGTGTAGGCTGATTGCATACGGCGTGTTCCTTTCAATTCAAACAGTCAACGGCGCACCTTTTGCCCATTTTGGACATTGCCATTGAAACGACATAGTAGCCGTTCAGGCTGCTGACGCACCGCTGCACAAAAGTCGCAGAGGCTGCCAAAACCTGTAACACAATGCTACAAAGTGCCTCGCCAAGGCCAACCCAACCCGGCCGACCGTGGCATAATCCTTCACCATTTTTTCCCAGGAGGGGCAAGACATGACCAAACGCGACACGCCATTGCACCTTTATGGAATCAAGGCCTGCGACACCATGAAGAAAGCCCGTACCTGGCTGGAAGACAAAGGCCTGGATTACGACTTTCACGATTACAAGACCCAAGGCATCGACCGTGAGAGCCTGACCCGCTGGTGCACCGAGCACGGCTGGGAGACAGTCCTCAATCGTGCCGGCACGACCTTCCGCAAGCTTGAAGACGCCCAGAAGGCCGACCTCGACCAGAACAAAGCCATCGAACTGATGCTAGCCCAACCGTCGATGATCAAGCGCCCGGTGCTCGACCTTGGCGAACGGACCCTTGTCGGTTTCAAGCCAGACCTGTACGCGGCCGCCCTCCAGTAACGCGGCGCCACGCTTTCACTCTAATTCGCAAGAGGTAACTGCATGTCCACTACTCTGTTCAGCCTGGCCTTCGGTGTCGGCACCCAGAACCGTCAAGGCGCCTGGCTGGAAGTCTTCTACGCTCAACCACTGATCAACCCGAGCGCCGAACTGGTCGCCGCGATCACCCCAGTGCTGGGCTATGAAGGCGGCAACCAGGCCATCGCCTTCAGCAACACCCAGGCGGCACAGCTGGCTGACGCCCTCAAGGGTGTCGACGCTGCCCAGGCGGCTCTCCTGACCCGCCTAGCCGAAAGCAACAAACCCCTGGTCGCCACGGTACTGGCAGAAGACGCTGCCTTGACCTCGACACCAGAGGCGTACCTGAAGCTGCATCTGCTTTCGCATCGCCTGGTCAAACCCCACGGCCTGAGCCTGGCGGGCATCTTCCCGCTGCTGCCGAACGTGGCCTGGACCAGCCAGGGCGCCGTCGACTTGGCCGAACTGGCCGGACAACAACTGGAAGCGCGCCTCAAAGGCGAGCTGCTGGAAGTATTCTCGGTAGACAAGTTCCCGAAAATGACCGACTACGTCGTGCCGGCCGGCGTTCGTATCGCCGACAGCGCCCGCGTGCGCCTGGGCGCCTACATCGGCGAAGGCACCACCATCATGCACGAAGGTTTCGTCAACTTTAACGCCGGCACCGAAGGCCCTGGCATGATCGAAGGCCGCGTCTCGGCTGGCGTATTCGTCGGCAAGGGTTCGGACCTCGGCGGCGGTTGCTCGACCATGGGCACCCTGTCGGGCGGCGGCAACATTGTGATCAAGGTCGGCGAAGGCTGCCTGATCGGCGCAAACGCCGGTATCGGCATTCCGCTGGGCGACCGCAATACCGTTGAAGCCGGTCTGTACATCACTGCCGGTACCAAGGTGAACCTGCTGGACGAGAACAACCAACTGGTCAAGGTCGTCAAGGCCCGTGATCTGGCTGGCCAGACCGACCTTCTGTTCCGTCGTAACTCGCTGAACGGCGCCGTGGAGTGCAAAACTCACAAGTCGGCGATCGAGCTGAACGAAGCGCTGCACGCTCACAACTAAGTGGTACCATCGGGTCTGGCCTAACGCCAGGCCCGATTTTCAGGTCCGACCATCATGTTCCAGCCTTCCCCGTGGCGCGCTGATTTTCCAGCCATCGCCGCTCTGCAGCGCCAGCACCAGACCTACCTGGACAACGCTGCTACCACGCAAAAACCGCAAATTCTGCTCGATGCCTTGAGCCATTATTACGGTCATGGTGCTGCCAATGTGCATCGTGCCCAACACCTTCCTGGCGCTCTCGCTACTCAGGCGTTTGAACGAAGCCGGGAGAAAGTTGCAGGTTGGCTGAATGCCAGCGATGCACAACAAATCGTTTTCACCCACGGCGCCACATCAGCGTTGAACTTGCTGGCCTACGGCCTGGAAAGTGGGTTTGAAAGCGGGGATGAAATCGCCATCAGTGCGCTGGAACACCATGCCAACCTGTTGCCGTGGCAACAATTGGCCCATCGCCGTGGCCTCAAGCTGGTAGTTCTGCCCTTGGACAGCCGCGGTCTGATTGATCTTGAGGCTGCACTGCAATTGATTGGCCCGCGCACCCGACTGTTGGCAGTCAGCCAACTGTCCAACGTGCTCGGCGCCTGGCAGCCACTTGCCCCGCTGTTGGCTCACGCCCGCGCGCAAGGGACGCTGACCGTCGTCGACGGCGCCCAGGGGGTGGTCCATGCTCGCCAGGATGTACAACAGCTCGGTTGCGATTTCTATGTATTCTCCAGCCACAAACTCTACGGTCCGGACGGGGTTGGCGTGCTCTACGGCCGCAGCGAGGCGCTGGCCCGCCTGAAACATTGGCAGTACGGTGGCGAGATGGTCCATGTGGCCGACTACCAGAGCGCCAGCTTCCGCACGGCGCCTCTCGGCTTCGAAGCCGGCACGCCGCCAATTGCCGGCGTCATCGGCCTGGGCGCCAGCCTGGACTACCTTACAGGGCTCGATGCCAATGCGGTTTGCGCGCACGAAGCCAGCCTGCACCGCAGTCTTTTGCGCGGATTGAATGATCGCGAAGGCATCCGTCTGTTGGGTCAACCACAGTTGGCATTGGCCAGCTTCGTCATCGAAGGTGTACACAACGCCGACCTTGCACACATGCTGACCGAACAGGGGATCGCCGTACGCGCAGGGCACCACTGCGCCATGCCGCTGCTCAAGTCCCTGGGCCTGGACGGCGCGATTCGGGTGTCGCTGGCCTTGTACAACGACTCAGACGACCTACAGCGCTTCTTCGAGGCACTGGATCAAGCTCTGGAGCTGCTGCGATGAACCTGTCCGAGAGTGCCCAGAACGCGTTGCTCAGCTTCGAGCAAGCGGCTGGCTGGGAGCAGCGCGCGCGCTTGCTGATGCAATGGGGTGAGCGCCTGGCGCCATTGAGCGATGCGCAAAAATCGGAAGCCAACCGGGTTCATGGCTGTGAAAGCCAGGTCTGGCTGGTTGCCGAGCAGGAAGATGGGATTTGGCGCTTCAAAGGTGCCAGCGATGCCCGAATCATCCGCGGTCTACTGGCGCTGCTGCTGGTACGAGTAGAAGGGTTGACCAGTGCCGAGCTGCAACAACTCGATCTGCCCGGCTGGTTCAATCAGCTAGGACTCGGTCGCCAGCTTTCCCCTTCGCGCAGCAACGGTCTGAATGCCGTGTTGCAGCGTATGGCTCAGCTTGCCGCTGGCAACTTAGCCTGACGCTCACTTGGGCGACGCGCACCCGCTACCAGTTTTTCCACCGCCTTGCTGGCGGCAACCATGCCGAACGTCGCCGTGACCATCATCACGGCACCAAAACCGCCTGAACAATCAAGCTTGACGCCTTCACCGACAAAACTCTTCTGCAGACACACGCTGCCATCCCCCTTGGGGTAGCGCAGCTGCTCGGTGGAGAACACACAGGGTACGCTGTAGTTGCGGGTGACCGTGCGCGAAAAGCCATAGTCGCGACGCAAGGTTGAACGCACTCGCGAGGCCAGCGGGTCGTTGAAGGTCTTGTTCAGGTCGGCAACGCGGATCTGGGTAGGATCAATCTGCCCTCCGGCACCACCGGTGCTGATAATGGTGACCTTGTGGCGCTTGCACCAACCGATGAGCGCCGCCTTGGCCATGACACTATCGATACAGTCGATCACGCAGTCGATGTGCTCGCCGATATATTCAGGAAGCGTTTCCTTGGTCACGAAATCAACCACCGCATGCACCTTGCACGCAGGGTTGATGGCGCGCAGACGCTCAGCCATGACTTCAGCCTTGGCGCGACCAATGCTGCCTTCCAGGGCATGCAACTGACGATTGGTGTTGCTGACGCAAACATCATCGAGGTCGAACAGCGATATTTCCCCCACACCGCTTCGCGCCATGGCTTCAGCTGCCCAGGAGCCAACACCGCCGATACCGACGATAGCCACATGGGCCTCGCGCAGGCGCTGTAGGCCGTTGTCACCGTATAACCGGGCAACACCGGCAAAGCGTGGATCATCTGTACTCATGGCCAAACCCCGAAAAAACCGGCGCGCATTATAGGCCTCTTGAGGCCTGATGCCATCCCGCTTCGGACCAGTCGCCTTGGCCACATTAGGAATGTCGGCGGTATTCCTGCTTTAATGTGCCACGCAACCCCTGGTCCAGGACGACAACAGCACGGGCCTCAGAACTTCAACGCTTGAAGTCTATCTAACCTTCTGCGCCCACCTTTGCCTACACAGCATAGGCGCTCGTACAGCAGGAATAGCGCCATGTGGCGCTCGCCCGTTCCACCTTTCGGAACCCGAACTATCTATGTCATCGCGTAAATTTGGTATCAACCTGGTAATAGTCATGGCCATCGCCGCGCTATTTACCGGGTTCTGGGCGCTGATCAACCGCCCGGTTTCCGCACCCAACTGGCCGGAGCAGATTTCCGGTTTCTCCTACTCGCCGTTTCGCCTCGGAGAAAGCCCACAAAAAGGCCAGTACCCCACTGAGGACGAGCTGCGCCAGGACCTGGAACAGCTGAGCAAGCTGACCGACAGTATTCGTATTTATACCGTTGAAGGCACCCAGGCCGACATTCCGCGCCTGGCCGAAGAGTTCGGCCTGCGGGTAACCCTTGGCGTGTGGATCAGTCCGGATCTTGAGCGCAATGAGCGGGAAATACAGAAAGCCATCGAACTGGCCAACAGTTCGCGCAGCGTTGTGCGGGTGATGGTCGGTAACGAAGCCCTGTTCCGTGAGGAAATCACCCCCGAAGCCCTGATTCAGTATCTGGATCGCGTGCGTGCGGCGGTGAAGGTGCCGGTGACCACCAGTGAACAGTGGCATATCTGGAAAGAACACCCGGAGTTGGCCAAACACGTTGACCTGATTGCCGCGCACATCCTGCCGTACTGGGAGTTCATCCCGATGAAGGATGCCGGTCAATTCGTACTCGACCGTGCCCGCGACCTCAAACAACAATTCCCACGTAAACCGCTTCTGCTTTCGGAAGTCGGCTGGCCAAGCAATGGCCGCATGCGTGGCGGCGCCGACGCAACCCAGGCTGACCAGGCCATTTACCTGCGCACCCTGGTCAACAAGCTCAACCGCCAGGGCTACAACTACTTCGTCATCGAGGCCTACGACCAGCCTTGGAAGGCCAGCGATGAAGGTTCGGTTGGCGCCTACTGGGGCGTGTTCAACGCCGCCCGCCAGCAAAAATTCAACTTCGAAGGCCCGGTAGTGGCCATTCCGCAATGGCGGGTCCTGGCCGTGGGCTCAGTGGTGTTGGCGATGCTGTCGCTGACCTTGCTACTGATCGACGGCTCGGCCCTGCGTCAGCGCGGGCGTACATTCCTGACCTTCATCGCCTTTCTCTGTGGGTCGGTGCTGGTGTGGATCGGCTACGACTACAGCCAACAATACAGCACCTGGTTCAGCCTGACGGTAGGCTTTTTGCTTGCGCTCGGTGCGCTGGGGGTGTTCATCGTATTGCTGACCGAGGCCCATGAACTGGCCGAAGCCGTGTGGATTCACAAACGGCGCCGGGAGTTCTTGCCGGTGCAGGCCGACAGCGCCTACCGACCTAAAGTCTCGGTGCATGTACCGTGCTACAACGAGCCGCCAGAGATGGTCAAACAGACCCTCAACGCTCTGGCAGCACTGGACTATCCGGATTACGAAGTGTTGATCATCGACAACAACACCAAGGACCCGGCGGTTTGGGAGCCGATCAAGGCACACTGTGAAATGCTCGGTGAACGCTTCAAGTTTTTCCACGTAGCACCCCTGGCCGGCTTCAAGGGTGGCGCACTGAATTACCTGATTCCGCACACAGCCAAGGATGCCGAGGTGATCGCAGTGATCGACTCCGACTACTGTGTGGACCGCAACTGGCTCAAGCACATGGTGCCGCATTTCGCCGATCCGAAAATCGCCGTGGTGCAGTCGCCGCAGGACTATCGCGACCAGAACGAAAGCACCTTCAAGAAGCTGTGCTACAGCGAGTACAAGGGCTTCTTCCATATTGGCATGGTAACCCGCAATGATCGTGACGCGATCATCCAGCACGGCACCATGACCATGACCCGGCGCTCGGTGCTTGAAGAACTGGGCTGGGCCGACTGGTGCATCTGCGAAGACGCTGAACTGGGCCTGCGCGTGTTCGAGAAAGGCTACTCGGCAGCCTACTCCCATGAGAGCTACGGCAAAGGCCTGATGCCGGACACTTTCATCGACTTCAAGAAGCAGCGTTTCCGCTGGGCCTATGGCGCCATCCAGATCATCAAGCGCCATGCTGCCAGCCTATTGCGTGGCAAGGACTCGGAGCTCACCCGTGGGCAGCGCTATCACTTCCTGGCAGGTTGGCTGCCATGGATTGCCGACGGCATGAATATCTTCTTTACCGTCGGTGCGCTGCTCTGGTCTGCCGCGATGATCATCGTGCCGCAACGGGTCGACCCACCGTTGCTGATCTTCGCCATTCCACCCCTGGCACTGTTTGTGTTCAAGGTCGGCAAGATCGTGTTCCTCTACCGCCGCGCGGTCGGGGTCAATCTCAAGGACGCCTTCGCCGCGGCCCTGGCCGGTCTGGCGTTGTCGCACACCATTGCCAAGGCCGTGCTCTACGGCTTCTTCACCAGCAGCATTCCGTTCTTCCGCACGCCCAAGAATGCCGACAGCCACGGCTTGCTGGTGGCGCTCTCCGAGGCCCGCGAAGAATTGTTCATCATGCTGCTGCTTTGGGGAGCTGCTGCCGGGATCTACCTGGTCCAGGGCCTGCCGAGCAATGACATGCGCTTCTGGGTGACCATGCTGCTGGTACAGTCGCTGCCCTACCTGGCGGCGCTGATCATGGCCATGCTGTCGTCATTGCCCAAGCCGGTGAGTGCCGTCCAGCCGGCCCAAGCCTCCTGAGCGCACTCGGTACGAATGGGCCTGCCCTGCGATGTGATCTGCAACACATCGCATCGCAGGCCATTCCCGCTCCTGCTCACGCTTACCGGCAACCCTCACTTGATCGTTTTGCTATAAGATAACGCCCCTCGAATTCGTGCCCTGCCTTGCCCCCGGAGTTCCTTCAATGACGGCCTCAGCCGACCTTTCGCCTACCTTAGAACTGGCCTGCGACCTGATCCGTCGTCCTTCGGTAACCCCTCTGGACTTCGACTGCCAGAAACAAATGATGCAGCGCCTGGGTGATGCCGGCTTCATGCTCGAGCCAATGCGCATCGAGGATGTCGATAACTTCTGGGCCACCCATGGCAACCAGGAAGGTCCGGTGTTGTGCTTTGCCGGCCACACCGACGTCGTACCCACCGGCCCGGTGCAAGCTTGGCAAAATGATCCCTTCGATGCACTGATCGATGCCGATGGCATGCTCTGTGGCCGCGGTGCTGCTGACATGAAAGGCAGCCTGGCAGCCATGGTCGTGGCCACCGAGCGTTTCGTCGCCGACTATCCGAATCACCGCGGTAAAGTCGCCTTTCTGATTACCAGCGACGAGGAAGGCCCGGCCCACCATGGCACCAAGGCGGTGGTCGAGCGTCTGGCTGCACGTAAAGAGCGTCTGGACTGGTGCATCGTCGGTGAACCGTCGAGCACCAGCCTGGTCGGTGACGTGGTCAAGAACGGCCGACGCGGCTCGCTCGGCGCCAAACTGACAGTGCGGGGTGTACAAGGTCATGTAGCGTATCCGCACCTGGCGAAAAACCCGATTCATCTCGCCACCCCGGCGCTGGCAGAGCTGGCCGCCGAACACTGGGACGAGGGCAACGCATTCTTCCCGCCGACCAGCTTCCAGATCTCCAACCTGAACTCAGGCACGGGCGCGACCAACGTTGTGCCGGGCGAGCTGACGGCACTGTTCAACTTCCGCTTTTCCACCGAGTCGACCGTCGAAGGCCTGCAACAGCGGGTCGCAGCTATTCTCGACAAGCACCAACTCGATTGGCACGTTGACTGGGCGTTGTCCGGCCTGCCTTTCCTGACCGAACCGGGTGCCCTGCTCGATGCGGTGTCGGCCAGCATCAAGGCGGTCACCGGCCGTGACACCCAAGCCTCGACCAGCGGTGGTACTTCCGATGGTCGCTTCATTGCCACCCTGGGTACTCAAGTGGTTGAACTGGGCCCGGTCAATGCCACTATCCATCAGGTCAACGAGCGAATTCTGGCCAGCGACCTCGACGTCCTGACCGAAATCTATTACCAGACCCTCACCCGGTTGCTTGCCTGATGCTCACCTGCCCCCTCTGCAGCGCCCCGCTGAGCACCCTCGACAACGGCGTGGCCTGCCCGGCCGGACACCGCTTCGATCGTGCTCGTCAGGGCTACCTGAACCTGTTGCCGGTGCAGCACAAGAACAGTCGCGACCCAGGTGATAACCAGGCAATGGTGGAAGCCCGCCGCGACTTTCTCAATGCCGGGCATTACGCCCCGGTAGCCCGCCGGCTGGCAGAGCTTGCTGCTGAACGGGCACCACAGCGCTGGCTGGATATCGGCTGTGGCGAGGGCTATTACACCGCACAGATTGCCCAGGCGCTGCCCAACGCCGACGGCTACGCCCTGGACATTTCCCGCGAAGCGGTCAAACGCGCCTGCAGACGCAACCCGGCGCTGACTTGGCTGGTGGCGAGCATGGCCCGCATACCCCTGGCTGATGCCAGCTGCCAGTTCCTGGCCAGCGTATTCAGCCCGCTCGACTGGCAGGAAGCCATGCGCCTGCTCGCGCCGGGGGGTGGCCTGATGCGCGTCGGCCCAACCAACGAGCACCTGATCGAACTGCGCCACAAGCTTTATGATGAAGTGCGCGACTACGCCGACGACAAGCATTTGGCATTGGTCCCGGCAGGTATGCAGCACGCTCACAGCGAAATCCTCAAATTCCGCTTGACCCTTGTCGATGGCAAATCCCGCGCCGACTTGCTGGCCATGACGCCCCATGGCTGGCGCGCCAGCGCTGAAAAACGAGCCCGCGTCATCGAGCAGGCCGAGCCTTTCGAGGTCACGGTCTCGATGCGATACGACTATTTCGTGCGCCAAGACTGAGCACACCCGGAGTCCCCAATGCGCCAACCCGATATCGAGATTTACCTCAAAGACGCCGACGTCGATCACAAACAGATCGCTGCGTGGCTGACCGAAGCACTGGGCCCTTGCAGTGAATGGCAGCAGAAAGGCCAGACCTACAAGTGCATGGCCGGTAACATTCCGGTTACCTGGTTACCGAAGGCTGTGGGCAAATGGAACAGTTTGTACTTGGAAAGTGACAAGACCCCGTGGGATGACGACATCGCCTGCGCTCGCGCTGCGTTCGCTGCCCTGAACGTCGAAGTGCGTTGCGCACCTGGCAGTTGGGTCGAAGAAGAAGGTGAGGAAGATGCCGATCGCTGGATTCGCATCAGTGCCGATGGCGAAGAAGAAATCACCTGGCGGACGCAGTAGCTTCACGCGGTGGGCTGCAAGCTACAAGTCGAGCACGGTCAACTTGTAGCTTACAGCTTCATTCTTGCGGGGTCAGAGGCCTATAACGTCTTCTGCCTGCAAGCCTTTCTGGCCCTGAGTCAGATTGTATTCGACCTGCTGGCCTTCGATCAGGGTGCGATGTCCCTCACCACGAATGGCACGGTAGTGAACGAACACATCCGCACCATCTCCACGCTGAATGAAGCCATAACCTTTAGCGTCGTTGAACCACTTTACACTTCCAGTCTCACGAGACGACATCTGAACTACTCCGAATTTTTATTTTGGAATCGCCTTGCAAGCGAAGGATCACCCTCCTTCGCTGTCGCAGCTTGAGCATTACCCTGCAAGCTGCGGACCGAGTATATGTCAGGCTAGAAATATTTTTTATGACGGGCGAGCATTTTGCTGAACTTGCGCAGATACGTCACACTAACCGGCTGAGCAATCACTCAAAATATCACCCAGAGCACACACTGTATGACCCGTTCTCCCCTGCGCCGTCTGATCTTTGGCGCCCTGCGTCGCCTGTTGTACCTGTGGGTTCGCTCCGAGACCATCAACCAGTCCTCCTTCACCCTGAATCTGGATCGCAGCCGACCAGTGTTCTACGCCCTTCAATCACCCTCCCTGACCGATCTGGCAGTGCTTGACCGTGAGTGCACCAAAGCGGGGCTTCCACGCCCGGTATTGCCGGTAGCCGTTGGCACCCTGCTCGAACCCGCGGCGTTTTTCTACCTGACTCCCGAGCCTGATTGGCTGGGCCGTCAAGACAAACGTGGCGCGCCACCGACACTGTCGCGACTGGTCAATGTCATCAGCCAGCATGCAGAAGAAGACGCGCAGATCATTCCGGTCAGTGTGTTCTGGGGGCAATCGCCTGCCAGTGAGTCCAGCCCGTGGAAGCTGCTGTTTGCCGATAGTTGGGCGGTTACCGGACGGCTGCGTCGGTTGTTGACGGTACTGATTCTGGGACGCAAAACCCGGGTGCAGTTCTCTGCTCCGATTCACCTGCGAGAGCTGGTCCAGCACGACAAGGGTCATGAGCGCACGGTGCGCATGGCTCAACGCATGCTGCGAGTGCACTTTCGCAACCTCAAAACCGCGGTCATTGGCCCGGATATCTCGCACCGTCGTAACCTGGTAAAAGGCCTGGTCCACGATCCGTTGGTGCGCCAGGCCATCGCCGACGAGGCCGAGCGGGAGAAAATCACCCTTGCCAAAGCCGAGGCGCAGGCCTTGCGCTACGGCAACGAGATAGCCTCGGACTACACCTACACCGCCATTCGTTTTCTCGAAGTGGTGCTCAGCTGGTTCTGGAACAAAATCTATGATGGCATCAAGGTCAATCACATCGAGCAAGTGCAAGGCATCGCTCCAGGCCACGAAGTTATCTACGTGCCTTGCCACCGAAGTCACATCGATTATCTGCTGTTGTCCTACCTGCTGTTTCGCAACGGCTTGACACCACCGCACATTGCCGCCGGGATCAACCTGAACATGCCGGTGATCGGCGGCCTGCTGCGCCGTGGTGGGGCATTTTTCATGCGCCGCACGTTCAAGGGCAATCCACTGTACACGGCGGTGTTCAACGAATACCTGCACACCCTGTTCACCAAGGGCTTCCCGGTCGAGTACTTCGTCGAAGGCGGCCGCTCGCGAACCGGTCGCATGCTGCAACCCAAAACCGGCATGCTGGCTATCACCCTGCGCAGCTACCTGCGTTCATCTCGCACCCCAATCGTCTTCGTGCCGGTGTACATCGGCTATGAACGAGTCCTGGAAGGGCGTACCTACCTGGGCGAGCTGCGCGGTGCGAGCAAGAAGAAAGAATCGATCTTCGATATTTTCAAAGTCGTGGGTGCCCTCAAGCAGCGTTTCGGTCAGGTAGCGGTGAACTTCGGCGAGCCGATCCGCCTCGGCGCCTTCCTCGACCAGCAACAACCTGGCTGGCGCGAGCAGTCCTATGCGCCACAGTTCCGCCCGGCCTGGCTCAATGAGACCACCTCCCGCCTGGGTGAAAAAGTTGCCCAGCATCTCAACGAGGCAGCGGCGATCAATCCGGTCAATCTGGTGGCCCTCGCGCTGCTCTCTACCAGCCGCCTGGCCCTGGACGAACGCGCCCTGGCACGGGTGTTGGATCTGTACCTGGCGTTGCTGCGCAAAGTGCCTTACTCGCCGCACACCACCTTGCCCGAAGGCGACGGCCTGGCCCTGATCAGCTACGTCAAGGGTATGGACTTGTTGGCCGAGCAAAGCGATGCCCTGGGCAGAATTCTCTACCTGGACGAGCAGAACGCGGTCCTGATGACCTACTACCGCAACAATGTCCTGCACATCTTCGCCCTGCCGGCATTGCTGGCGAGCTTCTTCCAGAGCAGCTCGCGCATGAGCCGCGAGTTGATCCTGCAGTACACCCGGGCCTTGTACCCATATCTACAGTCCGAACTTTTCATTCGCTGGGGGCCGCAGGAACTGGAGGCGATAATTGACCAGTGGCTGCAAGCATTCGTCGAGCAAGGCCTGCTGCGCTATGAAAACGGCGTGTATTTGCGTCCGGCACCCAGCTCGCGTCAGTTTGTCTTGCTGACATTGCTGGCCCGGGCCATTACCCAGACTCTGCAACGCTTCTACATGGCGACCGCTTTGCTGCTCAATAGTGGCCAGCACACCCTGAGCGCTGAAGAGCTTGAAGACTTGTGCGTGGTCATGGCCCAACGCCTGTCGATTCTGCACGGCCTCAATGCGCCTGAGTTCTTTGACAAGACCTTGTTCCGCCACTTCATCCAGACCCAGATCACACAGGGTGTGTTGCGCCCGGATACAAACGGCAAACTTGGGTACCATGAAAAACTGAGTGAATTGGCCGAAGGGGCGGCCAAACGCGTGCTCTCCGCGGAGATACGCTTGTCGATCCGCCAGGTGGCCTTGCACCGCAATGAAGACACCACCGATACCCCGGCATAAAGGAGTTACAAATGAAAAAGCTGTCCCTGATCCTTCTTGGTGGTCTGTTGGCCGCCTGCAGCAGTACCCCGCAAGCGCCCAAGGCCAGCCTCGACGGCGAAGTCTACTACCTGCAGCGCATCGCCCTGCCACCCGCTGCCACCCTGAGCGTAAGCCTGCAGGACGTATCGCTGATGGATGCCCCAGCGGTCACCCTGGCGAGCCAGAACGGTCCAGTCAAAGGCAACGTTCCACTGCCTTTTCATTTGAGCTATGACCCTGCCCAGGTAAAACCTGGTCATCGCTATGCAGTCAGCGCGCGTATCGAACTGGATGGCAAGCTGCTGTTCATCAACACCGAGCATCATGGTGTGCAGCTCGACGGCAGCGATCCGCAGCCGGTACGCATCAAAGTTGATGCCGTTCGTTGATATCCGTTCCGATTACAGATAAGGATGCTGCCATGTTCCGCCCTGCTCTTACCTTGACCGGCTTGTGCGCCGGCCTGCTGCTCTCGGCCAGTGCCATGGCACTGTCACTTGGTGACCTGTCACAGAAGGACGCCTCTGGTGGCCTGAAGGACGCACTGACCCAAGGGGCTCAGGTCGCCGTAAAACAACTCGGTGCCCCTGGAGGCTTCAGCAACAACCCTGAGGTGCGCATCGAATTGCCGGGCAACCTTGGCAAAGTCGCGAAGAAGATGAAGCAGTTTGGTATGGGTGCAGAGGTCGAGGCACTGGAGACAAGCATGAACCAGGCTGCCGAAGCTGCGGTACCACAAGCTCAGGCTCTGCTGGTGGATGCAGTCAAGAAGATGACCGTCGAAGACGCCAAGGGCATTCTCGCCGGCGGTAATGACTCGGCAACTCAGTACCTGAACAAGACCAGCCGCGAACAGATCCGCGCCAAGTTCCTGCCCATCGTCAAGAAAGCTACCGACCAGGTTGGCCTGGCCCAACAGTACAACAGCTTCGCCGGCCAAGCAGCGACCTTTGGGGTGTTGGAAGCCAAGAACGCCAATGTCGAAGGCTATGTGACCGAACAAGCGCTCGATGGCCTGTTCGAGATGATCGCCAAGCAGGAAGAAAGCATTCGCCAGAACCCGGCTGCTGCTGCAACCGGTTTGGCCAAGAAGGTGTTTGGCGCGCTTTGAGCGCGCCGGTTGCAAGCTGCAAATGGGGGTTTACAACCCTTCACTTGTAGCTTGTAGCTTGTAGCTAACCGCCCTTCCTGACCCTGAACCAGGCCGCGTACAGTGCCGGCAAGAACAACAGCGTCAGCGCAGTCGCCACAATCAGCCCACCCATGATTGCCACCGCCATCGGCCCGAAGAAAACACTGCGTGACAACGGGATCATTGCCAGCACCGCTGCCAGCGCGGTCAACACGATAGGACGGAAGCGGCGTACCGTGGCTTCGATGATCGCCTGCCAACGATCCAGGCCGGCGGCAATGTCTTGCTCGATCTGGTCAACCAGAATCACCGAGTTGCGCATGATCATTCCTGAAAGGGCAATGGTACCGAGCATCGCGACAAAGCCGAACGGCTGACGAAACACCAGCAGGAACAAGGTTACGCCGATCAACCCAAGCGGTGCGGTGAGGAACACCATCACCGTGCGCGAGAAGCTACGCAACTGCAGCATCAGCAAGGTCAACACGACAACGATAAACAGCGGCACACCCGCATTCACCGACTTCTGCCCACGCGTCGAGTCTTCCACTGTCCCGCCCACGTCCAGCAGGTAGCCGTCAGGCAGCTCTGCACGTATCGAGTCCAGGGTGGGAAGGATCTGCTGGACCAGCGTCACAGGCTGCTCCTTACCGTATATATCGGCACGCACGGTTACGTTCGGCAGTCGGTTGCGGTGCCAGATGATGCCTTCCTCGAAGCCATACTCCAGCGTCGCTACCTGCGATAGGGCAACGCTGCGTCCATTGTCGGTCGGTACCGCCAGGCTCGGCAGGCTGGCAAGCTCGCTGCGCTCCTGCTGAGTACCCCGCAGAAGGATTTCGATCAGCTCGTTGTCTTCACGGAACTGGCTGACGGATGAGCCGGTCAGCGAACTCTGCAAGAACTTGGCAAGGTTGGCGGTGCTCACGCCAAGAGCACGCGCGCGGTCCTGATCGATGTTGAGGTAAACCACCTTGCTCGGTTCTTCCCAATCCAGGTGCACATTGACCACATGTGGATTCTCGCGCACCTTGGCCGCCACCTTGCGCGCCAGGGCTCGTACCTGCTCGATGTGCTCGCCAGTAACCCGGAACTGCACCGGATAGCCCACAGGTGGACCGTTTTCCAGGCGGGTGACGCGCGAGCGCATGTCGGGGAACTGCTCATCGAGGGTCGCGATCAGCCAGCTTCGCAAGGCTTCACGCTCTTCGATGGTCTTGGCCAGCACCACAAACTGGGCAAAACTGGCCGCCGGCAATTGCTGGTCCAATGGCAGGTAGAAACGCGGTGAGCCCGTGCCGACATAGGCCACATAGTTATCGATGCCGGCACGCTCCTTGAGCATTGTCTCCAGACGCTTGACCTGCTCGGCCGTGTTGCTCAGCGATGCGCCTTCGGCCAACTTCAGATCGACCATCAGCTCCAGGCGCCCGGAGGCCGGGAAGAACTGCTGCGGTACGAAGCGAAACAACACAATGCTGCCAATGAACAGCGCAATGGTCGCCACGATCACTGTCTTGCGCCGCTCCACGCACCAGCCTACCACCCGCCGTACACGCTGATAGAACGGCGTGCCATAAGGATCAGGTCCGCCGTCTGCCGTACCGTGCTTGGCAGCATGCCGCTTGGCGAGGTCCGGCAGCAGGCGCTCACCCAGGTACGGCACAAATACTACGGCGGCAATCCAGGAGGCAACCAAGGCGATGGTTACCACCTGAAAGATCGAGCGGGTGTATTCACCAGTACTGGACTGCGCGGTGGCAATGGGCAAAAAACCCGCCGCGGTGATCAGGGTCCCGGTCAGCATCGGGAACGCGGTGCTGGTCCACGCGTAGCTGGCGGCCTTGATACGGTCGAAACCCTGCTCCATCTTGATGGCCATCATCTCCACCGCGATGATCGCGTCATCCACCAGCAATCCAAGGGCAAGCACCAGGGCGCCGAGAGAAATCTTGTGCAGGCCGATCCCGAGGTAATACATGACCGCAAAGGTCATTGCCAGCACCAACGGGATAGCCAGGGCCACCACCAGACCGGTGCGCACGCCCAGGGAGAAGAAACTTACCAGCAAGACGATAGCCAGCGCTTCGATCAGCACCTGAACAAACTCACCGACCCCGGTTTTCACTGCTGCCGGCTGATCGGAAACCTTACGCAGTTCCATGCCGGCGGGAAGGTTGTGGGCAATGCGCGCGAACTCAGTTTCCAGTGCCTTGCCCAGCACCAGAATGTCGCCGCCGGCTTTCATGGACACCGCAAGACCGATGGCATCCTCACCCATGAAGCGCATGCGAGGTGCGGGAGGGTCATTGAAACCACGACGGACCTGAGCCACATCGCCGATGCGGAACGTGCGATCCCCTACCCGAATCGGGAACTGCTCGATCTGCTCGACGGTATCGAACCGACCACTGACCCGGAGCTGCAAGCGCTCGCTGGGGGTTTCGAAAAAGCCCGCAGTGCTTACGGCGTTCTGTTCTTCGAGGGCCTGCTGTACAGCTGCCAGCGGTAAACCCAAGGTGGCCAGCTTGAGGTTGGACAGCTCGATCCAGATTTTCTCGTCCTGCAGCCCCAGCAGCTCGACCTTGCCCACATCCTTGACTCGTTGCAGCTGGATCTGCACGCGATCGGCGTAATCCTTGAGCACGGCATAGTCGAAGCCTTCGCCGGTCAAGGCATAGATATTGCCAAAGGTGGTGCCAAACTCGTCATTGAAGAACGGCCCCTGGATACCAGGCGGCAGAGTATGTCGAATATCGGCGACTTTCTTGCGGATCTGATACCACAACTCGGGTATATCCGCCGAGTGCATCGAGTCGCGGGCCATGAAGGTGACCTGCGATTCACCCGGCCGGGAGAACGAAATGATCTTCTCGTACTCCCCGGTCTCCATCAGCTTCTTTTCTATACGCTCGGTCACCTGACGCGAGACTTCTTCTGCGCTGGCCCCTGGCCAATTGGTGCGAATGACCATGGCTTTGAAGGTAAACGGAGGGTCTTCGCTCTGTCCCAACTTCGTGTAGGACAACGCGCCGACAACAGCCAGCAGAATCATCAGGAACAGCACAATCTGGCGATTGCGCAGGGCCCAGGCGGAAAGGTTGAAACCCATCGGGACTTACTCCTTGGCCGCCAGATTCACCACACGATTGGACCGATCTACCGGCCGCACCTGTTGCCCCTCCTGGAGCACATGCACGCCAGCCGCCACTACCCAGTCCGATGCACTCAAGCCTTCAAGCACCGGGACAGTGTTTTCGCCATAGGCCCCCACACGAACTGGAACTCGCTTGAGCGTGTTGCTGGCATCCACACGCCAGACATAGGTCTGACCATTTTCAGCGGTTAACGCCGACAGCGGCACCGCCAGTGCCACCTGTTGGTCATGCTGGATATAAACCCGTGCACTCTGCCCAAGCTCTGCTGGCACCTTGCCGGCGCTGAAGGCAATACGCGCGGCAAAGGTGCGCGAGCGTGGGTCGGCGGCCGGAGACAGTTCACGAATACGCCCGCTGAAACGCTGATCCGGCTGCGACCAAAGCTCGACCGCCACGGGTTGGCCAACCTTGAAGCGACCGAACTGCTGCTCGGGCAGGCCAATCAATACCTCGCGCTCGCCGTCGGCAGCAAGGGTGAACACGGTTTGACCTGCAGCGACCACCTGCCCCACCTCGACCTGACGCTTGGCGATCACCCCGTCCTGGGAAGCGCGGAGTACCGCGTACTCTGCCTGATTGCCAGCCACATCGAATTCGGCGCGCATTTGCTTGAGCCGGGCAAGGCCGGCGCGATAGAGGTTTTCGCTGTTATCAAACTGGGAACGGCTGACCATTTGCCGTTCCAGCAGGGTCTGGTAGCGATCGCGCTCAGCCTTCACCAGACTCAGGTTGGCTTCAGCGGCAGCCAACTGGGCACGACTGGCTTCCAACTGCAGGCGCACATCCTGTGGGTCCAACTCGGCCAGTGGCTGCTCAGCCTTGACCCGCTGCCCTTCCTCCACCAGGCGCTTGCTGACCTTGCCAGCAATGCGAAACGCCAGCTCCGGTTCGAAGCGCGCGCGCACCTCGCCCGGATAGCTGTCGGCAGCAGCGCTGGCCGGTTGCGGCTGCACCACCAGGGCGGGGCGCAGGGAGGTCTGCGGCGCACTTTCCTGCCCACACGCTACTAGCAGCAAGGCAAGACCAATGGGCAGAGCGAGGGGCAAGGCATGGCGCAACATGATGAATGACCTTTCGCGAGTGACGCTTGGAATATTTATACTCGCGAGTATATTAAATCAGTGAATCGAACCGGGGAAGCGTCTGCCCAAGAGAAAAAACGTATTAACAGCGCTTCGTTATGACGATATCTGTCAGCCTCGCCATGCCCTGGCGATGTACCATGCTCACTTACCGGAATCTGTACAAGTCACCCATGCACAACGATCTCACCGCTCCCGTCGGCCCAGGCCGACCAAAGGATCTGGCAAAGCGCCAGGCAATTCTCGAGGCGGCCAAGCAGCTGTTTCTTACGCTTGGCTATGCCAGCACCAGCATGGATGCGGTCGCGACAGCGGCAGGTGTTTCAAAATTAACCGTCTACAGCCATTTCACCGACAAAGAAACGCTGTTCACCGCAGCCATTTCCGCCACGTGTACGGCGCAATTGCCCGAGCTGATCTTCGAGCTGCCCGACGGTGTGCCACTGGAGCAGGTGCTGCTCAACATCGGCTGCAATTTCCAGGCATTGATCAGCAGCGAACAGTCGGTGCAACTGACCCGCTTGATCATGACCCTCGGAAACCAGGACCCCAAGCTCAGCCAGATTTTTTTCGAGGCGGGCCCATTAAGAGTGTTGCGGGAAATGGAACTGTTGTTGCGCCGCGTCGATCAGCGCGGCCTGCTTCGTATCGAACACCCCGATAAGGCGGCGGAGCACTTCTTCTGTCTACTCAAGGGCGCACCGAACTATCGCCTTTTGCTCGGTTACGCCCCGCCGCTGGACGATGAAGCCGCCAAGGCTCATGTCGCAGAGGTGGTTGAAGTGTTCTTGCGCGCCTACCGCTCCTGATCACTTGAGGGCTTTTTTCGGGTAGATATCGTAGCGACTCGACTTGCCTTCCAAGCTGTGACTCGGCTTGGGCCCCTCAATGATTGGCGCCTTGCGCGGACGCTTCACCACTACCCGGTGACTGGCCAGCGCCAGGGCTGCCTCAAGCAGTGCAGGTGCGTCCAGGTCATCGCCAACCAATGGCCGGAACACCCGCATCTCCTTTTTCACCAGAGCGCTCTTGTCCCGGTGCGGAAACATCGGATCGAGGTAAATGACCTGTGGCGGCTCGCCCTGCCAGCTACCCATGCGCTCGATGGCGTTACCAGTGAGCAACTGCATGCGGGCCACAATGGGCCCCACCTCAGCGTCAGCCGCTGCCCGTGCCAGCCCATCCTCAAGCAGTGCAGCCACCAATGGTTGGCGTTCGATCAAGGTCATCTGACAGCCAAGGCTGGCCAATACAAAGGCATCCTTGCCAAGCCCTGCGGTGGCATCGAGCACCTGTGGTCGAACGCCTTGGGCAATGCCCACTGCCTTGGCGATCATCTGCCCGCTACCCCCACCAAAAACGCGTCGGTGCGCGGCGGCCCCCTCGACGAAGTCGACACGCACCGGGCCGGGGGCCTGTGGGCCAAGCTGCTGGATCTGCAGCCCGCTGGCACCCACCTGCACGGCGAACTCGGCGTGCACACTTTCCAGAGGCAGGCCCAGACGCTGTGCCCACTCTTGCGCCTTGGGTTGATAGTCGGCTGTCAGCGCCTCGACCCGGATACCGCCGTCTGCCAGTTGCTCCACCATCGAATCCTGTACTCAAAAAAATTAAATGATCGTCGGCCACTGCCGATATACGAAGTATTCGCTATTTTGCCAGACCTTACGGCCCGCGACTGCCATGACCGACATTCTTCAGCTCAGCTCAGGCTACTTATCGCCCGTAGGCGACTATGGCCGGCACAATACTCAGGCACTGGGCGGCGTCAGCCACCTGTGGCAGGATTTTTTTGCCCGCGCTCTGGCTGAGCAACACGCTGAAGTCGAACCGCAAGCAGCCCTCGAGATAGAGCAATTCGACAAGGCCACGGGCGAGCCCTTGGGTGGCAGCCAGCTGTTGGCGCACATCCACAGCCAGCGTCAATGCAATGTACTGGACACCGAGATCGCTCCACCCGAACCGCTGTTCCTGCCAATTGCCGAGTTCGAACCGCAGTTGCTGGAAAAACTGCCACCGCCGTTCGACGATGTCGAACTCATCGAACAACAGCGCCAGTTGGACATCAGCAATAGCTGGGTGCGCCCGGTGGTCATGAACCAGGGTCAGCCACTACCGGAACCTGGCCCGGGGCCGGCTCCCAAATCGCTGTTCCTGCCTATCGCCGAGTTCGAAATGGAGCTGCTAGACAAAGCACCTGAGCCGTTCGACGAGCCTACCCTGGTAGCCCAGCAATCGGCGCTGGACTTCGACACCCGCTGGGCTCGTCCGGTAGTACTGAACAACGTGCGCATCGCCGCCTGAGTCTCAGCGACAGATCTGCCAGAAGCCCATGTCCAAATGAAAGTGATTACGGTGGGCTGCGTTGTAGTCCGGCCCCAGAACCGTGTTGAAGCTGTCGCAGGCACTGGCATGAACATCCTTGAGAAAGCGCGCTTTGGCGCCCTCGCCCTGCCAGTCATTGATTAGATTGATACGCCGGCCATCCGCCAGGCGAAAGCCGGCTATGTCCAGCGCATTGGCCGTGGCATGCTGGCTGAGCCTTCCCTCTTTGCGGTTGTACATGTTGCGACAGGCAAAGCTGCCGAGATGATCGACTTGCACCACGGGCTGGGCAAATGCCCGCTGCGCGGCAGGCTGTAGCGCATGGCGTTCGAACAGGGCATAGGCAACCGCCAAGGGGCAACTGGCAAGAAAACTGCTGCTCAGGCGTACGGATGAACCCTCGACACGCACCACGTTCTGCAACGGGCACTGCGCTCCGGTCGCGCTGTCTGCTTGCGGGCGATAACGCAGATCGGAACTTGCCAGGGCTTGTGCACAGAGCTGCGGATTATCCTGCAATCGCCCAAGCTTATAAGGCGTCAGCAGGTTCGGTGGCTGGCGCACATCGAGCACCGCCCATGGATTCCAGGCATCCGGTACACGCCACCCCTGACGCCAGGCGTATACCGTTGCGCCGATCAACACCAGGAACAGCAGGACTACACCTTTACGCATACACGATCAACGCTGGAACAGCTGGTTCAAATGATCGAAAGGCAGCGCCTGATCGCCATAGCTGAACGTGCCTTGATTGAAAATCTCTTCGGCACCACGGTAAAACGCACCGTACGCAGCACGTGCCAGCGACGACCCGACGCTGATACGTCGCACGCCAAGGTCTTGAAGTTGATTAACGCTCAACGCCACGCCAGTCATGCCCATCAACACGTTGACAGGCTTGGGCGCTACAGCCTGCACCACGGCGCGAATTTCTTCCGCCGTGCGCAAACCAGGCGCGTAAAGCACGTCGGCGCCAGCTTCGGCGAACGCTTGCAGGCGCGCGATGGTGTCGTCCAGGTCCATGCGACCATGCAAAAGGTTTTCCGCGCGAGCACAGAGCATGAAAGGGAAGTCCAGGCTACGGGCCGCTGCCACGGCAGCTTCGACCCGCTCCACTGCGTGATGGAAGCTGTAGATCGGCTCCTCGGCATTACCACTGGCGTCCTCGATAGAACCGCCCACCAAGCCTGCCTGCGCGCCTTGCAAGATGGCCTCGGCACAATCCTTGGCACTGTCACCGAAGCCATTCTCCAGATCCGCCGCCACCGGCAGAGCGGTCGCATCGACTATAGCGCGCGCGTTTGCCAAGGTTTCCTCAAGACTCATGGCGCCTTCGGCGTCTGGGCGCCCCAAGGAGAACGCCAGCCCGGCACTGGTAGTCGCCAGCGCCTCGAAGCCGAGGCTGGCTAACAGTTTGGCGGAACCGGCATCCCAAGGGTTGGGAATGACAAACGCCCTGTCGCGTTCATGCAGGGCTTTGAAGGCTTCGGCACGTAGCGTTTGTACATCCATGATCATGGCTCCTGGGCAAATGACAGGAGGCGTTCACAGCAGACCGAGTTGTTCGGCCTCTGGCGCCCTGTCCAATTCAGGCAAGGCCGGCAAACCGGGCAAGCGTTCCATCAGGCCGCGATGAAAACGCTGAGCCAGGGCAGCGGCCAAGCGATTATCGGCAGTATGCAGGAAAACATAGGGGCTGCGACCCTCCTCGATCCAGGCGGCTACCTTGTCCAGCCAGGGCAACAGAAAGGGTTCGTTGGCCGCCAGCTCCGGGTGACCGATGAAACGCACCTGTGGATGCTGGCTGAAAGCAGTCGGTCGGGGTGGCACCCGTGGCTTTTTCGATTGGGCGTCGAGCACTCCCGGCGCCTGTGACGTACAACTGAACAAAGCGCGTGGATCGAGGCAGATTCGCTCGACACCGCGCCCCTGCAACAAGCGATTCAACGCGCGCTCTTCCTCGCCCCTGGCAAAGAATGCGCGATTGCGCACTTCTACCGCGATCGGTACATCGACCTCATCCAGAAAGGCTACCAGCTCGCCCAGGCGCGCTGGCGCGAAGGTTGCCGGCAATTGCAGCCAATATGGAGCAACGCGGGGCCCGAGTGGTTTGAGCAACTGGGTGAAGGCCTGAGCAGCCGTCAACTGATCCCGCAAGTCACCAGCGTGGCTGATGTCGCGCCCAAATTTGGCGGTGAAGCGAAAATGCGCGGGCATGATTTGTGCCCAGCGCTCGACGGTCGCCGGTGCCGGTCGGGCATAGAAGGTAGTGTTGCCTTCTACAGCGTTGAATACCTGACTGTACAGACTCAGCAGGTCGCCGGTTTTAGCGTCCGCAGGATAAAGATACTCACGCCAGGCGTTTTCACTCCAGGAGGGACAACCGAGAAAATAGGGAAGCGTGGACAGAATCATCCATCAAATGTACAGGTCCAGCCCCAGCACTTCCATCTCCCAATCGACAAAGCCCGCGGTGGTCAGGTAGCTGGCGAGGGCCTGGGCGGTGCGCTTGTTGCAAGCACGAGGAAAGATCATGTCCTGCTGGCGCGCGGGCACCCCCCCGGTGCGCGCTTGACCAGTGGTGGCTTGCGGCTGAACCTCGAATTCGCCGGGTAGATCCTCGTCCACATCGTCGCTGAGCACCGGCGCCCTGCGCGGGGTTCGCTTGATCGGGTAGGACTGTGAGGAAAAACCGTCGATGCGCATGGCGATCTCTCAGAAGCAATGATGGCAATTTAGCAGCATCAGAGTGCCTTCGCTAATGCCCGATTGATAACTGGACCACAGTTCGGGCAAAAGGTTTTATTTGCTCTGGAAATAGTAGACGAGCAGCCGTCAGCGCGCCTTTGGGGTCGCCACGTTATCGCGCAAATACACAGGCTGGGCGAGATCGGCAGCAATGGCCTCCCCGCGCTGCCAGGCAAAGGTAGCCAAGGTCAGCAAATCCACGGCGTGAGGCAACAGGCTTGCATCCTGTGCGCACAGTTTCACCCCTATGCGCTCGGCATAGCCCCAGCCGGTGCCTGCGCCAAACCACTCACCGCTGGCACCGGCAGGTAGCGCTGCGCGCTCTGGAGACAACACCGCTTCGCTGCCGATCAAACGCATCTCCCCTGCCGTTTCCTGGTAGCAACCCCAGTACACTTCGTCCATGCGCGCATCAATGGCTGCCGCAACCTGGCTCACACCCTGCTCGCGCAGCGCGCGCTGGGCCAGTACTGCAAGGTTGGAAACCGGCAGCACCGGCCGCTCCAGGGCAAAGGCAAGGCCCTGGACGACGCCAATGGCGATACGCACACCGGTGAACGCACCCGGGCCACGACCAAAGGCAATGGCATCGACCGCCGCCAGGGTGGTGCCGGCGTCCGCCAGCAACTGTTGGATCATCGGCAGCAGCTTTTGCGCATGCAGGCGTGGGATCACCTCGTAATGGCTGGAAACCTTGCCATCATGCAGCAAGGCAACGGAGCAGGCTTCAGTGGCGGTATCCAGGGCCAGCAAGGTGGTCATCGGGGGTTCCAGGCGAGAGAAAAAAGAGCGGCATTATAAACAACTACGGCCCGCAAGCGGGCCGTTGTCTGCTACCGAGTATCAATCAGCTCAGAGCAGCCAGTACCTTGGCGGTGATGGCATCAACCGAACCTACGCCTTCGATATGGGCGTACTTCGGTTTGCCGCCATTGGCAGCCGACAGCTTCTGGTAGAAGTCTACCAACGGCTTGGTCTGGTCATGGTAGACAGCGAGGCGATGACGCACGGTTTCTTCGGTGTCATCTTTACGCTGAACCAGCGCTTCGCCGGTTTCGTCGTCTTTGCCTTCAACCTTCGGCGGGTTGTAGACGATGTGGTAGACACGGCCAGAACCTTCGTGCACGCGGCGACCGGCGATACGCTGAACGATCTCTTCGTCTTCGACGGCGATTTCGACGACGGCATCAATTTCAACGCCAGCAGTCACCAGGGCTTCTGCCTGAGGAATGGTGCGCGGGAAACCGTCGAACAGGAAACCGTTCGCGCAGTCGGCCTGGGCAATGCGGTCCTTGACCAGGTTGATGATCAACTCGTCAGAAACCAGCTTGCCTGCGTCCATGATCGCCTTGGCTTCCAGGCCCAACGGAGTGCCGGCCTTTACAGCAGCACGCAGCATGTCGCCGGTGGAGATCTGTGGAATGGCGAATTTTTCGGTGATGAACTTTGCCTGAGTACCTTTACCGGCCCCGGGAGCTCCCAGCAGAATCACGCGCATATTGTGCTCCTCATTTTTGTAAGCAAATCAATGGAGTCGGCGCAGAGGGCCAAGTCCGGAATTGGGTCATGACCACAAATCGGTCAAAAGGCTGCTCAAGATACACAGCGGCTTCAAGCCACACAAGCGCTCGAAAGTCGGAAGAAAGCACACACACGCGCCATACAAAGCACAGGTTGCGCCGAGCGCAACCCATTGCTTTGCAAGCAATCTCCTCCTCGCTACGAGGCGAATCGCAGTGTTGCGCCTGAACTCAACCGGTATTGCGCAAACCTGCGGCAATGCCTGCCACAGTAACCAGCAGAGCCTGCTCCAATGGGCTGTCCAGAGCGGCTTCACGTTTGCGCGAACGTGCCAGCAACTCCGCCTGCAATAGATGCAGCGGGTCCAGGTAGGTATTGCGCAGCCGGATGAATTCCAGGGTCTCGGGACTGTGCGCCAGTAGCACCGGCTGCCCGGTCAGACCCAGTACCACACCACACGCCTGCGACAATAGGTCGCGCAAATGTGCACCCAAAGGTCGCAGCTCTGGTTGCACTAGACGTTCGTCGTAGGAGCGGGCAATTTCCGCATCGGCCTTGGCCAGGACCATTTCCAGCATGTCGATACGCGTGCGAAAAAACGGCCACTGCTCACGCATCTGCGCCAGCAGATCACCCTGACCGCGACGCAAGGCGTTGTTCAACGCGGCTTCCCAACCCAGCCAGGCTGGGAGCATCAAGCGGGTCTGTGTCCAGCCGAAGATCCACGGAATCGCGCGCAGGCTCTCGATGCCACCCGCACGACGCTTGGCCGGGCGGCTGCCCAAGGGCAAGCGTCCAAGTTCCTGCTCCGGGGTGGACTGACGGAAATACTCGACGAACTCGGGATTATCCCGCACCACGCCGCGATAGGCCTTGACCCCGTCGGCGGCCAACGCGTCCATCAACGTCCGCCAGGCTGGCTGGGGCGGCGGTGGCGGCAGCAACGTCGCTTCCAGCACTGCCGCCAAATACAGGTTCAGGTTCTGCTCGGCGATATCCGGCAGACCAAACTTGAAGCGGATCATCTCGCCCTGTTCGGTCGTGCGAAAACGTCCTGCGACCGATCCCGGCGGCTGCGAAAGAATGGCCGCATGGGCTGGGCCGCCGCCACGTCCAACCGTGCCGCCACGGCCATGAAACAGCAGCAACTCGACTTGCTGCTCACGGCAGATACGGACCAGCGTTTCCTGCGCCCGATACTGCGCCCACGCAGCTGCAGTGGTGCCAGCATCCTTGGCTGAATCGGAGTAGCCGATCATGACTTCCTGAGGACCGTGCAGGGCGCTGCGATAACCCGGCAGACCGAGCAGGCGCTCCATCACGGGACCTGCGTTATCCAGGTCCGCCAGCGTTTCGAAGAGTGGCACCACACGCATTGGGCGCAGTACACCGGCCTCCTTGAGCAGCAACTGTACGGCCAGCACGTCGGAAGCAGCACCCGCCATGGAGATTACATAAGAGCCCAGCGACGCAGCGGGTGCAGCGGCGATCTCGCGGCAAGTGGCAAGAACCTCGGCAGTTTCGGCCTGCGGCTGGAAATAGCCAGGCAGCAATGGCCGTCGGCTAGTGAGTTCTTGGGCCAGGAAGGCGATACGCTCATCCTCGTCCCAGTCGGCGTAGCGTCCCAGCCCCAGATACTCGGTGATCTCACTAAGCGCGGCGGTGTGCCGGGCAGCATCCTGACGCACGTCCAGGCGTACCAGGAACAGGCCAAAGGTAACCGCCCGGCGCAGGCAATCCAGCAGCGGCCCATTGGCAATCACACCCATGCCGCAGGCATGCAAGGACTCGAAACACAGGTGCAACGGCTCGAACAGTTCATGGTTGTCCTGCAGCACCAGCGGCGATGGCACCTGCGGCGACTTCAATGCGCTGTGCGCCCAGGCACGGGTTTCCCGCAAGCGGTCACGCAGCTGTTTGAGTATCACCCGATAGGGTTCGGCGCAGTCACCAGCCTTGGCCTTCAGGGCCTCGCTGGCCTGCTGCATGGACAGCTCGGCGGCCAGGGATTCGACATCACGCAAAAACAGGTCAGCGGCCATCCAACGCGCCAATAACAGCACTTCGCGGGTTACCGGCGCAGTGACATTGGGATTGCCGTCACGGTCACCGCCCATCCACGAAGCAAAGCGTATCGGCGCCGCTTCCAGCGGCAAGTGCAGGCCGGTGGCGGCGTGAAGCGCCTTATCGACCTTGCGCAGATGATGGGGAATAGCATGCCAGAGCGAGTGTTCGATCACCGCGAAGCCCCACTTTGCCTCATCGACTGGCGTTGGCCGAGTGCGGCGAATTTCTTCGGTGTGCCAGGCTTCAGCGATCAAGCGTTGCAGGCGCTGACGCACTTGTTCGCGTTCGGCAGGGATCAGGTCGCGATGATCCTGAGCAGCCAACTGCGCAGCAATCGCATCGTATTTTTGAATCAGCGTGCGACGAGCGACTTCGGTGGGGTGAGCGGTCAATACCAGCTCGATACTCAGCTTGCCGACCTGGCGCGCCAAGGCATCATCACTGTGCCCTGCCGCCTTCAGTCGCGCCAGCAATTCCGGCAGTACCCGCGCTTCGAACGGCTCGGGCTGACCGCTATCGCGCCGCCGTATCAATTGATATTGCTCGGCGATGTTGGCCAGGTTGAGAAACTGGTTGAACGCTCTCGCTACCGGCAACAATTCATCGTCAGCCAAGTCATTGAGGGTAGAGCTCAATTGCTCGGCCGCACCACTGCGATCAGCTTTGGCGCTGCGGCGGATTTCTTCGATTTTCTGCAGGAACGCCTCACCGTGCTGATCACGTATGGTGTCCCCCAACAATTCACCCAACAAATGAACATCTTCACGCAAGCGCACATCGATATCAGTCATCAGCCTTGTCTCCGGCATTCCTGGAAAACCGCTCTGGCTCCAGAGTGCCCCACTACCGGTCATGCTTCAAGGCAGACCAATGACTGCACAGTGACTACGCTGAAAACAGATCCTTGAGGATTGATGAGGTGATCATGAAAATCCGTGAGCTTGCCCAGCACTGGGAACAGAACGACAAGGGCCGTCTGAGCCCCACCGGTCATATCCTGCACCTGGACGTGGAATCCGCGGCGCGCCTGGCCGCGTTGGCAGAAATGTACCCCAAGCGGCGCCCCGAAGAATTACTCGGCGAGCTACTGGGTGCAGCGCTGGAAGAGCTGGAAGCCAGCTTCCCCTACATCCAGGGACAACACGTAATCGCCACCGATGAAGAAGGCGATCCGCTCTACGAGGACATCGGCCCCACTCCGCGCTTCCTCGCCTTGTCTCGTCGCTATCTGCACGACCTGAGCAGCCAGAAAGACGAACCGACCCACTGAAATCCCTCTTCCGCTCCGGTATCGGGCGCTCGCGCATGCGCCCGCGTACCCCGCGCACCGCTCGAAGTTCCGGCAAAAAAGCACTGACTGATCAGTCAGAAAAACCCGCTTTTTTGACGCACTTTTTTCTGAACTATTGAAAAAACACCTCGGTCACAGCCAGTAGCCATCACGGCAAAGCCCATCAGCCACCGAAGCTGACCGGACTGCCGATGGACTGTTACGGAATCTGTTGTTCATCAGGAGCGATCCAATGGAGTTGACCAGTATGAAGACCCATACCGCTAACACCTCACCCTCTCACCTGCGCGGGCTCAAACTGGCTGCGCTGGCACTGGGCAGCAGCCTGGTGCTGGCAGGCTGTGCCGGCAACCCACCCACCGAGCAGTACGCCGTCACCCAGTCGGCGGTCAACTCGGCAGTCAGCGCCGGCGGTACCGAGTTTGCCGCAGTGGAAATGAAGGCCGCCCAGGACAAGCTCAAGCAGGCTGAAATCGCCATGCATGACAAGCAATACGACGATGCCAAGCGCCTGGCCGAACAGGCCGAATGGGATGCACGTGTTGCCGAACGCAAGGCACAGGCCGCCAAGGCCGAAAAAGCCGTTCAAGATGCCCACGAGGGCGTTCAGGACTTGCGTGAGGAAGGCATGCGCAGCGCGCAGTGAGCGCTGCACTGTCGACCCAAGCATTCGTAATTGATCAAAGGATGAACCATTATGCGCAAACACATGATGATCCCCGCCCTGCTGGCGCTGAGCGTCGGTCTGGCCGCTTGCTCAACGCAGCCGAACGCCAACCTGGAATCGGCACGGACCAACTTCTCTACCCTGCAGAGCAATCCACAGGCCAGCAAAGTTGCCGCGCTGGAAACCAAGGATGCCCAGGACTGGCTGAACAAGGCCGACGCGGCCTACATGAACAAGGATGACGAGAAGAAGGTCGATCAACTCGCCTACCTGACCAACCAGCGCATTGAAGTGGCCAAGCAGACCATCGCTCTGCGCACCGCCGAAGGCAACTTGAAAGATGCCTCTGCCCAGCGCGCCAAGGCCCGCCTGGAATCACGTGATGCACAGATCCAGAAACTACAGGACAGCCTCAACGCCAAACAAACCGATCGCGGCACCTTGGTGACCTTTGGCGATGTACTATTTGATTTCGACAAGGCCAATCTGAAAAGCAGCGCCTTGCCCAATATCACCACATTGGCTCGCTACCTCCAGGAAAACCCTGACCGCAAAGTGATTGTCGAGGGCTACACCGATAGCAAAGGTAGCGCCAACTACAACCAGACGCTGTCCGAGCGTCGCGCAGCCTCGGTGCGCATGGCGCTGGTACGTGCAGGTGTCGATCCATCACGAATCGTTGCCCAGGGCTACGGCAAGGAATACCCCATTGCCGATAATGCGAGCAACTCGGGCCGTGCCCAGAACCGTCGCGTGGAAGTGACTATTTCCAACGACAACCAGCCCGTGGCACCGCGCTCGGTAAGCCAGGCGCATTGATGTAAAGCTGCATCGCAAAAGCAAGCCCGCCCCACGGAACCCAGTCCGTGGGGCGGGCTTGCCGTTACTGTTCGAGTTGCTGCGGCGTCTCTTGACCCAGGCAACGCACGGCCTGCTTCTTGTTGTCCACCAACACACCGGTCAGGCCTTTTTGCGACATATCGAACAACACCAGCACGCCATCGACACATTGAGCGACCTGGTTGGCCGGTTTGAGCGAAATCTTGTAATCCTCCCCCGGTATTGTCTTGAGCATGGTGAAATCCGACAGCAGCAGTGCATCTTCCGGCTTGGCAAAATGCAGGTAGCCGTAGTACCACAGCGCTGCAACGGTGCAGATGATGCTGCAGACACCGGTAATGATCAGGGGGACAGCGTTACGTTCTTCACTCATTGTGACGTCTCGTCAGGGTAATTAGGGACTTCGGCCAAACGCCGCAGCCCATTGAAATGTTCAGGATCTTGCAAAAAGCGCAGCATCACCTGCCGCCAGGTACGGTCGGCAAACGTCTGCACATGACCACCGCGGGTCAATTGCAACACCCTTGGCGGCGGCGCTGCCTGATACAGCTCAATGCCATTGGCCAGCGGCACAATAGGATCGTCGATACTGTGAAAGAACAACTTCGGCGGTGTCTTGAGCTGCGCAATCGAGTTGATTGCACTGTCGCTGTCAGGCACTAGCCACGACAGGGGTACTTGCAATGGCCATGTCACCCACGAATTGCTCAGGGCAAAGCGTCCGACCTGACGATAGCTGGCCGGCACGCCGTCAAACACCATCGCTTTGAAACGCTTGGCTTGCTCTGGGTTGTGCGCCAGGTAATGAATAGCCATGGAGCCACCCAGGCTCTGCCCCAGCAGTATTTGCGGCTTACCCTGCACCTGCGGGGCCTTGTCGAGCCAGTCCAGTGCTGCGGCGATGTCCTGATAGACTTCAGGCAGTGCCGGCTTGCCCTGGGACAAGCCGTAACCGCGGTAGTCCAGCAACAGTACCTGATAACCGTGTTCCGGAAGCCACCAACTGCCACCCAGATGCCAGGCCAGGTTGCCACCGTTGCCATGCAAGTGCAGAACCGTGCCCTTGACCTCGACCCCCGGCTTGGCTGGCAGCCACCAACCGTGCAGGCGCGTACCGTCAGCCGCGGTCAGGGCTACGTCACGGTATTCAAGCTTGGCTTTCTCGGGGGTGAACGGCTGGCCAGGCTCAGGGTAGAACAGCAGCGAACTGCAACCACCCAGTGTCAGCACCACCACCAGCAGCAAGCCCAGGGTTTTGCACCCCGATTCAGAGAATGTTCGAATAGTCGGCTTCAATCCGGTCCAGGCTCAGGTGGTTAAGGAAGTTGGAGAAGCACATCCAGGCCGATAGCGCGTTGAGGTCACGAAACTGTTCCGGCAAGTACTTGGGTGGTTCCACCAGGCCTTCATCGACCAATTGGCGCAATGTGCGCATATCCTCAAGCGTGGTCTTTCCGCAAAACAGCAACGGGATCTGTTCAAGCTTGCCCTTGCGCACGGCCAACTGAATATAGTTGTAAACCATGATGAAGCCTTTGAGGTAGGACAAATCCTTGGTAAATGGCAGCCCATTGGGTACCGATCCGCGGAACACTCGACTGGCATTGCCATAGCTCTCCGGCATGCCGAAGCCCTGGGCGCGGAAAAACTCGTAGACTTGCATGAAGTCGGCACCCTCCTCGACCATATGGATGGCCCGGGTGCGGTTCGTCAGTTTGCGCAGGCGGCTCGGGTAGGAAGCAAAAGCAATGACCTCCATGAGAATCGCCAGGCCTTCCTGTGTAACAGTCGACGAGGGCGGCCCCTTGGCCAGAAAGGTGCAGATCGGCTGGTTCAGGCCATTGAGTGTGGTGCCCACATGCACCAACCCTTCATGGACCTCCAGTGCACGCACGTCGCGGCTGTTGAACATCGCATCGGCGCGAATCTTGATGTAGTCGGCACCCGCTGCGGCGTCAGCGACGATACCGTCGGACTCGAACACCCGAATTGTGTCTTCGGCTTCGTTGAACACCTTGTTCAAACGCCTCTGCAGCATCTCGACGGCTTGTTTTGCCGTGAGGTTCTTCGGTTCATCCTTGAGGTCGCCTCGGCCGTCGATATTGTTCAGGTAATCCGAGAGCATCAACCCCAGGTCAGCCAGGGTCGGGTCGCCGGCGTGAAACGCATCGGAAGCGGCACCGTAAAGCTCCTGAGAAATCAGCCCGAAATCCTCGGTGCCGCGCGCTTCAAGCATGCGCACCACCATGCGGTACTCCTTGCACATGCGCCGCATGATCTGCCCAACCGGATTGAACTGGCCCAGTTGCCGGGTAATGTCACGCTCGATGTTCTGGAACTCGAGCTTTACTGCGCCAGAGTCGAACGACAACGGCCGGCCCTGGTAATAAGCCCGATCGACCGCGGGCATCTCCTTGCCCTTGGCCTTGAGAAACCCCTGGCGGATGCTGTCATCCCATTTCACCGCATCGAGCACGCGAATGGGCGTTTGTGCCAGGACAATGCGATCAGACAGGGCACGTATCGTCTGCTGGTACTCGTCCACCCTACTCTCCTTGAATTGACTCTTTTACTTGCCTGCCCGCTGGAACCGCGCCACTTCGATAAACAGGTCGGAGTTGGCCGGATCGTCAAGGTAGGCCAGGACCCGCTCGGCCGGGCTGTCGATCAGCACGCCTTCACCGTTGTCCTCCGGAACGTCATAGGTACGCCCGCTGAGCTCTTTCTTCTCCACGGCCTGGTTGACCTGCTCGACATCGAGGTTGTAGACCACCAGTTCCTTGCCATCGACGACCTCGAACCCGCCGATCAGGAAGTTTCCGCCGAGCCGCTTGGGTACACCCGCCGAGAGATACCAACGGTTGCCGTGGCGGGACACCGTGAACACGTACTCATCGCGCTTCTTGTCTTTGCCGATAGCCACCGCCTTGTAGGCGTCGCCACCGCTGCGACTGATCTGCAGGCTCAACGGTTCCCCCCAGGCGTCCTTGCTGATCCATTTGCCCAGCAGCGCCTTGGGCGCGGCCTCATTGGCCGGCATCGGCTCATTGAAGGTGACCAGACAACCGCCAAGCAGCAAAAACGACAATGCCAACAACAGACTTCTGGCTTTCATCGGGTTCTCCTTGAAATAGGGTCGCGGCTCACACGGCGGCCAGCACCAGATGCAAGTACCGAGTAAGGATAGCGAGCATCTGCGTATGCGCATCGACCTGTGAACTGTCGAGCAGGCCCTGATATTCCATCTGCTCGACAATCGCCGTCAACACCAGCGCATCCTGCTGCGGCTGACGCGAGCCGACAACCTCCAGCATCTGACAGGCGCCATGGAGCAGAATCTGCTCGTGCAGCTTGACCAGTTCGGCCAGACGCGGGCACAGCAATGCCTCCTGGCGAAAGGCCTGCTCGGCCATGAGAAAGTCACGCCGGTTGTGCAGTTGGCGCTGGACATAGTCGGCCATCATTTTCGCCACTTCATCGGCCAGGAGCGCGCGGCATGGCAGGCTTTGATCACCTTGAGAAAGCAACTGACGCAAGACCACTTCCGTGTGCTCCCACAGCTTTGCCATGTAAGCGGCGCTGCGCTCCACATACTGGGCAAAGGTATCGGTAAGCAGGTCTTCAATGTCATTGAAGTAATAGGTGGTCGCCGACAAAGGCACCCCGGCCTCGGCTGCTACAGCGCGATGACGTACACCACGAACGCCATCACGAACGACAATGCGCATGGCTGCATCGAGAATATCCTGCCGACGCTGCTCGCTGCCCTGGCGACTGGCCTTTCGGCCTTGATATCGAACACTTTCGGCCACGGCGGTTGCTACGCCAGCGGCGCCTTGATGGGCCATTGTCACGGGATACCTCGGGAAGTTTGGATAGTGGAGCGTTCGACGACGCTGCATTCGCGCTTGCAGCTCAATAAAAAACCGCCTGAAAAGGCGGTTTTTTCATTGCTCCCCTCAGGCTTGTGGGCGCATGTGCGGGAACAGAATAACGTCGCGAATCGACGGCGAGTTGGTCAGCAGCATCACCAGACGGTCGATACCGATACCCTCACCCGCGGTTGGCGGCATGCCATATTCCAGGGCGCGGACGAAATCTGCATCGTAGTGCATGGCTTCGTCGTCACCGGCGTCCTTGTCGGCAACCTGCGCCATGAAGCGCTCGGCCTGGTCTTCGGCATCATTGAGCTCGGAGTAGGCGTTGGCAATCTCACGGCCACCGATGAACAGCTCGAAGCGATCGGTAACGTTCGGATTCTCGTCGTTGCGACGAGCCAATGGCGAGACTTCGAACGGGTACTGGGTAATGAAGTGAGGCTGCTCCAGCTTGTGCTCGACCAGTTCTTCGAAAATCATCACCTGCAGTTTGCCCAGACCTTCGAAACCAAGGACCTTGGCACCGGCTTTCTTGGCGATGGCACGAGCCTTGTCGATGTCGTTAAGGTCGTCGGCAGTCAGCTCAGGGTTGTACTTGAGGATCGAGTCGAATACCGACAGACGCACGAATGGCTCGCCGAAGTGGAACACCTTGTCGCCATATGGCACGTCGGTGCTGCCCAGAACCAGCTGCGCCAGCTCGCGGAACAGCTCTTCGGTAAGGTCCATGTTGTCTTCGTAGTCGGCGTAGGCCTGGTAGAACTCGAGCATGGTGAACTCGGGGTTGTGCCGGGTCGAAACACCTTCGTTACGGAAGTTGCGATTGATCTCGAAAACTTTCTCGAAGCCACCCACCACCAGGCGCTTGAGGTACAGCTCCGGCGCGATACGCAGGAACATGGCCATGTCCAGGGCGTTATGGTGGGTTTCGAACGGCTTGGCCGCTGCACCACCCGGGATGGTCTGCAGCATTGGCGTTTCCACTTCCAGGAAGTCGCGCTTGATCAGGAAGTTGCGGATATGGTTGATGACCTGGGAACGCACGCGGAAAGTATCGCGCACTTCTTCGTTGACCATCAGGTCGACATAACGCTGGCGATAGCGCTGCTCGGTGTCGGTCAGGCCATGGTGTTTGTCGGGCAGCGGGCGCAGCGACTTGGTCAGCAGGCGCACGTTGGTCATCTCGACATACAAGTCGCCTTTGCCGGAACGCGCCAGGGTACCTTCGGCGGCAATGATGTCACCCAGGTCCCAGGTCTTGACCGCGGCCAGGGTTTCTTCCGGCAGGGTCTTGCGGTTGACATAGACCTGGATACGACCGGTCATGTCCTGGATCACCATGAACGAGCCACGGTTGAGCATGATGCGCCCGGCAACCTTGACCGGAATCGCTGCAGCTTCCAGCTCTTCCTTGGTCTTGTCGACATACTGTTTCTGCAGGTCGTTGCAGTAGCTGTCACGGCGGAAGTCGTTGGGGAAGGCATTGCCCTTGGCACGCTCTGCGGCAAGTTTTTCCTTGCGCAAGGCGATCAGGGTATTTTCTTCCTGTTGCAGGTCTTGCGGGTCGAGTTTTAGGTCGCTCATGTCGTCACATCTTCCATCACAGGTTCATTGTCCCAGGCTCGGGCCTGGGATCGCGGGGCAAGCGCTACAGGAGCGCTTGCCCGCGGCATCGGTGTCGCGGTTACAGCCCCTGCTTGAGGCTGGCTTCCAGGTATTCGTCGATATCGCCGTCGAGCACCTTGTCGCAGTCGCTGCGCTCGATGTTGGTGCGTAGATCCTTGATCCGCGAGGCGTCAAGCACATACGAACGGATCTGGTGACCCCAGCCAATGTCCGACTTGCTGTCTTCCAGGGCCTGGGACGCCGCATTGCGCTTTTGCATTTCCAGCTCGTACAACTTGGCCCGCAGCATTTTCATGGCGGTGTCTTTGTTGGCGTGCTGGGAACGTTCGTTCTGGCAACTGACCACGGTGTTGGTCGGTACGTGGGTGATACGGACGGCCGAGTCGGTGGTGTTAACGTGCTGGCCACCGGCACCCGAGGAGCGATAGGTGTCGATACGCAGGTCCGACGGGTTGATATCGATTTCGACTTTGTCGTCGATCTCAGGGGACACGAACACCGCCGAGAACGAGGTGTGGCGGCGGTTGCCGGAGTCGAACGGGCTTTTACGTACCAGGCGGTGCACACCAATTTCGGTGCGCAACCAGCCAAAGGCATATTCGCCTTTGATGTGCACGGTAGCGCCTTTGATCCCGGCGACTTCACCGGCCGACAGCTCCATGATGGTAGCGTCGAAACCGCGTTTGTCAGCCCAGCGCAGGTACATGCGCAAGAGGATGTTGGCCCAGTCCTGGGCTTCGGTACCGCCGGAGCCGGCCTGGATATCCAGGTAGGCGTTGTTCATGTCCATTTCACCGCTGAACATGCGGCGGAATTCCAACTGCGCGAGAGAGGCCTCAAGGCCTTCAAGCATCTCGACGACATCGTTGACGGAGCTTTCGTCGTTTTCTTCGACAGCCATGTCGAGCAATTCGCGCGAGTCGGCCAGGCCACTGGCCATTTCGTCGAGCGTGTCGACGATCTGCGCCAGCGCAGCGCGCTCGCGGCCCAGCTCCTGGGCGTATTCAGGCTTATTCCAGACGCTAGGGTCTTCAAGCTCACGGTTGACTTCGATCAGGCGCTCATGCTTGTGATCGTAGTCAAAGATACCCCCGAATAGACTCGGAACGCTCGGTCAGGTCCTTGATGGTATTCAGGATTGGTTGGATTTCCATGGGCGGGCGGCTCTCGTGCGTAATCTGTAGAAAAGCCGGAGAGTATAACCGAGTCTGGAACCCGACGGCAGCCCGTCGGGCGGTTGTTGCACAAGGATCTGCATCGCTAAATCGGGGCTGGCACCAAGGCCTGCCTCATGCCACGCCAACCTGGTTGCGACCATTGTTCTTGGCCAGGTACAAGCCTTTGTCTGCCGCCGAAATCAGCTGCCGACAATGGCTGCCAATCGCAGGCGTGAGGGTAGACAAGCCGATACTCACCGTCAGGCTGGCGTCGGCGACCGGCATGTTGTGCGCGATGTTCATCCCGACCACGATCTGGCGCAGTTTTTCCGCTACCAGGCGCGCGCCACCCGGCGAGGTGTTGGGCAGAACCAGGGCAAACTCTTCGCCACCATATCGCGCGGGAAGATCGGTAGGACGAGCGCAGGAGCCGCGAATGGCCTCGGCAACCTTGCGCAGCGCCTCGTCGCCGGCCAGGTGCCCGAACGTGTCGTTGAATGCCTTGAAGTAATCGACGTCGATCATGAGCAGCGAAAGCTGAGCCTGCTCGCGCATCGCCCGGCGCCACTCAAGCTCCAGATACTCATCGAAATGACGACGATTGGACAGGCCAGTAAGGCCGTCGGAATTCATCAAGCGTTGCAGCACCAGATTGGTATCGAGCAACTGCTGCTGGCTCACGCGCAAGGCGCGATACGCCTCGTCGCGCTGCAACAAGGTCAGGTATGAGCGCGAGTGGTAGCGAATTCGCGCTACCAACTCGATGTTATCGGGCAGTTTGACCAGGTAGTCGTTGGCGCCGGCGGCAAAGGCTGCGCTTTTTACCAGCGGGTCTTCCTTGGTCGACAGAACGATGATCGGAATGTCCTGGGTTGCCGGATTGTTCCGGTACTCACGCACCAGCGTCAGACCGTCGAGCCCGGGCATGATCAAGTCCTGGAGAATCACCGTTGGTTTGATCTGCACAGCTTGTGCAACGGCCTGATGAGGGTCGGCACAGAAGTGGAAATCGATGTTCTCTTCATGCGCCAGCCCACGCCGCACCGCCTCACCGATCATTGCCTGATCGTCGACCAGCAGGACCATTGCCGAATTTTCATTGGCGGCCGGAAAACCGTCGAGCGGTAAATCATTCATGCGTTGTCACCTGGTCACTGCCGGAGGTCCGGCGTGGCGAAATACATATCGTCATTTTGGAAAAAATTCCATCAATCGTGCAGCAATTCGCTCCAGAGGGCGAATTTCCATGGCCGCATCTATCGCAGCCGCGGCCTTGGGCATGCCGTAAACGGCGCTGCTGTATTGGTCCTGAGCGATGGTCAGGAAGCTTTGCTGGCGCATCAATTTCAGACCTTGGGCACCGTCGCGGCCCATCCCGGTCAAGAGCACGCCTATTGCGTCCCCGCGCCAGTAACGGGCAACGCTTTCAAAAAATACATCAATCGAAGGCCGGTAGATTTCGTTCACCGGTTCTGCGGTGTAAGCCAGGGTGCCGTTCTTGAGCAGGCGAATGTGGTGGTTGGTGCCGGCCAGCAGTACCTGCCCTGGTTGCGGCGCTTCTCCCTCACAGGCCAAGCGCACGGTCAAACCCGAGGCGCTACTGAGCCATTCGGCCATGCCCGCGGCGAATACCTGATCGACGTGTTGCACCAGCACGATAGCGGCAGGAAAATCCCGCGGCAAACCTTTGAGCAGCACTTCCAGAGCCGCAGGACCACCGGCAGAGGAGCCAATGGCAACCAGCTTCTGGCGCTGCGCGAGTTCGCGCGCGGGCGCCGTCATGGGCTGCGGGGTGTTGCTGCGTTGTTGGCCGATCAACCAGCCGATATTGAGGATTTTGCGCAGCAGCGGCGCTGCCGCTTCCTTGGGATCACCCGCTCCCAACGCCGGGGTGTCGACCACGTCCAGCGCGCCATGCCCCATGGCTTCGAATACGCGGTGGACATTCTGCTGACGGTCCACGGTGACAATCACAATGGCGCAGGGTGTCTCGGCCATAATTCGCCGGGTGGCCTCTACACCATCCATGACAGGCATGATCAGATCCATCAGGATCAGGTCCGGCGTCTGTCCGGCACACATCTTCACGGCTTCGGCACCGTTGCTGGCTACCCAGATGACCTGGTGCAGTGGCTCGAACGCTAGCGCCCGGCGCAGAGTCTCCACCGCCATGGGCATGTCGTTGACGATAGCGATCTTCATCCCTGGGCTCCCCCGATCAACTCGACCACAGCATCAAGCAAGGCATCATCATGGAAACTTGCTTTTGCCAAATAGTAGTCGGCTCCAGCGTCCAGTCCACGGCGACGATCTTCTTCACGATCCTTGTAGGACACCACCATGACTGGCAGCGATTGCAGGCGGCTGTCGCGACGCAACAAAGTGACCAACTCGATACCATCCATCCGCGGCATGTCGATATCGGTAATCAGCAAATCGAAATCCTCACCACGCAGCGCGTTCCAGCCGTCCATGCCGTCAACCGCCACCGCAACTTCATAGCCGCGATTGCTCAACAGCTTGCGCTGCAGTTCGCGCACGGTCAGTGAGTCATCAACCACCAGGATGCGCTTGCGCGCCGCCTCGCGAGTATTGCGGTGACCACGTTCGATGCGCTCCAGACGGCCAGTGCTGAGCAACTTCTCGACCGAGCGCAACAGATCTTCGACGTCGATGATCAACACCACACTGCCATTATCCAGCAGGGCCCCAGAGGAAATATCCTGGACTTTACCCAACCGCGCATCGAGCGGCATAACCACCAACACCCGCTCGCCGACCAGGCGTTCGACGGCCACGCCGTAGAGCATGTCTCGCTCGCGGATAACCACTACTTTAATCGTCGGCGCATCAGTCTCGGTCGGCGGCCGATTGAGCAACTGATTGGCCGCGACCAAGCCGATATGCCGACCTTCATGCCAGAAATGCTGACGCCCCTCTATCTGTACGATGGCCTCAGGGGGCAGTTCCAGGGTTCGCTCGATGTGCGCCAGCGGAAAGGCATAGGCTTCCGCGCCGACTTCCACAACCAGACTGCGCACGACCGAAAGGGTCAGGGGTACTTCCAAGTGAAAACAGCTGCCCTGCCCGTTAGTCTGGGTCAGCACGATAGACCCGCGCAGTAGTCGGACCATATGCTGCACTGCATCCAGGCCAACGCCACGCCCGGAAACCTCGGTCACCTTGTCACGCAGACTGAAGCCCGGCAGGAACAGGAAGGTCAGCAACTCGGCTTCGCTCATCTGCGCCACGGTTTCAGCAGGGGACAACTGCCGCTCGATAATGCTCTGACGCAACCGCTGCAGGTCGACGCCGCCGCCATCATCACTGAGTTCCAATACCAGCAGGCCAGCCTGGTGCGAGGCCCGCAAACGGATATGGCCTTCCGCCGGTTTACCTGCCAACAGCCGCCGCTCGGGCAACTCGATACCATGGTCGACTGCATTGCGTAGCAGATGGGTCAACGGCGCTTCGAGCTTTTCCAGGACATCGCGATCAACCTGGGTCTTCTCGCCTTCGATCTCCAAACGAACCTGCTTGCCCAGCGAGCGCCCCAGGTCTCGGACCATTCGGCTTTGTCCGGTCAACACATCGGCAAACGGGCGCATGCGGCACGCCAGAGCTGTGTCATAAAGCAGTTGTGCGCGTTGGCTGGCTTGCCAACCAAATTCGTCCAGGTCGGCTGCCTGTTGCAGAAGAATCTGCTGGGTTTGTGCAAGGAGTTGCTGGGCCTGGGCCAGCGATTCCTGAACTTCCGGACTCTGGCCGCTGGCCTCCAGTTGGATCTTGAGCCCGTCCAGGGCCCGGATGCTTTGGCTGTGCATACGCTTGAGGCGCTGCAGCGTGGCCAGGTAAGGCTTGAGCCGCTGGGTTTCGACCATCGACTTGCTGGACAGATCGAGCAAGCTGTTCAGGCGCTCGGCAGTTACCCGCAATATCCGTTCACCGCCTTCAGCGGCGCGCTTGCCGCTGCGCTTGCTGGCGACCTCTGGTTCGGCGTCAATGCTTGAGGGCTCCACTACCGGTTCAGCTATCGCTTCTCTCGGCTGCGGCTCCGATGCAGTGACAATCGGCGCCGCCGGTGCCCCCCTCGCTGGCGCAGCAGAGGGGTCGAGCAGAGCCGCCATTTGCAGGAGAAAAGCCTGTACCGCAGGTTCCAACGTGGCATCGCCAGGCGTGGCAATGCGCATCAATAGATCAGTGCCCTGCAACAACGCATCGATGTGTTCAGCGCGCAAGCGCAGGCGCCCTTCCTGAGCGCCGACCAGGCAGTCTTCCATCACATGCGCAACGCTGACCCCGGCGTCGACGCCAACGATTCGCGCTGCGCCCTTGAGCGAGTGAGCTGCACGCATGCAGGCTTCCAACTGGTCAGCCTGGGTTGGGTTGCGCTCCAGCGCTAACAGACCGGCGCTGAGCACTTGGGTCTGAGCTTCGGCTTCCAGGCTGAACAACTCGAGCAAGGACGCGTCCCGCATTTGCTCTGGGGTCATGAAAGGCTCCGGTTCACAGCAGAAAGCACCTGTTCTTCATCCAGCACCCGCACACTGCGCTCGCGCCACTGCAGGACGGCAGCGGTAAAACGTGCTGCCTCGCTGTGCTCGTGGTGCACAAGTTCCGGGTCAATACCGTGGATACCATCGACTTCATCCACACGCACCACCACCGAACCGCCAGCAGCGGCCAGGATCAACATACGCGGCATGATTCTGCCCGAAGCATTGACCTCAGCCTGAACTTCCAGGCCAAGCAGGTCTGCCAGTGACAGGCACGGCACCAGGGCGCCACGCACATTGGCTACGCCCTGCAGCACTCGCGAACGTTGGTGAGGCAGTGAATGCACTGGCTGCAGCGGCGCGACCTCGACCAGACAACGGGTAGCCAGTGCCAGCCACTCTTCACCGAGCCGGAACAGCAGCATCGAGCGAGTGGCCCGCCGCTCCTGAACCTGAACCTGCTGGTGGGCGTCCTGGGACAACGAATAACGGTCCAGCAATCGCGTCGCAGCACTGGCATAGACATCGCAGTTGCGGCAGTGAATGTGCTCGACCAACAACGGGCAACTTTTATCGCCGCGCACACCGATACGATTCCAGCAATCATCGATTGCACTGGCATCGGCGGCAACGAGTTGTACCTGATCATCAGTGATCATTGTTCAGACTCCCGATCCGCTCGCCGCGCAGCGCGCTCCTGCAGACGACGCGCGCCAGCAACATCGCCCTGGGACGCCAATAATGCTGCCAGATGTGCCAGTGCCTCGGCATGCTGCGGGTCGAGGTAGAGCGCTTTACGATAGTGGCTGAGCGCCTCGCCCGCATCACCTGCCGTATCACTGAGCAGCCCAAGCCAGTAGAACACCTCGGCATGCGGCGGATACTGCTGCAAGTAGCGAGCACAGGCAGCCCTGGCCTCGGCACTGCTGCCGCTGTTGGCCAGCCGGGTGATCTGCGCCAGCAACTCGACACGGCTGTCTGCCAGCGCGGCCTGGGCAACCGCCGGCGGTGCAACGATCTTGAGTTTACGCGCGGGTACAGGCAACGGTGCGAGCACGCTTTTGGCCACCGGCGATGGCGGCATAGGTGGCAGTAGCGGTTTGCTGGAAAACAGCGGCGCAGGCTCGATGATTTCGGCCTGGCGCATATAGGCAAAGGATTGTGCGATACCCAGCGGGCGCATGCCCATGCGCGCCAGCAAGCTACCTTCGGCCGGACCGATAAACAGCACACCCTCCTCGTGAATCAAACTCTTGAGCACCTCGAAAACCCGTTTCTGGGTGGGTACGTCAAAATAGATCAACAAATTGCGGCAGAAGACAAAATCATAACTGCCTTGCAGGCTGAGCAGCGCTGGGTCGAGCACATTGCCGACTTGCAG
This sequence comes from Pseudomonas sp. DG56-2, assembly GCF_004803755.1. Classification (NCBI taxonomy): domain Bacteria; kingdom Pseudomonadati; phylum Pseudomonadota; class Gammaproteobacteria; order Pseudomonadales; family Pseudomonadaceae; genus Pseudomonas; species Pseudomonas sp. DG56-2. Next base: position 4,607,106 of record NZ_CP032311.1, read on the forward strand.
TTTGACCTGTTGACGCACTCGCTCGTGTAGTCGGTGTCCCTCCTGGCTTTCATCAAAATGCCGCTGACGAAATTGCAGATCCGACCCGCGAAACGAGTTCCGCCCGTACAGGCCTTGCTCAGCCCGGTTTATCGAGATTGGGCTGATGTCCATGCCGTCGACACGAAACGCGTGCGCGCCAAGCCCGGCATCCAGCAGGGTCATGGCAATCGAGTAAGGTTCCTCTCCGGTGGAACATGGCAGGCTGAGAATGCGCAATGGACGCGCCCCAGCCAGCTCGACCAAACGCTTGCGGGCAAGGCTCGCCAATGCCGAAAAGGACTCCGGGTAACGGAAAAACCAGGTCTCGGGGACGATCACTGCCTCGATCAGCGCCTGTTTTTCCTCACTCGACTGCTGCAGCCGCAGCCAGTAGTCGTCCAGATCGATCGCCGCTACTGCAGCGCAACGCTGGCGCAATGCGCGCTCGACCATCGAGGTGCCGACCGAAGCGACATCCAGACCGATGCGCTCCTGCAGAAAACGAAAAAAACGTTGTTCATGACTCATGGCTGTTCCCCGTGCACAGACACCTGCTCTTCAGGCAAGGGGTACAGCAAGGCACGTACCTCGTCGCTGAGCAGGTCCTGCACGCTGATGCGCTGCACCAAGCCCTGAGCATCCTCGCGCACCGGCCCAAGGTAGCGAGCCTGATGGTTATCCACACCGTAGGGTTGGAACGCTTGCGGCGAGCAACGCAAGGTGTCGGTGGCCTGCTCAAGAATCAACCCCAGCAATCGCTCGGGCTGCAACGGGTCGTTACGGTAATGCACCAGCACAAGCCGTGTACTGGTACGCACCGGGGCAGGCACTCCGAAGCTCAAGGCGCCGACGTCGATTACCGGCACCAATGCGCCGCGGTGAGCCAACACCCCGGCAACCCAGGTTGGGGTATGGGCCAGAGGTTTGAGCGGCAGCCGCGGCAAGACTTCGGCAATTTCATGGGCGTCGAGCGCAAAGCGCTGCTCACCCATACGGAACAACAGGTACAACGTGCCGTGAGCGATCATGTGCTGGCTACGATCAAGCTTGAAGTCAGTCATCGCCAATCAGACTTTGAACCGCGACACGCCACCACGCAGGCCGGTAGCAACCTGGCTCAACTCGTCGATGGCAAAGCTGGCCTGACGCAGCGACTCAACGGTCTGGCTGCTGGCATCGCCCAGCTGGGCCAGGGCGTGGTTGATCTGTTCGGCGCCAGTGGCCTGGGCCTGCATCCCTTCATTCACCATCAGCACCCGCGGCGCCAAGGCCTGGACTTGATGAATGATCTGGCTCAGTTGCTCACCTACCTGTTGCACCTCGAACATGCCACGGCGCACCTCCTCGGAGAACTTGTCCATGCCCATCACCCCAGCGGACACCGCTGACTGAATCTCACGGACCATCTGCTCGATGTCATAGGTAGCAACCGCGGTCTGGTCTGCCAGGCGTCGTACTTCAGTGGCCACCACCGCAAAGCCGCGACCGTATTCGCCAGCCTTTTCAGCTTCGATGGCAGCGTTAAGTGAGAGCAGGTTGGTTTGATCGGCAACCTTGACGATTGTGACCACGACCTGATTGATGTTGCCGGCCTTCTCATTGAGGATCGCCAGCTTGTTGTTGACCAGGTCGGCGGCGCCCATCACCTGGTGCATGGTTTCTTCCATGCGTGCCAGCCCTTGTTGGCCGGAACCTGCAAGGTTCGAAGCCTGGTCGGCGGCTGAAGTAACTTCGGTCATTGTGCGTACCAGGTCACGGGAAGTTGCGGCAATTTCCCGTGAGGTGGCGCCAATTTCAGTGGTAGTGGCTGCCGTTTCGGTAGCGGTAGCCTGCTGTTGCTTGGAGGTGGCAGCAATTTCGGTGACCGACGTAGTCACTTGCACGGATGAACGCTGGGCCTGGGAGACCAGGCTGGTCAACTCGCCCATCATTTCATTGAAGCCGGTTTCCACTGCACCGAATTCGTCTTTGCGGTCGAGGTTCATGCGCACGCTCAGGTCGCCGCTGCTGAGCTTATCCAGGGCGTGGACGATACGTTGCATCGGCGCGGTAATGGCACGCATCAGCAGCAAGCCGCAGATAGTTGCTGCGATAATCGCCAGGACCAGAGAAGTGATCATGCTGAACTTGGCCGTCACCACAGCGCCGACGATCGATTCGGCTGCTTCTTCGGCAGAATGGCGGTTGCGCTCGATTACTGCGTTCAGGTGATTGCGACCTGTATTCCAGGCCGGCGTCAACACCTCGTTGATCAGGCGCTCAGCCTCGCTGTAGTCCTTGCGACGATAGGCTTCAAGCACCGTCTCGATCGACTTGATATAGCCGTCCTCGAGGTGCTCGAACTCATCGAAGCTGGTTTGGTCCTGCGGATCCTTGATGGTGCCTTGGTAGCTGGCCATATGCTGTTTCAGGCGTGCCTCAAAGCTCTTGTACAACGCCATGTCAGCGGAGGTGATCTCGCGATTACCGCTCAAACCCACCAATTGCTGGGTCAACACGTAACTGTCGACCCAGGCACTGCGGATCATGGAGCTGTAATACACCCCGGGAATGCTATCGGTTCGAACTGCTTCCTCACCGGATTCGATGGTCACCAGCCGTGAATAGGCCGCCACCACCATCAACAGCATGATGGCGATAATCACGGCGAAGCTCGCCAGAATCCGTTGGCGCAAGGTCCAGTTTTTCACAGTCAGCCCTCAAGTGTTCTACGCGAGCAGAAAAATGGGCAGAGTATAGCCCAGGCTCCAAGGGCTTTTGCGCCTGACTTTCAGGCTGGACCGGACCTAGCAGCCAGGATAATGGCCACTAGCCTGAAATTATTGGCCAATAGCTTGTTTTACCTGGTTCTCGAGTTCTACTTTCAATGCCGGGTCCAACTTCAGTTGCCGCGCCAATTCGTCAAGGTAAGCGCGCTCCATGAAGTGCTCCTCGTCGACCAGCATGACACTGGCGATATACATCTCCGCGGCCATTTCCGGCGTAGTAGCGGCGCGCGCGACATCAGCGGGATCCAGGGGTTTGTTGAGCTCGGCATGCAACCAGTGCTGCAGCTCCTGATCGTTGGAAAGCTTGACGAATTCACCTTCGATAAGCGCTCGCTCGCGCTCATCGACATGACCATCGGACTTGGCCGCGGCCACCAGGGCCTTGAGGATGGCCTGGCTGTGTTGCTCGACCTGCGCCGGGGGCAGGCGATCGAGCGTCTGCGGCTCGCCCTGCACCGCAGTGCCCTGTTTGGCCTGCCAGTTGCCATAAGCCTTGTACGCCAGCACGCCAAGTGCCGCCAGGCCGCCGTAGGTCAGGGCCTTGCCGCCATACTTGCGCGCCTTTTTGCTGCCCATCAACAGCCCCATTGCACCCGCTGCCAGGGCTCCGCCACCGGCTCCGGAAAGCAGACTGCCCAGGCCACCGCCGCCTTTGCCTCCCAGCAGATCGCCAAGACCGCCTGACCCACCAGCCTTGCCGGCTGAGTTCTTGCCAGCCTGATTCTGCAGCAGGTCCTGACCGGATTTGAGCAACTGATCGAGCAAACCACGGGTGTTCATCTGGAACCTCCAAGGACGGGAAATAAACCCCAAGATTACTGCCGCAAGCTGAAATCAAGCTGAATGCATTTGCATCCAGATGTTGCACTACGCTTAAAGCGATGTGCCACCGCTTTCATGACTGACCCGATCATAATTTGAACAAGAGGGAACACCATGCTTGTGAACAAGACCGCTTTGCTCAGTGCCCTGGGTACCGCCTTGCTGGCCAGCACCAGCCTGCAGGCGGCGCAACCTCTGAAGGCTGTAGGCGCTGGCGAAGGGCAACTGGATATCGTCGCCTGGCCCGGTTATATCGAGCGCGGTGAAAGTGACAAAGCCTACGATTGGGTTAGCGGCTTCGAGAAGGAAACCGGCTGCAAAGTCAGCGTCAAGACCGCTGCCACTTCCGACGAGATGGTCAGTTTGATGACCAAGGGTGGTTACGACCTGGTCACGGCGTCCGGCGATGCTTCGCTACGCCTGATTGCGGGCAAACGTATTCAGCCGATCAACACCGCATTGATCCCGAACTGGAAAAACCTCGATCCACGGCTCAAGGATGGCGCCTGGTATGTAGTGGACGACCAGGTATACGGCACCCCTTACCAGTGGGGTCCCAATGTGCTGTTGTATAACACCAACGTTTTCAAGCAAGCGCCTACCAGTTGGAGCGTGGTCTTCGAGCCGCAAGACTTGCCTGACGGCAAGCCGAACAAGGGTCGCGTCCAGGCCTACGATGGCCCCATCTATATAGCCGACGCAGCGTTGTACCTGAAGTCGACCAAGCCCGATCTGGGCATCCAGAACCCTTACGAACTCAATGAAACACAATACAAGGCCGTACTCGATCTGCTGCGCCAGCAACAACCGTTGATTCATCGCTACTGGCACGATGCGACGGTCCAGATGAGCGATGTAAAAAACGAAGGCGTGGTCGCGTCCAGTTCCTGGGGCTACATGGTCAACACCCTGAAGGCCGACAACCAACCGGTGGCCTCGACCATTCCCAAGGAAGGCGCCACCGGCTGGGCCGATACCACCATGCTGCATGCCGAGGCCAAACACCCCAACTGCGCCTACAAATGGATGGACTGGTCACTGCAACCCAAGGTCCAGGGCGATGTGGCAGCCTGGTTCGGCTCTCTGCCTGCGGTGCCGGCGGCCTGCACCGGCAGTGAACTGCTCGGCGCTGAGGGCTGTAAAACCAACGGCTTCGACAACTTCGACAAAATCGCTTTCTGGAAAACCCCGCAGGCAGAGGGTGGCAAGTTTGTGCCGTACAGCCGCTGGACTCAGGACTATATCGCAATCATGGGTGGCCGCTGAGGCCCTGTCGCCGGGCAAGCGGCGCCGCCAGAGCGTGCGACTTGCCCGGCGATTCCGTCTAGACACCGGGAGCACCGCAGCATGACCCTTGCAGTCCAGTTCACCGATGTTTCCCGCTACTTTGGCGAGGTCAGGGCCGTCGACCGGGTGTCCATAGACATCCAGGACGGCGAGTTTTTCTCGATGCTCGGCCCTTCCGGTTCGGGCAAAACCACCTGCCTGCGCCTGATTGCCGGCTTCGAGCAACCCAGCGCCGGTTCTATCCGCATTCATGGTGAGGAGGCGGCCGGGCTGCCGCCCTACCAACGTGACGTCAACACGGTGTTCCAGGATTACGCCCTGTTTCCGCATATGAATGTCCGCGACAACGTCGCCTATGGCCTGAAGGTCAAGGGCGTGGGCAAGCAGGATCGTCTGGCCCGTGCCGAAGAAGCCCTGGCCATGGTCGCCCTGGAAGGTTACGGGCAACGCAAGCCGGTTCAACTGTCCGGCGGCCAGCGTCAGCGCGTGGCCCTGGCCCGGGCACTGGTCAACCGCCCCCGGGTGCTGCTGCTCGATGAGCCCCTGGGCGCACTGGACCTGAAGCTGCGTGAGCAAATGCAGAGCGAGCTGAAGAAACTCCAGCGTCAGTTGGGCATTACCTTCATCTTTGTTACCCATGACCAGACCGAAGCGCTGTCGATGTCCGATCGTGTCGCGGTATTCAACCGCGGTCGCATCGAGCAGGTGGATACCCCGCGCAACCTGTACATGAAGCCAGCCACCACCTTCGTCGCCGAGTTTGTCGGTACCTCCAACGTGCTGCGTGGGGAGCTGGCGGCCCAGTTGAATGGCAGTCAGCTACCCTTTTCGATTCGCCCGGAGCACATCCGTTTGGGCGAACATCCAGCAGCTGGCGATGAGATCCAGGTCAGCGGGTTGCTCCACGATATCCAGTATCAGGGCAGTGCCACTCGCTACGAACTGAAACTGGACAATGGCCAGTTGCTCAATGTCAGTCAAGCCAACAACCAATGGCAAGAGCAAGCCGCGCCCTGGCAGCCGGGCCAGCGCCTGCAGGCTCGTTGGGCACGGGAAGCGATGACCTCGCTACAGGAAACCGTCTTGAACGAGGGCCCATAGATGAGCCAGGCCCTGCGCAGCTTCTCAAATTTGCTCTACCGCAGACCCAATCTTTATCTGGCGCTACTGCTGATACCACCGTTGATCTGGTTCGGTGCCATCTACCTTGGATCATTGCTGAGCCTGCTCTGGCAGGGTTTCTACACGTTTGACGACTTCACCATGGCGGTCACCCCGACGCTGACCCTGACCAACTTCGCCGCCCTGTTCAACCCCTCGAACTTCGACATTATCTTGCGCACGCTGGGCATGGCTGTTGCGGTATCCGTCGCCAGCGCCGCCCTGGCCTTTCCAATCGCCTATTACATGGCCCGCTATACCACGGGCAAAACCAAGGCGTTCTTCTACATCGCGGTGATGATGCCGATGTGGGCCAGCTATATCGTCAAGGCCTATGCCTGGACCCTGCTGTTGGCCAAAGGCGGCGTGGCGCAGTGGTTTGTCCAGCAGCTTCACATGGAGCCGTTGCTACAGTTCATTCTTGGCATTCCTGGCGTTGGCGGCAGCACCTTGTCAACGTCGCACCTGGGACGCTTTCTGGTGTTTGTGTACATCTGGCTGCCGTTCATGATCCTGCCCATCCAGGCCTCGCTGGAGCGTTTGCCGCCGTCGTTGCTGCAAGCCTCGGCGGATCTTGGCGCCAAACCCCGACAAACCTTCATGCAGGTGATTCTGCCGCTGGCGGTTCCCGGAATCGCAGCCGGCTCGATCTTCACTTTTTCACTGACCCTGGGCGACTTCATCGTGCCGCAGCTGGTGGGTCCACCGGGTTATTTCATTGGCAGCATGGTCTACGCCCAGCAAGGCGCCATTGGCAACATGCCCATGGCAGCAGCGTTCACCCTGGTGCCCATCGTGTTGATTGCCATCTACCTGTCCATGGTCAAACGTCTGGGGGCTTTCGATGCACTCTGAGCGCGCTTCGTGGGGCCTGCGTCTGGCGGCCTGGGGCGGATTGGTGTTCCTGCACTTTCCAATCCTGATCATTTTTCTGTACGCCTTCAATACTCAGGATGCGGCGTTCAGCTTCCCGCCACAGGGCTTTACCTTGAAATGGTTCAGCGTGGCCTTTTCCCGGCCCGATGTGCTGGAGTCGATCAAGTTGTCGCTGCAGGTTGCCTGCCTGGCCACCTTGATTGCCCTAGTACTCGGCACACTGGCGTCCGCAGCACTGTATCGACGCAGTTTCTTCGGCAAAGAAAGCATCTCACTGATGTTGATCCTGCCTATCGCACTGCCCGGGATCATCACCGGCATCGCCCTGCTTTCGGCGTTCAAAACCCTGGGGATCGAGCCAGGCATATTCACCATTGTCGTGGGCCACGCGACCTTCTGCGTGGTGATCGTCTATAACAACGTCATCGCCAGGCTGCGCCGCACCTCCCATAGTCTGATCGAAGCGTCGATGGACCTGGGGGCTGACGGTTGGCAAACCTTCCGCTACATCATCCTGCCCAATCTGGGGTCGGCGCTGCTGGCCGGCGGCATGCTGGCATTTGCCTTGTCATTCGATGAAATCATTGTCACCACCTTCACCGCCGGACACGAACGAACCTTGCCGATCTGGTTGCTCAACCAGCTCAGTCGCCCCCGGGACGTACCGGTGACTAACGTGGTCGCCATGCTGGTCATGCTGGTCACCATGCTGCCGATTCTTGGCGCCTATTACCTTACCCGTGGCGGCGAAAGCGTTGCCGGCAGCGGCAAATAACTCCAAGAGGACTTTACGATGCAAACCCGACTGTTGATCAACGGCCAACTGGTAGCTGGCGAAGGTAACGCGCTGGCAGTCCTCAACCCGGCGTTGGGCAGCGTCCTGGTGGAAATCAACGAAGCCAGCGAAGCTCAAGTCGATGCCGCTGTACGCGCAGCCGATCATGCTTTCGAGAGCTGGTCGCAGACCACGCCCAAGGACCGTTCGCTGTTGTTGCTGAAGCTGGCCGACAGCATCGAGGCTCATGGCGAGGAATTGGCCCGCCTGGAGTCGGACAATTGCGGAAAGCCCTACGCTGCCGCGCTCAACGACGAGATCCCGGCGATTGCCGACGTGTTTCGCTTTTTTGCCGGCGCCACCCGTTGCCTGGGAGGATCGGCCGCGGGGGAATATCTGTCAGGGCATACCTCGATGATTCGTCGCGACCCACTCGGCGTGGTCGCCTCCATCGCACCGTGGAACTACCCATTGATGATGGTAGCGTGGAAAATCGCCCCGGCCCTGGCGGCAGGCAATACCGTGGTGCTCAAGCCTTCGGAGCAAACACCGCTGACCGCTTTGCGCCTGGCACAGCTGGCTGCCGATCTGTTCCCCGCTGGCGTGCTGAATATTCTTTTTGGCCGTGGGCCGAGCGTCGGCACACCGCTGGTCAGCCACCCGAAGGTGCGCATGGTATCGCTGACCGGTTCCATAGCCACCGGCGCCAACATCATTGCCAGCACGGCAGAAAGTGTAAAACGCATGCACATGGAGCTCGGCGGCAAGGCCCCGGTGATCATCTTCGACGATGCCGATATTGACGCCGCCGTCGAAGGCATCCGCACCTTCGGTTTCTACAATGCTGGCCAGGACTGCACGGCAGCCTGCCGGATTTATGCGCAGAGCGGCATCTACGAACAATTCGTGGAAAAGCTCGGCAACGCCGTAGCCAGTATCAAGCATGGCCTGCAGAACGATCCACAGACCGAACTCGGGCCGCTGATTACCGCCCAGCACCGTGATCGAGTCGCTGCCATGGTCGAGCGCGCTGTCGCCCAGCCGCATGTACGTCTGGTAACAGGCGGCAAGGCCGTGGCGGGTGACGGCTTCTTTTTCGAGCCCACTGTACTGGCCGATGTGCAGCAGGATGACGAAATCGTCCGGCGCGAAGTCTTCGGGCCGGTGGTCTCGGTCACTCGCTTTGACGACGAAACCCAGGCCCTGGCGTGGGCCAATGACTCCGACTACGGCCTCGCCTCTTCGCTATGGACCCAGGATGTAGGGCGCGCCCACCGGGTTTCGGCACGACTGCAGTACGGTTGTACCTGGGTCAACACGCACTTTATGCTGGTCAGTGAAATGCCCCACGGTGGGCAAAAACTGTCGGGGTACGGCAAGGATATGTCCATGTACGGACTGGAAGACTACACCTGCGTTCGGCATGTGATGTTCAAACATTAAGGTAAGGAAACCCATGGAAATTACCCGACGCGACTTCATCAATGGCGTCGCTATCGGCATTGCGGCGGGCCTGACGCCCCTGCAACTGCTGCAAGCTGCCCAGAGCGAGCGCTATTACCCACCCGCCTTGACCGGGCTGCGGGGCAGCCATGTTGGCGCGTTCGAGGTGGCTCACCAGATGGGCTGGGAGAAAAAGCGTTTTGCAACCGACGCGCTGCCGATCAGCGAGGAGTATGACCTGGTAGTGGTGGGTGCTGGCATCAGCGGGCTCTCGGCGGCGTACTTCTATCGAGAAAGGCATCCCACGGCAAAAATCCTCATTATCGAAAACCACGATGATTTTGGCGGCCATGCCAAGCGCAACGAATTCAGCGTCGATGGCCGGATGATTATCGGCTACGGCGGCAGCGAGGCGTTCCAGTCACCCAATCATCTGTACAGCCCCGAAGTCAACGGACTGCTGAAAAAGCTTGGCGTCGATATCAAGCGCTTTGAAAGCGCTTTTGACCGCAACTTCTACCCGGATCTGGGCCTGTCTCGCGGGGTATTTTTCGACAAGGAGAATTTCGGCGAAGACAAACTGGTCAGCGGTGACCCAACGCCAATGGTCGCAGACGATATTGCTCCTGAACGCCTGAACGCTCGTCCAATCCGCGCCTTCATCAACGATTTCCCTTTGCCCGAGAGCGACCGCACGGCGCTGATCGACCTGCATGAAGCCCCCAGGGATTACCTGGCGGGCAAGTCGCTGAAGGACAAGACCGCCTACCTGGAACGCACCAGCTACCAGGACTTCCTGCTCAAGGATGTCGGCCTGTCGCCAACGGCGGTTAAGTACTTCCAGGGCCGCAGCAACGATTTCATGGCGCTGAGTATCGATGCCGTGGCCGCTGCCGATGCCTACTACGTTGGCTTCCCCGGGTTTGGGGCAATGAACCTTGAGCCTATCAGTGAAGAAGCCCAGGCGGAGATGGAGGAGCCCTACATCTACCACTTCCCTGATGGCAATGCTTCGCTGGCGCGTCTATTGGTGCGTAGCCTGATTCCAGACGTGGCAGCGGGCAAGGACATGAATGATATCGTTCTGGCCAACTTCGACTACAGCCAACTCGACCGTGCGGCGCACCCGGTACGCCTGCGCCTGAACAGTACCGCAGTCAGCGTGCGCAACGTCGATGGCGGCGTGAACATCGGCTACAGCCGGGATGGCAAGCTGGCCCAAGTGCGTGGCAAGCACTGCATCCTGGCTTGCTACAACATGATGATCCCATACCTGTTGCGCGACCTCTCGGCCGAACAAGCGTTTGCGCTGAGCCAGAATGTAAAATTTCCCCTGGTCTACACCAAGGTCATCGTGCGCAACTGGCATGCCTTCGAGAAACTCGGCGTGCATGAAATCTACGCCGCCACCCAACCCTATAGCCGGATCAAGCTGGACTACCCGGTAAGCATGGGCGGTTATGAGCATCCCCGTGATCCGGCGCAGCCAATCGGCCTGCACATGGTCTATGTGCCCACCAGCCCGGACAGCGGCATGAACAGCCGCGACCAGGCTCGCGCTGGGCGTGGCAGGTTGTACGGCACCCCGTTCGAAGCGCTGGAAAGCCAACTGCGCGACCAACTGCAACGCATGCTCGGGCCAGGCGGCTTCGATCACAACCAGGACATCCTGGCGATCACCGTCAACCGTTGGCCACATGGCTACGCCTGTTTCACCAACACCCTCTACGACAATGCCGAGCAGACAGAGCAATGGATAGAACTGGCACGCAAACCGCTGGGCAAGGTCAGCATCGCCAACTCCGATGCCGCCTGGAGCGCCTATGCCCATGCTGCAATCGACGAGGCGTGGCGGGCGGTTGGCGAGCAAGCTTAGACGCGTATCACCGGCCAAGCCCTTCACTGAAGGAAGGCAATTCAACCTGCTCTTGATCTGCTTCTGACCTGCTTTTGACCTGCTTTTGATCTTGATCCACCTGCCCCGTTAACCAGAAGGGCCGAGTGAAGGTGTTGCGAAAGGGCTAGCGCGCAGCGCCTTCGGCCTTGGCCGAAGTTGCGAATCGTAGTGTTGCTTGCAACGCGTAGATCGCAATGCCCTGTAGCGACACCGTAGCGAGGGGACCCGAAGCGCAGCGTAGGGCCCCTGGTGGGGCAAGCCCTTTGCTTACTTTGGGGCGACTGCCAAAGTAAGGCGCCGTAAGGGCGCAAAGGTGACTAAGCGCCACCCGCGCAAACGGATCAGCCCCAAATCGAAGAGCCTCATCACAAGCCCACCACCACCACCGGCTGCACTTGCGACAAAACTGGATCGCCAAAAAGCTCGCCCCGATCACATACGCTCTGCTGAAAGCCAGTCAATGACAGCAAGCTTGCCCCCCAATTCAGTCACGCAAATCAGACTCATGAATGGGATTAGCCCGACTGGTGGCACGCTGATACTGTGCCGGCCAGGTCGCCCGATTCCCCCCCAGATCATCATCCGCATGCAACGGCCAGTACGGATCGCGCAGCAGTTCCCGGGCCAGGAAAATGATATCGGCCTGGGCCGTGCGCAGGATAGTTTCAGCCTGCATGGGATCGGTAATCATCCCAACCGTCCCCGTGGCAATGCCTGACTCCTCGCGCACTTTCGCAGCAAATTGCGTCTGATACCCAGGACCTGTAGGGATCTCGGCGTTGACCGAGGTGCCGCCCGATGACACATCGATCAGGTCCACCCCCAGCTTTCTCAAGCGCTTGGCCAGCTCTACGGTTTCATCCGGGTTCCAGCCATCCTCCACCCAGTCGGTAGCCGACAGGCGCACGAACAACGGCAATTCCTCTGGCCACACTTCCCGAACCGCTTCGGTCACTTGCAAGGTCAAGCGAATGCGATTTTCGAAACTGCTGCCATAGTCGTCGCGGCGCTGATTGCTCAACGGTGAAAGAAACTGATGCAGCAGATAACCATGCGCGGCATGCACCTCGACCACTTTGAAGCCCGCCTCCAGCGCGCGCCTGGCTGCGTCCGCAAAGGCCTGGATGGTCTCGTCGATCTGCTCCTGAGTCATTTCCACGGGCGCAGTGTGCTGCGGATCAAAGGCGATTTTCGACGGTCCCATGGGGATCCAGCCGCCCTCCTCCACCTTGACGCTGCCATGCTTGCCAAGCCAGGGTCGATAGGTACTGGCCTTGCGCCCGGCATGAGCCAGTTGAATGCCCGGCACGGCGCCCTGGGCGGTAATGAAGCGGGTAATGCGCTGCAACGGCGGGATCTGCGCATCGTCCCACAACCCCAGATCCTGGGCGGTGATTCGTCCGTCAGCAGTAACGGCTGTTGCTTCGGTAAAAATCAGCCCAGCGCCCCCCACCGCCCGGCTACCCAGATGGACCAGGTGCCAATCATTGGCCAGGCCATCGACACTGGAATACTGGCACATGGGTGAAACTGCAATTCGGTTGGGCAAGGTCAGGTGACGCAGGGTGTAGGGATCAAGCAGCAGGCTCATGGGGCACCTCTCAAATCAAGTGGTAAGGCTCCAGATGGTTGACCGGTCGACCACAGAATCTTCCCCGCAGGTTCATCGACCAATCATTCTGAGCCTAGACCACTTTGATCCTAGGGTTCAGCGTGGCTCCATATGAGCGATCATCAATTGCACACTTTCCTGCCCGCGAAACTCGTTGACGTCGAGTTTGAAGGCCAGCTCGACCCAGCGCACCGTTGGATTGGGCCAGACATCACGGTCCACGCCGAACGCGATGCCGTCGAGCTTCACCGAACCACACTCGCTTTTGAGCACTACTTTCAGGTGTCGCTCACCGACCACCCGCTGCTCGACCAACTGGAATACCCCATGAAACAGCGGCTCGGGAAAATGTTGTCCCCATGGCCCGGCATGACGCAGGGCACGGGCCAGTTCCAGATGAAATTCCTCGACGGCCAGGGTGCCATCGGAAAGCAGGCGACCGGTCAAATCGTCCTCGCACAGTTGCCGGCGAACTTCTTCGTCGAATGCCTGGGCAAAGGCCGGGAAGTTTTCGCCGGGCAACGACAGACCCGCGGCCATGGCATGACCACCGAATTTGCTGATCAGTTGCGGATGACGAGCGGCCACTGCATCCAGTGCGTCACGAATGTGAAAGCCTGGCACCGAACGGGCCGAGCCTTTGAGCATGCCCTCGCCGGCATCGGCAAAAGCAATGGTAGGACGGTGATAGCGTTCCTTGAGGCGCGAAGCAAGAATACCGATCACGCCCTGGTGCCAATCCGCTTCGAACAGGCACAAGCCGAAAGGCATGGATTCCAGCGGCAGGTCCTTGAGCTGAGCGAGTGCCTCGCGCTGCATGCCCTGCTCAATGGATTTGCGGTCCTGGTTCAACTCATCGAGCTGCCCAGCCATCTCACGTGCCAGATTTGGATCGTCGCTGAGCAAGCATTCGATACCCAGGCTCATGTCATCCAGACGACCGGCTGCGTTCAGGCGCGGGCCGAGAATGAAACCAAGGTCAGTGGACGTGATCCGCGCATGATCACGTCGGGCGACCTCCAGGATGGCCTTGAGCCCCGGTCGTGCCCGCCCCGCCCTGATCCGCTCAAGCCCCTGATGAATCAGGATACGGTTGTTGGCATCCAGCGGCACGACGTCGGCAACGCTACCCAGCGCCACCAGATCGAGCAATTCGCCAATATTCGGTTGTGCTGCATTGTCGTAATGGCCAAGGCTGCGCAAACGAGCGCGCAAGGCCATCAGCACATAGAAAATAACCCCGACTCCGGCAAGCGCCTTGCTCGGGAACTCGCAACCCGGCTGGTTTGGATTGACGATGGCATCGGCGGCGGGCAGGTCATGGCCCGGCAAATGGTGATCGGTCACCAACACTTTCAGGCCGGCCGCCTTGGCCGCGGCCACTCCTTCCACACTGGAGATGCCGTTATCCACGGTAATCAGCAGTTGCGGCTGGCGCTGCAGCGCAACTTCGACGATTTCAGGGGTAAGTCCATAGCCATACTCGAAGCGATTGGGCACCAGATAATCGACATGGGCCGCTCCCAGCAAGCGCAAGCCCAGCACCCCTACCGTGCTGGCCGTGGCACCATCGGCGTCGAAGTCGCCAACAATCAGGATACGCTGGCGCTGAGCCAGGGCTTCTACCAGCAGGTCTACTGCCGCCCCAATGCCCTTGAGTTGCTGATAAGGCAGCAGTCGCGCCAGGCTTTTGTCCAGTTCGGCCGCACTTTGTACGCCACGGGCGGCGTACAAGCGGGTCAACAGCGGCGGCAAGTCGCCAAGGAACGGCAAATTAACTGGCAGGGGACGCGATTCGATGCGCATGGGGCAGTAAAAGCTTCTCTATGGATGAAGGGAAAAAATCAGCCGCGCTCGCCAAGCAGCCACTGCAGCTGGACTTCGTGCTGGCCACGGTCATCGGTAACGAACACCGTGCCTTCGCTAATCATTACGTCCCACTTGATCGCCCGCGGCATGTCGGTGGCCAGGGTCTCGAGAACCTCCTGCGGTACCGCTGCAATATTCACGTTCTTCAGGTTTTTGACAGCCGGGAGTACCTTGGTCTCCCACACCCGCAGGCTGCCATAGGCCAGCAGGCTGGTGCGTTCGGTACGACGCGAACACCAGGTCAGGCGGTCAGCGTCCGGCTGCCCTACTTCGATCCAGTGCAGGATGCGATCGTCCAGGCTTTTTTCCCACAGGGCTGCTTCATCCACATCTGAAAGACCCCGCCCGAACGACAGCTGTTCGTTGTACCACAGGGCATAGGCCAGCAACCGAACGGCCATACGCTCCTCGGTTTCCGACGGATGACGGGCGATGGTCTGCTTTACGCTTTCGTACACGCCGCGGTCGAGGTCGGTGAGGTTCAGTTCAAATTTGTAGGTAGTGGACGGCTGGGCCATGGACGGGGCTTCTTGCGACAGGGAAAGTCGCCCAGTCTAACCGATCCGCATGTTCCTTGCGCCGCGGCAGTATCTGAGCGCGCCCAGCTATGATAAAAACGGGGGTTCTGACCAGTTGCTACGGACGCCCCATGCCTACGCCCAGCAAACCCCTCGCCGGCCTCAAAGTCATCGAACTCGGCACCTTGATCGCCGGCCCGTTTGCCTCGCGCATCTGCGCCGAGTTTGGCGCCCAGGTCATCAAGGTCGAGTCACCCGATGGCGGTGACCCTTTGCGCAAGTGGCGCAAGTTGTATGAAGGCACCTCGCTGTGGTGGTTTGTGCAGGCGCGGAACAAACAGTCTCTGACGCTCAACCTCAAGCATGCCGAAGGCATCGAAATTCTCAAGAAGCTGTTGTCCGAAGCCGACATCCTTATCGAAAACTTCCGCCCCGGTGTGCTGGAAAAGCTCGGACTGGGCTGGGACACACTGCACGCCCTGAATCCGAAACTGGTCATGGTGCGGCTTTCAGGTTTCGGCCAGACCGGCCCAATGAAAGATCAGCCCGGCTTTGGTGCGGTCGGTGAATCCATGGGTGGCCTGCGCTATATCACCGGTTTCGACGACCGTCCGCCGGTACGGACCGGCATCTCCATTGGCGACTCGATTGCCGCGCTCTGGGGGGTGATCGGCGCGCTGATGGCGCTACGTCATCGCGAAGTCAACGGCGGAGAAGGCCAAGTGGTGGATGTGGCGCTGTATGAAGCCATTTTCGCGATGATGGAAAGCATGGTGCCCGAGTTCGACGTGTTTGGTTTTATTCGCGAACGTACCGGCAACATCATGCCGGGCATTACCCCCTCCTCGATCCATACCAGTGCCGATGGCAAGCATGTACAGATCGGGGCCAACGGCGATGCGATTTTCAAGCGTTTCATGCAAGCCATCGGGCGCCAGGATCTTGCCGACGATCCGACCTTGGCCAGCAACGACGGGCGTGACCTGCGCCGCGATGAACTCTATGGCGTCATCGATCGCTGGGCCCGCACGTTGCCGTTGGATGCGCTGATGCAACTGCTCAACGACGCCCAAGTGCCGGCCAGTCGAATCTTCAGTGCCGAAGATATGTTCAGTGACCCGCAGTTCCTCGCTCGGGAGATGTTCCTGCAAGCCAAGCTGCCGGACGGCAAGCCATTCAAGATGCCCGGCATCGTGCCCAAGCTGTCGCAGACGCCAGGCTCCAGCGAATGGGTGGGGCCGGAACTAGGCGCACATACCGAGCAATTGCTAGGTGAGCTGGGTTACGACGGGGCAGAGATTGCTCGTCTGCGTCAGCAAGGCGCGGTGTAAACATTGCGCCTGGCCCGGTGAGCAGCCCGACGGTGGAGACTCGTATATGACCCGACGCAGGCAACAACGCTGTCGTACGCTGCTGGTATGGGCCTTCTGTACCCTGATGGGGGCCGGCATTCCGGGTGCGGCCTGGGCCAAGGAACATCTTGTCTGGCTGCTGCGTGATCTACCGCCGCTGACCGTCTTCGAGGGCTCGAGCAAAGGTCAGGGTATCGTCGATCAACTGCTGCCGATGCTGATCGAAAAAATGCCTGAGTACGATCACAGTATTCTTCGGGTCAACCGCGCTCGCGGTAACCAGATGCTGCAGGAGGGACGCTTCACCTGCGACCCGATGCTGCTCTGGACCCCTGAACGAGCCAAGTACATACACTTCTCGCAACCCAGCCTGGGCGTACTCAGCAGTGGCCTGGTGGTCCGACAGAAGGACCAGCAACTGCTTACCCCTTTTCTGAACAAGGGTGAGATCGACCTGCGCAAATTGCTCGAAGACACCGAACTCAAACTGGGAGTAGTTGCAGAACGCAGTTACAGCCCTTCAGTCGACACTTTGCTCAAAACAGTGCCATCGGCAACCCTCAGTCGTCATTTCGGCAATGATGCCGTTACCAACCTGCTACAGATGCAAAAGCGCGAACGCCTGCAACTGTTGCTCGGCTATTGGCCGGAGGTTCGCTACCTGATCAAGCAACAAGGGTGGACCGTAGCCGACTACGACTTCTACCCCATCCAAGGTGTGGCACGCTATCAGTTCATTCACGTGGGCTGTGCCGATACCCCCCAGGGACGCGAGGCCGTCAGCCATATCAATCAACTGCTCGACAGCTTGCGTCGCGACACCCTGCCCAATCTGTATGCCCAGTGGCTGGATCCGGAGCTACGCGAGCACTACCTCGAAGACAGTCGGCGGTTCTTCGTCGACCCCCAATGAGCAGGCAAAAAGAAACCCCGAACGTTGGGGAGACCGCTCAGGGTTAAACAAAAGCCCCGTAGGACTTTTAGCGACAGTTGAAAGACATCGGAGCAAAATGCCATTCAACTGGCCTTACACGTTCTGATTACCTAGCGGGGCAAAGGTTCATTCACAGACAGCCCGAGTCTTTCCATTGGTCTACCGGAGCCGCAATTTGAGCACCTCTGCACAGTCGCCCTTGCGTATCGTCCTGGCAGACGATCATCCGATCTTTCGCATCGGGCTACAGGCCGTCCTTGAACAGATACCCAACGTAAAAGTGGTCGCCCAGGCAGCAAGCCCACTGGAACTCATGACTCATCTGCAGGCCGTGGAATGCGACATACTGGTAACCGACTTCATGATGCCGGTGGACCAGCAGAACGATGGTCTGAAACTACTCGAGCAGATTCGCCGACAGCACCCGCAGTTGCCGATCCTGGTGGTGACCATGCTCAACAATGCCGGACTGTTCAGAGCGATGCTCGGCTTGGGTGTGAGCGGCCTTTTGAGCAAGGCCAGCCTGGCTGACGAACTTCCCCAAGCGATTGGCAGCATGTCGCGGGGCAAGGTTTATCTGGCTGCTTCAGTCCAGCATCTGCTAATGCAGGACGGTGCAGTACGCGAAGACAGGATGGCGGACAAAGATCCACTTTCCCCCAAAGAACTTGAAGTCACCCGGTTGCTTGCCGCTGGTCACACGGTGAACCAGATTGCGGCACTGCTCAGTCGCAGCAAGCAGACTGTCAGTTCCCAGAAGGTCAGCGCCATGCGCAAGCTAGGCGTAAGCAACGATGCGGCGCTTTACCTTTATCTGCAGGAAAATGGCCTGACCTGAACAGTGCCTCAGGCAATGGCCTGGCGGTTGAATCGCGTACGTTCATCCATCCATTGCTGCAGCTCGGCCTCGGGCATGGGGCGGGCGATGAAATACCCCTGCATGACCGGTTGCCCAAGGTCCTTGAGTGCCAGCAGATCGTCAGCGGTTTCCACGCCTTCAACCACTACATTCAAGTTCATGCGCCGCGCCATCATCAGGGCGCCAGCCACCACCGCAGCCTTGCGCCCGTCGTGGGCCATGCCGCGAACGAACTCGCTCGGCAGTTTCAACTCACTGAACGGCAGCTCCAGCAATCGCTGGACATTGGAAACGCCCGTACCGAAATCATCGATAGACAACTGACAACCCAGAATCCGCAAGCGCAGCAACCCTTCGAGCTGTTGGTTATCCAATGCACTGCCGGCGGTTTCGACGATTTCCAGGGTCAACGCGCTTGCTGGAGCTTCGTGACGATCCAGCGCTGACTTCACCTGGTCGTGAAAATCATCTCGAACCAATAGATCGGGAGCGATATTTACCGCTACCGGCAATGCCTTACCCGCGCAGGCCTGATGCTGCGCACTCAGTGCCAGGGCTTGATCGAGAACATGCCAACACAGGGTATCGAACAAGTCAGTGCGCTCGATAAGCGGAAAAAACTGCGCGGGCGACAAAATACCCAGCCTAGGATGCTGCCATCGCACCAAAGCCTCGACGCCCACCAGCTTGCCATCGAAGCAGACCTTGGGCTGATAGTGAACGGTCCACTGATCTTTACTCTGCGCCAACTCAGCCGCAGTGACTTCCGACAGTTCCAACTGTAATACCGGCCTGGTAGGGCTGGGCTCGACCTGAACCTGCTCCAGGTAGCGGCGGAACAACTGGTTCAAGACAACGCTGTTGGCCGGTTTCTGCAGGCAACCCAGCACCTTCAGTCCAAGTTGCCGAGCCAGCACGCCGACACTGTCGATAACACAGGCCTCGGCGCTGCTGAGAATGATCAACGCTGCGGCCAGATTGTTTTCCGCCAGATGGCGGATCAACGCCAGGCCATCTTGCCCGTCCATCTGCAGGTCACAGATGGCAATGTCAACGCGACCGCGACGCGCCAGGGTCTGCCGGGCGACCTCAACCGAGTCAGCGGTCAGTACGTCAAACACGCCGATGGCATTGAGCATCTGATGCAACGCCATAAGTTGGAAAGGATGATCTTCTAGAATCAGAACCTTGAGTGAGTGCATGAGTCTTACCCGCGTCTGCAAACATGTGCGAGCGACACTTTAGGAAAGAACCCCTCCGCAACCTATCGGACAAGTCCTAAAGTTGGACCGGAATTTTCGCTAATTCCTTATCGATATCTCGGTTGAGCTGCGACAACACGCGCTTCATCTCCTCCCACGCGCCATTCAAGGCGCCTGGGCTTCCTTCAGCACACGCTCGACTCAAGGCAGAACACGCTTGCGCCAACTGCACTGCATCAACCAAGCAAGCAATGCCCTCGAGCCGATGCAGGGAGATCCGGATAGCGCCCACGGCCTGGCTCGCGGCTGCTTCGCCGAGCAACCCCTGCTCCTCAATCAGATTTTTATTAAGCTCCTCCAGCATGCGTCGCATCACCTGGTGATTGGCTTGAGTCATTTGTTGGAGTAGTTGCATGCGGAAGCTGCACACCGGCGCCTGCTCCTCGATCATGGCCGCCAGATGGTTGAGGGACACCGGCTTGACCAGCAGTTCGTCCATTCCCGCTGCCAGGCAGCGCTCGCGCTCCTCTTTCATGGCATTGGCGGTGCAGCCGATTATGGCTGTGGGCGAACGCTGCATACGTCCTTCCAACTGACGAATACTACGGGCCAAGGCATAGCCACTCATCACTGGCATGTTGCAATCTGTCATTACCAGATCGAAGTGATCTGCTTGCCAGGCATCCAACGCCTCCTGACCATTTTTCACCGCCTGCACCTGATGCCCGAGAAACGCCAGTTGCTGGCTGAGAACCAGGCGATTGGCAGACAGGTCGTCAACCACCAGGATGCGCCTTACCGGGCTTTCCTGGCGAAGCGTAACCACTGCCGTGGCTTCAACCGGCGCCTGCACCAGCGGTTCAAGGGTCAGTGTCACCCGTACTTCGGTCCCCTCGCCCGGATTGCTGTGCAAGATGATGGTACCGTCCATCAGTTCCACAAGTTGCCGACAGATACTAAGCCCCAGGCCAGACCCACCGTACTCGGCAGCCAGGCGCGCATTGGCCTGGGCAAATGGGGTGAACAGTTCTGACTGCTGCTTGGCGCTGATGCCAATACCCGTGTCGCACACGCTCAAAAGCAGCCCGACACCCGCTGGCGAATCTTCCCCGGTGCGACTTACCTGCAGGCTCACTCGGCCCAGATGAGTAAACTTGAGGGCATTAGCCAGCAAATTGACCAGTACTTGGCGCAGTCGCAACGGATCGAACCAATACGTGCCATGTGCGTCGTCGGCAACCTGCAATTGCAGGTGCAAGCCTTGCGTTTGAGCCTGGTTTCGAAACTGGCTGACAATGTCTTCAACGAAAGGGAGCAGAGCGGTTGCCTGCGGTGCCAATTGCAAACTACCGGCCTCGATACGGGCCAGATCCAAACTGTCGCCAATCAAGGCAATCAACTCGTTCGCCGTTCGGTACGCCATCTCCAGCCCTGACGACGGCGCTTTGCCTTGGACTAGAGCGGTTTCCCGCTCCAGTTCCAATAAGCCGACGATCACGGCAATGGGCGTGCGAATCTCATGGCTCATCGTCGCCAGAAACGTACTTTTGGCCTGATTGGCTTGTTCCGCCTGCTGGCGCGCCTGCATCAGGTCGGCCTCCAGTTGCTTACGCTTGGTGATGTCGATCCAGCCCCCCAGCAAACCCTGCAACTGCCCGTCAGCGCGGTAGAAAGGCACTGTCCATTGATAGGCCTCAGTACACTGTCCGTCCAACTCGATGCGCCGATCGACGAATAACGGCTTAGAGTCCTGTAACAACTTTATGTAGTCAGCATGAAGTTCATCTGCAAGCTCAGGTGGAATCATTGCGATATCAGTGAGGCGACGCCCCTTGACGTCTTCCAGGCGCAACGAGAACGCCTGTTCGTAGCTTTTGTTACAGGTGATCAAGCGCCCTTCTAAATCCCGCACATAGATGGGATTGGGAATGCCGTCGAGCAACGCGCGCTTGAAGGCCAGTTGATCGTTCAGCGCCTCCTCCGCCTTCTCTCGTTGGCGGATCTGGGCACGCAAGCGACTGCTCCAAAGCAGCGACACCAAACCCAACAGCACTGCGGCGCCAACAGCCCAATAAACCCAAGGTGCGATGCGTCGCCAGGCCGACGCTGGGGGTGCCTGCGCCCCCAGCCATCGCATCCGCAATGCCCGAAGCTCGGCAACCGGAAAGGCTTCCAGCGCTTTATTGAGAATACTCAGGAGCTCCGGCGCGCTACGTCGCACCGAAAAGTGGTCGGGCGCCCATTGTCCCTCAACGCCACGGCCAACCTTGATTGTCGGATCGTCACTGAGCTCCATGTAAGCACCGACTTCGCTGTCGATGGTCGCGACGGCCTCGCCTCGGCGAACCTTTTCCCGCGCTTGCTCCAGCGAGTCCACCAGCAACAGGCGGATGTCGGGATGAGACTGACGAATACTGCTTTCCAGCGCATGCTTGGCTGGCAGCGCTAGCGTTTGTCCTGACAGCTCGTTCAGCGAAGCCGGACCGAGGTCAGGCTGGCGAACAATAAACACCCAGCTCTGCCCACCCAGGGTATGGCTGAAGTCAAGAAACGCACGTCGCTCAGGTGAGTCACTGAGTGTGGTGCTCATGTCTGCCTCGCCGCTCTTGAGCAATGCCAAACTGTGGGCGATGGACGTCGAAGCGGTGAAGCGAAATTGTAGGCCGGTCAATTGCGCAATAGTTGCCAGCACATCGCTATTCAGACCCACCCAGTCGCCCTGACGATTGCGAAACAGGTAAGGCGGATACTGAATGCCTACCACAGCCACTGTGGGATGCTGGGTAATCCATTGACGCTCCTGTTCGGTCAATTCGATCCGATTGTGGGCTACATCCGATCCCAGCCCCGAGGTCCAGCGCGCAAGAATTTCACCGCGAATCGAATCATCGATGCTGATCAAGGCGCGGTCAAACACGTCACGCAAGGTGCGATCCTCAGCGCGCATGGCAAAGGCAAAGCCTATCGGCGGCAAGGCACTGGGGCCCACCACCTGCAACCCGAGATAGGGTCGCAAGCCGTTATAGGCACGAATGATGACCTCGTTACCAATGAACGCATCGACCTCACCCTGGCGCAGCGCTTCCAGCGCGCTGCTGAGGGTGGGTGCAAGGATTACCTTGCTCTGAGGGTAATCTCGCTGCATTTGCTGGAAATCGGCATAGCCATCGAGCAATGCGATTTTTTTCCCAGCCAGTGACGCTTGTGGAACCGGCGCACCGCCGCGCACCACGACCATGGAGCGGTCCGGAATGTAGTCACGGGTAAACACCAGGTCAGGCACACTGCGCTCGAATCCGTTGGCGCTGGTCAGCACATCGATTTCGCCTTCCTGCAGCGCCTTGATTGCTTCCTCGCGTCTGGCAAACGCCAGAACCTGAGTCTGCACTCCCAGGCGGGCCGCGACCAGGCTCAAGTAATCGGCACTGATACCCTGATAGCGGTTACGGTCGATAGTTATGTCGACAGGTTCGTAGTCGGCAAAGGAAATGCCCACCCGTAACACTCGTGAAGGTCCAAGCCACTGGCGTTCGACCTGATTCAACGGCATCGGCTGGAGGCTGATGAACGGGGGCACCAAGGTGAAAGGTAGCTGTGCAGCCAATGCCCATGCACCTGCGCAGGCCCACAACAGGCAGGCAATTACCAGCCCTATTGATCGTTGCTGCCACTTGCTCATCGGTTCCTCGTCGCTCTTGCCTGGCCCAGGCCAGTAAAAAAAAACCCGTCAGAGACGGGCTTTTCTGGGTATCTATCGGATGATCACAACGGTTTGCCGCGATTGCCATGCTGCGCGACGAACGCGTGAACAGCCTTCAAGTCGTTGGCCAGAACCGTGCAGCGCTCTTCCCGCGAGAACAGATCGTTCAGGTGCGCTGGCAGCTCAAGCGCTTTACCCACGCCAGCTTTCTCGACGGCCTCGGGGAACTTGACCGGGTGGGCAGTACCGAGCACCACCATCGGCGTGTCCAGGCTGCGCCGGCATTCGCGTGCTGCCTTGACCCCGATTGCGGTATGCGGGTCGAGTACTTCACCGGTCTGGGCAAAGACTTCGGCAATGGTTTCGCAGGTTTGCGCATCATCGACAGCCAGCGAGTCGAACAATTTGCGCGCCTCGGTCCAGCGATCCTGTTCAACGCTGAAGCCGCCACCTTGTTTGAAGTTGTCCATCAGGTCGGCAATTGCTGCACCGTTACGACCATGCAGATCGAACAACAGGCGTTCGAAGTTGGACGAAACCATGATGTCCATCGACGGCGACAGGGTCGCGTGCAGGGTTTCCTTGACGTACTGGTTGCCACTCATGAAGCGGTGCAGGATGTCATTGCGGTTGGTGGCGACGATCAGTTGGCTGATCGGCAGACCCATGTTACGCGCCAGGTAACCGGCGAAGATGTCACCGAAGTTGCCGGTCGGCACCGAGAATGCAACCGAACGCGCCGGGCCACCCAGTTGCAGGGCCGCATGGAAGTAGTAAACGATCTGGGCCATGATGCGTGCCCAGTTGATCGAGTTTACCGCCACCAGGCGGGTACCCTTGAGGAAGCTCTGGTCAGCGAAGCTGGCCTTGACCATTTCCTGGCAGTCGTCGAAGTTGCCTTCGATGGCAAAGTTGTGGATGTTCTCGCCGAAGATGGTGGTCATCTGCCGACGCTGAACCTCGGAGACACGTTGATGCGGATGCAGAATGAAAATATCGACGTTGTCGCAGCGACGGCAGCCTTCGATCGCAGCCGAACCGGTGTCACCACTGGTAGCGCCAAGGATCACTACGCGCTCGCCGCGCTTGACCAGTACGTGATCAAGAAGGCGCCCCAGCAGTTGCAGGGCAAAGTCCTTGAAGGCCAGGGTCGGGCCGTGGAACAGCTCCAATACCCATTCGTTGCTGCCCAATTGACGCAGGGGGGCGACAGCGGCGTGAGCGAACTCGCCATAGGTTTCTTCGAGGATCTTCTTGAAGTCGGCATCGGCAATGCTGCCGGTGACGAACGGGCGCATCACCCGAAAAGCCAGCTCGTGATACGGCAGGCCAGCCCAGGAAGCGATCTCTTCCTGGGTGAACCGTGGAAGGTTTTCCGGCACATACAAGCCGCCATCACTGGCCAGACCAGCCAACAGCACATCTTCGAAATTCAGGGCCGGTGCCTGGCCGCGAGTACTGATATAACGCATAAGGACAAACCTTCGGTTTGGGCTTCAAGCTTCAGGCTTCAAGCTTCAAGCAGGAGCGCGTTGCTCCCTGCCTGCCGCTTGCAGCCTATGACTTGCAACTAAAGTTAACTGAGTTGTTCGACGCGGATACGTACCACGTTGCCGACCACGTCCTGCAACGCTTCCAGGGCGGTGATCGCATCGTTCATGCGTTGCTCGACCACGCTATGGGTAAGCAGGATCATCGGCACCAGGCCGTCTTGTTCCTCGACTTCCTTCTGCATGATCGATTCGATGTTGATGCCCCGCTCAGACAAGATGCTGGCCACCTGGGCGAGTACGCCTGGGTGATCCTTGGCCTGGATACGCAGGTAATACGCTGATTCGCAGGCTTCGATCGGCAGGATCGGGTGGTCCGACAGCGAGTCCGGCTGGAAGGCCAGGTGCGGCACGCGATTCTCCGGATCGGAGGTCATGGCCCGGACCACATCGACCAGGTCGGCCACCACCGAGGATGCGGTAGGTTCCATGCCAGCGCCAGCGCCGTAAAACAAGGTGGAGCCAGCGGCATCGCCGTTGACCATGACAGCGTTCATTACGCCATTGACGTTGGCAATCAGGCGATCGGATGGAATCAGCGTGGGGTGTACGCGCAGCTCGATGCCGTTGGCAGTGCTGCGGGCAACGCCCAGGTGCTTGATACGGTAGCCAAGCGCTTCTGCGTAGTTCACATCGGCAGTCGTCAGCTTGGTGATGCCTTCGGTGTAGGCCTTGTCGAACTGCAGCGGAATACCAAAGGCAATGGAAGCCAGGATGGTGAGCTTGTGCGCAGCATCGATACCTTCGACGTCAAAGGTTGGGTCGGCTTCGGCATAGCCCAGGGCCTGGGCTTCGGCCAACACGTCAGGGAAGGCACGGCCTTTCTCACGCATCTCGGTGAGAATGAAGTTGCCGGTACCGTTGATGATCCCCGCTACCCAGTTGATGCGGTTGGCCGACAGTCCTTCACGAATTGCCTTGATCACGG
Source organism: Pseudomonas sp. DG56-2 (assembly GCF_004803755.1). Lineage (NCBI taxonomy): Bacteria > Pseudomonadati > Pseudomonadota > Gammaproteobacteria > Pseudomonadales > Pseudomonadaceae > Pseudomonas > Pseudomonas sp. DG56-2. Next base: position 4,632,680 of record NZ_CP032311.1, read on the forward strand.
GAATGCCACCGGCTACGGCTGCTTCGAAGGCAACGATAACGCCCTTTTCGCGTGCCTTGGCGAAGATTTCATTGCCATGCTCGGCAATCAGCGCCTTGTTGGCGGTGACAACATGCTTGCCGTTATCGATCGCCTTGAGCACCAGATCACGGGCAATGGTGTAGCCGCCAATCAGCTCGATGACAATGTCGATTTCCGGGTTCGTTGCGACCTCGAATACATCAGCGGTAATGGGGGTACCGGTAATCTGGCAATTCGGGTTTGGCGAACGCATGGCAATCTGCGCCACTTCGATACCACGCCCGGCACGACGGGCGATTTCCTCGGCGTTACGCTGAAGTACATTGAAGGTACCGCCACCGACGGTCCCCAACCCACAGATGCCTACTTTGACCGGTTTCACTGTGAACTCCCCATTGAACGAACGGCGCTAAGCCGTCCGTGATATCAGCCGTCTCCCCATGGTGACGGCTCGCTTGTTGAATTATTTACCGCCGGCCAATGCCAGCTTGGCTACCTGTGGTGCCGGTTGATAACCCGGGATTACCTGGCCGTCTTCAAGAACGATGGCCGGGGTACCGTTGACACCAATGGACTGGCCCAACTGGAACTGTTTGCTGACCGGATTGGCACATTTGGCAGCTTTGATTTCTTTGCCGTCGATCATCTTGTCCAGAGCGCCCTTGCGGTCGCTGGAGCACCAGACGGCTTGCAGTTGTTCATCGCCCGCGGAGCCGAGACCCTGACGCGGGAAGGCTACATAGCGCACTTCAATACCGCGGCGGTTTAACTCGGGAACTTCGGCATGCAGCTTGTGGCAGTACGGGCAGGTAGTGTCGGTAAACACAGTGATGTGCGATTTGGTTTCGCCCTTGGCAGGATAAACCACCATCTCTGCGGCTGGAATAGCATTGATGGTCTTGGCGATGGCCTGACGCTCGGTTTTTTCAGTCAGGTTGACCGGCTTACCGTCCTGGATCTGGTAGAGATAGCCCTGCATGACGAACTGGCCGTCGGGGCTGGCGTACAGTACCCGACCGCCCTGCAGCTTCACTTCGTAAAGGCCGTTCAACGGGCTGGAGGCAACACTTTCAACCGGCAAGCCCAACTCCAGGGTTTGCAGGGTCTTGCGGATCGTCTGCTCGGCGGTATCGGTAGCAGCAGCAAAAGTACTGACCAACGCCAGGGCGGCGGTGGCGATAATCTGGGTCACGCGCATGGGAACTCCTGAAGGCGGGCAAAGAGCCGGTGAGCAACGCGCGTCTTGAAATAACGGCGGTCGAACGGCCCTTGATGCAAACCGTCCAAGCCTACCACAACATCCCCGCGCAGACCGCCCCCAGGCGACACATGCGCGGTGCACTCAGCCACGTGGATGATGGCGCGCATGCAACTCCTGCAATCGCGCACGGGCCACATGGGTATAGATTTGCGTGGTGGACAGGTCGCTGTGTCCGAGCAACATCTGCACCACACGCAGGTCGGCGCCGTGATTGAGTAAATGAGTGGCAAAAGCATGGCGCAAGGTATGCGGCGAAAGGCTTTTACCGATGCCGGCGACCTGAGCCTGGTGCTTGATGCGGTGCCAGAAGGTCTGCCGGGTCATCTGCTCGCCACGCAGGCTGGGAAACAACACATCGCTTGGGCGACCGCCGAGCATTTCGATGCGCCCATCGCGCAGGTAGCGCTCGATCCACACCACCGCCTCTTCCCCCATCGGCACCAGGCGCTCCTTGCTGCCTTTACCCATCACGCGCAATACGCCCTGGCGTAGATTGACCTGGTCCAGGGTCAGGCTCACCAGTTCGGTTACACGCAAACCACAAGCATAGAGAACCTCCAGCATTGCCCGGTCGCGCTGACCAATCGGCTCGCTCAGGTCCGGCGCTTGTAGCAACGCCTCCACGTCGTCCTCGGACAAAGACTTGGGCAATGGCCGTCCCAACTGGGGCATGTCGACCTGCAGGGTTGGATCGATGCCGATCAGCTTTTCCCTGAGCAAATAACGATAAAAGCCACGCACACCGGAGAGAAAACGTGCAGTAGAACGAGGCTTGTAGCCTTGATCCAGGCGCCAGGCCAGATGATCGAGAATCAACTCACGACCAGCAGCGGGCAACGCGACGCCTTGCTCCTGGAGCCAGCCATTGAACAAGGCCAGGTCACTTCGATAAGCGTCGCGGGTATTGTCGGACAGGCCCTTCTCCAGCCACAGGGCATCGAGGAACTGGTCTATCAGAGGATGCTCTAGTGCGGGCATGACAACTCGAAGGCAAAAGACAAAATCGGAAAATTGCCGCTAGTCTTCCACAACACGGTCGGCATAGGGAATTGGAATGAACGATCAACAAATATTGCTGACTTTCGGCGGCATCGGTGGTGCCGCCCTCGCCTGCCAGTGGCTGGCCTGGCGCCTGAAACTGCCTGCGATCCTCTTTCTGCTGCTCAGCGGCATTCTTGCCGGGCCGATTCTTGGTTGGCTTGACCCACAACAGATGTTCGGCCCACTGCTGATGCCCCTCGTTTCACTGGCGGTTGCGCTGATTCTGTTCGAAGGCAGCCTGACCCTGCACCTGTCGCAATGGCGCGAAATCGGCACGGTTGTCCGGCGCATGGTAACCCTCGGCGCACTGTCTACCTGGATAATCATCACCGTCGCTACCCACTGGCTGCTCGGTTTCGACTGGTTACTGGCGACCCTGTTCGGCACCCTGACACTGGTCACCGGCCCCACGGTCATTGTGCCGATGCTGCGCGTGGTGCGCCCCAAATCCACGATTGCCAATATCCTGCGTTGGGAAGGCATTGTCATCGACCCGATCGGCGCCCTGCTGGCAGTGGTGGTATACAGCTTCATCATTGCCAGCGCGGCCGGTAACGGCCTGAGCCAGAGCCTGATGACCTTTGCCGGCGTGATTCTCTGCGGGAGTGCCTTCGGCGCAGCCGGTGGCTGGATACTTGGGCAGGTCATGCGCGAGCAGTGGCTCCCCGAATACCTGCACAATCTCGCCTCTCTGGCCGCCGTGCTGGGGATCTTCATTGCCGCCAACCAGGTCATGCATGAGTCCGGCCTGCTGGCGGTGACCATCATGGGTATGTGGCTGGCCAACATGAAAGGGGTGGACGTCCGGCAAATCCTGCACTTCAAGGAAAACCTCAGCGTCTTGCTGATATCAGGCCTGTTCATCCTCCTCGCCGCTCGCCTGGATCTCAATGCACTGCTTGGCCTTGGCCCGGCGGTATTGGCCCTGCTGTTGGTGATCCAGCTGATCGCGCGGCCATTGAACGTGGCGCTATCAACCTGGGGCTCGCAACTGAACTGGAGAGAACGTGCCTTGCTGAGCTGGATCGCCCCCCGCGGAATCGTGGCAGCGGCGGTGTCGGCAATCTTCGCCATTCGTCTGCATGAAGCCGGACACCAGGGCGCCCTACTGCTGGTACCGCTGACTTTTGCCGTTATTATCGGCACAGTCGTGCTGCAAAGCGCCACAGCGCGCCCCCTGGCACGCATGCTCAAGGTTGCCGAACCCGCGCCCAGCGGCTTTCTAATCGTTGGCGCCAACCCACCGGCCAGGACCATCGCCAAGGCATTGCAGCAACTGGACTGCCGCGTATTGCTGACCGATTCGAGCTGGGAGAACATCCGCGCAGCACGCATGGAAGGGCTGCCCACCTACTTTGGCAACCCGGCCTCGCAACATGCCGATGCCCACCTGGACCTGGTCGGTTTGGGGCATCTGCTCGGACTTTCGCCTTCTGGAGAGCTGAACACCTTGGCCTGTGCGCGCTTTCGCCATGACTTTGGCCATGCACGCCTGTTTGTGCTCGCCAGCGGCCTGGAAGCGCGCCGCAGCGACAAGCACCGCGCCAGCAATGAACATCGCGGACACGTTCTCGGCAGCCAGGAGCTGACCTATGTACAACTGGCCAACCGCCTGCACCAGGGCGCTGAGCTGTACAGCACCCACCTGACCGAGACCTTTGGTTGGGAGGACTACCAGGCGTTGCATGGCCAACGTGCGACCTTGCTGTTTGCTCGAGACAGCAGCGGCTGGGTGCATGTGTTTGGCCCAGAAAGCGTGCTCAAGCCAAGCGCGGGCTGGACGGTGGTGGCATTGATCCAGCCCGAAGTTGAATGATGGTCGTTAGCCCATCTGCCCTGCACTCAGCCGCTGCGTGCCCAGGGTGAGTTCAAAACCCTGGCAACACCGGCACCGGGCGCTTGTCTTCGTCGATAGCCACAAAGCTGAACAGGCCATGGATCGCCTTCTCGCGACTGTCACAGCTCATGCTTTCGACAAACACTTCAACCTCGACCTTGAGGCTGGTGTTGCCTACCGTCGCCACCCGCCCGACCAACTCAACAATGGAACCAGCAGCAATCGGATGCTTGAAATCGATTCGGTCAGTGGACACAGTCACCAGCGGCAACCGGCAAAAACGCGTGGCAGCGATAAACGATACTTCATCCATCCAGGCCAAAGCGGTACCACCGAACAAGGTGTTGTGATGGTTTGTGGTGGACGGGAACACCGCCTTGGTAACGCGAGTTACCGACAGTTCGGTACGGCGTTCGATTTCCTGCTCTCTTGAACTCATAAACTTCACATCTGGGACAAATTACAGACAACAAAAAAGCAGCCCGAAGGCTGCTTTTTTCGCATGGTGGCCGCAGCCACCGGTCAAACTGTCATCAGGACAGTTTTTCCTTGATGCGAGCGGCTTTACCGGACAGGTCGCGCAGGTAGTACAGCTTGGCTTTACGCACGTCACCACGACGTTTCACGGCCAGGCTGTCGATTTGCGGGCTGTAGGTCTGGAAAGTACGCTCAACACCAACACCGTTGGAGATTTTACGAACAGTGAAAGCACTGTTCACACCACGGTTACGCTTGGCGATGACAACGCCTTCGAAAGCCTGCAGACGCGAACGATCGCCTTCCTTCACTTTCACCTGAACGACGATGGTGTCGCCCGGGGCAAAGGTCGGGATCTCTTTGGTCATCTGCTCTGCTTCGAGTGCAAGGATGATTTTGTTAGTCATGCTGTGCTCCTAAGGTAAATCAATTGGATTTACCATCGATACGTTAACTATCGTCCCGCTCACGGAGGTATTCCGTCAGCAGCTTCTTCTCTTCTCCAGAAAGTGAGCGACTTTCCAGAAGATCGGCGCGTCGTTCATAGGTCCGCCCAAGGGACTGCTGTAAACGCCATCGCCGGATATGTGCATGGTTGCCACTAAGCAACACGTCGGGAACACGCTGATCCGCATACACCTCCGGTCGGGTGTAGTGCGGGCAATCAAGCAGACCGTCAGTGAAGGAATCTTCCTCCGCCGAGTCCGCATGCCCTAAAGCTCCGGGCAGCAGCCGCGTAACCGCATCAATCAGGACCATCGCCGGCAGCTCACCACCGGACAACACATAATCACCAATCGACCACTCTTCATCGACATGAGCATCAATAAAACGCTCGTCAATGCCTTCATAACGACCGGCTATCAGAATCAACGATTCGTGCTTCGCCAGGTCCTTGACCGCCGACTGAGTCAGCTTGCGGCCTTGTGGGCTCAGGTAAATTACCTTTGCCGCCTCTCCGGTTGCCTGCCTTGCATCCACCAGGGCATCTTCCAGAGGCTTGATCTTCATCACCATGCCTGGACCACCGCCAAAAGGCCGATCATCCACCGTATGGTGTCGATCTGTGGTGTAGTCCCGCGGGTTCCAGCAGGTCAATTGCAACAACCCCTGTTTTACCGCTCGGCTGGTAATGCCGTACTCACTGATGGCCGAGAACATCTCGGGAAACAGCGTGATGACGTCTACGCGCAGGCTGGCCATTGCTTAGAAGTCCGCGTCCCATTCCACCCTCATTTCGCCTGCATCCAGGTCGATTGCCAGCACGCATTGCTCTGTATAGGGCAACAACCGCTCGCGATCATCCAGGCTGCCCGCGCAGGGCTTGACCACCAATACATCATTCGCGCCGGTCTCCAACAGGTGATCAACCTTGCCGAACAGTTGTTCGTCCTGGTTGATGACTTTCAGGCCTACCAACTGGTACCAGTAGTACTCGTCGCTAGACAGGTTGGGCAGAAGGCTTCGCGAGATACAAATCTCATAACCGCTCAGAAGACGCGCTTCATCACGATCGTCGAGGCCTTTGAGCTTGGCGACCAGATCCTTTTGAGTGGAACGGCCACTGACCAGCTCGACCTGTTTCACCACGCCTTCGCGCCGAAGCGTCCAGTTGCGGTACCCCAACAGGTTTTCAATCGGATCAGTAAAGGAATAAACCTTCACTTCGCCGCGAACGCCGTGAACCGAAAAAATCTTGCCGACAACGATCAAATCGTCAGCACTTTCTGGCGTCGCGTTCATATTGCTCAGGCAGCAGCCTTGGCAGCGTCCTTCAGCAGCTGAGCAACGCGCTCAGACGGCTGCGCGCCAACGCTCAACCAGTGAGCAACGCGGTCTTGCTTAACGGACAGACGAACTTCCTGGCCACGAGCGATAGGGTTGAAGAAACCAACCTGCTCGATGTGCGAACCGGTAACTGGGTTACGCGAGTCGGTCACGGTCAGGGTGTAGAATGGGCGCTTTTTAGAGCCACCACGGGCAAGACGGATGGTTAGCATTGAACATCGTTCCTGTAGTCGGTGCTGCAAATCATAATGCACAGCGGGCACACGGGTGCCCGAAAGGCCGCATATTCTCAAGGAATACACGGACTTTTGCAAATGCCTTTTTAGCTCAAGCAAAAAGGCCCGCCTGTCGATCTGCGAATAACGCTGCCTCTATATAAGGCAACAGTGTCCTACCGCACGGACCAAGAATGTTAACTTCGGCCCGGCGCAGGTTCCGGTCGTCGGTGCGACATGCACCGACAACCTGAATCAGGTTACAGCTTTGGCATGCCACCGCCGGGCATCATTCCGCCCAGGCCGCGCATCATTTTCGCCATGCCGCCTTTGGCAGAAAACTTCTTCATCATTTTCTGCATTTGCTTGTGCTGCTTGATCAAGCGACCAATGTCCTGCACCTGGGTGCCGGAACCCAGGGCGATCCGGCGCTTGCGCGAACCACTGATCAGTTCAGGGTCGCGGCGCTCGGCCGGGGTCATCGAGTTGATGATCGCTTCCATCTGCTTGAACTGCTTTTCGGCTGCGCCTTGGGCATTGCCCATTTGCGCCAGGTTTACCCCGCCGATACTTGGCAGTTTATCCATGAGGCCGCCGAGGCCGCCCATGTTCTTCATTTGTTGCAGCTGGTCACGGAAGTCTTCGAGGTCGAAGCCTTTGCCTTTCTTCAGCTTCTTGGCCAGCTTGTCGGCCTTTTCCTTGTCGAGGGTCTGTTCGGCCTGTTCGATCAGGCTGAGCACATCACCCATACCCAGGATGCGCGAGGCAATACGGTCCGGGTGAAACGGTTCGAGCGCTTCGCTCTTCTCACCCATACCGATGAACTTGATCGGCTTGCCGGTGATGGCACGCACCGAGAGCGCCGCACCGCCACGGGCATCACCATCGACCTTGGTCAGGATCACGCCGGTCAGCGGCAACGCATCACCAAAGGCCTTGGCGGTGTTGGCCGCGTCCTGGCCGGTCATGGCATCGACGACGAACAGCGTCTCGATCGGCTTGACGGCAGCGTGCAGGTCCTTGATCTCGGCCATCATCTCGGCGTCGATGTGCAAGCGACCTGCGGTATCGACGATCACCACGTCGATGAATTTCAGCTTGGCTTCGCGAATGGCGGCTTCAGCGATAGCCACTGGCTTCTGGCTGATATCAGACGGGAAGAAGGTAACGCCGATGTCGGTTGCCAGGGTTTCCAACTGTTTGATTGCAGCAGGACGGTAAACGTCGGCCGACACAACCATTACCGATTTCTTCTTGCGCTCCTTGAGGAAGCGCGCCAGTTTGCCGGCAGTGGTGGTCTTGCCCGCGCCCTGCAAGCCCGCCATCAGCACCACGGCCGGAGGGGCGGCATTGAGCGTCAGGTCTTCGTTGGCTGCGCCCATCAAGCCTTCAAGTTCGGCTTGAACGATCTTCACGAACGCCTGGCCTGGCGTCAGGCTGCGCGACACTTCGGTACCGACCGCACGCTCCTTGATTTTGTTGACGAAATCCTTGACCACCGGCAGGGCGACGTCAGCCTCGAGCAACGCCATGCGCACTTCACGCAGGGTGTCTTTGATGTTGTCTTCGGTCAGCTTGGCCTTGCCAGTGACATGGCGCAACGTCTGTGACAGACGGTCGGTCAGGTTTTCAAACATGGTGATCCTTTCAGGTTCTGTAGAACCGAGATTTATCAGCTGCCTCTGGCGTATTCGACGGGCCTTGGGCAGGGGCAGATCGGCGATTATAACGAAGACTCGGGCAAGCGCACACCTCGCCGTCGGCTGACAGTCTTCCTTGGCAGGCGCGTTCTATGCCAAACTCAATTCTTTTCGGGCTTGCCTAACAGGACTTATGCTCCCCTTGTCACCCAGCTTGCTACCCAATCTTATCGCCGCCTGCCTGTATGCCGCCGCGACCCTCTATCAAGGCTCCCGTCTGGCGCAAGGTGCCAAGGCCGACAAACGCCTGCTCGGCCTGCTTGGCGCGCTTGCGGTCATTTCCCAGGGCACCGCACTGTTCTGGCAGTTGCTCACGCCTCTAGGGCTGAGCCTGGACTTCTTCAGTGCTGCCAGCCTGATCGCAATGGCAGTGATCACCCTGACGCTGCTGGCCTGTCTGCGCATCCCGGTGGAAAACCTTTTGGTGCTGCTGTTTCCGCTAGGCATGGCCACGGCGCTGATGGCCCAGTTCGCACCATCGGGAACGGTACCGCTGATCAACGAAGAGACCGGCATACTCGCGCACATACTGCTGTCGATACTGGCATACGGGCTGTTTACCATCGCCGTGTTCCAGTCGTTGCTGCTGCTGGTGCAAGACCACCAGCTCAAGCACAAGCATCCTTCCGGCCTGATCCGCAACTTCCCACCACTGCAGACCATGGAAAGCTTACTGTTCGGCTTTCTCTGGACCGGCTGGGGCTTGTTGTCGCTATCGCTGATATCCGGCTGGCTGTTCCTCGACAATCTGTTTGCCCAACACCTGGTACACAAGACCCTGTTGGCGTGCCTGGCCTGGATAGTCTTCAGCGTATTGCTGTGGGGCCGCACCCGCCTTGGTTGGCGTGGCCACAAGGCAATCCGCTGGACCCTGGCCGGTTTCTGCCTGCTGATGCTTGCCTACTTCGGGAGCAAGCTGGTGCGTGAATTCATCCTGCATATCTGACAGGCACAGGTAAATGGACGAACTGCCGTTAGGACCCTTGCTTGGCATTCTGCCCCTGGCGCTGCTCTGGTCGGCAATATTCACTGCGGTGGACGCCGCCCAGCAGCAACTCAACAGCGCGCGACGCAACGGTCTGACGGACGAACATCCGGAACTGGCGGTCGCACCACAATCGCTGGTGCTCTGCTCGACCCTGGGCAAGTTGCTGGTCCTGGCTCTGGCCTGCCTGCTGGGTCAACGCTATAGCGGCGAACAAGGTTTCTGGCTTAGTGGCCTGGCAGGCGCAGCCCTTGTACTGGTCCTGGCCGAGTACCTGCCACGGCAATTGGCGCGGCGCAATCCACAAACGTTCATTACCTTGGGCAACAGCTTGCTCAAAGCGCCATTGAAGATGCTCCAGCCCCTGGCCTGGCTGCTCGATGGCTGTGCGCGAGTGCTGCTGCGTCCGTTTCGGGTTCAGCCCCACGCGGTGACCCTGCACGACCAGGACAGCTACGATACTGCCCCAGAAGAACAACTGCATGCCGACTACCGCCTCAATCTTCCCGAAAGCCTGCTGGCCCTGGACAAAATCACTGTTAACGACATTCTGGTACCGCGCAATGATGTCGACGGCATCAATCTCGACGACCCGATCGAGCAGATCATCGAACAGCTGATCATCAGCCGTCACACGCGCCTGCCGGTCTATCACAGCGACATCAACCAGGTTGAAGCCATACTCAACACCAAGCTGATCAGCCATTTGCTGCCCAAGGCCGAATTGACCCGCGAAGCCCTGCAGGCAGCCTGCTACGACCCCTACTTCGTGCCTGAAAGCACCCCCTTGCAACTGCAGTTGCTCAACTTTCACAAGCAACAACGACGCCTCGGCGTAGTGGTCGATGAGTATGGCGAAGTGCTGGGCATCGTTACCCTGGAAGACATTCTCGAAGAAATCGTCGGCGAATTCGAAGATGAGCACAGCCTGGACAATCCGCACATCCACCCTCAAGCCGATGGGCGCTTCGTCATCGAAGGAACGGTGTCGATCCGAGAGCTGAACCGCAGCCTGGGTTGGCACCTCCCCAGCGATGGCCCGAAAACGCTAAATGGCCTGGTCACCGAAGCCCTGGAAAGTATCCCGGCCAGCGCGGTATGTCTGAAAATTGGTCGTTACCGGCTGGAAATTCTCGAAACAGAAGACAATTGTGCCAGTCGCATACTGGTCTGGACGGTAACTCGCTAGCTATACTCGGCCAACGCTTACCCAGCCTGGCCGTCTCGCTTGCTACCCGCACCCTGCGTCTCCCGGCCAGCCCGCATCACTGAATACCGCGCATTTTTCCGGCACTGCTTCACACCCCCGAAGATTGCCCGCGCCGCCCCTATCCCCAACGGGCGTATGCTCAGTCACGCGACCAACAACAAATATGCTCCGGCGCCTGCCCGCTGCTACCTGCCTGTGCAGGTCAGCTACTGCGCCCATGGAGCACTCGACTGTCAGGGATAATCGCATGACAACCAGCAGCACCTACGCCGAAACGGCACAGACCAGTCCCGGCAATTCGCCGGCGAGAGTGGCAACCGCCAGCTTCATCGGCACCGCCATTGAGTTCTACGACTTTTATGTCTACGCCACCGCCGCCGCCTTGGTGATTGGACCGGTGTTCTTTCCGCAGACCTCTGGCACCGCCCAGATGCTTTCGGCTTTTCTGACCTTTGGCATTGCCTTCCTTGCCCGCCCCCTGGGTTCTGCCCTGTTTGGCCACTTCGGTGATCGTATCGGGCGTAAATCCACCTTGGTGGCATCGTTGCTGCTGATGGGGGTGTGTACCACCCTGATCGGTGTACTGCCGGGCTACGACAGCATCGGGGCCTGGGCACCGATCCTATTGTGCATACTGCGTTTTGGCCAGGGCTTGGGCCTGGGCGGTGAATGGGGCGGCGCAGCACTGCTGGCCACTGAAAACGCGCCCAAAGGCAAGCGTGCCTGGTTTGGCATGTTCCCCCAGCTTGGGCCTTCAATCGGCTTTCTGGCCGCCAACGGCCTATTCCTGACCCTCGCCATGACGCTGACCGACGAGCAGTTCCGCAGTTGGGGCTGGCGCATTCCCTTCCTGCTCAGCGCAGCACTGGTCATTGTTGGCCTGTATGTACGGCTCAAGCTCGAAGAAACTCCAGTGTTCGCCAAAGCCATTGCCCGTCACGAACGGGTGAAAATGCCGGTGGTCGAACTTTTCGCCAACTACTGGATGCCGGTTCTGCTCGGCGCCTCGGCCATGGTGGTGTGTTACGCCCTGTTCTATATATCCACAGTGTTCTCGCTCAGTTATGGCGTGTCCACCTTGGGATACAGTCGCGAAACCTTCCTCGGCCTGCTGTGCTTCGCCGTGCTGTTCATGGCCCTGGCCACGCCGCTGTCGGCCTGGTTGAGCGACAAATACGGGCGCAAACCGGTGCTGATCGTCGGTGCGATCCTGGCAATTCTTTCGGGCTTTACCATGCAGCCGTTGCTGACCTCGGGCTCAACTGCAGGGGTGGCACTGTTCCTGGCCATCGAGCTGTTTCTGATGGGCGTGACATTTGCCCCGATGGGCGCATTGCTGCCCGAACTGTTCCCGACCCACGTGCGTTATACCGGCGCCTCGGCAGCCTACAACCTGGGCGGAATTGTCGGTGCTTCGGCTGCACCGTTCTTTGCCCAGAAGCTGGTAACGATGGGCGGTTTGAGCTGGGTTGGCGGGTATGTCTCGGCAGCAGCGCTGTTAAGCCTGATTGCCGTCCTGTGCCTGAAAGAAACCCGGCACTCGGAGCTCTGAAAGCTGCAAGCTGCAAGCTGCAAGCTGCAAGCTGCAAGCTGCAAGCTGCAAGCGATCGTGCTTGCAGCTTGCAGCTGCGCGCTTGCGGCGTTTAGAACTCGACGTTGACCGCTTGGGAGGCACGAGTAGCTTTGGCTCGGGCGGTGTCGATAGATTCGTCACGGGCCAGGCACACCCCCATGCGGCGCTGGCCATTGACCTCAGGCTTGCCGAACAGACGAATGGCTGTATCCGGCTCGCTCAGGGCTGCACCCAGGTTGGCGAACGAGGTCTGTTGCGATTGCCCTTCCACCAGGATTACCGCCGATGCCGATGGGCCAAACTGACGAATAAGTGGAATCGGCAGGCCGAGAATGGCGCGGGCATGCAAGGCGAATTGCGACAGGTCCTGGGAGATCAGGGTCACAAGGCCGGTATCGTGCGGTCGCGGGGATACTTCGCTGAACCACACCTGATCACCTTTGATGAACAGCTCCACACCGAACAGACCCCGACCGCCCAATGCCTCAGTAACAGCCTTGGCTACGCGTTCGGACTCGGCCAACGCCACCGGGCTCATGGCCTGCGGCTGCCACGATTCCTGATAGTCGCCTTTTTCCTGGCGATGCCCCACCGGTGCACAGAAGGTGGTCCCGCCGATGTGGCGTACAGTCAGCAGCGTAATTTCGTAATCAAAGTCGATGAAGCCTTCAATGATCACTCGCCCCTTGCCGGCACGACCACCCTCTTGAGCGTAGTCCCAGGCTTTTTGCACATCGTCTGTGCTGCGCAGCAAGCTCTGGCCTTTGCCCGATGAACTCATCACCGGCTTTACCACACAGGGGAAGCCCAGGTCTTCGACCGCTTTGCGATAGTCTTCGAAGGTATCGGCAAAATGGTAAGGCGAGGTCGGCAGATCCAGCTCCTCAGCAGCCAAGCGCCGAATACCTTCGCGGTTCATGGTCAACTGGGTAGCACGGGCGGTCGGTACCACGGTGAAACCTTCATTTTCCAGCTCGACCAGGGTCGCGGTGGCGATGGCTTCGATTTCCGGCACGATGTAGTGCGGCTTCTCGGCCTCGATCACTGCCCGCAGGGCCGCGCCATCGAGCATGTTGACCACATGGCTGCGATGGGCCACTTGCATGGCAGGGGCGTTGGCGTAACGGTCCACGGCAATCACTTCAACGCCCAGGCGTTGCAGCTCGATCACGACTTCCTTGCCCAACTCGCCACAGCCACAAAGCAGTACGCGGGTCGCTGTCGGCGACAATGGGGTTCCGATACGAGTCATTTCAGGTCCTCAGAGGGAAGGAATCCCGGGCTGCTCCAAGCGGTGCAGGCCAGTGAAAAGGAGCGACATTTTACATGAACTGGGGCGCATGACCTCAGCCAACGATGGCACGCTTGCGCAGGCGCCAGGCCATGATCAGCCAGACTGCCGTCACCCCGGCGAATTTTGAAGCCAGTGCGGTACCGACCACCGCCGGCGTCAAGGCGCCGATCATGCCGAAGAAGATCAAGGTGTCGATAGGAATACTCAGCGCCGAGCTCAACCATAAACGGTCGTGCAAGGGCCGCTTGGTAATACTGAAAACCAGCCAGTCAATAAGCTCGGAGACGGCGAACGCGGTCGCACTGGCCAAGGCAATGGCAGGCTCGGAGGTCACATAGGACAGCACCAGCGCCACCAACATAGCCACCAGAGCGCCATGACCGTAACGGGTTTGCACCATGTCCCGCAGGATGAACACCAGTCCGCCCCAGGCAGACCAGATGACGTCCAGGTGCGGGGCGCTGGAGAAGGCGTAGTTGATCAGCACGACGCTGCTGATGTAGGCAATCAGAAAAGGCATGGAATAGACCGCTGGACAAGCCCTACAGGGTACTTGAGCGACCGCTTGCGGCCAAGTGCCAGATCAGCACGTGACGCTGCCGACGCTGAGCATCATCCCCGCCGCCACTGCCCGCTCATGACACAATTTGAGCACCTGCCGGCGCTCGATGTTGTCCATCCGTCCCCAGCGGGTAATTTCTGTAGCGCTGCGCTGGCAGCCCGTGCAGATGTCGGCCTCATCCAGGGCGCAGATATGCACGCAGGGCGACGCGACCGGGCGTTCACTACCGCTCATCAATCCTCCTGCGGGGCCAGGTCACGGGCATAACGCTCGGCGTTATGCACATAATGCGCGGCGCTTGCCTCAAGCATTTTCTTCTGCGCCTCGGTCAGCTCGCGCACCACCTTGCCGGGAGAGCCCATCACCAATGATCCGTCAGGAATTTCCTTGCCCTCCGGAATCAGTGCATTGGCGCCAATAATGCAATATTTGCCGATACGCGCACCGTTGAGGATGACCGCATTGATACCGACCAGGCTGTAGTCGCCGACACTGCAGCCATGCAGCATGGCGTTGTGGCCGACAGTCACGCCTTTGCCCAAGGTCAGTGGCGAGCCCATGTCGGTATGCATCACTGTACCGTCCTGAACGTTACTGTTCTCACCTACATCGATCAGTTCGTTATCACCGCGCAGCACTGCGCCGAACCAGACGCTGGCCCCCGCCTGCAGTCGCACTTTGCCAATCAGCGTGGCAGTGGGCGCAGCCCAACTGCGTGGATGGGTCTCGACCTTCAGGTCGCCCAGACGATATTTCATGCGTGGTTCCTCACGGTCCGGCAATGACGGCGGGTGGGCCCGCTCAAATTGGAATGAAGCGTTCAGGCGGATGGTGCAGATTGATATCGGCATCGTAAAGCAAGTTGACCAGCTCGACGATCATGATCGCGGAGAGCCCCCAGATTTTATATTCGCCAAAGCGATAACTGGGCACATACCAACTGCGCCCCTGGTAATCGATGCGGTGAGTATGATCGCGGGGATCCTGGCGGAAAAACTCCAGGGGCACAGTGAACACGGCGGCAATTTCAGCGTCGTTGGCCCGGTATTCGACGAAGTCTGGAATCAAGCCGACGAACGGCGTCACCTTTAACCCATGCAGGGAAATCAGAGGGCTCAAAGGGCCGATAATCTCCACCAGTCCTGGCGGCAGGCCAATTTCCTCTTCGGCTTCACGCAAGGCGGTGAACACCAGATCGGGGTCTTCAGGGTCACGCCGACCGCCCGGAAAGGCGACCTCGCCGCCATGGGTCGACAAGCCCTTGGCACGTAACGTTAGTACCAGCTCAGGCGCTTCGCTGCGGGTAATGGGCAATAACACTGCAGCCTCGGGAAAACGGTGATCGGTTTCCAGGGTGCCCGGCGTATGACTGCTCACGCGGCGAAGTAGCTCGTCCAGCATTGCTCTCTCTCGATTCCAAAGCTTGGTCAGCATGATGCACCAAAGCCGCGAGCCGCCCAAGCCCTGAGGTGAACCGGCTTGCAGCGGCGATGAAAGTCGCGCCAAGATAAGCACAACCTATAGGAATAAAAGCATGAAATTCTGCAGTGCGTGCGCCAATCCGGTAATTCAGCGTATTCCCGACGGTGATACTCGCCTGCGTTACGTCTGCGACCACTGTCACATTGTCCACTACCAAAATCCCAATATCGTCGCCGGGGTACTTCCGACCCTGGGCCAGCAGGTCTTGTTGTGCCGTCGAGCCATCGAGCCACGGCGCGGCTACTGGACCCTGCCGGCGGGCTTTATGGAGAACGGAGAAACCCTGGAACAGGCCGCCCGTCGCGAAACCATCGAGGAAGCCTGCGCCCGGGTCGGGCAAATGAGCCTCTACCAGTTATTCGATCTGCCGCACATCAACCAGGTCCATGTATTTTTTCGCGCCGAACTCGCCGACCGGGATTTCGCCGTCGGCGTCGAAAGCCTGGAAGTGAGACTTTTCGATGAAAGTGAGATCCCGTGGGACGAGCTGGCTTTCAGGACCGTCAGTCGTACCCTAGAATGCTACTATCGCGACCGTATCGAGCAGTACTACCCGATTGGCAACGAATACTTGCCGCCATTGCTCGTTCCGTCACCCAACACCTAGTTTTCAGGGATATCGTTTCATGCGCTGGTTGCTTGCCCTTTTCTGCCTCAGTGTGGCTTCGGTGTCCCAGGCAGCGTTTACCGAAACCATCGTCACCAAGCCAATTGAGAAGGTCGCGCCCTCGCCTCTGCAACTCAAGCCCCAGCAATCCTCGATCGACAAGATCCTGGTGCTCAAATCCGAGCGACGCCTGCAACTGATCAGCGCCGGGTCCCCGCTGAAAACCTATCGCATCTCCCTGGGCAAACAGCCCAAGGGCGCCAAACAGCGCGAAGGCGACAAGCGTACCCCCGAGGGCTTCTACTGGATTGATTGGCGCAAAGTCAGCGACCGTTACAACCTGGCCATGCATGTGTCTTACCCGAACATCAGCGATTCGGCACGTGCGCGGCGCGAAGGCGTACCACCTGGCGGAATGATCATGATCCACGGCACCCCTCTGGACGAAGAGTATCCAGAAGAAGTCTTCCATACCCTGGACTGGACCGAAGGCTGCATCGCCATGACCAACAGCGACATGCGCGAGGTCTGGAACCTGGTGCCAGACGGCACGATGATCGAAATTCGCCCCTGAGAATTTGCCAATTCTCCTCTCCGGCGCATCGCGCCGGAAATTCCCTACCCAATTCCAACTTCTGCCCTACAGCGCTATCGGCCCGGTATCGCATCCAAACGAATAGTAGCGTCCATAGAATCCGTGCATTCGGATAAACGCGGGTGTTCTCAGCACCCAACGCCCTGGACGCCACCTTATGCCTTTTGCCTGCAGACCCGCTGGCTCATGCCTTCGCCCCGGGCAATTGAGCGCTCTTGCCCTTGGTCTCGTGTTGTGGACCATCCCCTCGACTGCGTCCGAAAGCCATCCAGCGGTGCAACAACTGCAGGACCAGCGCCAGCAGCGCGAACAACTGGAACAACGCCAACGCCTGCGCACGTTGCAACGCGCGGACGAAGCATCCACCGAAATCGACAAACAACTTACCCCTGCAGTTACAGGTGCGTGCTGGCCATTGCAGGGCGTGCGCCTGGCAGGCAACCAGCAACTGTCATCGGCCGAACTCAGTGACGCGCTTACAGAGTTGATCCTGCCGTGCATGAGCCCGGCGCGAATTAATCAGATCCTCAAAGCTATTACCCAGCGGTACCTCCAGGCCGGTTACTTGGCCAGCCGGCCGTACCTGGCAGCGCCTCTGGTCGCCGGTGGCACACTGGATATTGTGATTATCGAAGGCTATGTCGAGTCGATCGAACTCGCTGACCCTGCCTTGCCCCTGTCATTGAACAGTGCATTTCCCTCATTGCTGGGACAACCCTTGCGCCTGACTGAACTGGAGCAAGGCATGGACCAATTGAACCGGTTGAGGGCATTCGATCTGGGTGCCGATATTCTTCCGGGCAGTCGCCAAGGTGCAAGCCGGGTCGTGGTGGTCCCCAGGCAAATCAAGCGCCGTTGGCATCTTGGCGGCTGCCTCGACAATCGCGGCAGCGAACAGACCGGGCGCGAGCGGCTGGGCGTCAACTTAAGCCTGGACAGTCCTCTGCAACTCAATGACTTCGTACAGGTATCGGCTAACGCCACACTCCCGTCAGGTTCAAGCTACAGCCGCGGGTATGGCGTGTACTACAGCGTTCCGTACGGTGCCTGGACCTACGCCCTGAGCTTCAATCAACTGCATTACCAGGCTCAGCTTCCAGGTCGACACTTGCACAGCAGCGGCCAAAGTGACTTCTACGGCTTAAGCCTGGAGCGCACGCTGTGGCGCAATCAGCAGGGACTGCTCAGTGCCAGTGTGCGCATGGAGCAAAAACGCCTGGAAAATCGTCTGAGCGAACAGCGCCTGGCACTCCAAAGCCCCACGCTCACCACAATCGAGGCCGGCCTGAATCTGCTATGGCTCAGTGACGGTCTATGGAGCGCCTACTTGGGTGTGAGTCAGGGCCTGGACTGGTTTGGCGCCGATCGTGAAACATTACACGACAATGCACCTCAACCGCATTTTCGAAAGTATCGCGCCACCCTCATGCATATGCGCCAGGGTCGCAGTCCGAATTGGCCCTGGCGTTGGCAAAGTGACTTGAACCTGCAGTACAGCCCCGACGTGCTCCCTGCCGTGGAACAACAGCAATTGAGTGATACCACCGCTGTACGCGGCTTTCGCCAGCAGGTGGTCGCCGGTGCCAATGGCGCCGTCTGGCGCAACACCCTAAGCCAGCCGCTGGCCCTGGACCTGCCCCGGGCCCTGGTGCTGCGCCCACAACTGGGCGTGGACCTGGGTTGGAGCAAGTTCAGCCACGGCACTGCCGCACAACGTCTGGTCGGCGCACATGCCGGCCTGGAGCTGAGCCTGCCCGACAGTCAACTGAAGCTCGACTACCAGCACGCCATCTATGCCAGCGCTACTCCCCGCGTAGCGTTGGAAAAGGGCTACTGGTTGCTGGAATGGGTAGTGAACATCTGATTACCACCACAAAAAAGAGAGACCATGATGTCCGAACAAACCTTCGAGCGAATCAGCCCCAATTACCTGCGCTGGATAATTGCCTTGTGCCTGCTCACTCCCTACGTCAGCCTGGCCGAGAATGGCCTGCAGGCCGCAGCCGGTGCTAGCGGTACCGCGTTGATCAATAACCAGCATGGCGTGCCGGTAATCAACATTGTTGCGCCCAATGCAGGCGGCCTTTCACACAATCAATTTCTCGACTACAACGTCAACACGCCAGGCGTGGTGCTCAACAACGCCGTGCAGGCCGGACAATCGCAACTGGCCGGGGCTTTGGCTGCCAACCCGCAATTTCAAGGCCAGGCCGCCTCGACCATCCTCAACGAAGTCATCAGCCGCAACGCCTCGCGCATCGAGGGCCCACAGGAAATTTTCGGCAGCCGCGCGGACTACATACTGGCCAATCCTAATGGCATCACACTCAATGGCGGCACGTTTATCAATACCACTCGCGCAGGCTTTCTGGTCGGCAGCCCCGAAGTCGACGGGCAAAGCATCAAGCACTTTGATACCCGCAACGCCACTGGCACCCTGCAAGTGCTTCGAGGTGGCCAGAGCAACCTGGAAGGAGCGCTCGACCTGATTGCACCCCGCGTTGACAACCGGGGTTCACTTGTGGCGCGCGACGATCTGAATCTTACCGTGGGCCGAAATCTTGTCCGCAGCACCGACCAACAGGTAATCGATCATCGTGCGGCGCCAACCTCGAGCGTCGATGCCAGCTTGTTTGGGGCTATGCAGGCTGGGCGAATCAGAATTCTCAGTACCGCAGAAGGCGCTGGCGTGCGGATGGCTGACACCCAACTGCGTGCTCGCGACGGAATAAGCATTCAATCCCAGGGCGGGCTGGCAATCAGCGGCACGCAAAACAAGCGCAGCGTGCTCAATACCGAGCATGGCGCGGTAACACTGAATGCCGCAGAGAACCTCAGTTTGTCTGCCGTAGAAGTCAAAGGGCAGCAGATTTTGGCCAAGGCAGGCAGCAACCTGACCCTCGATACCCGCATGCACCAAGCGCTGAGCCGTGAGCACGAAAACCGTGAAGAAAAGTGGTGGTTCGTTCCTACCGAAACCTACAACCGAGAAGTCACCCACACCGCGCGCAAGCATCTTGCCAGTCAATTGCAGGCCAGTGAAAACATCGATCTGCAAGCAGGTAAAGACATCAGTCTGGTTGCGGCCACCGTGCAGGCCAAAGGAGACCTGAGCGTCCTCGCGGGGAGCACGCTGAACATCATTGCCGCGACTGACAGCCAGCAGGTTGACGAACAGATTCACCATCGCAAACACCTTTGGCGCGGGGATCAGGACACCCGTCAATATAAGGAAAACGCCAAGCCCAGCGAGCTCTCCGGCCAGCAGATATCCCTCGTATCGGCAGGGCCTACCCAGGTGCTTGGCAGTAGCCTTTCCAGCAAAGGTGACACCAACATAAAAGCTGGCACCCTGGAGGTTGCCGAAACCACCCTGAACAACAGCATGCATGCAAAAGGTTATCGAGGAGACCTGGCTTCGGGCACTTTCTTCGGCACCAACGAGCAATCCGATGGCAACGGCCAAAACGCCAGCGGCAGTTCCATTCACGCCGGTGGCGCGTTAACCGTGGCTGCGCAGCAGGTGCAGATCAAAGGCTCCAAGGTGAACAGTCTGGGCGACGCGCTGGTGCTCAGCGAAAAAGGATTGCTGACAGTCGACGCAGCTCAAAGCCAGACTTCCCTCAATCAGCGCGCAAGCAACAGCAAGCTGTTCGGGTTGATCAAAGAACAGCGCGAACAGCAAGAGCAACGCAAGGAAGTACTGACCAGTGACGTTGCGTCACAAAGTAACCTGCGCCTGGCCAGCGCCGATGAACTGCGGATACTGGGGGCCAAGATCGATGCCGGACAGCAACTACAGCTACAGGCTAAAAAGGACATCACCGTCGGCACCGCTGAGCAATCGCAGAGCCTGAGCGTCCGCCAGCAAAACAAAGGTTTCACTGCCAGTGCCAGCCAGACCCAGGACGCCGCCGACGGTAAACCCGACTCTCATCAATACAACGCCTCGGTAGGCTACAACGTCAGCACAACCGAAAGCACTCGCGCCGATAAAAAGCAGATTGCCAGCGCCCTGACGGGCGCACAGGTGAAAATCAACGGCCAAAGCGACGTCAATATCAAGGGCTCGAGCATCAGTGCAACCGCTGGAGACCTGCAGGTCGATGCGCAGGACATCAACCTTGTGGCAGCACATGACCAGCAGTCACAAAAGACCAGCACTCGCGATGACGGTGGGGGGCTCTCTGTCAGCGGAGGTATCGATAAACTGGGTAGCGCGTTTGACGGTTATCACAAGCAAAAGGACCTAGAGGAGCACTCGAGCCAGGCGCAGCGCAGCAGCCTGCAAAGCAACAAAGACTTGCGTGTGGCAACCGGCACAATGGTCAACGAGGGCGCGGTTGTGACGGCCGGTCAGGGGCTGGCACTGAACACCGGCACCTTGCAAAACCGTGCAGTAGATGACACCCAGACCAGCAGCAAGACCGAACAGAACTGGCAGGCAAGCCTGGGCGCCAGTGTTGCCTACCGCGGCCTGACCCGTCCTATCGAAAATCTGATCAAGGGCGAAGAAGCCAGTCGATTCCAGCAGGCTTCTATCGAAGACGCCTTGGCGCCTCCGGCAATAGGCGCTGAACTTGAGTTCAAGCATCTGAACCGTGAGGAGATCAGCCAGACCACCACTGCTCAGGTCGCCCAGTTGAACGCTGGTGGCATCGATATCAAATCCGACACAATCGAGGATACCGGCACTCAATACCGCGCCGCGCAGGGGCCATTGTCAATTCAGGCACAGAACCATCGCTTCGCCGCCGCCCAGAACAGCAGCGCGAACAGTGTCCGACGCCTGGATGTAGAGACCACTGTACGCGCCGATACCAGCACAGGCAGCGATATCAACCTGCGCCTTTCGGGCAAGGGCGGCTCTTTGCAAAATGATCAACTCAGGCAGACGGCCAACCCCGGCAGCCTGTACGGAAAGACGGGTATCCAGATACAACTGGGCAGCGACGGTGCCTACGAGGGCACGCACTTCGACGCAGGCCAAGGCTCTTTGAAGCTGTTGGCCGACGGCAACCTGGGCCTGGAGCAGGCCAACGACAAACAGCAGAGCCAGCTGAAACAGCTCGACGGTAGCGCTTGGGCCAAGGGGGGCAACAATCCCTTGGATACGAGCCTGGAGCTGCGAGGCTACCTCGATCACGCCACGCTCGACACTACCGATAGCCAGGCCAGGATCGCCACAATCGACGCCAAGGGCGACGTGCAGTTGCAGGCAGGTGGAACACTTGAACTGGCAGGGGCCCGCATTGGCAGCAACAGTGCCAAAGTCGCAAATATCAGCTTGCACGGCAACGATGCATTGGCAGCCAAGGCCGCCACGGACTCCCACACCGCTCACGGCAAGTTGTTAGGAGGCGGCGTTGAGCTGCTGGGCAATAGCACTGCCGCTGGCAAGGGCGGCGGAGTCGGTGGTCACGTGAGCATTGGTCACACTGAAGAGCGCAGCACCAGCAGCAGTGCAGCTCAATGGTCGACCACAGGCAAACTGACAGCGAGCAGTGCCGGGGCAAACGCCGACGCCGTGCATTTACAAGGTGTAAAGGCCTCGGCAGCAGAAGTCGACATCAGCGCCAGCAATGGTGGCGTACTCATCGAGGCGACCAGCAATACCGAGCAGCGCAATAACCAGGAAATTACCGCAGGTGCTGGGGTCAGCGGCGCACCTGGCGCAACCTCCGAGCAATCCACTCGTGGGTTGTATGCCCGGGCAGAAGCGAACATTGATCGACGCGACAACCTGACTTATGCAAACAGCGAGTGGCGGGCCAAACACATCACCCTCAATAGCCTGACCGACACTCGCCTGGAAGGTGTACGCATGGAAGCCGAAGCTATAGAGGGCAAGATTGGCGGTGATCTTCGCGTTGCCAGTCGCCAGGACCGGATCAACACCTTGAAGGTGGATGCCGACGCACGCCTTAGCCAGGAAAAAAACCCGCAAGGCTACATCAACGCCGCTACCGCCCTGGCTGGGCCATTTGCCGGTAAGGTGGAAAAACAGGTTGGGCCCTTGGTTCAGACCGCCGACCCGAAGCTGTCGCCGACATTCAAGCTCGACATCGAACACACCCAGCGTGACAGCGTGACCAGTCAAAGCCTGCTCAGTGGCCGTGACGGCGTAACCTTGATGGTCGGTGGCGAAACCGCGCTTTCAGGTGCCCGGGTACAGGCAGCCCATGACAAGGTCGAACTCGGCAACGGTCCGATTAGCCAGGAAACCCTGAATGGTCGAGACTACCGTCGCGCCGTAAACGTCAACGCTTCAAATGCCCCAGTGGATCTGATCAGCGGCTTGATCGAGCACTACAGCTCGGCGAACAGCGGCGAAGGCGAAAACGCCGTCGACCTTGGTCTGGTCAGCACCAGCGGCCATGACCGCAGGACCGTTCTGGCATCGAGCTTGATCAGCAAATCCAGCAATTGAGGAGCTGAAAAGCAGCGCGGGGCAAGCCCGCTCCCCCCTAACGGGCAGGAGCGGGCTTGCCCCGCGATACAGCTTATAAAACCTCAGAAACTGGCGAGCTGCCAAACCTCATAAGCCGGTGTCTGGTAAGGGTGACTGTGCTTGAGCGCAGCGACCGCCGACTGAATCAGCTCGTCAGCCACCACCAGTTCTACCCGCCACTCTTCGACCTGTTCAACCACGCCCGTTTGCCCGATAAACGGCTGGCTACCGTCCAACGGGCGGAACTGGCCCTGGCCCAGCACCTGCCAGGCACAGCAGTCGTAGTCGCCGATGCGTCCGCCACCTGCGGCGAACACAGCGGCCTTGACCACTTCCACATGGCTGGGCGGGACGAAGAAGGCGAGTTTGTACACCCTTAGTTCACCCACACCCGCGCGTTGCGGAACATGCGCATCCAAGCGGCGTCTTCGTTCCAGTCATCCGGGCGCCAGGAGTTCTGCACGGCACGGAAAACCCGCTCTGGGTGCGGCATCATGATGGTAACGCGACCGTCGCGGCTGGTAAGGCCAGTGATGCCACGCGGCGAACCGTTCGGGTTGGCAGGGTAGGTTTCAGTAACCTTGCCATGGTTATCGACAAAGCGCAGTGCCACGCAACCGGACAGATCCGCTTCCAGCAGCGCTTCTTCGCTTTCGAATTCGGCATGGCCTTCACCGTGAGCGATGGCGATCGGCATGCGCGAACCGGCCATGCCTTGCAGGAAGATCGAGTTCGACTCCTGAACCTGAACCATGGCCACGCGGGCTTCGAACTGTTCGGAGCGGTTGCGCACAAAATGCGGCCACAGGTCGGTGCCAGGAATAAGTTCGTGCAAGTTGGACATCATCTGGCAACCGTTGCACACACCGAGGGTGAAGCTGTCGGTGCGCTCGAAGAAGCCCTGGAAGGCATCACGCGCACGGTTGTTGAACAGCGCCGACTTGGCCCAGCCTTCGCCGGCGCCGAGCACGTCACCATAGGAAAAGCCACCGCAAGCCACCAGGCCTTTGAACGCGTCCAGGTCAATGCGACCGGCGAGAATATCGCTCATGTGCACATCGATTGCGTTGAACCCGGCACGATCGAAAGCCGCAGCCATCTCGACCTGACCGTTGACGCCCTGCTCGCGCAGCACCGCCACCTGAGGACGAATACCCTTCTTGATGTAAGGCGCAGCGATGTCGTGGTTGACGTCGAAGCCGAGCTTGACGCTCAGGCCCGGATTGTCTTCTTCGAGCAGACCTTCGAACTCTTGATCGGCGCAGTCGGCGTTGTCACGCAGGCGCTGGATCTGGTAGCTGGTCTCGGCCCACTGGCGCTGCAGGAGACGACGGTCGCCCTGGAACAACTGTTCGCCAGCGAAGTTGATCACCACTTCACCGTTGTTGATCGGCTGACCGATAACCGCGACGCAGTCTTCACCCAGGCCGGCAGCGCTGAACTGCGCCAGTACATCCGGGGTAGCGTCCTGATGCACCTGGATGACCGCACCCAGTTCTTCGTTGAACAGAATGGCGGCAATCTTTTCGCGTTTGCTGGTCAGGGTGTCCAGTTCCAGCTCCAGGCCGCAATGACCGGCGAAAGCCATTTCCAGCACGGTGGTCATCAGGCCGCCGTCGGAACGGTCGTGATAGGCCAGCAAATGGCCATCCGCGTTCAAGCCCTGAATCACTGCAAAGAACGCCTTGAGGTCTTCGGCATCATCGACGTCCGGCGCCTGGCTACCCAGCTTGCCGTGAGTCTGGGCCAGGATCGAGGCGCCCATGCGGTTCTGACCACGACCCAGGTCGATCAGAATCAGGTCGGTTTCGCCCTTGTCCATGCGCAGTTGCGGGGTCAGGGTCTTGCGAATGTCGGTTACCGGGGCAAAACCGGTGACAATCAGCGACAGCGGCGAGGTGACGGATTTCTCCGCACCTTCTTCGCTCCACTTGGTCTTCATCGACATGGAGTCCTTGCCGACCGGAATGGTCAGGCCCAACTCAGGGCACAGTTCCATACCGACAGCCTTGACGGTGTCGTACAGACGCGCGTCTTCGCCTGGGTGACCAGCTGCGGACATCCAGTTGGCCGACAGTTTGATGTCGGAAAGCTTGGCAATACGCGAAGCGGCCATGTTGGTCAGCGTTTCGCCGATAGCCATGCGCCCGGAGGCCGGAGCGTCCAGCAGTGCCAGCGGCGTACGCTCGCCCATCGCCATCGCTTCACCGGTGTAGACGTCGAAGCTGGTCGCGGTGACAGCAACGTCGGCCACCGGAACCTGCCAAGGACCCACCATCTGGTCACGGGCAACCAGGCCGGTAATGGTCCGGTCGCCAATGGTGATCAGGAAGCTCTTGCTGGCCACGGCCGGGTGACGCAACACGCGTTCGACCGAGTCGTTCAACTCAAGGCCCGACGGATCGAAGTCGTCACCCTGCTCTGCTTCACGGGTAACCGAACGGTGCATACGCGGTGGCTTGCCCAGCAGCACTTCGAGCGGCATGTCCACTGGACTGTTGCCGAAGTGGCTGTCGGTAACGGTCAGGTGCGGTTCTTCAGTGGCTTCACCGACCACGGCGAATGGGCAGCGCTCACGCTCGCAGATGGCCTGGAAGCGTTCGAAGTCGGCAGCATCGACTGCCAGGACGTAACGTTCCTGGGATTCGTTGCTCCAGATTTCATGGGGGGCCATGCCCGGCTCGTCGTTAGGCACGTTACGCAGTTCGAAACGACCGCCACGACCACCGTCGTTGACCAGCTCAGGGAAGGCGTTGGAAATACCGCCCGCACCCACATCGTGGATGAAAGCGATCGGGTTCTGCTCACCCAGCTGCCAGCAGCGGTCGATGACCTCCTGACAGCGGCGTTCCATTTCAGGGTTTTCACGCTGTACCGAAGCGAAATCCAGGTCCGCAGAGCTGGCGCCAGTGGCTACGGAGGATGCCGCACCACCGCCCAGGCCGATCAGCATGGCCGGGCCACCGAGGACGATCAGCTTGGCGCCCACGGTGATTTCGGCCTTCTGGACGTGATCTTCGCGGATGTTGCCCATACCACCGGCGAGCATGATCGGCTTGTGGTAGCCGCGCACTTCTTCGCCATGAGGTGTGGTGATCGACTGCTCGAAAGTACGGAAGTAGCCAGTGAGAGCCGGACGACCGAACTCGTTGTTGAAGGCCGCGCCACCCAGCGGGCCATCAATCATGATGTCCAGCGCGGTAACGATGCGCTCAGGCTTGCCGTAGGCCTTCTCCCATGGCTGTTCGAAGCCTGGGATCTGCAGGTTGGAAACGGTGAAACCGGTGAGACCTGCTTTTGGCTTGGCGCCGCGACCTGTGGCACCTTCATCGCGAATTTCGCCGCCGGAACCTGTTGAAGCACCGGAGAATGGCGAGATGGCGGTCGGGTGGTTGTGGGTCTCGACCTTCATCAGGATGTGCACCGGTTCCTGCACCGCGCCGTATTGGCGGGTTTCAGGGTTCGGGAAGAACCGGCCGGCGACGTTACCGACGATCACCGAGGCGTTGTCCTTGTAAGCGGACAACACGCCTTCGCTGTGCATCTGGTAGGTGTTCTTGATCATGCCGAACAGGCTTTTTTCCTGGCTCTGGCCGTCGATATCCCAACTGGCGTTGAAAATCTTGTGGCGGCAGTGCTCGGAGTTGGCCTGGGCGAACATCATCAGTTCGATGTCATTCGGGTTGCGCGCAAGCGTCTGGAAGGCCTCGACCAGGTAGTCGATCTCGTCTTCTGCCAGTGCCAGACCCAGGTCGGTGTTCGCCTGTACCAGTGCAGCACGACCACCGCCGAGGATATCCACCGAGGTCATCGGCTTGGGCTCGGCATGACTGAACAGACCAGCGGCCTCTTCGAGCTTGCTCAGGACCATTTGAGTCATGCGATCGTGCAGGATGTCGGCTACGTTGACAGCATCGGCTTCGCTCAGCTGGCCGCTGACGTAGAAGGCAATACCGCGCTCCAGGCGCCGGACATTTTCCAGGCCGCAGTTGTGGGCAATGTCGCTGGCCTTGCTCGACCAGGGCGAGATGGTACCGAATCGCGGCATTACCAGGAACAGGCGACCACTAGGCTCCTGTACCGGTACGCTCGGACCGTACTTGAGCAAGCGCGCGAGCACTTGCTGTTGGTCGGCAGTCAGATCGCCGTCAACCTCGGCGAAATGAGCGAATTCAGCGTACAAACCACTAACAGCGGGGACTTTCTGACTCAATTGCTCGAGTAATTTACCGTGGCGAAAGGCAGAAAGGGCAGGAGCGCCGCGCAGGATCAACATCGTCGGGACAGCCTCAGGAAGGGGGTGTGCTTAGAGGCCGTGCATTCTAGCCTAAATCCGTCGCTTCCGGCACCCGCAACACAGCATTCTGACGCAGCCGCATGTCGGTGGAGTAAAGCGGACTCAGGGGTCAAAAAACCGGCCTGTCCGGAGCCTTACCGCGTAAATAGCGCAAAGCGTGCTAGCAGACAAGCAAACAGTTGTCGAGATATGGCGGGACCAGTCCTTTGCGTATACTGCAACCTATGTTCGCCCAAACTGCTTTGCGCCAGCGCTGCGCCAAATGGCTCATCGCAACCGGACTCTTCCTGATGCTCGGTGCCTGTGTTGAAAAACCCAGCACCCTGGAGCGCGTCAAGGAGGACGGTGTACTGCGCGTGATTACTCGCAACAGCCCTGCTACCTACTTCGAGGACCGCAACGGCGAAACCGGCTTCGAATACGAATTGGTCAAGCGCTTTGCCGACGACCTCGGGGTCGAGCTTAAAATCGAAACAGCCGACAATCTCGACGAATTGTACGACCAGCTCGGCAAGCCTTCCGGACCGGTGGTAGCAGCTGCAGGCCTGGTCAGCAGCGAGCAGCGCAGGTCACAGGTACGTTTTTCCCACCCCTACCTTGAAGTGACCCCACAGATTATCTACCGCAATGGTCGTTCGCGGCCGACCGATGCCAAGGACCTGGTCGGCAAGAAGATTATGGTGCTCAAGGGCAGCACTCATGCCGAGCAATTGGCCGAGCTCAAAAAGCAATATCCCGCGCTCGAGTACGAAGAATCTGATGCAGTAGAAGTGGTCGACCTGCTGCGTATGGTCGATGAAGGCCAAATCGACCTGACCCTGGTCGACTCCAACGAACTGGCGATGAATCAGGTCTACTTCCCCAAGGTGCGCGTCGCCTTCGATCTTGGCGATTCCCGCGATCAACGTTGGGCAGTGGCTGCCGGCGACGACAACAGTCTCCTCAACGAAATCAACGAATTTCTCGACAAAGTTCAGAAAAATGGCACCTTACAGCGCCTGAAAGATCGCTATTACGGCCATGTCGATGTACTCGGCTATGTGGGCGCCTACACCTTTGCCCAACATTTGCAGCAGCGTTTGCCACGCTACGAAAAGCACTTCAAGGCGTCCGCGAAAAAAGAACAGGTCGACTGGCGCTTGTTGGCAGCGATCGGTTACCAGGAATCGATGTGGCAGGCTGAAGTCACCTCAAAGACCGGCGTACGCGGCCTGATGATGCTAACCCAGCGCACAGCCCAGGCCATGGGCGTGTCCAACCGTCTGGACCCGGTGCAAAGCATTCGCGGCGGGGCCAAGTATTTCATGCACGTCAAAGAAGCACTGGACGACTCGATCAAGGAGCCGGACCGAACCTGGTTCGCCCTGGCGGCGTACAACGTCGGCGGTGGCCATCTGGAGGATGCGCGCAAGCTGGCCAAACGCGAGGGCTTGAACCCGAACAAATGGCTGGATGTGAAAAAAATGCTGCCGCGCCTGGCACAGAAGCAGTGGTACAGCAAAACCCGCTATGGCTATGCCCGAGGCGGCGAGCCCGTACATTTCGTGGCCAACATCCGCCGCTATTACGACATCCTCACCTGGGTAACCCAGCCACAGCTCGAAGGCAGCCAGGTCGCTGATGGCAACCTGCATGTCCCTGGCGTCGACAAGACCAAGCCGACCGAGCAGACACCTCCCCTCTAACGCGTCCCACGCCTGCCACAGTGGCGTCACTCAAGCCTTGGCGCGGCGCGCCTTGAAGAATTCGGAAAGGATCGTGCCGCATTCCTCTGCCAGTACCCCACCCTCGAACATCACACGATGATTGAGGAAACCTTGGGTAAAGAACTGCCCCTGGCTCTGTACGATGCCCGCCTTGGGCTCCAGCGCCCCATACACCACCCTAGCGATGCGTGCGTGAACGATGAGCCCGGCACACATACTGCAGGGCTCCAGCGTTACGTACAGGGTGCTTCCAGGCAGACGATAGTTACTCGCTGCCTGGGCAGCGGCACGGATGGCGACCATCTCGGCATGCGCACTCGGATCACTGCCACTGATCGGGCAATTGAAGCCACGACCAATGACCTGGCCATGTTGCACCAGAACGGCGCCCACCGGCACTTCACCCCGCGCTGCACCCTGCGCAGCCAGCTCCAGAGCCAGACGCATGAATTCCTGATCACGGCTGCGATCGATAATTTGCGGCTGACGCATCAGACGACCTCGATAGCGGCCATCAGGCCGGTTTCCATATGGTCGATCACGTGACAATGAAACATCCAGGTTCCCGGGTTATCAGCAACCAAGGCCACTTGTGCACTCTCGTTCTTGCCCAGCAGGTACGTATCAGTGAAGTACTGCTGCGCGAACTTGTGCCGGTTCGAACTGAGAACCTTGAAGCTCATGCCATGCAAATGAATAGGGTGCTGGTACTGGGTCATATTCTTGAGTTCGAAGATGTAGCTCTTGCCCTTGGTCAGCGTCGCGATCGGCCGATCTGCACAGGTCTTGTCGGTGATATCCCAGGCCTGACCGTTGATCTGCCATAGGCTTGGCGGCTTGCCATTCTCGGTGTTCACCGACACCGACCCTACCCATTCAAAATTGAAATTGAGCTTCTCGGCATTGGCCAGGTCCGGCTCGGCGACCGGGTTGGCCGGCAACTCCGGGGGCCACTCGCCTGGTGCTTCATTGCTGGCCACCGAACGCAAGGTGCCCAGGCGCACGGAACCATCGCGCAGGGACAACTCCTCACCCGCCGGTGGCATCTTGATTGCCAGGCAAATACGCATGCCAGGCCCAAGCCAGTAGTCCTTGCCCAACGGCCTTGGCGTAATCGGGTTACCGTCGAGCGCATAAATACGCGCCTCGAAGTTGCCTTTCAGGTTGATGCGGTAGGTCAGCGTATTGTCCAGATTAAGCAGGCGCACCCGGACAATTTGCCCTTCGGGCATATCAACGACCGCATTGGCCTGGCCATTGATGGTGATCAGGCGACCGGCAGTGCCCCCGCGGGCAGCTTCACGGGCAATACTGAAGGGCAGGTACGCGCCCTGCTCGTCCACATGCCAGTTTTTCAGGCTCAAGGTGCGCTCATGCTTGAAACCGGTAGGCTCGCGCTCCTCGACAATCAATGGACCTACCAGGCCCTTGCCGAGTTCTTCGGAACTGTTCACATGCGGGTGGTACCAGTAACTGCCGGCATCCGGCACGCGGAACTTGTAATCGAAGTATTCGCCCGGTAATACCGGCAACTGCGAAACGTAAGGTACCCCATCCATTTCCAGCGGCAGGCGGATACCGTGCCAATGAATGGTAGTGGCTACTGGCAGGCGGTTGATGAAACGCACGCGCAGCCATTCCCCCTGGCGCACTCGCAACTCGGTTCCAGGTGCCGACGGGCCGAATGCCCAAGCCTCGGTCTTGTACCCAGAGACCAGCTCTACATCCAGCGGGGCAGCAATCAACTCGTAGTCGTGGCCGGCATCAGGGTCAGTGCGCCCCAGCCAATAACGGGATGCGCCGCCGGCGCCCAGGCCGATTGCCACAAGGCCAGTCAGGCCACCGAGTATTTGTCGCCGGGTAAAGGACATGCCACAGGTACCTCGTAATGCCAGGAACAACATGCCGGCACCTTGCCAGGTGCCGACGATGAAGGGCGAATACGATACACCTGCAATTGCGAAATATTAAGTTAAGTCTTGTTCAATCACCTGCGCACGATGTCGCACCCTCCCAGCATTAAGTACCACCACTACCCCTATTGCCTGCCTCACGCTGAGCGCCCTTCCCTCTCCTACGAGAACGCTCATGCTGAAAACCGCACAGCAAAACAAGGATCTTGAAGACCTGAGACTGATGGCCACCCAGGTGAGCACGCACTGCCCGGACATTCGCCAAATGGCCCGCGATACTGCCATCGCCCTGCTCGTCCGGCACAACCTTGCAGGCCTCGATCCTGACCATGTCTATTTCCACCGTTTTCACTCGGGGTCGAGCAGCCCCCGCACCTTCAGTGGTTGGCAACATTGCGGCCATCCGTATCAATCCCTGACCCTGGCGCAATTGGTACTGCACCGCTTCAATGTTGCCGATCAGGACGGCACCGACGAGCTCGGTACCTACACCGGTTTCTATTCCGACGGACCGGGCAAGGATACTTACGACGAACACAACGAAATCCCCTTGGCACCCAAGGACGTGCTCGAATACTTCTGGGACGTCAATTTAAGCGCGGACTATAGCCAACGCCTTGAACGTTTCTGGGCGCACTATTCAGACGCTTATCGCACATTGGCCAAATCGACTTTCCTCAGCAAAGTGCTAGAAGCCTGCGCCGAGAAAGGTGACAAGACGCTGGTCAGATACCTGCGCAAGGTCGCTGTCGCCTTGGCGGCAGAGACAACATGGCCGCCGACCCTGCAACAACTGCAGAACACGGTGACACCGGCACAGGGAGTTCGCCTGTGCACCTTTGACATTGGTGGTCATGTCGCCAGTTCCATCCTCAGAGTGGTCATGGATGATGGCTACCAGTTGCTCTACCTCCCCGGTGAGGTTGATACGTTTCAGCTGTTTGCCAGCAACCTCGAACTTCGTACCTGGGTGCTGGCGCAGACCGGCACAGCAGAGAAACGCGCTCGCCTGCTGAACCACTTCGCTCTCAGCAGCCAGGATGAGGATGATCGAGGCGTAGGTCTCGGGCATCTACTTGACGTCATGAAAACACAATGGGGCAGCCTCCATTACGATGGACTGAACACCCTGAATACGACCCTGCACACGGATGCTTTCAGCCACCTACGCGATGCGGCACGTCAACGCATGCTCGACGACGCCCATTTTGCCCTGCGCTCAAATGCCGATCTGCGCAAACAACTCTGGATCGGCTACCTCGCAGCCTTCTCCAAGGTTTTCGGACCCATGGCGGCTTTTGATTGGCCGGTGGCGCTCGCCGTAGTAGGCGCTGGTCTGGCGGAAACCGGGCTGAATGTTGACCAGGCCATTAACGGACACACCACCGCAGAGCGTCAGGCGGGTGTCACAGGCGCGATACTGGCGGGCATCAATACCTTGTTCAACGCCACCCTGTTGCGCGCTGGCGGCGTTGATGCTGCCGGGGAAATGACGGAAACAACTGCAGGTGACGAAGCCGCCACGAACACCCCTGAAAACCCATTCGCAAGCGAAGAATTCGAACCCATCACACCTGCGGACCTGCAGACCTGGGTCCCTGAGTCATTCAGGTACGAAGGACAGGCGCAGTTGCTGGAGTCGCTTGAAAGCAACGATATCCTGAGGACTGCGCCTGACAGCCAATTCAAAGGCATTTTTGTCCAGGACGGCAAACAATACGCCATGGTGGGCGAGCAAACCTACCAGGTGCGCTACGTAGGAGAGTTATCGACTTGGGTGATCATTGATCCAGACAACCCCTACTCATTTTCCCGCAATATTCCCATTGCAGTGGATGACCAGGGGAACTGGCAGATCAAGCCGCGTTTGGGACTCAAAGGAGGTGCACCTCGATTCTTGCTGAAAATCTGGGGCAGAGTGGCACCACGACCTGGCCTACCAGCGTTGGAACCTAGCCCTTATGAAGTGCCACAGGCCGA
The DNA here is from genome assembly GCF_004803755.1 of Pseudomonas sp. DG56-2. NCBI lineage: Bacteria > Pseudomonadati > Pseudomonadota > Gammaproteobacteria > Pseudomonadales > Pseudomonadaceae > Pseudomonas > Pseudomonas sp. DG56-2. Next base: position 4,665,675 of record NZ_CP032311.1, read on the forward strand.
GCGCGAGGCATTGAGGGCCGCAGCGGACGGCAGAGAAAACTTTGCATTGGGCGACCCAGACAGCGGCGCGCCGCACTCACGTTACAGGCAGCTACGTGACCAGCTGGCCCTTGACGCACACCAGTTCTATGGATCATTCGAACAACCGCCGCGCCCATCGATTCCCGAAATCCCCAGCACCGCCAGCCCCAAAGAAATACTGCGCAGCCTGTACGAAGAGAGTGAAGGACTTGTGATCGGCGAGTCCCACACCCAGGAAAGTGCCAAGCAATTTCTGATGAACAACATGCGTCAGTTGAAGAAGCTCGGGGTGGATGTCTTTTACATGGAACATTTCATGACCGACTTTCAGCAGGCCGACCTGGACTTGTTCAATCGAACCGGAACGATGCCTGCAGAGTTGAAAGCCTACGTTGAGAAACATGACTACATGGCCACTTTGGGCATGCAGACACCTCACACGCTCAAAAAAGTGATGTACGAGGCATTTCGGCAAAACATACGGATACAAGGCATCGACTGCATGGCCTCTTATCGCCAGGCTTGGTATGTGCAACCTTCACTCACCATTCGCCAGGAAATGATGAACTTCTACGCCCACAGAATCATCGAGGCTGACCAGGCACGCCGAGGGGCCGGGCGCTGGGTGGCATTGGTGGGTAACTCGCACACCAATAACTTCGAGGGTGTTCCTGGGCTAAGTGAATTGCAAGGCGCCATTGGCCTGCGTATTGAAGACATTGAAATTGGCCAGGCGGGAAGCATTGGTGCCGACGCGGGCGTATGGGACGAAATAGAAGGTGAGGCTTTGTTCGTCAGAAACGACCTGCTGTTGAAAGTGCCGATATCGCGGCCCTGGATGTAAGTGCAGGCTACAGGCAACAGCACTAGATACGACAAGGGCGCCCCGAGGCGCCCTTGTCGTTCAACTCACTCCCACTCGATCGTGGCAGGCGGCTTGCTCGACACGTCGTAAGTGACGCGGGAGATGCCTTCGATTTCGTTGATGATGCGGCCGCTGACGGTTTCCAGCAGTTCGTAAGGCAGGTGCGCCCAACGTGCAGTCATGAAGTCGATGGTTTCTACCGCACGCAGGGCCACGACCCAGGCGTAACGGCGGCCGTCACCGACCACGCCAACCGATTTCACCGGCTGGAACACCACGAAGGCCTGGCTGACCTTGTGGTACCAGTCGGCCTTGCGCAGCTCTTCGATGAAGATGTGGTCGGCACGACGCAGCAGGTCGGCGTATTCCTTCTTCACTTCACCCAGGATACGCACGCCCAGGCCCGGGCCCGGGAACGGGTGACGGTAGACCATGTCGTAAGGCAGGCCCAGCTCCAAGCCAAGACGACGGACTTCGTCCTTGAACAGCTCACGCAGCGGCTCGACCAGCTTGAGGTTCATTTCTTCCGGCAGGCCACCCACGTTGTGGTGCGACTTGATCACATGAGCCTTGCCGCTTTTAGCGCCAGCCGACTCGATCACGTCAGGGTAGATGGTGCCCTGAGCCAGGTACTTGATGTTGTGCAGCTTGTTCGACTCGGCATCGAACACGTCGATGAAGGTGCGACCAATGATTTTACGCTTCTTCTCAGGGTCCGCCTCGCCAGCGAGGTTATTCAGGAACTGGTCTTCAGCGTTGGCGCGGATAACCTTGACGCCCATGTTCTCGGCGAACATGGCCATGACCTGCTCACCTTCGTGCAGGCGCAGCAGACCGTTGTCGACGAAGACGCAGGTCAACTGGTCGCCGATGGCTTTGTGCAACAGCGCGGCAACTACCGAGGAATCAACGCCACCGGACAGACCGAGCAGAACGTTGTCGGTACCCACCTGGGCACGCACCTGAGCAATGGCGTCTTCAGCGATCTTCGAGGGCGTCCACAGGGCTTCGCAGCCGCAGACGTCGAGGATGAAGCGCGAGAGGATGCGACCGCCCTGCTTGGTGTGGGTTACCTCGGGGTGGAACTGCACGCCATAGTAGCCGCGAGTGTCGTCGGCCATGCCGGCGATCGGGCAGCTCGGGGTGCTGGCCAGGATGTGGAACTCTTCTGGAATGCGGGTGACCTTGTCACCATGGCTCATCCAGACGTCCAGGCCCAGCACACCATCGGCATCGACGTGATCTTCAATGCCATCAAGCAAGCGGCTCTTGCCAACTACATCGACACGGGCGTAACCAAACTCGCGCAGCTCGGAACCTTCAACCTTGCCGCCCAGTTGCTCGGCCATGGTCTGCATACCGTAGCAAATGCCAAAAACCGGTACGTTCAGGTCCCAGACGGCCTGTGGCGCGCGCGGGCTGTTGGCTTCGTGCACGGACTCTGGGCCGCCGGCAAGGATGATGCCGCGAGGAGCGAACTCGCGAATCGCTTCATCGTCCATGTCGAACGGGTGCAGTTCGCAGTACACGCCGATTTCGCGCACGCGGCGGGCGATCAGCTGGGTGTACTGGGAACCGAAGTCGAGAATCAGGATGCGGTGAGCGTGAATGTCGAGGGCCATGACTCAATCTCGTCAGTGGTAATCAGAAACGACGCGGGGCTGTCGATAACAGCCCCGCTTGCAAGTGTTGCCAGAAGCATCAACCTACGCGGTAGTTTGGCGCTTCTTTGGTAATTTGTACGTCATGCACATGGGACTCGGCCATGCCGGCACCGGTGATACGCACGAACTCAGGTTTGGTGCGCATTTCTTCGATGTTGGCACTGCCGGTGTAGCCCATCGAGGAACGCAGGCCACCCATCAACTGGTGGATGATCGCGGTCAGAGTGCCCTTGTATGGCACGCGACCTTCGATACCTTCCGGTACCAGTTTCTCGGCACCTGCCGAGGAGTCCTGGAAGTAACGGTCGGAGGAACCTTGAGCCTGGGACATTGCGCCCAGCGAGCCCATGCCGCGGTAAGCTTTGTAGGAGCGCCCCTGGAACAGTTCGATCTCGCCAGGCGCTTCTTCGGTACCGGCGAACATCGAGCCCATCATCACAGCCGATGCACCGGCTACGATGGCCTTGGACAGGTCACCGGAGAAACGGATACCGCCGTCGGCGATCAATGGGATACCGGTGCCTTCCAGCGCAGCGGCAACATTGGCGATCGCGCTGATTTGCGGAACGCCAACACCTGCGACGATGCGAGTCGTGCAGATCGAGCCTGGGCCGATACCGACCTTGACTGCGTCAGCGCCAGCTTCGGCCAGGGCCTTGGCTGCAGCGCCAGTCGCAATGTTGCCACCAATGACCTGTACCTGTGGGAAGTTCTCTTTTACCCAGCGAACGCGGTCGATCACACCCTTGGAGTGACCGTGAGCGGTGTCGACAACCACTACATCGACGCCAGCGGCGACCAGCGCGGAAACGCGGTCAGCGGTGTCTTTGCCGGTACCGACCGCGGCACCAACACGCAGACGACCCTGGTCGTCCTTGCTGGCCAGCGGATAGGCCTTGGCCTTCTCGATATCGTTGACGGTCATCATGCCTTTGAGAGCGAACTTGTCGTCGACGATCAGCACGCGCTCGATGCGATGCTTGTGCAGCAGTTCGCGCGCTTCGTTCTTGTCGGCGCCTTCCTTGACCGTGACCAGCCCTTCTTTAGGCGTCATCACTTCGCGGACGGTGGCATCCAGGCGGCTTTCGAAGCGAACGTCACGGGAAGTAACGATGCCGACCAGGTCGCCGTTATGCAGCACCGGAACACCGGAGATGTTGTTCAGGCGAGTCAATTCGAACAGGTCACGGACCGTGGCGTCAGCCTCGATGGTGATCGGGTCCTTGACCACGCCGGCCTCGAACTTCTTGACCTTGCGCACTTCGGCAGCTTGCTGCTCGATGGTCATGTTCTTGTGGATGATGCCGATGCCACCTTCCTGGGCCATGGCAATGGCCAGGCGGGCTTCGGTCACGGTATCCATGGCGGCAGAAACCAGCGGAATATTCAGCTCGATGCCACGGGTCAAACGGGTCTTGAGACTGACTTCATTGGGTAGTACCTCTGAATAACCAGGCACTAGGAGAATGTCGTCGAAGGTCAGGGCTTCTTGGCTGATACGCAGCATCGCGGGGGCTCCCGGGCGGGAAAAATGGAAGCGCGCCATTATACTCATCCAGAGCCCTTCGCTCAATGCAAAGATGGGCCTTCGGTCAGTTACCTGCGCGACTGACCTGCACCAGGGCCACTGGCTGATCCAGCCAGTCGGCGAAGTCATCGAGAAACGTTTGCTTGAACCCCGCTGCGCTCCAGTTGTTGAAGATGAAACCCAGGTTGGAAAAAGCGCAAGGTTGCAAGAACAGAAAGCCATTGATGTCGTCTTCATGTGCGCACAATGGGCAAATGAAGTTGTCGGTCTGCCCGGGCATCCACTCCTCCAGGCTTTCGAACAAGGCCACGCCAACCTCTCGACGGCATTGCGGGCAGCCAGCCTCCTCGAGGAAATCGTCGAGCGGGGTATAGATGCAACGCTTGGTAATCACCTCCAGGCCGTTGACCGCGTTGTCATAGGGCAACAGTTCAGGACGCTCCACTACTTTGCGCGCGCCCTCGCCGATGGCATACGCCATGCGATTGCCAGTGCCGCCGCAGGTGCTCAACTGCTCCTCAACGATCCTTTCACGCACCAGCCAACGCAGAATCGCCCGCGCACGCGGCTCATGCACAGGAACGCTGGATATCTTCGGGACAATGATGCTCTGGGTAATCATGACGGCAGCCAAACATGCTTGAAAGCTGCCAGTTTACCATCGCGGTGCCACATTCCTTTATGATGCTGTCCCATGATCAAAGACCCTTTCGAAAGACTCGGCCTGGACCGCGAAGTCCTCACCGTCAGTCAACTTAATGGCCGCGCCCGAGTGCTGCTCGAAGACGTGTTCCGCAATGTCTGGGTGGAAGGCGAGATATCCAACCTCGCCCGCCCAGCGTCTGGTCACATCTACTTCACCCTCAAGGACAGCGGCGCCCAGGTGCGTTGCGCACTGTTTCGGCAGAACGCTGTACGCGTTCGCCAGGCCTTGCGCGACGGCCTGGCAGTGAAAGTGCGCGGCAAGGTTTCACTGTTCGAGGGCCGCGGCGACTATCAACTGATTCTTGACACCGTCGAGCCAGCAGGCGATGGCGCCCTGCGCCTGGCGTTCGACGCTCTTAAAGAGAAGCTCGGCGCTGAAGGCTTGTTCAGTGCCGAGAACAAGGTCGCCCTGCCCGCGCATCCACAACGCATCGGTATTATCAGCTCGCCGACCGGTGCCGTTATTCGCGACATTATCAGCGTGTTCCGCCGACGTGCCCCGCAGGTCGAACTCACCTTGATCCCCACCGCCGTACAAGGACGCGAGGCCATCAATCAGATCGTTCGCGCCTTGCAACTGGCTGATGGTCGCGGCTTCGATGCGCTGATCCTGGCCCGTGGCGGTGGTTCGCTGGAGGACCTCTGGTGCTTCAACGAAGAAGCGGTAGCGCGCGCCATCGCCGCCTGTGTGACGCCCATCGTCAGCGCCGTCGGTCATGAGACCGATGTTTCGATCAGCGACTTTGTCGCCGATGTTCGCGCCCCAACACCATCGGCCGCCGCCGAACTGCTGGCGCCCGACAGCAGCGACCTGCAGCGACGCATCGACAGCCTAAAGCGGCGTCTGCTACTGCGCATTCAAAGCCGACTGATGCACGACCGCCTGCGCCTGGACAGCCTGACACGTCGCCTGCGCCACCCAGGCGAACGCCTGCGTCAACAAGCCCAGCGCCTGGATGACCTGGACATGCGTTTGCGCCGGGCATTCGAACAACGCCTCAACCAGCGCCGCGAACGCCTCGCCCGTCTCGACACGCGCCTGGCGGCGCAGCATCCTGGACGTACCCTGGCGTTGCTCAAGCAGCGCCTTGACAGCCTCGCCGAACGCTTGCCACGCGCCATGCGCGACACCCTGAAGGATCGTCGTCAACGCCTCCAGGCCCACGCGCAAACCCTGCAGATCGTCAGCCCCCTGGCGACCCTGGGTCGCGGCTACAGCATTCTTCTCGATGAGCGCGGCCAGGCTATCCGCAGTGCCGCGCAGACCCACAACGGCCAGCGCCTGACTGCCCGCCTGGGTGAAGGTGAGTTGCAAGTACGGGTTGAAGACAATCACCTGACCCCGGTCACGCTATCTCTACTGGATTGAGCCATGTCCCGTCTGATTACGCCGCTGTTAATGCTGTGCCTGATGTTCGCCAGCAGTGCCCATGCCAGCTACATCACCCGTCAATTGAACAAACCCGTACCCGGAGGCGTTGCCGTCATCAACCTTGGCCCAGCCGCCCAGGCGCCAAGCGCTCGCTTTGACGGCAAACCCGTACTGGTGGTCAAGGAGCAGAACAACTGGCTGGCCATCGTCGGCTTGCCACTGACCCAGAAGCCCGGCCCGGCGCAGCTCAGACAAGGCTCACGAACACTGAGCTTTACCGTAGGCAGCAAAAAATACCCCGAGCAACGCATTACCTTGAAGAACAAGCGCCAGGTCAATCCAGACCCTGCCGACCTCAAGCGCATCGATGCCGAGCTTGCCGAACAGCTCAAGGCCTATCGTAGCTTCAGTCCCAACCTGCCGAGCAACCTGATCCTCGACAAGCCCGTCATTGGCCCTTTGTCGAGCAAGTTCGGCGTACGTCGCTTCTTCAACGGTGAAGAACGCAACCCCCATGCCGGCCTCGACTTTGCCGTACCTGCCGGCACTCCAATCAAAACCCCGGCCAACGGCAAAGTGATTCTGATCGGCAATTACTTCTTCAATGGCAACACGGTGTTCGTCGACCACGGACAGGGCTTTATCAGCATGTTCTGCCACATGTCCAAGATCGATGTAAAACCCGGCCAGATGCTCAGTCGCGGCGCCGTGGTCGGCAAGGTCGGCTCGACCGGGCGCGCCACTGGCCCGCACATGCACTGGAACGTCAGCCTCAATGATGCACGGGTGGATCCAGCCATCTTCATCGGTGCATTCCAGCCCTGACGCCGGCTTGCGTCATTCAAAAAGACCGCGCAATAATCGCGGTCTTTCCATTCACAAACAGCTATAAAATCTCGACAAGAAGCTATTTTTAAGCATTCCTCTCAATTTTTTCTGAAGGCTTGCCATCCTCAATCCCACTGGTTAGGGTTGAAGCCATGAAGAACTTTCAGACCCTCATCCTGCTTCGTCAACATCGCAGCCTCTGCCTGGTCAGTGCACGACTACCAAGCTGAAACGCGTTGCCTCGCCTTTTCATCTCGTTTTCGTTCGGCAGGCCACCTTTCCAGGCCGCACACTCAAGGATTGCTTTCATGACCATGCTCAAAGACCCTTCGAAAAAATACAGTGCCTTCCCTACCGTCAACTTGCCTGACCGTACCTGGCCGTCGAAGACCATCACCCAGGCGCCGATCTGGTGCAGCTCTGACCTGCGTGATGGTAACCAGTCGCTGATCGAGCCGATGGATGCGGTGAAGAAGCTGCGCTTCTGGAAAACCCTGGTCAGCGTTGGCGTGAAAGAAATCGAAGCGTCGTTCCCGTCGGCATCGCAAACCGACTTCGACTTCGTTCGCACCCTGATCGAAGATGGCCACATCCCAGATGACACCACCATTCAGGTGCTGACCCAGGCCCGTGAAGATCTTATCGCCCGGACGTTCGAGTCCCTGCGCGGGGCGAAGAAAGCCATCGTTCACCTGTACAACGCTACCAGCCCATCGTTCCGCCGTATCGTCTTCAATCAGGACAAGCAAGGTGTGAAAGACATCGCGGTGAACGCGGCCAAGCTGTTCGTCAAATATGCTGCACAGCAGCCGGAAACCCAGTGGACCTTCCAGTATTCCCCAGAGACCTTCAGCGCTACCGAACTGGAGTTCGCCAAGGAAGTCTGTGACGCAGTGATCGAGGTGTGGAACCCGACACCAGAGCACAAGATCATCCTCAACCTGCCAGCGACCGTCGAAGTCTCGACGCCGAACATCTACGCCGACCAGATCGAATGGTTTGGTCGGAATGTCAGCCGCCGTGACAGCGTGCTTATCAGCCTGCACACCCACAACGACCGCGGTACGGGCGTCGCAGCTACCGAGCTTGGCCTGATGGCTGGCGCCGACCGTGTCGAAGGCTGCCTGTTCGGCAACGGCGAGCGCACCGGCAACGTCGACCTGGTTACCCTGGGCTTAAACCTTTACACCCAAGGTGTCGACCCCGAGCTGGATTTCTCCGACATCGACGGCGTACGCAAAGTGGTCGAAGAGTGCAACCAACTCCCTGTTCACCCGCGTCACCCGTACGTTGGCGATCTGGTTCACACCGCATTCTCCGGCTCGCATCAGGACGCCATCCGCAAAGGCTTCTCGCAGCAGAAGGACGATGCCAAGTGGGAGGTGCCTTACTTGCCGATCGACCCTGCAGACATTGGCCGCAGCTATGAAGCCGTCATTCGCGTCAACAGCCAGTCGGGCAAAGGTGGCATCACGTACCTGCTCGAGCAGGAGTACGGCATCAGCTTGCCGCGCCGCATGCAGATCGAGTTCAGCCAGGTAGTCCAGGGTGAAACCGACCGCTTGGGCCTGGAAATGACTGCCCAACAGATCTACAGCTTGCTGCACCGCGAATACTTGCAAGCCAACTCACCCTACGCGCTGGTCAGCCACCGCCTGCAGGAAGAGAACGGCAACAGCAATGTCGAGGTGGAAGTGTCCGGTGAAGGCGAGACCACCTTGCACTGGCGCGGCAAAGGCAATGGTGCTCTCGAAGCCCTGGTCGCCGGCCTGCCGGTTGCCGTAGAAATCATGGACTACAACGAGCACGCCATCGGCGCCGGCACCAATGCCAAGGCCGCTGCCTACATCGAGCTGCGTGTCGCCGGTGGTCGCCCAGTACACGGCGTGGGTATCGACGAGAACATCACCACTGCCAGCTTCAAAGCACTGTTCAGCGCGCTGAACCGTTCATTGAGCCAGCAGGAAGCCAAAGCCGCATAAGCGGACGCTGTAAAACCGCAAAGGCCCGTATTCCAGAATACGGGCCTTTTTTATTATTCAATGCTTACTCGCAAACTTTAAGTTTTATTAAAATTGACTCTCGTCAATTTCATATATCAAACCTTATGCTAACGGAATGATTAATTAATCCCTCAACTTAGTTAACGCTATCCCCACTTATATCCACTCCAGTAGAATAGTGGCTGCGTGCCACCAAACAATAAAAGGAACCGGCCAAACGCTTACTACAGAATGCATATGAGGTTTGAATCAACATGCTCAAGAACGCTCCGCTTCGTCTAAAACTATTATTGCTGCTGGTATTACCAGTGCTCGGGTTTTTGAGCCTTGCAGGCGTATTCATCGTCGACAACTACCGAACGCTCAAGGACATGGATACCACTGTCGAAGCCACCCGAACGGCAACACTTCTGAGCCAGTTGATTACCACCTTGCAACGCGAACGCGGCACCAGCGGAGTGTTTCTTGGCAGCCGCGGGACCGCCATGGCCGACCACCTGATGTCCATGCGCAGCGAATCCACTGCGGCCGTCGAAGCAGTGAGCAGGCAGTCCAGCAAGCAAGACGCCGGGCTTGAGAAAGTAATTGCAGCCCTGCAGCGCTTGCCTGAAATCCGTAGCCAAGTGGACAAACTGAGCATCGACAGCACCGAGTCAGGAACACGCTACACGCAAATTATCGATCAGTTGATCGGCTACACCCATTCACTAGAAAGCGGTGTAACTAATACCCGTGTGATTCATGCCTTGAGCGCCCTTAACCAGTTCATTGAAATGAAAGAGCGGGCCGGCCGTGAGCGAGTAACATTTGGCCTGGTCTTCCATCAAGATCGTTTCGATGAAACTTTGCTATCACGCTTCGCCCGCAACTTGGGAGAATTCAGCGCATATGCCGACGGGTTTCGACGCAAGGCCCCTCCTGCAGCACTGCGCCAATTCGACGAAAAAATGCAATCAGCCGCCGCCGTCGAAGTTGCCCGTTTGCAACGCCTGGCATTTGAAGTACCACTAGGCCAGCGACTCGGCGTCAATCCGCAAGTCTGGTTTGAAACAGCCACCCAGCGCATTGATCAGATGAGCGAGGTCGAGCATTCACTGACCCAGACGGTCGGCACTCTGGCCGAGCAAGCACGCAGCGAGGCAAGCAGGGCTATGTGGCTGACCATTGGTAGCGCCCTTGTCGCACTGCTGGCAGTAGCACTGCTGGCCTGGGCGATAATTCGCAGCATCGATGTAGCTGTACGCGATATCAATCAAGCATTGAACAAGCTGGCCGAACGCGACCTGACCTCCAGGACCACTTACCAGAGTGACGATGAATTCGGCCAGATTGCCAACAACCTCAATCGCATGAGCAAAGAGATCACCAACATTGTCGAGGAAATCAGCAATGCCACCACGCAGGTAGCGACTGCCGCCGAAGAGTCCTCGGCGGTCACGCTGCAAACCAGCCGCAGCGTCGAACAACAACGCCAAAGCACCGAATTGGTTGCCACGGCCATCAACGAAATGAGCGCAACCGTACGCGAAGTGGCTCACAGCACTAGCGACGCGGCGAGCATGTCTCAGCAAGTCAATGCCAACGCGGCTCAGGGCCGAATCGAGATCGAGAGCACCATCGAGCTGATCCGTCAGCTGTCGGACCAAGCCGAGCAGACTGCCAGCACCATTGATGACCTCAAGCGCGAAAGCGATGCCATCTCTTCAGTGCTGGATGTCATCCGCGGGATTGCCGACCAGACCAACTTGCTGGCCTTGAACGCAGCGATAGAGGCGGCTCGCGCCGGAGATCACGGTCGCGGCTTCGCTGTAGTCGCCTCGGAAGTGCGGACTTTGGCACAGCGAACCCAGGAATCAACCGGCAACATTCAGCAGATGATCAGCAATCTGCAAGCCGGCTCGGAGCGCGCCAGCACCTCGATGCTTGAAACCTTGAGCAAGGCTCAGTCAGGCGCCAACAATATCGAACGCGCCGGTGAACTGCTCTGCGAAATTGCCGACGGGGTTGCCAGTATTAATGACCGCAATATTCAAATCGCCTCTGCCGCAGAAGAGCAGAGTGCAGTATCGGAAGACATCAACCGCAATGTGAACGAGATCAACGACCTGGTGATACAGGTGAGTGCGGGCGCGCAGCAGACGGCTGTGACCAGCCAGGAGTTGGCGCGACTGGCGGAACAGCAACAAGACCTGGTCAACCGCTTCAAAGTTGCCTAAGGCCTGTAGGTACGCCAGGCAAAAAAAAGGTTGTTCACGGAATTCCGGGAACTACGCACCGGGGCCTGCTAGCGAGTGAGCACCGGAATGTGGCTCGAATGGCGATGGACATATCCGTTTGTTGGGGTGGCACTACTGGCCGGCTTCGCTTTTACGGCGACCCACTTTCGTCGGGGTGTATGGACCGGACACATGGTGGACACGTGTACGGAGACATCGTTGACACATTATCGCCTGCCATCCGGGTTGTCCCTTCGGTAGGTTGAGTGTAGGTATTGCGTAGTCGGGTGCAGCCTAGACAAAAGGGATGCGCCGTAAGAGCGCAAAGGTGATCCGAAACCGCCTAAGCCAATGGATCAGCACTGGCTGAATGGGGCACCACCTACGCACCGGAATGTGGCTCAGGTGTCGATGGGCATATCCTTTTGATGTGGTGGCACCACTGGCTGGTTTCGCCTTTACGGCGACCCGCTTTTGTCGGGGCAAAAGTGGGCAAAACCCTTGTCCCTGCATTCGGCCCTGCGCTGCGCTCCGGGCTCCCTCATTCCACCCTTGCTCCCGTGGGGACCGCGCCGAAGGGCCGTCCTGGCCCTGCGGCGCTCGCCGGCCATCCATGGCCGTCGCCCCACTACGCAAGGGTTCCATTCGGCCTACTGAAGGGACGATTTGTGGCGTCTGCACGATTTGTGCAGGTAGAAGCACAGCAGCGGCAACGGCAACAGCGAGGTGCTGGTGTGCAGCTTTTGCTTTTGATCTGGCTCTTCGTACATCGCCAGCCCAGACACCCTGGATCGCCCCTTCAGTAGGCTGAGTGTAGGTATTGCGTAGTCGGGTGCAGGCTATGGATGGCCTGCGAGCACCGTAGGGCCAGGACGGCCCTTCGGTGCGGTCCCGACGGGAGCAATGCCGGAGCGAAGGGACCCGGAGCGCAGCGTAGGGCCGAATGCAGGGACACACGGTTTTGGTTCCTTTTGCCAAGACAAAAGGGACCCGCCGTAAGGGCGGAAGGGGCCAACAGCGCCGCCGCATCGAATGGATAAGCTCACAGCCTCAAATCCCAGCCCAGCCCAGCCCAGCCCAAAGATCATGCCCCCGGGATTTCGTGAAGAACCAAAAAAAGGGGGGCGCCGACCAAGCGCCCCCATAAGCCGTGCAGCACACAACGATTCAGTTCAATCCAGCAGCGCCAGTGCCTCGGCACTACAAGCCTGGACGCGCGCCCAGTCGCGGTTCTTGATCCAACCACTGTCGAGCATCCAGGTGCCACCCACGCACATCACATTGGGTAACGTAATATAGCTTTTGACATTTTCCGGGTTGACCCCGCCGGTTGGGCAGAAACGTACATCACCAAACGGACCGGCAAACGCCTTGATTGCCGCTACACCGCCACTGATCTCTGCGGGAAACAGCTTGAAGCGGCGGTAGCCCAGGGTGTAACCCATCATGATTTCCGAGGGGGTGCTGATACCTGGCAACAACGGAATGTCACTTTCCACGCCCGCCTGGAGAATGTCCTGGGTAATGCCCGGGGTCACCACAAACTGAGCACCAGCAGCCTGGACCGCAGCAAACATGTTGCGGTCGAGCACTGTGCCGGCACCCACGCACAGCTCAGGGCGCTGTTCGCTCAGTACCTTGATGGCCTTCAAGCCATGCTCCGAACGCAGGGTCACTTCCAGGGTCTTGATGCCACCGGCAGCCAAGGCATCGGCCAATGGCAGGATGTCTTCTTCGCGGGCAATGGTGATTACCGGCAGAATGCGCGCCTGGGTGCATATCTGATCGATCCGGGCAATCTTGTCGGTCATCGAAATTCCCGGCTGTTTCAGTTCATGCGTGGTCATAACGGCGGATCCTTGGTTCATGGGCACCAGTAAATATCCAGAGGGTCTTGAAGAAAAGCACGAATCGGCATTTCGGCGATGTCTGTGCCCTGCAAGGCGGCGCGCAGGGTAGCGAGTTTGCCCGACCCTTGCACGGACAAGGCGGTAAATTCGGCACTGGCCAGCAGCGCACGGGTCATGCTCAGGCGTTGATGAGGAACACTTGGCGCCAGCATCGGCAGGCAACGGCGGCTGCTTTGCGGGTCAAGGCCCTCGGCCAGATTCGGACTGTTGGGGAACAGTGAAGCGGTATGCCCGTCATCACCCATCCCCAGTACCAGCACATCGATCCCGGGCAGCTCGGCCAGGGCCTTGTCAGCGTCCAACGCTGCGGCCTCAAGGTTGGCAGCGGCGCGGTATAAGTTGAGGAAGCGCGCCTTGGCAGCCTTGCCGGTCAATAAGTGACGTTTAAGCAGACCCGCATTGCTGTCGGCATGCTCGACCGGCACCCAGCGCTCGTCGGCCAAAGTCACCAGCACTTTCGACCAGTCCAGCGGCTGCTGAATTAGCGCCGAAAAAAATGCCACCGGGCTACGCCCACCGGACACCACCAACGTAGCCTGGCCGTTAGCCGCTATCGCGGTATTCAAGCGCCCTGCTACATCCTTGGCCAGCCCTTCGGCCAACTGTGCAGCGCTATTGAAGTCATGCGCCGTCACGCCCTCAGGCAGTTGCAATTCAGATATCGCCATACCAAGACCTCCCATCACGGGTAATCAATGCAATTGAACTCATCGGCCCCCAGGAGCCTGCGGCATAGGGCTTGGGCGCTTCACCGCTGCGCTTCCAACCAGCGATAAGCTGATCACACCATTTCCACGCGTATTCGATTTCATCTTTACGCACAAACAGGTTCTGATTGCCGCGCATCACTTCCAGCAACAAGCGTTCGTAGGCATCAGGGATCCTGGCGCTACGCCAGGTGTCGGAAAAATTCAGCTGCAACGGGCCACTGCGCAGTTGCATGCCCTTGTCCAGCCCCTGCTCCTTGGTCATCACCCGCAGCGAAATACCTTCGTCCGGCTGTAGGCGAATGATCAGTTTGTTACCGATCTGCAAGCGTTGTTCCGGGGCGAAGATGTAGTGCGGTGTTTCCTTGAAATGGATGACGATCTGCGAGAGCTTCTGCGGCATGCGCTTGCCGGTGCGCAGATAAAAAGGCACGCCAGCCCAACGCCAGTTGCGGATATCCGCCCGCAAGGCGACGAAGGTTTCGGTATCGCTCTGGGCATTGGCGTTATCTTCCTCCAGATAGCCGGGCACCGACCTGCCTTCGCTGTAGCCTGCAATGTACTGGCCGCGCACCACATGCGTGCTCAGGCCTTCGCCAGTGATCGGTGCCAGGGCCTTGAGTACCTTGACCTTCTCATTGCGGATGCTGTCGGCAGACAGGTCGCTCGGCGGATCCATGGCAATCAGGCATAGCAGCTGCAGCAAGTGATTCTGGATCATGTCACGCAGTTGCCCGGCCTTGTCGAAATAGCCCCAGCGCCCCTCGATTCCGACTTTTTCCGCCACGGTAATTTCAACGTGGGAAATCGAGTTCTGATTCCACTGAGTTTCGAACAGGCTGTTGGCAAAACGCAGGGCTATAAGGTTCTGAACGGTTTCCTTGCCCAGGTAATGGTCGATACGGTAGACGCGGTCCTCCGGGAAGTACTGGGCCACCGCGTCATTCACCCGGCGTGAAGAGTCCAGGTCATGGCCGATGGGCTTTTCCAGCACAACGCGGGTGCGTGCGCTGAGCCCGGCTTTGTCGAGGTTCTCACAGATGCCGCCATAAACCGCCGCTGGCGTCGCGAAATAAGCAATCAGCTGGTTATCATCACCAACCTGGCTGGCCAGCGCTTGGTAGTCCTCGGCCTTGAAGAAGTCCACATGCACGTAGCTCAAGCGCGCCAAGAAACGCTGCAACGCCAGGGTTTCGACCTGATCTTGCGGGACGAACTCTCGCAGATGGCTTTCGATTGTCGCCAGGTGCTCAGCAACGCTGCCCGGTTCGCGGGCAAGCGCCAGCACGCGGGTGTCAGCATGCAGCAAGTCGGCGCGATCAAGCTGATAAAGCGCCGGAAACAGCTTGCGCAACGCCAGGTCCCCAAGGGCGCCAAACAGGGCAAAGGTGCAAGGTTCAACGCTGATCGATGCCATGATATGTTGGTTCTTTTATCAAGTTGACGTAGAAATACCGGTTTCAATCCGAGTTTTCAAGGAATAATGTAGTAAAAACCATAACATTTTGCGCCACGAATAGATTCGAGTGGTGTGCCACCCATGCCATCAGTACGATAGGCCACCGCTTCAAAAGCCCACTGCTCCCAGCACGGGCCGCCTCATCGACCCAAGGACACATACCCATGGACCGCGTGCGAAACCTCCTGGAGCAGATCCAGGGCCGCCTCGAAGAACTGAACAAGGCTGAGCGCAAAGTCGCCGAAGTCATCCTGCTCAACCCTCAACAAGCCACCCGTTTCAGCATTGCCGCCCTTGCCCAGGCTGCCAAGGTCAGCGAGCCGACCGTAAATCGCTTTTGCCGCTCGTTCGGCGTCAGCGGCTACCCCGAGCTCAAACTGCAACTGGCCCAGAGCCTGGCCAGCGGCGCTGCCTACGTCAGCCGAGCAGTTGAAGCCGATGATGATCCGGCCTCCTACACTCAGAAAATCTTCGGCAGCGCCATCGCCTCGTTGGACAGCGCCTGCCAACAACTTGATCCACAACTGGTCAGTCGCGCCGTAGACATGCTGATCCAGGCCCGGCAGATCCATTTCTTCGGCCTCGGTGCGTCCGCTCCGGTGGCACTGGACGCTCAGCACAAGTTTTTTCGCTTCAACCTGGCCGTGTCGGCCCACGCCGATGTGTTGATGCAGCGCATGCTGGCCTCGGTGGCTCACACCGGCGAGCTGTTCGTGATCATCTCCTACACCGGGCGCACCCGTGAGCTCGTCGAGGTTGCACGCCTGGCCCGGGAAAACGGCGCCTCGGTGCTTGGCTTGACCGCTGCCGATTCGCCCCTGGCCAAAGCCAGCAGCCTGAGCCTGAACATACCGCTGCCAGAAGACACCGATATTTACATGCCGATGACCTCACGCATCATCCAACTGACAGTGCTCGACGTTCTGGCTACCGGCATGACATTGCGTCGGGGCGTGGACTTCCAGCCGCACCTGCGCAAAATCAAGGAAAGCCTCAACGCCAGCCGCTACCCGATCGACGACGAACTCAACTGAACAATTGCGCCTGCAAACGCAGGTGAGCCTGTTCGCCTGGGGCAAGACTAAGGCTGTCGCTGCTGCCACTGGCGGCCTCGACACAGACGAAGCCCAGGGTTTCACTGCTGCTGACGCCCAACAGAGGCCGATTGCCCGGATGCCAGACGATTGTGTTTTCGCTATCGCCGGTATCGATACTCAGCTGCCGCTGCCAAGCTGAATCGTGCAACTGCACATTCGCCGCATTGGGAAACACGCGCTGACAGCCGCCATGGACCTTCAAGGCACCTTTCTGGCGACAGGCCTGACGGTTCAAACGGTCATAACCGTCAATGTTTTCTAGCCCAGATAGCGCTATCTCGGCAACGTCACTAATACGCCAGTAAGCCAGCAGAGCATGACTCAATTGACACGGCTGACTGTCCTGATGCGACGTGCTCAGTTGCAACTCCATGCCTTTGCCCAACCTGGCCGACAGGTCGACCTGCCAGTCGCATAGTTGCAAACGCCACGTGAGCGCCACGCCTTCTTCGTCCTCGCTGCTGTCGATCAACTTCCAGTCGAGCAAACGCGCCCAACCGTGGGCTGGCCACATATCTTCACTGGGATGACGACCGTACCAGGGCCAGCACACCGGCACACCCCCGCGGATGGCCCCCACCTGCGGCCATTGCGCCGCGCACCAGAGCCACGGGCGCTCACCTGTGGGCTGGAAGTGCAACAACTGCGCGCCCTGGCGGCTGAACGCAGCCTGGCACTGGGGATGATCGATGATCAGCACATCGCGCTGCTGATAACGCTCCCACTCAAAGGTCGGCCTCGGCCTCTGTGAGGTGAAGAAGCGTTGTAGCGGGTGCTCGGGCATGTCTGGAACTCTTGTTGTTAGTGAGGAGCGTACCGCTAGGCCTGCCCGCCCCCCCCTGCGTATAGGGTGGAGACGGACTCGGGCCGCGATCAGCTCGTAAATTTACAACATATTTCCTCAGAACGACGACTGAATCTTCAAGCCGGCGACCAGCGCGTTATCTACTTCGTCTACCCCACCCGGACGCTTGATGTACTGCAGGTTGGGGCGCACGGTCAGCCAGTTGGTCACATGAAAGCCGTAATACAGCTCGGCGTTGTACTCGGTCTTCTGAATCGGCACAAAGTTCGGATTGTCGTAATCGCTGATGCCGCTCTGTTGGTTGAGCAGTTCGGCGCGGTCCTTGACGTCGTCATTGACATGAATCCGCGCCACACCAAAACCGATGTCATCCTTGGGGCGCGCGTCGAACGGGCCTTTGTAGACCATGCCGAGCTGTTGGTAGTTATCGACAACGTTGGTGGCCTTGTCATGCACGGTGAAGTTGGCAAACAGGCTCAAGCCACGACTGGCATCGCCGTTATGAGCTGTCACCTGCTGTTGAGCCACGACCCACCAACCATGCTTGCTGGAGTGCGACTTGAAGTCATTGCCAGTAACCGCCTGGGGCTGGCCGTTGACATCATCGAAGACATCGTCCGCCTTGGCCGTACTGTAGTAATAACCCAAACGATATTCGCCCGGCAGCTCGTTGAGCCTCGGCGACCACACCAACTCCACCGGCAGGATCATTCCCTTGGTGCCGCTGCCGCTGAGCTTGAAACCATTGCCGGTCTCAAGATTGGAAGGATTCTGCTCGTACACCCCGACCTGCGCGAAAAACTCCGGAGTGAGGTTGTATTTCACCCGCATTGCCCACTGGCTGACGGGCCAGTTGTACCAGATGCCGCCGACCCAGTTGCCGACCTGCGAACCGCAGAACGCCAGGTTCTGGAAGTCGCAAGGGAAGCTGTTGAAGTCCTCGCCCTCACCGAAACGGCCGACTTTCACATCCAGGGCGCCATCGAAGTACTTTTGCTTGACCCACATTTGCGTCAGGCGCCAGGTCTGACCGCGCCCCCAGACCTCCTGCACCGAACTGAACTGCCCAGCCCGCGGGTCGCTGATACGATCGTTGGACAGGTTACGCCCACTGCGCTCGGTAACTGCCAGTTTGAACTCAGCATCGTGCCAGCCGAGAATTTTCTCCAGGTCCAGGTGCGCGCCCAAGGCAAATTGATCGCTGTAGCGGGCCGTCTTGTCGTTGTTGTAGCCACCGTTGAGGTTACCCGCCACCTCGCCCACGTAGTCCAGGGTAAAGTCGTAGCCCTTCTCCAGCAGCTCGGTACGCTTACCGCCCCAATCGCCGCTCATCCATTTCGATTCCGGGGCAAAAGCGCCAGCCGCTTGCGCCGCACCGCTGAGCCCAAGGGCAGCCAGCAGGGTCAGCGCCCCCAACGGCTTGATGCGTTTGAAGTGATCCATCCTTTGTTTCCTCATTTTATTGTTCTTGATGGGTTCATACGGCTTACAACGAATTCAACGGCCCTTGAATTGCGCTACGCTGTCTTTGGTCACGCTTGACGGAGCAACGTTCACACCAAGGCGTTCGCCGCTGACAGCATCGAACAACAGCACCCGTGCAGGATCGAACTGGAGCTTGAGCGTGTCGCCAACCCGCACCGACACATCCGGTGCCAATCGACAGCAAACCTTGGTCTGGTTGAGGGTGACGAAGGCCAACAGGTCGGGGCCGGTGGGTTCGGTAATCTGCACCTCGGCGTGAATACTCGGCAAACCATTTCCCTGCGCAGGCGCCAGGCTGATCTGCTCGGGACGAATGCCAAGAATCACTTCAAGCTGATCAAGACTCGCATCACTGATACCCAACGGTAGCTCGCAGCGGGCCTGACCACTGTCGAGCGTTGCCTGCAAGCGGCCATCCTTGTGCTGCAAACCTACACGCACGAAGTTCATCGGTGGCGAACCAATGAAGCTGGCCACAAACAGATTGGCCGGATCGCTATAGATCTGTTGCGGGGTGCCGAATTGCTGAATCAAGCCATCCTTCATCACCGCCACTTTGTCACCCAGGGTCATCGCTTCGATCTGATCGTGGGTGACGTATACCGTGGTGGTCTTGAGGCGCTGATGCATCAGCTTGATCTCGGTGCGCATCTCCACCCGCAACTTGGCGTCGAGGTTGGATAGCGGCTCGTCGAACAGATAGATCTTCGGCCGCCGGGCCAATGCCCTTCCCATGGCCACGCGCTGCTGCTGCCCCCCAGAGAGCTGGCCAGGCTTACGTGTCAGCAGGTGCTCGATCTGCAGCAATTTAGCAACCCGGGCGACCTCGTCATCAATGGCCGCCGCAGGCATCTTGCGCATCTTCAGGCCGAAGGCGATGTTGTCACGCACATTCATGGTCGGGTACAGCGCATAGGACTGAAAGACCATGGCGATATCGCGGTCCTTGGGGCTCACCCCGCTAATATCGGTATCGTCGAGCAGAATCGCCCCGCCGCTGATCTGTTCAAGTCCGGCAATACAGTTCATCAGGGTCGACTTGCCGCACCCGGAAGGCCCGACCAGAATCAGGAACTCGCCTGATTCGATCGACAGGTCGATATGCTTGAGGGTATCCGGCAATCCACTGCCGTATGTCTTGTTGACGTTGCGCAGTTCCAGTGTTGCCATAGTGTTTACCCCTTGACCGCGCCGGCCGTAAGCCCGCGCAGGAAATACTTGCCAGCCAGCACATAGACCAACAGGGTCGGTAACCCGGCGATCATCGCCGCCGCCATGTCGACGTTATATTCCTTGGCCCCGGTGCTGGTGTTGACCAGATTGTTCAGGGCTACAGTGATCGGTTGCGCATCGCCGCTGGCGAATACCACACCGAAAAGAAAGTCGTTCCAGATCTGGGTGAACTGCCAGATCAGGCAGACCATGATGATCGGCACCGACATCGGCAACAGGATGCGTCCGAAGATGGTGAAGAAGCCTGCCCCGTCCAACCGTGCGGCCTGCACCAAGGCACTCGGCACACTGCAGTAGTAGTTGCGGAAAAACAGCGTGGTGAACGCCAGGCCGTAGACGATATGCACCAGAACAAGGCCGGTGGTGGTACTGGCCAAGCCAAGTTTGCCGAGGGTAAAGGAGGCAGGCAGCAATACCGTCTGGAACGGCAGGAAGCAGCCGAACAGCAACAGCCCGAAGAACAGTTGCGACCCACGAAAGCGCCACATCGACAGGACATAGCCGTTGAGCGCGCCGAGCAAGGTCGAGATCAGCACCGCCGGAACGGTGATCTTCAGCGAATTCCAAAAGTAACCGCCGACGATGTCCCAGGCCTTGATCCAGCCGATTGCAGTGATTGCCTCGGGCCAACTCAACAAGTTACCGGTACGGATGTCATCCACTGATTTGAAGCTGGTCAACAGCATGGCAATCAATGGAATCAGGTAAAGCAGGCAAGCCAGCAACAGTGTCGAGTAGATGGCCATTCGGCTGAAGCTGAAGGTTCGCGCAGCCAGGGATCTAGTCATGGCGCTTGCTCCTCAGTTCCGAATACAGGTAGGGCACCAGAACGGCCAGGATCGCGCCAAGCATCAGCATCGCACTGGCCGAGCCCATCCCCATCTGCCCGCGGCTGAAGGTGAAGGAATACATGAACATTGCCGGCAAGTCGGAGGCATACCCAGGGCCGCCTGCGGTCATGGCGGCGACCAGGTCGAAGCTCTTGATGGCGATGTGCGCAAGAATCATCACCGCGCTGAAGAAAACTGGACGCAGGCTGGGCAGCACGATGCGCAGGTAGATACTCGGCAGGCTGGCACCATCGACCTGGGCGGCGCGAACAATCGACTGATCGACGCCGCGAAGCCCAGCCAGAAACAGCGCCATGACAAAACCCGAGGCCTGCCATACTGCTGCTATTACCAAGCAATAGACAACCCGGTCAGGGTCGACCAGCCAGTCCAGGCGAAAGCCTTCCCAGCCCCAGTCGCGCAACATCTTGTCCAGGCCCAGCCCTGGGTTGAGCAGCCACTTCCAGGCTGTACCGGTAACGATCATCGACAGTGCCATGGGGTACAAGTAGACGGTACGGATAAAGCCTTCCCGGCGAATGCGCTGGTCCAGCAACACCGCCAGCAGCACGCCGATCGCCAGAGTGATCGCGATGAACATGCCGCCGAACACCATCAGGTTCTTGCTTGCCACCCACCAACGATCGTTTTCCATCAGCCGGGCGTATTGCGCCAGACCAACCCACTTGTAGCTGGGCATGAAGCTGGAATTGGTAAAGGACAGAATGAAGGTCCAGAGGATGTAGCCGTAGAAGCCCACCAGGACAATCAGCATACTTGGCGCCAGTACCAGCTTGGGCAGCCAGCGCTGCAAGGCATCGACAGGCGAGGCCTTGTTGAATATGGCAACAGTGCTCATCAGAGACTCTCGAGTGAGGTGAGGGTCAACGCGGGGCGAGCCCGCTCCCACAGGAATTCACTTGGCCGACTTGATCGCCGAGTCAAGCTGCTTGACCGCCGTTGCGGGATCCGCTTTCGGGTCATTGAGGAAGTTGGTCACCACGTCGAAGATTGCCCCCTGCACCGCCAGGGTCGTGGCCATGTTGTGGGCCATGCTCGGTTGCAGGCCATCGCCTTTCTCGGCCTCCTTGAAGTCCACCGCGGACTTCTGCGTGCAAGCGTCGAACTGGCTCATGTCCATGTCCTGGCGCACCGGCAGCGAACCTTTGTTCTGGTTGAACACTGTCTGGAACTGCGGCTCAAGAGCGACTTTTGCCAAGTCGTTCTGGGCGTTGATGTCGTTTTCGTTCTTGAGCTTGAACATCGCCAGGGAGTCGATGTTGTAGGCGAAGCTGCCTTGGGTGCCCGGAAAGGCCACACATTGGTAGTCCTTGCCGGCGACTTTGCCGGCGGCAGTCCATTCGCTTTTCGCCCAGTCACCCATGATCTGCATGCCAGCCTTGCCGTTGATGACTTCGGCGGCGGCGATGTTCCAGTCACGACCGGCGCGATTGGGGTCCATGTAGGTGCCCAGGCGCTGCAGGGTCTTGAACACCTCAACCATCTGCGTTCCGGTGAGGGTGTCTTGGTCGAGTTCGACGAACGCCGCGCGATAACCCTTGGGACCGAGGATACTCAGGGCAATGTCCTCGAACACAGTGCTGTCCTGCCACGGCTGACCGCCATGGGCCAAGGGGATAAAACCGGCGGCCTTGAGCTTGTCGGCAGCAGCGAAGAGCTCATCGAGCGTGGTCGGGACCTTCGCCCCGGCCTTGGCGAAAACCTCCGGATTGATCCACAACCAGTTGACCCGATGGATGTTCACCGGCACTGCCACGAAGTGGCCATCGTACTTCATGATCTGCGCGACTTTCTGCGGCAACAGGGCATCCCAGTTGTTGGCCTTGGCGACATCGTCGAGCTCGGTAAGCAGACCCAGCGCGCCCCATTCCTGAATGTCCGGTCCTTTGATCTGTGCAGCAGCTGGCGGGTTACCGGAAATGGCCCGGGTTTTGAGCACTGTCATGGCCGCCGCACCACCGCCACCGGCGACGGCATTGTCCTTCCAGATGAAACCGTCTTTTTCCACCTGTGCCTTGAGGGTTTCAACGGCCTTGGCTTCACCGCCAGAAGTCCACCAGTGCAGCACCTCCACGGTACCGTTGTCAGCGGCCATGGCGTTCAAGGGCAACAAGGAGGCAAGAGCAACGACAGCGGCGAGGCGATTGATCGCATTCATGGGCAAAACCTTTTCTTGTTGTTATGCAGGTGCAAGTCAGGGTGCTTGCGCTTGCCTGGAGTCTAACCAGCCCGTGGAGCGACAGAAGTAACGAAGGGATGCGTGAATGTCACCAGTCGGTGACATTCAGCAGAGCACCGCGTCAGTCGCTGTAACGAGGCAGGCTCAGGGTCACCCGCAAGCCACCGTCACGTAAATTTCGCAAGCTCACTTCCCCGCCGTGGCTGTGCGCGATGTTGCGCGCGATGCCCAAGCCAAGCCCATATCCTTGCTGTTGCCCGGCGAGACGAAAATGAGGTTCGAACACCTGCTCCTGACTGTGCTCAGGTACACCCGGTCCTTCGTCATCTACCTGCAGGACAAACCCCGTCTCACTGTCGAGTACGCGCAGGTGCGCGCGCTCACCGTATTTCAAGGCATTGTCGATCAGGTTGCCCATGCACCGACGCAACGCCAGTGGTTTGCCCGCATACAGCGCAAGCGCCCTACCCTGTACCGTAACCCGCCCATTGATCAGATAGGGCTCGACCAGACAATCGAGTACATGGTTGAGATCGATATGCTCGATGTTCTCGTGAATATCAGTGTCTTTGACGCACTGCAGCGCACCTTTGACCAGCATTTCCAACTCATCGAGGTCACGGCTGAACTTGCCTTGCTGCTGTGGATCCTCAAGTAACTCGACCCGCAAGCGCAAACGCGTAATCGGGGTGCGCAGGTCATGCGAGATCGCACTGAACAACTGACTGCGCTCGGTCAAATATCGGCTGATGCGCTCACGCATGGTATTGAACGCGCGACTGACCTCGACCACTTCACTTGCACCACCCTCCACCACAGGCTGAACATCGGCGCCCAGCGACATCTCTCGCGCCGCCCGCGCCAGGCGCTTGAGTGGTCGGCTCTGCCAATGCACCAGCAAGCCAATGAACAGCAGCAGAAAGAAGCTGGTCAGGCCGATGAACCACACCTGCTGATACGGCAGACCTTCGTCTTCTAGACTGGTATAGGGTTGGGGCATCAGTGAGGCGATATACAGCCACTCGTCTTCGCCAAGGCGAATCTGAGTGACCAGTATCGGCGGATCGACCGGCTCCAGCGTCAGCGCGTAATGCGCCCAGGAACGCGGTAACTCATCGAGTTTCAGGCCACTGTTGAAAATACGCAGATCCCGGGGGCTTACAAACGCGAGAGAGATGTCTACCTGTTCGCCCAGGCGCTGTCGCAACACTTCAGCCACCGCTGTGACCACCGCGCGCTTACGCGGAGTCTCGGGCAACACTTGCATGCCCAGCGGCTTGTCGTTGAGCGAAACAACGAAACGGGTGCCGCCCATGCTGCGCAACTGGTCGAGAACCATGGGCCGGTAGGCCAGCGGTAACGAGCGAAAATAACTGACACTGGCACTCATCGAGTGGGCCAGGCTGCGAGCGCTGGCAACCAGCCCTTGCAACTGGCTGGCACGTAGTTGTGACAGCCAGATCAGACTCGACAAGCCCTGCGCCATCAGCACCACCAACAGGGTCAATAGCAGCATGCGCCCGAGCAATGATCGAGGCAGCGGCAAACGCCAACGCCCGTCAGTGCGCAGGCGCAACACTGGCCGCCAACAAGTAGCCACTGCCACGCACGGTACGAATCAGTCGCGGCGGCTTGTGGGTGTCGCGCAAGCGTTGGCGCAAACGGCTGACCCCCATATCGACAATACGATCCAGCGGCATGGGTTCACGCCCACGCGTGGCATTGCCGATCATGTCACGATCAAGGATCTGCTGGGGGTGATCGAGAAACAGTTTGAGCAAGGCAAAATCAGCGCCAGACAAAATCACCTCTTCACCATCGCGGTGGAACAAGCGGTGACTGACTGTATCAAGTCGCCAGTCATCGAAAGCCAGCACGTCGCCACTGCTACGCTCCTGACCGAAACTGGCGCGACGCAGCAGTGCCTTGATGCGGGCCTGTAACTCGCGTGGGCTGAAGGGTTTGCCCAGATAATCATCAGCCCCCAACTCAAGGCCGATGACGCGGTCAGCTTCATCGGAACTGGCTGTCAACATGATGATCGGAACCTGCGCCTGACGCGGATGCTGACGCACCCAGCGACAAAGGCTGAAGCCGTCTTCATCCGGCAACATCACATCGAGAATCACTAGGTCACAATCGCTGCCATCCAGGGCCTGGCGAAATCCGCGACCATCGGCAGCGGCCTGAACAGTGAAACCGCAGCGACTCAGATAGGTTTGCAGCAGTTCGCGAATGTCCTGGTCGTCGTCGACCAGCAGTATCGACTTGCTCACAGTCCTGTTCCTTGTTCAGTGACAGCTAAATTGCTGCAGCGCCACACCCGCCCCAAGCAAGCCAGAGAATTCAGCGGTCACCAGCCACACGGGGATCCCTTTGAAATAGCCGCTCATGCAGCCCTTGGCGGCAAAACTTTCGGTAAAGCCGCTGCGCAAGAACAGCTCGGCGAAACGAGGTACGATGCCGCCGACAATGTACACGCCACCGCGTCCACCCAGGGTCAGAACATTGTTACCGGCGACCCGCCCCAGAAAGCGGCAGAACTGCTCGATTACCGCCAGCGCCAGCGCATCACCGGCCAATGCAGCATCAGTAATGGCTGCAGGACTCTGCAGCACCGGCGCTTGCCCGTCCAGCGCACAAATTGCCTGGTACAAGCGCAATAAACCACCGCCACTGAGCACGGTCTCGGCGCTGACATGACCGGTCTCGCTGGCGATCTGCTGACGGATCTGCGCCTCGCGGGCATCACCGACCGGCAGGTCGACATGCCCTCCTTCTCCCGGTAACGCCATCCAGCGGCCATCGTCCAGGCCGAGCAAGGTTCCCACACCCAACCCGGTTCCAGGGCCAATGACCACCGCCGGACGCCGCGCCTCGGCCTGACCAGGGCAAACACCAAGGCATTCGTGCGGCTGTAGCCGCGTCATGCCCAGGGCCATGGCGGTAAAGTCATTGATCAACAGCAGTTGCTCAACATGCAGGGTCTTACAAAACGCCTCACGGCTCAGGCGCCAGTGATTATTGGTAAAGCGAAACTCATCACCATTGACCGGCCCCGCGACCGCCAGGCAGACCGCGCCCAGATCCCCTCTGACCAACCCCTGTGCCAGCAGGTACGCACCGATAGCCTGCTCAGGACTTGTGTAATCGGCGGTGGCGAACACCTGTACCGAGTGCATCCGATTATTTTCCCAGAGGGCAAAACGAGCGTTGGTACCGCCGATGTCACCTACCAGGGCACGCTTCATTTAAGCGCCTCCAGCGCCGAGGTAAAGGCGCTGGCACCCTGCTCGGCAGGACTCAAGGCCATGCGCAGGAAACCGAACAGCTCACGTCCGCAGCCCAGGTCGTTGCCCGTGGGTGCCGGGGGAAGTTCGCGGTCTGCCAATTCAGCAGCATCCAGTTGCACCGTCAGCGTGCCGGCCACGCCATCGACACGCACGATATCGCCATCGCGCACCCGCGCCAGCGGCCCACCGTCAAACGCTTCCGGGCAGACATGAATAGCCGCCGGGATTTTCCCTGAGGCGCCAGACATACGGCCGTCGGTCACCAACGCGACCTTGAAACCGCGGTCCTGCAGCACCCCCAGGAACGGTGTCATCTTGTGCAACTCCGGCATGCCATTGCAACGGGGACCCTGAAAGCGCATCACCGCGACGAAATCGCATTCCAGCTCCCCAGCCTGGAAGGCATCTGCCAACGCTTGCTGATCATGAAATACCCGTGCCGGCGCTTCGACAACCTGATGTTCGGGGGCGACGGCAGAAACCTTCATGACCCCGCGACCTAGGTTGCCCGCCATCACGCGCAAGCCACCCTCGGGCGAGAACGGCCGCGCGACCGGACGCAAAATGGCCTCATCAAGACTCGCCTGCGGCCCTTCGCGCCAGACCAGTTTGCCATCCTGCAGGAACGGCTCCTGGGTGTAGCGGCGCAAGCCGTGGCCGGCCACGGTATTGACGTCTTCATGCAAGAGCCCGGCATCGAGCAGCTCGCGAATCAGGAAGGCCATGCCGCCCGCCGCCTGGAAGTGGTTGATATCAGCCTTGCCGTTCGGATAAACGTGCGACAGGGTCGGCACCACTTCGGACAGCTCGGCCATGTCCTGCCAGGTCAACTGGATACCGGCCGCTTGCGCAATCGCAGGCATGTGCAGGGTATGGTTGGTCGAGCCGCCCGTTGCGTGCAGGGCAACGATGGAGTTGACCAGGGATTTTTCATCGACTATTTCGCCCAGCGGCATGAAGTCACCGCTGGCCTTGGTCATCCGCGTCACCTGCTGTGCAGCCTCGACCGTAAGCGCATCGCGCAGCGGCGTATACGGGTTGACGAACGAAGCCCCAGGCAAGTGCAGGCCCATCACTTCCATCAGCAGTTGATTGGTGTTGGCAGTGCCATAGAACGTGCAGGTGCCAGGGCTGTGGTAGGACTTCATTTCCGACTCGAGCAGCTCTTCGCGGCTCGCCTTGCCTTCAGCGTAACGCTGACGCACATCGGCCTTTTCCTTGTTGGAAATGCCAGAAGGCATCGGGCCGCCAGGGACGAAGACGGTCGGCAGATGACCGAAGCGCAGAGCGCCCATCAACAGGCCCGGTACGATCTTGTCACAAATTCCCAGCATCAGCGCCGCATCGAACATGTTGTGCGACAAGGCAATGGCCGTAGACATGGCAATCACTTCACGGCTGGCGATCCCCAGCTCCATGCCCGGCTCGCCCTGAGTTACACCGTCGCACATGGCGGGTACGCCGCCGGCGAACTGGCCGACCGAACCGATTTCGCGCAAGGCCTGCTTGATTTGCTCGGGGTAGTGTTCGTAGGGCTGATGCGCCGAGAGCATATCGTTATAGGCAGAAACGATAGCGACGTTAGCGGCGTTCATCATGCGCAGGCTGTTCTTGTCCTGGCTGCCACAACCGGCCACCCCGTGGGCAAAGTTTGCGCATTGCAGCTTGGCCCGCATCGGTCCGTCACTGGCTGCCCCGCGAATCAATTGCAAGTAGCGTTCACGGGTAGGACGGCTGCGGGCGATCAGCCGTTGGGTGACCTCAAGAATGCGCGGATGCATGTACTGAACTCCAGGCTAACGGTGGTTGCGACCTCTGCGGCAGTTTCCCTAATCAGCGTTCACCACCTAGGCTCAAAACCAGGGGCGACTGTTGCGGGAGGACGGCTTGGCCGATCGCTCGTTGTAGATTAAATAAAATACTGCCAGCAAAAAGGCTTGTTTTCTATTTTTTTACGAATAATCTTGTAATTCCAACAACAAAAACGTTTAAGTGAAGCAATCCCTCGTTTTACCACGGCTTCACCGCTAGCAGAGGTAGCTCCATGACCCTACGTATCGCAATCAATGGCTTTGGCCGCATTGGCCGCAATATCCTTCGCGCACTCTATACCGAAGGCTACCGTCAGGACCTGCAGGTCGTCGCGATCAACGATCTAGGCGACAGCGCGATCAATGCGCACCTGCTCAAATACGACAGCGTCCATGGCATCTTTGCTGCCAGCGTCGAGTCCGATCACGAAAGCCTGACCGTCAATGGCGACCGTATCGCCGTCAGTGCCATTCGCAACCCGGCTGATCTGCCATGGAAAGCCGAAGCCATCGATGTGGTATTCGAATGCACTGGTTTATTCACCGAACGCACGAAGGCTGCCGCCCACCTCACTGCTGGGGCGCGCAAAGTGATTATCTCGGCACCGGCCAAAGGTGCAGATGCAACCATTGTCTATGGTGTGAACCATGACCTGTTGCGCGCCTCGCATCAGATCATTTCAAGTGCCTCCTGCACCACCAACTGCCTCGCGCCCGTGGCCCAGGTTCTGCACCGCGAGCTGGGCATCGAACAAGGCTTGATGACGACCATCCACGCCTACACCAACGACCAAAGCCTGACCGACGTTTACCACAGCGATCCATTTCGTGCCCGCTCAGCCACTCAGTCAATGATCCCGAGCAAGACCGGGGCAGCCGAAGCTGTAGGCCTGGTACTGCCGGAGCTTGCCGGCAAACTCACCGGCATGGCCGTGCGCGTGCCGGTGATCAACGTCTCGCTGGTCGACCTGACGGTAAACCTCAAGCGCGAAACCAGCGTCGAAGAGGTCAACAACTTGCTCAAGGATGCCAGCCGCCATTCCAAGGTGCTCGGCTACAACAGCCTGCCGCTGGTGTCGTGCGACTTCAACCACAACCCGCTGTCGTCGATATTCGACGCCAACCACACCCGTACCAACGGCCGAATGCTCAAAATACTGGCCTGGTATGACAATGAGTGGGGGTTCTCCAACCGCATGCTCGATAACTGCCTGGCGCTTTGTAACGCGCAATGATCCTGGCCTGCTTCCATAGCTGACCAGGGGTGGTAAAACAGGTTCTGAAGCTGCAACTACTTGACCATCAGGTTTATGATAAGCATTATCATTCGCTTCACATTGGTCGGGTATTGCTGTGAGTCAGTCTCAGTTCAACGCGGTGTTCCTCGCCCAGCGGCTCAGTCTGCTGCGTACCCTGCAGCGCATGGTCGACAACCCCAGTACTGCCGAAGACCTGCTGCAAGAGACCTACCTGCGCGTCACCCGCGCCCTGGGCGAGCGTCCGATCGAACACCTGGAACCGTTCGTTTTCCAGACCGCTCGCAACCTGGCGCTGGACCACCTGCGCGCTCGTCGGGCGCAGTCGCGCAATCTGGTTGACGATGTGCCCGAACAAATTCTGCACAACGTCGCCGCCCCCAGCAGTAGCGCCGAAGATGCTGCCCATGCCGAGCAACTGCTCAAGCGCCTAAGCGTCAGCCTTGGGCAATTGACCCCGCGCCAGCAACGAATTTTCATTCTCAGCCGCCTGCATGGCGCAAGCTATATGGAAATTGCCGAACAGCTCAATGTCTCGGCCAGCACGGTTCAGAAGGAACTGAAATTGATCATGGCCATCTGTGTCGGCGTCGCCAATCGTCTGAACCGCGAATAGACCCGGCTTGCCACGCAACGCATTACGCTTGATCATAAATAGAACGACAAGACCACCCAGGACTCTCCGTGACCGATAGCGCCTCTGACCGCCCTTCGCCGCCGGACCCGGCTGCCTGCGATATCGCCATGGATCAGGCACTGGACTGGCTGATCCGTCTGCAATGCGCCACCACCGAAGACACCCAGGCGTTCGAAGCCTGGCTGGAAGCCGATCCTGCCAACGCCCAGGCCTATGTCGATGCTGAAGCACTTTGGCAAGGTGAAACCGTGCGCCAGGCTGCCAGCCAGATTGCCCAGGCCCACCGCCCCTCGCGCCTGGCGCGTTTGCGCCCACACTGGAAGCCCATGGCTGCGGCTGCGGTTTTGCTGATTGGCGTGTTTACTCTCGGCAATCTGCCGGTGCGCCTTCAGGCCGATCACCTGACAGTGGTTGGCGAGCGTCAGCGCCTGCAACTTGAGGACGGCTCGAAGGTTCTGCTCAATACCAACTCAGCGTTCTCCAGCGACATCGATAATCGTCAGCGCGTCGCTCGCCTGTACCAGGGCGAGGCATTCTTCGAAGTGCCCGCCGGCCTTGAACAGCCACTGGAACTGCAGGCAGGGCCGTTGCGTGCCAGTGTTCGCGACAGCGATTTCGCCGTCCGCTACCTCGACGGGGAAGCCCAGGTGCGAGTGCAGCGCGGCGATATCGATCTTCAGGGCAGCAGCGACCAGCGTATTCGCCTGTCCAGTGGGGACAGCATCAAGGTCGGACCACACGGCTTTGGCCAGCGCGAACGCGTCGACGCGCAAAAGGACCTGGCCTGGGTCGAGGGTCGACTGATCTTTGAAAATTGCCCACTCAACCAGGTACTGGCCGAATTGCGTCGCTACTATCCTGGCCTCATCATCTCTCGCAATGAGCGCCTGGAGCAGGTCGCCGTTACAGGCAACTATCGCCTCGACCAGCCGCTGGAGACCTTGCGCTCCCTGGCCCACATAACCTCGGCACAACTGTACGAGTTCCCGGCAGTGGTTATTCTCAACTGACCTGGAAGTATTTTTACGCGATCCCCTGCGACGATTCGTCTCGTTATAGCCAATGCAACTGATTCTTATTTTTGAATCAGGTAGCACCTATAACATTCGCGCGACAGGGAGCGCTTTCGATGTCTACTGGTTTCACTCGTCGGTCCTCGGACACTTCACGTACACCCGGCCTGCAACGTTGCACCCTCTCCCTGTTGACCCTGGCCATGCTTGCCAGCGGCGCCTGCAGCTTGCCTGCATTGGCGGCCGAACCCGTTCAGGCCAGTGCCTCGCGCATGGGTGACTACCGTTTTGCAATCAACCAGCAGCCACTGGTTTCGGCGCTTAATGCCTTCACCGCGGTAACCGGTTGGCAGGTTGGGCTGTCGGCTGAACTGGCAGAAGGGGTGGCCTCGCCAGGGGTCCAAGGTTCGCTGAAGCCAGATGCAGCCCTGCAGCGCCTGCTCGTGGGCACGGGTCTGAAGTACCGCAAGCTTGGACCAGGCAACGTGGTACTGGAGCGCAGCAACTCCAGCGCTATCGCCCTGCAGCAGATCACTGTCACCGCTACTCGCAGCGCCCAGGACATCAGCCAAGTACCAAGCACGGTGTCGGTACAAACCCGCGAACAACTCGACCGCCAGAACGTCAACAGCATCAAGGATCTGGTGCGCTACGAGCCAGGTGTATCGGTAAGCGGAACAGGCCAGCGCAGCGGTCTGAACGGCTACAACATTCGCGGTATCGACGGTGAACGGGTACTGACTCAGATCGACGGTGTGTCGATCCCCGACAGTTTCTTCTTCGGTCCCTACGCACAAACCCAGCGCAACTATGTCGACCCGGAAATCGTCAAACGTGTGGAGATTCTTCGAGGCCCAGCTTCGGTGCTGTATGGCAGCAACGCCATTGGCGGCGCGGTCAGTTACTTCACCCTGGATGCCGACGACATCATCAAGCCTGGCCAGGATGTCGGTGCACGGTTGAAAACCGGCTACAGCTCAGCTGACGAAAGCTGGTTGAACGCCGCCACCGTCGCCGGGCGCCAAGGCGATTTCGACGGTCTGTTACACCTGAGCCAACGCAATGGCCATGAAACAGAGTCCTACGGCAATCACGGCGGAACCGGCCTTGAGCGGACCGAGGCCAACCCTGAAGACGTGCGCACCACCAACATTCTGGCCAAGGCCGGCTGGAACTATGCCGACGACTCGCGCCTGGCCCTGACCTATGAGCATTACAAGGACGATCGCGACCTTGATCAAAAGAGCGCCGTAGGTGGACCGTTCATTCCTGGTTTCGGCGCCATGAACTCCTACCGCGACCGCACCGGCAACGATACCGTGACCCGCGAACGTTTCGGCATCAACCACGAATTCGCCTTGGGCAGTTCGTTGGCCGACAACATGAAGTGGAGCCTGAACTACCAGATCGGTAAAACCGACCAACGCACCGAAGAGTTATACTTTGCCCGGGGCCGTGAAGTTTTCCGTGACCGCAAGACCACCTACAAGGATCGCCAATGGGTCTTCGATGCTCAGTTGGACAAGGCGTTCAACATCGGTGAAACCGAACATCTGCTGACTTACGGCACCACGCTCAAGCATCAGAAAGTCACCGGTTCGCGCAGCGGCACCGGCACCTGTCTGAACGTCGGCGGCACCTGCGCCGCTATCGGCGCCGATAGCCCAGACGATGGCCAGGTGCGGGTGAGTGACTTCCCGGACCCGACCGTCAACACCTACAGTTTGTTTGCTCAGGATGAGATTCGCTGGAATCAGTGGACCTTCTTGCCTGGCGTGCGCTACGACTACACCCAACTCAAACCCCACATGAGTGATGAGTACCTGCGCGGCGTTGAAGCTTCAAGTAACGATCCGGTCAACGATGACCAGAAGAAGTGGCACCGGGTATCGCCCAAGTTCGGCGTAACGTACGCCTTCAACGATAACTACACCTGGTACGGTCAGTACGCCGAAGGCTTCCGTACACCAACGGCAAAAGCACTTTATGGCCGTTTCGAAAATCCAGGGCTGGGCTACAGCGTACGGGGGAACTCCAATCTCGATCCGGAAACCAGCAAAAGTTATGAAACCGGCCTGCGTGGCAACTTTGATGCAGGCAACTTTGATGTCGCGGTGTTCTACAACAAGTACCGCGACTTCATCAACGAAGACGCCATCCAAGGCTCCAACATTGGCACCACGTTCGAAGCCAACAATATCAAGCACGCCACCATCAAGGGTGCCGAGTTCAAAGGTCGCTTGAACCTCGATCACTTCGGTGCGCCTCAAGGCGTCTACACCCAGGGTTCGCTGGCTTATGCATACGGTCGCAACGACGACACCGGGCAACCACTGAACAGCGTCAACCCGCTTACCGCGGTGATGGGCCTGGGTTACGAACAGGAGCAATACGGTGCGTTGCTGAGCTGGACCTTGGTCAAGCGCAAGGATCGCGTCGACGACACCACCTTCTTCGCCCCCGACGGTACCAGCAAGCAGTTCCGCACGCCTGGCTACGGCGTACTCGACCTCGCCGGCTTCTACAAAGTTACCGAAGACATCACCGTCAACGCCGGTCTTTACAACCTGACTGACAAGAAATACTGGCAGTGGGATGACGTACGCGGCTATGACGGCCTCGGTGAAGCGGCGGTGACCTCGCCTGCCAACCTCGACCGGTTGACCATGCCTGGCCGTAACTTCGCCATCAATCTGGTCTGGGACATCTGAGTGCTTCGCGGGGCGGGTCGATGACTCGACGTGCCCCGTGACATCCCACTCAGGTGAGGATTTTTTACTGTCGTACGTCCTCTTGTTCGTCTAGTAACAAGGCACGCCCAATTCGCAAGGAATCACCATGACCGCCGCAACCACCACCGAACGCGCCAGCCTGCGTTCGCAGCGCCTGAACCAACTGACCCACGCTCCGCACACCGAGCTCGATGCGTTGGTCAAATCACATGCGCCTTTTGAAACTCGCGAAAGTTTCGCCCGTTTCGTTGTCGCTCAGTACCTGTTCCAGAATGAACTCAAAGCGCTGTACACCGACCCGGCACTGATCGCCATCGTCCCTGACCTGGCCGAACGCTGCCGCGCCGAACAGGCTGGTCTTGACTTGGCGGATCTGAACACCGAAATTCCCGCCGACTTCGCCGGTGCGGTCATTAACCCAAGTCTGGGTGAAGCCATGGGCTGGATCTTCGTTTCCGAAGGCTCCAAGCTCGGTGCTGCCTTCCTGATCAAGCGTGCGGTAGGCCTGGGCCTGTCCGACAGCTTCGGTGCTCGTCACCTGGGCGAACCAGCCGGCGGTCGCGCCGAAGGCTGGAAGCAGTTCACGCGCATTCTCGACGGCCTGGAACTGAGCGCCGAAGAAGAAGCCAAGGCCGAGCAAGGTGCAGTCGCTGCATTCGAGCGATTCACCGAACTGCTCAAACACGCTTACGCGACTGCGCCTAAAGCCGAACTGGCCTGATGCGCCGTACCCGGTTACCCTTTTGGTAACCGGGCCCTACCCGTGCTACCGACGATGCCATGACACGCCCCTCCAGCTCGAAACTCGCTCGCCTGCTGTTCGGCCTTCTGGCCTATGTAAGCCTGGCCATTGGCCTGGTCGCAATCGTCGTGCCTGGCTTACCCACCACCGAGTTCATTCTTCTCGCTGCCTGGGCGGCCACCCGCAGTTCGCCGCGCCTGAGCGCCTGGCTGGAAAATCATCGACTGTTCGGACCGATCCTGCACAACTGGCGTAACGGCAAAGTAATCCAGCGCCGCGCCAAACTCAGCGCCACCGTAAGCATGGTCGTGTGCGCGAGCGTGATGCTGGTGTTTCTCGACCACCGTTGGCCGGTTTTTCTTGCGATTGGCGGCATGGCCCTGGGCAACCTGTGGATCTGGTCACGCCCGGAATCCGCGCCGTTGAGCCACGCCGACCGCTCATCGGCGCCCACTCAAGGCTAACGCGGAAACGCCGATGCAGTGACTGGCCCAGCGCCGAGACCGGAGTGCCGGCGACTTACGCGAAGCGATTAACCAGAGCTTGGCCACCAGCTTCGAGCGCAACCCCAAGGTACTGGGTATCTGGCTGGCGTTCGAGCCACACGCCATGGGTGACAAGGTGAGCAGCCAGCTCAACACCCTTTCGTCCCAGCAAATGGCGCTGATGGACCCGTTCAGCGTGTGAACTGGCGTCGGTCCAAGGCCTGAAAAATGAACAAGATCGATCAATATTTCAGGTCGATCTTACCGTCCTGTACCTTATGGGTTTTGCCGCCGGCGTTGAACTCGAATGAGAAACCTGCGGTGAAGGTTTGCTTGACTTTGTCCCATTCGGTTCCGTTCAGGGTGCTGTTCTTGGTCAGATAAACCCCGGAGTTCTTGGCGAACAATGTGAGAGCAGGCGCTTTAAGGTTGTCGAAGGATACGAGCATAATGATTGCCTGCTCATCCCCGGAGCGAAGTGTTTGCCAGGCATGAAGCTCGTAGAGCATTTCGCTCTTTTTATGAAATTCGAACCCTGAGGCCTCGAACGATTCCACCTTCGGGATCAGCCCTGGGGACAGTTTGGCGGTCACAGATGAAACAACCGAGTCCGCTCGTTCACTCATGCCGATGTTCTCGAACGTTACGTTGCCTTGAACGATGTGTTCCCTATCGTCAATCGAGGCCACAAAAAAGAACCCGGCACGGAGGACTTTTTCTCCCTTTTCCAAACGCTTGACCACGCCTGATGACGCAAAACTCGCCCCCCGGGAAGTCACGAAAACGGCGCGTATGCCATCTGCGCCTTCAGGTACGATCGGATGGTCACCATTTGCTATGTTTTCCGGGATCATGAACAGAATCAGGCTGTAGTTTTCGTCGACATCACCCTGCAGCCCCCAGACGTGAATGTCATTCCCTAGACGATAAATATCCAGTAAATCGGCCTTGAAGGGATTACCGGTGTCGGTAGGTGGCGCTATGTCCGCCAGCATCAATCCCTCGAATGATAATGTGCGTTCCCATCGATCAATTGTACTCATGTCAATTCCCACCCTGTCGTCGCTCATCATTGGCACCAGTCGCTGGTGACCATCTCAGACACGACGTTAGGCGTTCCGTTTGTCCCTCCACAACTGACAAAAATACTAGGCAATAGCTGACCGGTAGCGCACCTCTATAGGCTCAACAACCCGCTGTAAAGCGAATAAGCCGCCACCCCCGCCCCCACCAGTACCATCAGAAAAATCAACTTCTCCCAATGGGTAAAAAGCGCCTGGCCCTGCTCATGCTTGGCCCGAGCAAAAAGGATTACGCCTGGTGCGTACAGCAACGCCGAGAGAAGCAAGTACTTCAAGCCACCGGCATACAGCAGCCAAACTGCATAGACCAGCGCGATCCCCGCAATCAGGAAATCCTTGCGTCGCGCCCTTGCGTGCTCCTGATAACTTTCCCCGCGTATCGTCAATAACAAGGCATAGGCTGCCGACCACAGGTAAGGCACCAGGATCATCGACGAAGCCAGGTAAATCAGGCTGGTATAGGTACCTGCCGAGAACAACGTAATCAGCAGGAATAGCTGAATCATCACGTTGGTCAACCACAAGGCATTAGCAGGCACATGATTGGCGTTTTCCTTGGCTAGGAAGCGCGGCATGGTCTGGTCCCGCGCAGTGGCGAAGAGAATTTCGGCACACAACAGTGCCCACGACAACAATGCCCCCAACAACGAAATAGCCAGGCCAATACTGATCAGCAATGCGCCCCACGGCCCGACGATATGCTCCAGCACCGACGCCAGCGACGGGTTCTGCAACGCTGCCAGTTCGGGCTGGGTCATGACACCCAACGACAGCACGTTGACCAGCACCAGCAAAGCCAGCACACCGACGAAGCCAATCACCGTGGCCTTACCTACGTCCGAGCGTTTCTGAGCTCTGCCTGAGTAAACGCTGGCGCCCTCGATGCCGATGAACACGAACACGGTCACCAGCATCATGTTGCGCACCTGGTCGAGCACGCTGCCGAACTTCGGGTTGCTCAGGCCCCAGATGTCGCGCGTAAAGATATCCGCCCGAAAGGCCACCGCCGCGATGACGACAAACATCAGCAGCGGCACGATCTTGGCCACCGTGGTCACCTGGTTGATGAAAGCGGCTTCCTTGATGCCGCGCAGCACCAGAAAGTGAACGGCCCACAGCAGCAGAGAGGCACAGGCAATGGCGGTGGGCGTGTTGCCCTCACCAAAAACCGGGAAGTAAAACCCCAGGGTGCTGAACAGCAGCACGAAATAGCCGACGTTGCCCAGCCAGGCGCTGATCCAGTATCCCCAGGCGGACGAAAAGCCCATGTAATCGCCAAACCCGGCCTTGGCATAGGCGTAAACCCCCGAATCCAGGTCCGGCTTGCGGTTGGCCAGGGTCTGGAACACAAAAGCCAGGGCCAACATGCCCACCGCTGTGATGCCCCAACCGATCAGCACGGCGCCGACGTCAGCGCGCGCGGCCATGTTCTGTGGCAAGGAAAAAATTCCGCCACCGATCATCGAGCCGACCACCAGCGCGATCAACGCACCCAAGCGCAGTTTTTGTCCCGGTTCGGACATGCAGATCCCCTTTTGTCTCGTCTTTGTAACCTCAGCGAGGCACCCTGAAGTTAAATATATGTGCAGTTTAGGCGTTTATAAATATTACGTCTTTAAAACTATCCTCATCATAACTATGACGCCTATGCCGGACGAACTAGATGGTGAGTTTTGTGCACTAGATCGGGCCTTTCAAGTAAACAAGAGAAAATCTCGTTAAAAATTTGCTAAAGCTGTGAAACGGGCTAGCTTCAATTCTCGCAGGCTGTCAGAGCGAATGCTCTAAAACACCATGGAGGTGCCTGTGTACGAGGCTTTCAGCAAGGCCATCGGCATACTCCGGGGGGAGCTCTTTCTGTCAACGATGCAACGGACCGCACCATAAACTGACTTGAATCAGCTTACGAATACGTCGCTGGATTTACTCTAGCTTCATCTTTTCAACTGATATGGAGTTATTCGATGTCAGACACTCCCGGGAAACTACGACTTGGTGCACTTGTTGCACTAGTAGTCGGTTCAATGATTGGCGGCGGGATCTTTTCGCTGCCGCAAAACATGGCTGCAAGTGCTGACGTAGGCGCAGTGCTGATCGGTTGGGGCATCACCGCCATCGGCATGCTGACCCTGGCCTTCGTGTTCCAGACCCTGGCCAACCGAAAGCCGGATCTTGACGGTGGGGTATACGCCTACGCCAAGGCTGGGTTTGGCGATTACATGGGCTTTTCGTCCGCCTGGGGGTACTGGATCAGTGCCTGGCTGGGCAACGTCGGCTACTTCGTGCTGCTGTTCAGTACCCTGGGCTACTTCTTCCCGATCTTTGGCGAGGGTAACACCCCGGCAGCCATCATTGGCGCTTCGGTGCTGCTGTGGGCCGTACACTTCCTGGTGCTGCGTGGCATCAAGGAAGCTGCCTTCATCAACCTCGTCACTACCGTAGCCAAGGTAGTGCCACTGGCGCTGTTCATCCTCATCGCGCTGTTCGCGTTCAAGCTGGACATCTTCACCGCTGACATCTGGGGCACCATGAACCCGGACCTCGGTAGCGTGATGAACCAGGTGCGCAACATGATGCTGGTCACCGTCTGGGTGTTCATCGGTATTGAGGGTGCGAGCATCTTCTCCGCCCGAGCAGAAAAGCGCTCGGATGTAGGCAAGGCGACCGTCATTGGCTTCATCACCGTGCTGCTGTTCCTGGTTCTGGTCAACGTCCTGTCACTGGGCATCATGACTCAGCCTGAGCTGGCCAAACTGCAGAATCCGTCGATGGCAGCGGTGCTTGAGCACGTGGTTGGCCACTGGGGTGCAGTGCTGATCAGCGTAGGCCTGATCATCTCGCTGCTCGGTGCCCTGCTGTCCTGGGTACTGCTGTGCGCCGAGATCATGTTCGCCGCCGCCAAAGACCACACCATGCCGGAGTTCCTGCGCCGCGAGAACGCTAACCATGTACCTGCCAATGCGCTGTGGCTGACCAACGCCATGGTGCAGATCTTCCTGGTCATCACCCTGTTCTCGGCCAGTACCTACCTGTCGCTGATCTACCTCGCCACCTCGATGATCCTGGTGCCTTACCTGTGGTCTGCGGCCTACGCCTTCCTGCTGGCATGGCGCAGCGAGACTTACGAGCAAGCGCTGGCTGAACGCAAGAAAGACCTGATCATCGGCGGTATCGCCCTGGTCTATGCCATCTGGCTGCTGTACGCCGGTGGCGTCAAATACCTGCTGCTCTCGGCTCTGCTCTATGCCCCTGGCGTGATCCTGTTCGCCAAGGCCAAGCGCGAGGTCGGCCAACCGATTTTTACCAATGTGGAGAAGCTGCTTTTCGCCGCCGTGGTTATTGGCGCCCTGGTGGCTGCCTATGGCCTGTACGACGGTTTCCTGACTCTGTAACCCCCGTATTCGCAACTTGGAGGAAATAACCATGTCCACGGAAAAAGTTAAGTACGGCGTACATTCTGAAGCCGGCAAACTACGTAAAGTGATGGTCTGCTCCCCAGGCCTGGCGCACCAGCGCCTGACGCCGAGTAACTGCGACGAGCTGTTGTTCGACGACGTCATCTGGGTCAACCAGGCCAAGCGTGACCACTTCGATTTCGTCACCAAGATGCGTGAGCGCGGTATCGAAGTGCTGGAAATGCACAATCTGCTGACCGAAACCGTTCAGAACCCAGAAGCGTTGAAATGGATCCTCGATCGCAAGCTCACCCCTGATACCGTGGGTATCGGCCTGACCAACGAAGTACGCAGCTGGATCGAAGGCCTGGAACCACGCAAGATTGCCGAATTCCTGATTGGCGGCGTGGCCGGTGAAGACCTGCCAGAAAGTGAAGGTTCCGGCGTCATCAAGATGTACCGCGACTACCTGGGCCACTCCAGCTTCCTGCTGGACCCACTACCCAACACCCAGTTCACTCGCGACACCACTTGCTGGATCTATGGCGGCGTCACCCTGAACCCGATGTACTGGCCAGCGCGACGCCAAGAAACCCTGCTGACCACTGCCATCTACAAGTTCCACCCAGAGTTCACTGAAGCTGACTTCGAAATCTGGTATGGCGATCCTGATCAGGATCATGGCAAAGCCACGCTTGAAGGCGGCGATGTAATGCCAATTGGCAACGGCGTGGTTCTGATCGGCATGGGCGAGCGCACCTCGCGTCAGGCCATCGGCCAACTGGCTCAATCGTTGTTCGCCAAGGGCGCGGTCGAGAAAGTCGTTGTCGCCGGCCTGCCAAAGTCCCGTGCAGCGATGCACCTGGACACCGTGTTCAGCTTCTGCGACCGCGACCTGGTCACGGTCTTCCCTGAAGTGGTCAAGGAAATCGTACCGTTCGTCATCCGTCCGGACAGCAGCAAGCCTTACGGTATGGATGTACGCCGCGAGAACAAGACCTTCATCGAGGTGGTTGCCGAATCCCTCAACCTGAAAAAACTGCGTGTCGTCGAAACCGGCGGCAACAGCTTTGCCGCTGAACGCGAGCAGTGGGATGACGGTAACAACGTGGTGGCTGTAGAGCCTGGCGTAGTCATCGGTTATGACCGCAATACGTATACCAACACCTTGCTGCGCAAGGCTGGTATCGAAGTCATCACCATCAGCGCTGGCGAACTCGGCCGCGGCCGTGGCGGCGGTCACTGCATGACCTGCCCAATTGTCCGCGACCCTATCGACTACTAAAACGACCATCAACCCAGCCGCGCCTACCCGGCGCCGGCTGGACCGATTACCGAATTCAAGGAATATCATCATGGCGTTCAATATTCACAACCGTAACCTGCTGAGCCTGGAGCACCACACCCCTCGCGAGTTGCGCTACCTGCTGGATCTGTCCCGTGACCTGAAACGTGCCAAGTACACCGGCACCGAACAGCAACACCTCAAAGGCAATAACATTGCGCTGATTTTCGAGAAAACCTCGACCCGCACCCGATGTGCCTTCGAAGTGGCCGCTTACGACCAGGGCGCCAACGTTACCTATATCGACCCTAACTCCTCGCAGATCGGCCACAAAGAAAGCATGAAGGACACCGCTCGGGTTCTTGGCCGCATGTATGACGCCATCGAATACCGTGGCTTCAAACAGGAAATCGTCGAAGAGCTGGCCAAGTTTGCCGGTGTACCGGTGTTCAACGGCCTGACTGACGAATACCACCCAACCCAGATGATCGCCGACGTGCTGACCATGCGTGAGCATGCCGACAAGCCAATTCACGAGATCAGCTACGTTTACCTGGGTGATGCCCGCAACAATATGGGCAACTCCTTGCTGCTGGTGGGTTCGAAACTGGGCATGGACGTACGCATTTGCGCACCCAAGGCACTGTGGCCACATGACGACCTGGTCGCACGCTGCAAGAAATACGCAGAAGAAAGCGGCGCACGCATCACCCTGACCGAAGACCCGAAAGCCGCCGTCAAAGGCGTCGATTTCATCCACACCGACGTTTGGGTATCGATGGGCGAGCCAGTGGAAGCCTGGGCCGAACGTATCCAGCAATTGCTGCCTTACCAGGTCAACGCCGAGCTGATGAAAGCCACCGGCAACCCTCGGACCAAGTTCATGCACTGCCTGCCAGCGTTCCATAACTCCGACACCAAAGTCGGCAAACAGATCGCCGAGCAGTACCCGAACCTGGCCAACGGCATCGAAGTCACCGACGACGTGTTCGAGTCCCCAGCCTGCATCGCCTTCGAGCAAGCGGAAAACCGCATGCACACCATCAAGGCCATCCTGGTATCGACCCTGGCTGACCTGTAACACCTCTGTAGGAGCGGGCTTGCCCCGCGATGCGATGTGCCCGGCACGTCGTAATCGCGGGCCAGGCCCGCTCCCACATATCACTTCTTCAGAAGGAATTTCATCATGCGTATCGTTGTTGCATTGGGCGGTAACGCCCTGCTACGCCGTGGCGAACCCATGACCGCGGAAAATCAACGCGCCAATATCCGCATTGCCACCGAGCAGATCGCCAAGATCCATCCAGGTAACGAACTGGTCATTGCCCATGGCAATGGTCCTCAGGTTGGTCTGTTGTCGCTGCAGGCGCAGTCCTACAAGCCGGACGAAGCCTACCCGCTTGACGTTCTCGGGGCTGAAACCGAAGGCATGATCGGCTACATCATCGAGCAAGAGCTGGGTAACCTGCTGGCGTTCGAAGTGCCGTTCGCCACCCTGCTGACCCAGGTTGAAGTCGACGGTAAAGACCCGGCGTTCCAGAAGCCGAGCAAGCCAATCGGGCCGGTCTATTCCAAAGAAGATGCTGAGCGCCTGGCGGCAGAAAAAGGCTGGGCGATCGCCCCGGATGGCGACAAGTTCCGCCGTGTTGTCGCCAGCCCTCGGCCAAAACGAATTTTTGAAATTCGCCCCATTACCTGGCTGCTGGAAAAAGGCACCGTGGTGATCTGTGCGGGTGGCGGCGGCATTCCGACTATTTACGATGAGAGCGGCAAGGTGCTCAGTGGCGTAGAAGCGGTGATCGACAAAGACTTGTGCTCGTCCTTGCTGGCTCAACAACTCAAGGCCGACCTGCTGGTTATCGCTACCGACGTCGATGCCGCCTATATCGACTGGGGCAAACCAACCCAGAAAGCCGTGGCCCAGGCCCACCCGGACGAACTGGAGCGCCTTGGCTTTGCCGCAGGCTCCATGGGACCGAAGGTCCAGGCAGCCTGCGAATTTGCCCGCGAAACCGGCAAAGTCGCGGTGATTGGTTCGTTGGCGGATATCGAAAAAATTGTCGAAGGTACTGCCGGAACCCGTGTCAGTACGGCCAAGCCTGGAATAAGCTACCGTTGATGCAGTTGGGCGGACTCAAGGTCCGCCCGTTTCACCCTTCCAGAGGAGCCTTCCATGGCCAAGTTCGAACCCGGTCATCTGCATATCGAGCGCCACGCGCTGACCAAGGATGACTGCAATTACAATCTGTTCATCGACTACGAAGTCACGACCGACCCCAAGGAAGGCAAGGGCATGCAGTTCACCATGCATGGCACCATCGAAGGAAAGGATTTCAAGGAAGTCTTCTTCCTGGCCAAAGAACAGGCCTACAACTTTGCCAGCAACGTGACCAAGATCGCGGAAAAATACGGTATTCCAAAACACCTCAGCAGCATTGGCTCCATGCACAAACCTTACGACGCGATGTTCGAGGATGTGCGTAAACAGCTGAGCATGAAGTCGGGCGACCCGGTAAACCCCGAGCACTTCGAGTAACCCACCCATTCCCTTCACGGGGCACGCCGGCTATCCGACTTGCCCCGCAATTTAAGGCATACTTGCCCTCTTCGGCAGCCTTGAACCCTCTCGCCTAATGCGCATCCACGTCAGTTTCATCGACCGCGTCGGTATCACCCAGGAAGTGCTGGCCCTGCTAGGTGCCCGCAATCTCAACCTGGATGCGGTGGAGATGGTGCCGCCCAACGTCTACATCGATGCCCCGACTTTAAGCCCGCATGTACTTGAAGAACTGCACGACGCATTACTGAACGTACATGGCGTGCAATCGGTGCGCGTGGTCGACATTCTCCCCGGTCAGCGCCGCCACCTGCAACTCGACGCCCTGCTCGCAGCCATGAGCGATCCGGTACTGGCCCTGGACAGCGCCGGCCATGTACTCCTGGCCAACCCGGCGCTGATAGCCTTGTGTGGTCAGGAACCCTCCGATCGCTCGGTAGTCGATCTGTTCGACGACCCCGGCCTTTTGGAGGCACTGATCGAACAGGGCTTCCGCCTGCCAATGCGCGAGGTAGTGCTCAATGGCCAGACCTTGCTGCTCGATGCTACTCCAATCACCAATGCCGGCGCCCTGCTGACCTTGTATCAGCCTAACCGTATCGGCGAACGGCTCTCGGCACTGCATCACGACCACGCTGAAGGTTTTGACGCCCTACTCGGCGACTCGCCCCCCATCCGCACCTTGAAGGCCCGCGCCCTGAGGGTGGCAGCGCTCGATGCACCCTTGCTGATCCATGGCGAGACCGGCACGGGTAAAGAGTTGGTAGCCCGCGCCTGCCATGCCATCAGCAGTCGCCACAGTGCCCCTTTCCTGGCCCTGAACTGCGCAGCGCTGCCCGAGAACCTCGCCGAGAGCGAACTGTTCGGCTATGCCCCAGGCGCCTTTACCGGCGCCCAGCGCGGTGGCAAACCGGGCCTGATGGAGCTGGCCAACCAGGGCACGGTGTTTCTCGATGAAATCGGCGAAATGTCCCCCTATCTACAGGCCAAGCTCCTGCGTTTTCTCAATGACGGCAGCTTTCGCAGGGTTGGCGGTGATCGCGAGGTCAAGGTCAATGTGCGAATCCTCAGCGCCACACACCGTGACCTGGAAAAAATGGTCGCCGAAGGCAGTTTTCGAGAGGACCTGTTCTACCGCCTGAATGTGCTTAACCTCCAGGTTCCACCACTGCGCGAACGCGGCCAGGACATTCTCCTGCTGGCCGGCTACTTCATGCAGCAAGCCTGCACCCAGATTCAGCGACCGTTATGCCGGCTGGCTGCGGGTACCTATGCAGCCCTGCTCGACAACCGTTGGCCGGGCAATGTCCGCCAACTGCAAAACGTGATTTTTCGCGCTGCGGCCATCTGCGAAAGCAATGTGGTCGACATCGGCGATCTGGATATTGCTGGCACTTCGGTAGCCCGCAACCACAATAGCGAGGTGAGCAGCCTGGAACAGGCCGTGGAGGACTTCGAACGCACTCTACTGGAAAAGCTCTACACCAGTTACCCCTCAACTCGCCAACTGGCCAATCGTTTGCAGACCTCGCACACCGCTATCGCCCATCGCCTGCGAAAATACGGCATTCCCACCAAGGTTTGAGCCCTAACGCCCTGTACTGAAAACGCTACAGCGTAGCGATTTCAGTACAGGGCAAGGGAAACGTTGCCCTGCAAGGTTCTGATCCCTTTAAGCTTTTTTTCCTACACTGCGGTGTAGCGATTTCGCTACGGCCCAGACGCACACTCAGCTCATAAATTTCATATCCTATTGTTTTTAAACACATTTTTATAAATG
This sequence comes from Pseudomonas sp. DG56-2, assembly GCF_004803755.1. Lineage (NCBI taxonomy): Bacteria > Pseudomonadati > Pseudomonadota > Gammaproteobacteria > Pseudomonadales > Pseudomonadaceae > Pseudomonas > Pseudomonas sp. DG56-2. Next base: position 4,710,671 of record NZ_CP032311.1, read on the forward strand.
GCAGTGAAATTGCAGAGACAACGCTCATTATCAGGGCTCAGCGCCGAACCTGGGCCACGCCTACCCTTGAGGAGTTTCCATGAGCGAGTTGCGTTTTACCGAAGATCACGAATGGCTGCGGACCGAAGCTGACGGCAGCGTTACTGTCGGCATTACCGCCTTCGCTCAGAACGCCTTGGGTGATGTGGTCTATGTGCAGTTGCCGGAACTGCAAAGCTACGAGCAGGGTGCTGAAGCCTCGACCGTAGAATCGGTAAAGGCTGCCAGCGGCGTGTACATGCCACTGAGCGGTGAAGTGGTCGCTGTCAACGACCAACTTGCAGACAACCCAGAGCTGGTCAACGAAGACCCACTGGGCGAAGGCTGGTTCTTCCGCTTCATTCCAGCCGATGCCGACGCCGTTGCGCAACTGCTCGACCAGGATGCCTACGACCGCCTGATCAAAGCCAACGCTGACGCCTGAGGAATCACCATGACCATCAACCTGGGCACTGCCAACGAATTCATCGCCCGCCATATCGGCCCACGCCAGAATGACGAGCAACTAATGCTCGCGACCCTGGGTTTCGACTCCCTGGAAGCCATGAGTGCCGCGGTCATTCCCGACAGCATCAAGGGCACCAGTGTGCTGGAGCTGGGCGCAGGCCAAAGCGAAGCCGATGCCCTGGCCTCGCTCAAAGCCATCGCTGGCAACAACCAACTGTTCAAGAATTTCATCGGCCAGGGTTACTACAACTGCCACACCCCCGCGCCGATCCTGCGCAACCTGTTGGAAAACCCGGCCTGGTACACCGCCTACACCCCGTATCAGCCAGAAATTTCCCAAGGCCGCCTCGAAGCGCTGCTGAACTTCCAGACCATGATCAGCGACCTCACTGGCCTGCCGATTGCCAACGCTTCGCTGCTCGACGAAGCCACTGCTGCTGCCGAAGCCATGACCTTCTGCAAACGCCTCAGCAAGAACAAAGGTAGCCACACCTTCTTCGCCTCCGTGCATTGCCATGCTCAAACCCTCGATGTGCTGCGCACCCGTGCCGAGCCGTTGGGCATCGAGGTGGTGGTAGGCGACGAGCGCGAGCTCGACGATGTCAGCGCCTTCTTCGGTGCCCTGTTGCAGTACCCAGCCAGCAATGGCGAAGTTTTCGACTACAGCGAACTGGTGGCACGCTTGCACGCAGCCAATGCCCTGGTCGCGGTTGCCGCTGATCTGCTGGCACTGACCCTGCTGACCCCGCCTGGCGAGTTCGGCGCCGACGTCGCCATCGGCAGCGCCCAGCGCTTCGGTGTGCCGCTGGGCTTCGGTGGCCCGCATGCGGCCTATTTCTCTACCCGCGATGCGTTCAAGCGCGACATGCCAGGTCGCCTGGTCGGTGTTTCGATCGACCGCTTCGGCAAGACCGCCCTGCGTCTGGCGATGCAGACCCGCGAGCAACATATCCGACGCGAAAAGGCGACGAGCAACATCTGCACCGCCCAAGTACTGCTGGCCAACATTGCCAGCATGTATGCCGTTTACCACGGCCCACAGGGTCTGAAGCAAATCGCAGGCCGCACCCATGCCTTGACCGCGATTCTCGCCGCGGGCCTCAAGCAGCTTGGCGCCAGCGTCGAAAACCAAGCGTTCTTCGACACCCTGACCCTGGTCACCGGCACCGCCACTGCAACCCTGCATGAGCAGGCGCGCGCCCAACGCCTGAACCTGCGCCAGATCGACAGCCAACGCCTGGGCCTGTCGCTGGATGAAACCAGCACTCAGGCAGACGTGGAAACACTCTGGCAGCTGTTTGCCGATGGCAACGTCGTACCCGACTTCGCGGTCCTCGCCGCCAACGTTCAGGTGCAACTGCCTGTCACTCTGCTGCGCCAATCTGCAATCCTCGAACACCCGGTATTCAATCGCTACCACAGCGAAACCGAGCTTATGCGCTACCTGCGCCGTCTGGCCGACAAGGACCTGGCGCTGGACCGCACCATGATTCCGTTGGGCTCATGCACCATGAAGCTCAACGCCGCCAGCGAAATGATCCCGGTCACCTGGGCCGAGTTCGGCAACCTGCACCCGTTTGCCCCCGCCGAGCAAAGCCAGGGCTACCAGCAACTGACCGACGAGTTAGAGGCCATGCTCTGCGCCGCCACCGGTTATGACGCTGTGTCGCTGCAACCCAACGCCGGCTCGCAAGGCGAATACGCAGGCCTGCTGGCCATTCGCGCCTACCACCAGAGCCGCGGCGATGCCCGACGCGACATCTGCCTGATTCCGTCTTCGGCGCACGGTACCAACCCGGCCACCGCCCATATGGCTGGCATGCGTGTGGTGGTAACCGCCTGTGATGCACGTGGAAACGTCGATATCGACGACCTGCGTGCAAAGGCTATCGAGCACCGCGAACACCTCGCGGCACTGATGATCACCTACCCGTCGACTCATGGTGTGTTCGAGGAAGCCATCGGCGAAATCTGCGCGATCATCCATGACAACGGCGGTCAGGTTTACATCGACGGTGCCAACATGAACGCCATGGTCGGTCTTTGCGCCCCGGGCAAGTTCGGCGGCGACGTCTCGCACCTGAACCTGCATAAGACTTTCTGCATTCCGCATGGCGGTGGCGGTCCGGGTGTCGGCCCGATTGGCGTCAAGTCGCACCTGGCGCCGTTCCTGCCTGGCCACGGCCACATGCAGAACAAGCAAGGCGCGGTCTGCGCTGCACCGTTCGGCAGCGCCAGCATTCTGCCCATCACCTGGATGTACATCCGCATGATGGGCGGCGCCGGTCTTAAACGTGCCTCGCAAATGGCCATCCTCAATGCCAACTACATCGCCCGTCGCCTGGAAGAGCACTATCCTGTGTTGTACACCGGCAGCAACGGTCTGGTGGCGCATGAGTGCATCCTCGACCTGCGTCCCATCAAGGACTGCAGCGGTGTCAGCGTTGACGACGTCGCCAAGCGCTTGATCGACTTCGGCTTCCACGCTCCGACCATGTCGTTCCCGGTAGCGGGTACGCTGATGATCGAACCGACTGAAAGCGAGTCCAAGGAAGAGCTGGATCGCTTCTGCGAGGCAATGATCCGAATCCGCGAAGAAATTCGTGCGGTTGAAAACGGCAGCCTGGACAAGGATGACAACCCGCTGAAGAACGCCCCGCACACCGCTGCCGAAATTGCTGGCGAGTGGAGCCATCCGTACAGCCGCGAACAAGCGGTGTACCCGGTAGCTACGCTGGTCGAAGGCAAGTACTGGCCACCGGTCGGTCGCGTCGACAACGTCTTCGGTGACCGCAACCTGGTGTGTGCCTGCCCATCGATCGAGAGCTACCAGGACGTTTGAGGGGGCTGATCGCGGGTAAAGCGCGCGCCCACACGCAGACTGTGGGCGCGGGCTTGCCCCGCGAATCCCTTCACCATCACGAGGGCACAACCATGTCACTTAGCGTCTTCGACCTGTTCAAGATCGGCATCGGCCCCTCCAGTTCTCATACCGTCGGCCCGATGCGCGCCGCTGCGCGATTTGCCGAAGGACTGCGCCGCGACGATCTGCTAAAGGCCACTACCAGCGTTAAAGTCGAGCTGTATGGTTCGCTGGGTGCCACCGGCAAGGGGCACGGCAGCGACAAGGCCGTGATTCTGGGCCTCGAAGGCGAACATCCAGACAGCGTCGATACCGAAACCATCCCCACTCGCCTGCAGGCCATCCGCAGCTGCGGTAGGCTCAAGCTGTTGGGCGAGCACGACATTGAATTCATCGAGAAGCAACACCTGGCGATGATTCGCAAGCCCTTGGCCTACCATCCCAATGGCATGATTTTCCGCGCCTTCGACAGCGCCGGCCTGCAAATCCGTAGCCGCGAGTATTACTCGGTGGGCGGAGGCTTTGTCGTTGATGAAGACGCCGCTGGTGCCGACCGTATCGTCGAAGATAGCACCGTCCTGCCCTACCCGTTCAAGACTGCCAAGGAACTGCTTGGCCACTGCACTGCACAGAACCTCTCGATCAGCCAGGTGATGCTGGCCAATGAAGCGGCCTGGCGTACGGAAAGCGAAACCCGCAGCGGGCTGTTGCGTATCTGGCAAGTGATGCAGGACTGCGTGGCCGCCGGTTGCCGCAACGAAGGCATCCTGCCGGGTGGACTGAAGGTCAAGCGCCGGGCAGCCGCGCTGTACCGCCAGCTCTGCAGCAACCCCGAAGCAAGCCTGCGTGATGCCCTCTCGGTACTGGACTGGGTCAACCTCTACGCACTGGCGGTAAACGAAGAAAACGCCTTCGGCGGACGCGTGGTTACCGCCCCCACCAACGGCGCCGCCGGAATCGTGCCTGCGGTACTGCATTACTACATGCGCTTTATCAACGGAGCCAATGAAGATGGCGTCGTGCGCTTTCTGCTGACCGCGGCGGCCATCGGCATTCTCTATAAGGAAAATGCTTCGATCTCCGGTGCCGAAGTCGGCTGTCAGGGCGAAGTCGGGGTCGCCTGTTCAATGGCTGCCGGCGCTCTGTGCGAAGTCATGGGTGGCAGCGTGCAACAGGTGGAGAACGCCGCCGAAATTGGCATGGAACACAACCTGGGCCTGACCTGCGATCCAATTGGAGGATTGGTTCAGGTGCCTTGCATCGAGCGCAACGCAATGGGCTCGGTGAAGGCTATCAATGCGGTGCGAATGGCCCTGCGGGGTGATGGTCAGCATTTTGTTTCTCTCGACAAGGTCATTCGCACCATGCGCCAGACCGGCGCCGACATGAAAAGCAAATACAAGGAGACCGCCCGCGGCGGTCTGGCCGTCAACATCATTGAATGTTGACACCCTCTCAAGTCCCAAGGAGTCATCAATGTCCACCGAAACGCTGCACAAGACCCCGTTGCATGCCCTGCATCTGGAACTGGGCGCACGCATGGTGCCTTTCGCAGGCTACGACATGCCGGTCCAATACCCTCTGGGCGTGATGAAGGAGCATTTGCATACCCGTGAACAGGCGGGTCTGTTCGATGTCTCACACATGGGCCAGATCCGGCTGACCGGCGCTAACGCTGCCAAGGCGCTGGAAACCCTGGTTCCGGTGGATATCATCGATCTGCCAGTGGGTATGCAACGCTACGCAATGTTCATCAACGAACAGGGTGGCATCCTGGACGACCTGATGGTTGCCAACCTGGGCAACGATGAACTGTTCCTGGTGGTCAACGCCGCCTGCAAGGACCAGGACCTGGCCCACCTGCGCAAGCACATTGGCGAACAGTGCCAGATCCAGCCATTGTTCGAAGAACGCGCACTGCTGGCCCTGCAAGGCCCGAAGGCAGTCAATGTGCTCGAGCGCCTGGCACCAGAAGTAGCCACCATGACCTTCATGCAATTCAAGCCTGTGCAACTGCTTGGCGCCGACTGCTTCGTCAGCCGCTCCGGCTACACCGGTGAAGACGGCTTCGAAATTTCCGTTCCGGCCGAGCAGGTCGACGCCCTGGCCCGCCGACTGCTGGAAGAACCAGAAGTAGCGGCAATCGGCCTCGGTGCTCGCGACTCCTTGCGCCTTGAAGCCGGCCTGTGCCTGTACGGCCACGATATGAACACCCAGACCACCCCTATCGAGGCCAGTCTGCTGTGGGCAATTTCCAAGGTGCGCCGCACCGATGGCGAACGCGCAGGGGGGTTCCCAGGTGCCGAGCAGATTTTCGCCCAGCAGAAGAACGGCGTCGTTCGCAAGCGTGTGGGCTTGTTGCCACAAGAGCGCACACCGGTACGTGAAGAGGCAGAGATTGTCGATGAAGCCGGTTCGGTCATCGGTAAAGTTTGCAGCGGTGGTTTCGGTCCAACCCTGACCGCGCCGGTGGCAATGGGTTATCTCGATACTGCCCATAGCGCAATTGATACACCGGTCTGGGCTATTGTTCGCGGTAAGCGGGTCGCGATGAAAGTTAGCAAGATGCCGTTCGTTGCCCAACGCTATTACCGGGGCTGAAACGATAGTTGAAACTTTGTGTCATAACGCGTTCGGATTTTCGAATTCGAACGTGTTTTATAACTTTCGAAAAGCGCCTCTGCACGGTCTGGAATGAGCAAAAAAAAATCGACCGAAGGACAGCTAAAAGGTAGAGAGGGAGCGGCTTCCAGGGCTTGTTTTTGCCAACTGAGTTAGCGTAGAGTCACTGCACTGTGTTTGCATGGGTCGCTATGGTTCGTGACCTGGGCAGTAGCGCTGAGATTTGCTACAACCCGTTCGACGTCTCTTACTTTCCTGCAACCCAGCCCAGTACTCTTTCATTTGGAAGAAGCTGTTACTAATTCTAAGTTTCAAAGGAAATAAGACAATGTCCCAACGTCAGAGCGGTACCGTCAAGTGGTTTAACGACGAGAAAGGTTTTGGTTTCATCACTCCAGAAAGCGGTCCGGATCTGTTCGTACACTTCCGCGCTATCCAGGGTAACGGCTTCAAGAGCCTGAAAGAAGGCCAGAAAGTTACCTTTATCGCCGTGCAAGGCCAGAAAGGCATGCAGGCTGACGAAGTTCAAGCCGAAGGCTGATCTTCCTCAACAAAGAGGCCCCTGCTGGCAACAGCAGGGGCTTTTTTGTGCGCGCTCGGTGACCACGCACTGGCACGGCGAAAACAACCTGGCAGCTAAACCGTGCCACAGGGCAACGATTTTTCCGCGCAATTCCGTAGAATGGCTCCTTTTGCCCAAGGAGGGCACTTAGTATGCCCAAGCAGTTGTTGCAGCCCCAGGGTGATTACCCCACCGTCGGCCTCGGCCGGCGCCTGGCTGCCATGTTCTATGACTTTCTTCTGTGTACCGCATTGCTGATCGTGACCGCTGGCATCTACAAAATGATCCAGATGGCGATTATCGGAGAAGCGCAAATGCGCGCAATGACCGATGCCGGCGCATTGGACGGTGATCCGCTGCTGTCGACGGTGCTGCTGTTCGTGCTATTCGGGTTTTTCGCCAAGTTCTGGACCCACGGCGGACAGACGCTCGGCATGCAGGTATGGCGCATTCGCGTACAGAACGCCGACGGCAGTGGCATCAGCCTGTGGCAGGCCCTGTTGCGTTTCGTCGTCTCCATCGCCTCCTGGTTGTGCCTGGGCCTGGGCTTCATATGGTCGCTGCTCGACAAGCGCCAGCGTACCTGGCATGACATGTACTCCGAGACGCAACTGGTTCAGTTGCCCAAGAGCAAAAAGTGACAGGCCCAAAAAAGCCGACCCTGGGGTCGGCTTTTTTACGCGCGTGTACTCAACCCGCTCGACGCAGCATCCACAATCCTGCACCCGCACAGATCGCCGCGGGTATCACTACCGCCAGCAGCGGTGGGAAACCGAATACCTGGCTGGACGGGCCCAGCAGGTCCTGGGCAATGCGGAATACAAAGCCTACCAGTACACCGGTAAACACTCGCTGACCCAAGGTCACCGAACGCAACGGACCGAAGATGAAGGAAATAGCCATGAGCACCAGCGCAGCGGTAACCATCGGCTGCAACACCTTGGTCCAGAAAGCCAGCCAGTAGCGAGCATTGTTCAGGCCCTGGTCGGACAGATAATGGATGTAATCCCACAAGCCTGTAATCGATAGAGATTCTGGTGCCAGCACCACGGTGTTGAGCAGTTGCGGGGTAACCGTAACATCCCAGCGCTCTGCCGGCGCCTTGACGACTTCGGTGTGGTCACCACGAAAATGCGTGGTGGTCACGTCACTCAACTGCCAGTGGTCTTCCTGGTATTGCGCACGGCGCGCAAAACTCGAGGTAACCAGGTGCCGTTCGTTATCGAAGCGGTAGCGGGTTACCCCGTACAGCAGGCCATTGGGCTGCACCGAGTTGATGTGCACGAATTCGTCGCCCTGGCGGTGCCACATACCGCGCTTGGAGCTCTGGGCGTTACCACTGCCCTGAGCCAGGGAGCGGTCGGCCTGGGCTTTGTTTTCGGTTACTGGGGCCAGATACTCACCGATCAGGATACCGGCGAGCATCAGTACCAGCATGGGCTTCATGACCGCCCAGACGATGCGTCCGATGGAAACCCCGGCAGCACGCATGATGGTCAGTTCGCTGCTGCTGGCCAGGCTGCCCAGGCCGATCAGGCAACCGATCAGGGCTGCCATTGGCAGCATGTCGTAAAGGCGCCGCGGCGCGGTCAGCAACACGAAGTTGCCCGCATCCATCAGGGTGTAGCTGTCCGTGATATCGCCCATCTCATCGATAAAGGCAAACAGCGATGCCAGGCCCAGGATGATCCCGAGCACGGCAAGAATGGCCACCAGCACACTCCTGCCGATGTAGCGGTCGAGCTTAACCATGGGCCACCTCCGCACGACGCGCGGCACGCTTGAGGCGCAATGGCTCCCAATACATCAAGCCCAGGCCGATGAGCAGGAACAGTCCGTGGACCCACCAGATGCCAAGGCCGATCGGCAACTTGCCTTTTTCCAGGGCACCGCGCACGGCAATCAGCATGGTCAGATACGCCATATACAGAAGAATTGCCGGCAGCAGCTTGAGGAAGCGACCCTGGCGAGGATTGACCCGTGACAATGGCACTGCCAACAGGGTTACGACGAATACCAGCAGTGGCAACGACAGACGCCATTGCAGCTCGGCACGCTCGCGGCGCCCGTCGCTGGCAAACAACTCGGAAGTTGGAATGGCCTCGCGATCAGTGATTTCTTCGCTGACCTCGGGCTTGGGCAGCAATACGCCATAGGTGTCGTACTTGATGGCACGGTAGTCGGCCTGTCCTGGGTTGCCATCATAGCGATAGCCGTTTTCCAGGATCAGGTAACGGTTGCCGTCGGCACCGATTTCCTGGCGACCCTTTTCAGCCACCAATACCGAGGGTGCACGCTCCTTGGTCTTGTCCTGGGAGAAACGCTTCTCGGAGATAAACACACCCGCCAGGTTGCCACGATCTTCAGACAATTGTTCGGTGTACGTCACACGGCTGCCATCGCGCAAGGTCTGGAAACGGCCCGGTACCAAGGTATCGAACTCGGTCAGGGCATCCTGCTGATTGATGATCTGCGCAACCTTGGTAACGCCCTGCGGTGCCAGGCCCAGGCTCAACCAGGCGACCAGCAAGGCCACCAGTGCAGCTGGCGCCATGGTCATGCCCAGCAATCGCTGTTGGCTCATGCCGGTGGCCGAGAGCACGGTCATCTCGCTCTCAAGGTAAAGGCGACCGTAGGCCAGGAGAATTCCCAAGAACAGCCCCAGAGGCAGGATCAGTTGCAGGAAACCCGGCAGGCGGTAGCCCATGATCAGAAAAAGCACACCCGGATCGAGTATGCCCTGGGCCGCCTGGGCCAGGTACTTGATGAAGCGCCCGCTCATGATGATCACCAGCAGCACGGCGCTGACGGCACTCAAGGTCACCAGGACCTCGCGGGATAGATATCGGAAGACGATCAAACCAGACACTCCTGGGTTGTCAGGCTCGGACAGCCAAACAAGAAATCCATAACAGCCAAGATAGTTGCTGGCTCGCCTGAGCGAACCTGCACAAAAGTTGGCGCATTATCCTGTGATTGGCCGTGCCTGTCACTGGCGACGCACAATGCGTGGTCAACGGGGTTGTCAGGGCGGTCCGAGCAGGCTCAAACTGGCAGCTTTCTCACTGGTGCGCGAGTACGCGGCCAGCTCGCTCAAGCGCCTGCATAGACAACGCGCAAAGACAGATCATTCGGGGACCCTGACATGGAACTGGTTGTAAAAAGTGTAGCCGCTGCATCCTTGAAAACCGCCACCCTGGTGCTTGGGGTGGGCGAAGGGCGCAAGCTTGGCGCCAGCGCCAAGGCTGTCGATGAAGCCTGCGCCGGCGCGCTGAGCGCTGTTCTCAAGCGTGGCGACCTGACCGGCAAGCTGGGCCAGACCCTGCTGCTGCAAGGCCTGCCCAACCTCAAGGCCGAACGGGTTCTACTGGTTGGCACCGGCAAGGACAACGAACTGGGAGACCGCAGCTGGCGCAAAGTGGTTTCTTGCGTGCTGAACGTACTCAAGGGCCTCAACGGCAGCGACGCGGTGCTGGCACTGGACGAAGTGGCAGTGACCGGCCGCGATGCTTTCTACAGCCAATCGCGCCTGCTGGCCGAGACCCTGCTCGATGGCGAGTACGTCTTCGACCAGTTCAAGAGTAAAAAAGCCGAGCCTCGCGCCCTGAAGAAAATCACCTTGCTGGCCGACAAGGCCGGTGCCGCCGAGGTCCAGCGCGCCGTCAAGCACGCTAGCGCCATTGCCTCCGGCATGAGCCTTGCCCGTGACCTGGGCAACCTGCCACCTAACGTCTGCCACCCAAGCTTCCTCGCCGAACAGGCCAAAGGTCTGGGCAAGGCCTACAAGGGTCTAAAGGTCGAAGTCCTTGATGAGAAAAAAATCAAGGAACTGGGCATGGGCGCCTTCTACGCCGTAGGCCAGGGTAGCGACCAGCCACCACGCCTGATCGTGCTCAACTATCAGGGTGGCAAGAAAAGCGAGAAGCCCTACGTGCTGGTGGGCAAAGGCATCACCTTCGATACCGGTGGCATCAGCCTCAAGCCCGGTGCCGGCATGGACGAAATGAAATATGACATGGGTGGTGCTGCCAGTGTCTTCGGCACTGTGCGTGCAGTGCTCGAACTGCAACTGCCGATCAACCTGGTGTGCCTGCTGGCCTGTGCCGAAAATATGCCAAGCGGCGGCGCCACCCGTCCAGGCGACATCGTTACCACCATGAGCGGTCAGACCGTCGAAATCCTCAATACCGACGCCGAAGGCCGCCTGGTACTGTGTGATGCCCTGACCTACGCAGAGCGCTTCAAGCCTCAGGCAGTGATCGACATCGCCACCCTCACCGGTGCCTGCATCGTCGCCCTGGGCAGCCACACCTCGGGCCTGATGGGCAACAACGACGATCTGATCAACCAGTTGCTCGACGCCGGCAAGCGCGCTGACGACCGCGCCTGGCAGTTGCCTCTGTTCGACGAGTACCAGGAGCAACTCGACAGCCCGTTTGCCGACATCGCCAACATTGGCGGCCCCAAGGCAGGCAGCATAACCGCTGGCTGTTTCCTGTCGCGCTTTGCCAAGGCCTACAACTGGGCGCACCTGGATATCGCCGGTACCGCCTGGATCAGTGGCGGCAAGGACAAAGGCGCCACTGGCCGTCCGGTCCCGCTGCTGACCCAATACCTGCTCGACCGCGCCAACGTCTGAGACAGTGCCTGCCGCCTGCGCCCATTCGGGCGTAGCCGGCCGGCCCGCTAATCATGAGTAAAGTCGACTTTTATATTCTGCCCAGTGACGCGCCGTCGGCGCGCCTGGATTTTGCCTGCAAACTCTGCGAGAAAGCCTGGCGCATGGGCCATCAGGTCTACCTGCACTGTGCCGATGCCGCCCAGCGTGACGATCTGGACGCGCGCCTGTGGGCGTTCAAGGCTGAGACGTTCGTACCACACAACAACGCCGAAGAGTTCGCTCTGGGCGGTGTCGTGCTGGGGCTCGGTGCTGACTGCGGCAGCCACACGGACCTGCTGATCAACCTTGATCTGAAGGTGGCTCCGTTCGCCGCGCGCTTTGCCCGCATTGCCGAGATCGTTGTCGAAGAGCCAACGATCCGCCAGGCCGCCCGAGAGAGTTTCCGTTTCTATCGCGAACAGGGCTATGCTCTGCAAGATCACCGCTTACAGCGACTCTGAAGACAATGGACAAACCCACTCCCTTGCCCCAATCCGCCCACCTGCTGGACGACCTCGAATCGATTCGCCAATTGCTGGGCGATGAGTCTCTCGAGCCACCACTGCTGACCGAGACCGTCGAAGAGCAGATTCCACTACTGCTCGAAGAAGCCGATCCAGCCCCTGTGGTGGCAACAGAACCCACACCGCAAGCGCCAGCCGACCCACAGGCAAAGCGTCAGGAAACCCTGCTGCACCTTGATAGCGAACTGCGCGCGGCGGCGCAGTTGATCATGCAGGACGTGATCAACGACTTTACCCCGCACATCGAGAACGAAATCAAGCGTCGCCTCGATGCCCGGCTCGAACGCCTGCTCAATCAATAGGCAATAGCGGCAAGCTTCAAGCGCCGTGCGGCGCGCTGAGCTTGTCGCTTGAAGCTTGCCGCTTCGTTATACTCTCCGGCTTTCCTGAATAAATGCCATAGGGTCCCGCCGCGCATGGATAAGACCTACCAGCCGCACGCCATTGAAACTTCCTGGTACAACACCTGGGAGTCAGAGAATTATTTCGCTCCGCAAGGCGCGGGCGATGCCTACACAATCATGATTCCGCCGCCGAACGTAACCGGCAGCCTGCACATGGGTCATGGCTTCAACAACGCGATCATGGACGCCCTGATCCGTTTCCGTCGTATGCAGGGCCGCAACACCCTGTGGCAGCCGGGCACCGACCACGCCGGTATCGCTACCCAGATGCTGGTCGAGCGTCAGCTTGAAGCCAAAGGCCAGAGCCGCCACGACCTGGGCCGCGACAAGTTCCTGGAAAAAGTCTGGGAATGGAAAGATCAGTCCGGTGGCAACATCAGCCGTCAGATCCGCCGCCTGGGCTCCTCCGTCGACTGGAGCCGTGAGCGTTTCACGATGGACGACGGCCTGTCCGAAGCGGTCAAGGAAGCCTTCGTGCGCCTGCACGAAGACGGCTTGATCTACCGCGGTAAGCGCCTGGTCAACTGGGACACCAAGCTGCACACGGCGATCTCCGATCTCGAAGTGGAGAACCACGACGAGAAAGGTCACCTGTGGAACCTGCGTTACCCACTGGCTGACGGTGCCAAGACCGCCGACGGCAAAGACTACCTGGTGGTTGCAACTACCCGTCCGGAAACCATGCTCGGCGACGCCGCCGTTGCCGTTAACCCCGAAGACGAACGTTACAAGGCACTGATCGGCAAGTTTGTCGAGTTGCCGCTGGTTGGCCGTCGCATCCCGATCATCGCCGACGACTACTGTGACCCGGCGTTCGGTACCGGTTGCGTGAAGATCACCCCGGCCCACGACTTCAACGACTATGAAGTCGGCAAGCGCCACAACCTGCCACTGCTCAATATCTTCGACAAGAACGCCTTCGTATTACCTGCTGCCCAGGTATTCAATCTCGACGGCAGCGTCAACGAAAGCGTCGACGCCACCCTGCCCGCCCAGTACGCTGGCCTTGACCGTTTTGTTGCGCGCAAGCAGATCGTCGCCGACTTCGACGCCGCCGGCCTGCTGGTAAGCGTCGATGACCACGCCCTTAAAGTGCCGAAAGGCGACCGCTCGGGCACTGTCATCGAGCCTTGGCTGACCGACCAGTGGTACGTGTCGACCAAACCGCTGGCCGAGCCTGCCATTGCCGCCGTTGAAGATGGCCGTATCCAGTTCGTGCCTAAACAGTATGAAAACATGTACTTCTCGTGGATGCGTGACATCCAGGACTGGTGCATCAGCCGTCAGTTGTGGTGGGGCCACCGCATTCCTGCCTGGTACGACGAGTCCGGCAAGGTTTATGTAGGCCGCAGCGAAGAAGAGGTTCGCAGCAAGCACAACCTCGGCGCCGAGGTTGTCCTGAATCAGGACAACGACGTACTCGATACCTGGTTCAGCTCGGGCCTGTGGACCTTCTCGACTCTGGGCTGGCCGCAGCAGACCGAATTCCTCAAGACCTTCCACTCCACCGATGTACTGGTCACCGGTTTCGACATCATTTTCTTCTGGGTTGCCCGGATGATCATGCTGACCATGCACCTGGTGAAGAACGAGGATGGCACCCCGCAAGTTCCGTTCAAGACCGTGTACGTTCACGGCCTGGTTCGCGATGGCCAGGGCCAGAAGATGTCCAAGTCCAAGGGCAACGTCCTTGACCCATTGGACATTGTCGACGGCATTACCCTGGATGAACTGCTGGAAAAACGCACCAGCGGCCTGATGCAACCCAAGCTGGCCGAAAAAATCGCCAAGCAGACCAAGGCCGAGTTCCCCGAAGGCATCGCCAGCTATGGCACCGATGCCCTGCGCTTCACCTTCTGCTCGCTGGCATCTACCGGTCGTGACATCAAGTTCGACATGGGCCGCGTAGAAGGCTATCGCAACTTCTGCAACAAGATCTGGAACGCCGCCCGCTACGTGCTGGACAAAGGTGAAGACTGTGGCCAGAACGGCGAAGCCTACGAGCTGTCGCTGGCTGACCGCTGGATCATTTCTCAGTTGCAGCGTACCGAAGCCGAAGTCACCCGCCAGTTGGAGCAGTTCCGCTTCGACCTGGCTGCACAGGCGCTTTACGAGTTTATCTGGAACCAGTATTGCGACTGGTACCTGGAACTGTCCAAGCCTGTGCTGTGGGACGAAAACGCCCCGGTCGAGCGCGCCCGTGGCACCCGCCGCACCCTGGTGCGAGTGCTGGAAGTGGCCTTGCGCCTGGCGCACCCGTTCATGCCGTTCATCACCGAAGAAATCTGGCAGCGCCTCGCGCCGCTGGCCGGTGCCGAAGGCAAGACCATCATGCTGCAGCCATGGCCGGTGGCCAATGACAGCCGCATCGATGCGGCGGCCGAAGACGATATCGAGTGGCTCAAGGAATTGATGCTCGGTGTCCGTAACATCCGTGGCGAAATGAACATCGGCCCTGGCAAGCCGCTGCAATTGTTCCTCAAGAACGCCAACGCCGAAGACCAACGCCGTCTGCAGGAAAACGAAGCGCTGCTGAAGAAGCTGGCGAAAATCGAGTCCTTCACCGTATTGGGCGAACAGGACGAAGCACCGCTGAGCGCCACGGCGCTGGTGGGCGACCTGCAAGTGCTGGTGCCGATGGCTGGCCTGATCGACAAGGACGCCGAGCTGGCACGCCTGAACAAGGAAATTCAGCGTCTGCAAGGCGAAGTTCAGCGTGTGGGCGGCAAGCTTTCCAACGCAGCCTTCGTCGACAAGGCGCCGCCAGCAGTGATCGACAAGGAACGCGCCAAGCTGGCCGAGGCTGAACAAGCCCTGGCCAACTTCACCGAGCAGCATGCACGGATCGCCGCCCTGTAAACATCGCTGATTTCAGTGATGCTATCGCGGGTCAAGCCCGCTCCCACAGGACACCCTGTAGGAGCGGGCTTGACCCGCGATGCTTTTCACCGGACCTTAAAATGACGACACCTGACAAACCGACCCTGCATCCGCGCAACCGCCACCAGGGCCGTTACAACTTCCCCGAGTTGATCAAGAGTAGCCCTGAATTGGGCCAGTTCATGATCACCAATCCATACGGCAAGCCCAGTATCGACTTTGCCAATCCCGAGGCAGTCAGGGTGTTCAACCGTGCCCTGCTCAAGGCTCAGTACGGTATCCAACAGTGGGATATTCCCGCCGACTATCTGTGCCCACCAATTCCTGGTCGTGCCGACTACATTCACGTAGCAGCCGATCTGCTGGCCCTGGACAACGGCGGCGAAATCCCCCGTGGGCCCCAGGTACGCGCCCTGGATATCGGTGTCGGTGCCAACTGCATCTACCCGTTGCTGGGCCACAGTGATTACCGCTGGCGCTTCCTCGGCTCGGACATCGACGCCACGGCGCTAGCGGCAGCGAAGGCCATCGTGCACGCCAACGGCCTGGACAAAGCCATCAGCCTGCGCCAGCAAAGCAACCGCAAGCACATTCTCATGGGCCTGCTAAAAGACGACGAGCGTTACGACCTGACCCTGTGCAATCCGCCGTTTCACGCCTCGCGAGAGGAAGCCACTCGTGGTAGCCAGCGCAAATGGCGCGCACTGGGCAAGGCAGACCCCAAGCGCAAGTTGCCGGTGCTCAACTTTGGTGGCCAGAACAATGAACTTTGGTGCGAAGGCGGAGAAATCCGTTTCGTCAGCCAGTTGGTGGCTGAAAGCGTTGCGCTTGCTAAACAGGTGATGTGGTTCACCTCATTGGTGTCCAAGGCGTCCAACCTGCCCGGCATTGAAGCTGCATTGAAGAAGGCC
Source organism: Pseudomonas sp. DG56-2 (assembly GCF_004803755.1). Taxonomy (NCBI): domain Bacteria; kingdom Pseudomonadati; phylum Pseudomonadota; class Gammaproteobacteria; order Pseudomonadales; family Pseudomonadaceae; genus Pseudomonas; species Pseudomonas sp. DG56-2. Next base: position 4,726,583 of record NZ_CP032311.1, read on the forward strand.
GGTGCTCAGGAAGTGCGCATTGTCGAGATGGGCCAAGGACAGAAGCAAAGCCGGATGGTGGCCTGGACCTTCCAGGATGCCAGCGCCCGCCAAGCCCGCTGGGCGAGCAAGTAACGCGCGCGCCCAGCACAAGGCACAAAAAAACCGCGCCTGGCTCACACCAGACGCGGTTTTTTTTGCTGTTTACAATTACTTGTTTACAGCGTCGGTCAGCACTTTGGCTGGCACGAACTTAACAACTTTCTTGGCAGCGATTTCGATGGCAGCGCCAGTCGAAGGGTTGCGGCCGGTACGGGCAGGACGCTCGGTGATTTTCAGTTTGCCAATGCCTGGCAGAGTGATTTCGCTGCCATTTTCCAGTTGATCAGCAACGATCTGACCCAGTTGCTCCAGAGCGTTACGCGCGGTGGTTTTCGGCGCGTCGATAGCTTCGGCGATGTCGGCGATCAGTTGGTCTTTGGTCAATGCCATGGTGGTGTTCCTTCCCTATCAAATTCAGTGAGTATGCAGAGTGCTACGTCAGTCATCGAGCCAGACCTGCGGGGTATCCAGCGGTCCGGAGTTAAAGCCATGTCAATCGCGTATGTAGATACGCAAAAAGACGTTTGGTTCGACCTGACGCGAGCGGTCTGCCAGCAATGCGCCACACACGGTGCGCAAGACCGGGCAAAACTACCACAGGAATGGATAAATATCCGCTGCTGACACGGTAAATGTGCAGGTTTTTCGGGGGTTTGCGCGAAAAAGCGCAAAAAACTGAACAAAAAACGAACAACCGACATTTCTGCCAACATCTGGCCGCAGAATCACCTTCGGCCTGAGGTACACTTGGCAACTTTGCAACGCGGCCAGCACCGCCCATTTTCAACCGAGAATCCCATGCCGATCCGTCATTGCATCGTCCACCTGATCGACAAGAAACCCGATGGCAGCCCTGCTGTGCTGCACGCTCGCGACTCCGAGCTTACCGAGTCCGGCGCCATCGAAAACCTTCTGGCCGACCTCAACGACAGCTACAACGCCAAACAGGGCAAAGCCTGGGGCTACTTTCACGCCGAATCCGGCGCCCATCCGTTCAGCGGCTGGTTGAAAGAATACCTGGAAGATAGCAGCACCTTCACTGCCTTCAGCCGCGTTGCCGTCGAGCACCTGCAAAAGCTGATGGAGGAATCCAACCTGTCGGTGGGTGGCCACGTCCTGTTTGCCCACTATCAGCAAGGCATGACCGACTACCTGGCAATCGCCCTGCTGCACCACAGTGAAGGCGTGGCGGTGAACGCCGAGCTGGATGTCACTCCGTCCCGTCACCTGGATCTTGGCCAGTTGCACCTTGCCGCGCGGATCAACCTTTCGGAGTGGCAGAACAACAAGGCGTCGAAACAGTACATCTCGTTCATCAAAGGCAAGAACGGCAAAAAAGTCTCGGAGTACTTCCGCGACTTCATCGGCTGCCAGGAAGGCGTCGACGGTCCCGGCGAAACCCGTACCTTGCTCAAGGCTTTCAGCGATTTTGTCGAAAGCGAGGATCTGCCTGAAGAGGCCGCCCGGGAAAAAACCCAGACCCTGGTCGACTACGCCACCAGTCAAACCAAGGCCGGCGAACCAGTGACCCTGGAAGAGCTTTCCGGGTTGATTGACGAGGATCGTCCCCGCGCGTTCTACGAGCACATTCGCAACAAGGATTACGGCCTGTCACCGGAGATTCCCGCTGACAAGCGCACCTTGAACCAGTTCCGCCGCTTCACCGGACGCGCTGAAGGCCTGTCGATCAGCTTCGAAGCACACCTGTTGGGTTCGAAGATCGAATATGACGAAGAGAATGGCACGCTGATCATCAAGGGACTGCCGACGCAGCTCACCGATCAGCTCAAGCGCCGCAAGGACTGAGCCCCTGCCAGGAGGCCACCAAGGCCTCCTTTGCGCTCTTGCGCAGTTTCTTTACCAGGCGCTCCTGACGCAATGCCTCGGCCTTGTCCGGCCACGCCTCGACGTATACCAGCGCCACTGCCGGGCTGGTACTGAAGTAGCGGGCACCCTGGCCTTTTTGATGAGCAATGAAACGCCGCTGCGGGTTATCGCTGATCCCGCAATACAACGAACCGTTGGCCGCGCGAACCAGATAGACATACCAGGATTTGTTCAGTGCTTGGGCAATAGGCTCTGTCACGGTATCGACTGCGAAGGGTAAAGCGCACAGCTTAACGCCTCAGCGGCCTGCCTGAAACGCTCGCAAGCCCTTGAGCGCCTGAGCACGCACCTTGCCCTGCACCAACGGCGTCCACCCCAGCAACAGCCCTGAGGTGCCCAACGCCTGACGCGACCAGCGCCACAGACTGAAACTGTCCCGGTGCTCGCAGATTTTTCCATCGCGCAAAACGAAATGGGCCTGAATGTCATTGATTACGATACGACCGGTCTGGCTGAACAGGTAAGTAGCGACCCAATGAGCACTTGCGCTGTGCTCATCAGCGCGCACGCTGTCAAAGGTCAGGGAGAAGTCCTTGGCGCGGGTGACCAGCATGCGCCACATGTCGCCAGCGTCTTTACCACGCAAGGTACCAAAGGCCGGGTCACTGAAGACGATGTCATCGCTGTAGCACGCCACCATGGCTTCTGCGTCCAGGCGTTGGAAAGCCTGATAGAAGCGATTGATCAAAGCACAATTGCCAGCGCTCATGAGGCGGATCCGTTTCCGAAGGGAGGGACCCGCACGATAGTCTGCGCAAGTGGCAAAAAGCTACGAGCATTTGCCGGATGAATAGCGGCAACCTCCAAAATGCCGACTAATGCATGACTCGTGAGGCCTCACACACGCTCACTGACCACCTGAACATGCAGATTGCGCCCAGCCTTCAAGCCAAAGCCAATGGCGCCGACGCCCAGCACGGCAAAGATCCAGCCGACTGCATCCCAGCCGCCGGTCAAGTCATGCACCAGCCCCACGGCAAATGGCCCCATGGATGCCAAGGTGTAACCTACACCCTGAGCCATGCTCGATAGATTGGCCGCCACATGAGCGTCTTTGGAGCGCAACACGATCAGCGTCAGCGCCAGTGCAAAGGTACCACCCTGCCCCAGGCCTAACACCACAGCCCAGCCCCAGAGGCCTTCAATCGGCGCATAGAGGCATCCAAACAAGCCAGCCAGGGCCAACAGCATGACCAACACAATGGCCAGGCGCTGATCTTGCCCTCGCGTTGCCAGCCAAGGCGCACTGAGTGAGCTGATCAATTGCACAATCACCGAGCCGGACAACACCAGGCCGGCTTCGGTCGGCGACAGGCCACGGCCGATAAGAATCGATGGCAACCAGCCGAATACGATGTAAGCCAGTGACGACTGCAATCCCATGTACAGCGTTACCTGCCAGGCCAGCGGATCACGCAGCAGACCGCGAACTCGATAGGCCACATGATGCGGCCCATGGCCCTGGCGCGCCTGAGGCAGCCATACCAGCGCAGCGAATAGCGCCGGAATCAACCAGAAACCCAGGCCCAACTCCCAGCTATTGCCCAAGTGCTCACTCAACGGCACCGTGCCGCCCGCCGCCATCGCAGCCCCCAGGCACAGCGCCATGGTGTAGACCCCGGTCAAGGTGCCGGCGTGCCTGGGAAAGTCGCGCTTGACGATACCGGGTAACAGCACACCAATCACACCGATACTGGCGCCGGCCATGACACTGCCAACGAACACCCCGGTGGCACCAAATGCGCTGCGCACGGCAATGCCCGCCGCCAAGGTCAGGAGAATGCCGAGGATCACTCGCTCACTGCCAAAACGCCGAGCCAGTACCGGCGCCAACGGCGCGAACAAACCCAGGCAAAGCACGGGTAAGGTCGTCAGCAGTCCAGCCTGAGAAGCACTGAGGCCGAGGCTTTCGGAAACCAGACCGAGTAACGGCGCCATGCTCGACAATGCCGGGCGCAGGTTCAGGGCCACCAGCACCAGGCCGACCAGAAGCAACCAGGGCCGCAGCAACATCACAGGTTGCTGCTGCACCTGTTCATCGTCCACTTCGGCATCGATCAACAGTTCTTCAAGCTCCGGGCCACTGGCCACTGGAGCGGATCGGGTAGTGTCATGCGCCATGGCAGTCTCGCAAGGTCAGGATTCGTTGATCAGGGTTCGGCTCAGCGCTTTGGCTTTGTCCGAATCACGTTGTTCGATGGCCTCGAGAATCTGCCCATGCAGGTCGAAAACCAGCTGGCAGCGCGGAGCGTGGCTCAAATTGTGATGGACCGTCGCCGCCACCACGCCGGAGAGGTAGCGATACAACTCACTCAGGGCCGGATTGTGCGCAGCGTCGACCAGGCGTTGGTGAAAGATCAGATCGCAGTCTACGTAACGCTCGAGGTCTGCATGGAAATGCTCGCTGCTATGAGCGAGTGCCTCACGCAGGCCGTGCAGGTCTTCATCGGTGCGGCGCAAGGCTGCCAGGCCAATCGCCTCAGCTTCCAGAATGTGCCGGGCTTCGCGTGCCTGCTCCAGGCTGCAGCGCGACAAAGCCTGCACCGCCTGCAGCGGATCGACAGCAGTACGCAGATAGCTGCCATCGCCCTGGCGGACTTCGACCAGACCACTGAACGCCAACACCCGCATAGCTTCGCGCACAGTGTTGCGGCTGATGCCAAGCTCGGTGGCCAGTTCAGGTTCGGTAGGCAGACGCTGCCCTATCGACCAAGCACCGTTGGCAATGCGTTGACGGAGTTGATCGACAGCCTGTTCGACCAGAGAACGTTTGATGAGTAGCGTCATGTGCACTTACATCCAATCATCGGATGAATTCAGGCGAGAGAGAATACCCCTCTCGAATGTGTAAAAGCAATCGCGGGGCATGCCCGCTCCCAACCTGTGAGAGCGAGCTTGCCCCGCGAGCCACTTGTAGCAGTGTCAGTTCAACGCATCGAGCAATGCCTGATTCATCTCCGGTGTACCGATAGTAATGCGCAGGAATTGGGCAATACGCGCTTGCTTGAAGTGACGCACGATTACCCCTTGCTCGCGCAGCTTCGCCGCCAATTCGCTGGCATCGTGCTGCGGATGACGGGCGAAAATGAAGTTGGCGGCCGAAGGCAGCACTTCAAAGCCACGGGCAGTAAGCTCGCCCACCAGCGCTTCACGGCTATCGATGACTTTGCGGCAGGTGTCATCGAAGTAGGCGCGATCGTCGAACGCCGCCGCCGCACCGACGATTGCCATGCGATCGAGCGGGTAGGAGTTGAAGCTGTTCTTGATCCGCTCCAGAGCCTCGATCAGGTCGGGATGCCCTACTGCCAGACCCACTCGCAAGCCTGCCAGCGAGCGCGACTTGGACAAGGTCTGAGTGACCAGCAGGTTGTCATAGCGATCCACCAGGCTGATTGCCGTTTCGCCACCGAAGTCGATGTAGGCCTCATCGACCACCACCACCGAGTTGGGGTTGGCCTTGAGCAAGTGCTCAATGGCATCCAGCGCCAACAGGCAGCCAGTAGGCGCGTTAGGGTTGGGGAAAATGATGCCGCCATTGGCCTTGGCATAATCTTCCACACGAATCTGGAACTGCTCGTCGAGTGCAACCTGTTCGAAAGGAATGCCATAAAGACCGCAGTAGACCGGATAGAAGCTGTAACTGATGTCCGGGAACAGCAAGGGCGCGCCGTGCTGGAACAGGCCGTGGAAAATGTGCGCCAGCACTTCATCCGAGCCGTTGCCCAGGAACACCTGGTTGCCATTTACCCCGTAGTAGTTCGCTACCGCCTGCTTGAGCAGATCGCTGTTGGGATCGGGGTAAAGACGCAGATTGTCGCTCAACTCGCCACGCATCGCCTCAAGCGCCTTTGGCGATGGGCCATACGGATTTTCATTGGTATTGAGCTTGACCAGCCTGGCCAGTTTCGGTTGCTCACCCGGTACGTAAGGCACCAGGTCCTTGACGAAGGGGCTCCAGAATTTACTCATGCTCAGTTCCCCTTTTTGTCGGCAACGATACGGTATTCAGCACTGCGGGCGTGGGCGGTCAACGATTCGCCGCGCGCCAGGATCGACGCAGTGTGGCCAAGCTCCGATGCACCCTGTTCGGAGCAGTAGATGATCGACGAACGCTTCTGGAAGTCGTAGACCCCCAGTGGTGATGAGAAGCGTGCGGTGCCCGAGGTCGGCAATACGTGGTTTGGACCTGCGCAGTAGTCACCCAACGCTTCGCTGGTGTGACGCCCCATGAAGATCGCACCGGCGTGGCGAATCTGTGGAAGCCAGGCTTGTGGATCAGCTACCGAAAGCTCCAGGTGTTCGGGCGCGATACGGTTGGCGACCTCCATGGCTTGCTGCATGTCACGTACCTGGATCAGCGCACCGCGGCCGTTGATCGACGTTTTAATGATTTCGGCACGTTCCATGGTCGGCAGCAGCTTGTCGATGCTCGCCGCCACCTTGTCGAGAAACGCGGCATCCGGGCTCACCAGGATCGATTGTGCGTCTTCGTCGTGCTCAGCCTGGGAGAACAGGTCCATGGCAATCCAGTCCGGGTCGGTCTGGCCGTCACACACCACCAGGATCTCCGAAGGTCCGGCAATCATGTCGATACCTACCTGGCCGAATACATGACGCTTGGCAGTAGCCACGTAGATGTTGCCGGGCCCGACCACTTTGTCTACCTGCGGCACGCTTTCGGTGCCATAGGCCAGCGCGGCGACCGCCTGCGCTCCACCAATGGTGAACACCCGATCGACACCGGCAATACAGGCCGCTGCGAGCACCAGCTCGTTAACTTCACCGCGCGGGGTTGGCACCACCATGACGACCTCACCAACACCGGCCACCTTGGCTGGAATCGCATTCATCAGCACCGAGGAAGGATAGGATGCCTTGCCGCCCGGGACGTAGAGGCCGGCGCGATCCAGTGGCGTAACCTTCTGGCCCAACACGGTACCGTCGGCTTCGGTATAGCTCCAGGAATCCTGCTTCTGCCGTTCATGATAGTTGCGCACACGGCTGGCAGCCTTTTCCAGGGCTTCGCGCTGAGCTTGGGTAATGCGTGTCAGAGCCAGCTCCAGGCGTTCACGACCGAGGATCAGGTCATCGATCGATTTGGCATCCACGCCATCGAAACGCTGGGTAAATTCCACCAGTGCCGCATCACCGCGCTCACGCACAGCCTTGATGATGTCGAGCACACGCTGGTTGACCGTATCGTCAGACACACTTTCCCAGCTCAACAGATGATCCAGATGTCGGGCGAAATCCGGGTCAGCGGCATTGAGTCGGGCAATTGCAGTGGACGTGGTCATAGCGAGGGCCTCAATAAATGGCGATTGCTCAGGCACCCTAAGCTACCAGTCCATCCGCGCGGGCACCCGAGAAAATTGGCTATGACGCGGATAGACGGGCGCGACAGCGAAGGTCGCGCGCAGAGGTCAGCCGCGGTGTCGCGATTCGACAGCCTGGCGCAGGGTGTCGATCAGGCTTTGAATGCGTGCATGCTGCATCTTCATCGAAGCCTTGTTGACCACCAGCCGGGAGCTGATGGTGGCAATCATTTCCTGGGGTTCCAGGCCATTGGCGCGCAGCGTATTGCCGGTATCGACGACGTCGATGATCTTGTCAGCCAGACCGATCAACGGCGCCAGCTCCATCGAACCGTACAATTTGATGATATCGACCTGACGGCCTTGCTCGGCATAGTAGCGCTTGGCAACGTTGACGAACTTGGTCGCCACTCGCAACCGGCCCTTGGGCTCGGCTGCGCCGATTGCGCCGGCAGTCATCAGCTTGCACTGAGCAATCTGCAGGTCGAGCGGCTCATAGAGACCCTGACCGCCGTACTCCATCAGCACGTCCTTGCCGGCCACACCCAGATCGGCGGCGCCATGCTCGACATAGGTCGGCACGTCGGTAGCGCGTACGATCAACAGGCGTACATCGTCCTGCGTCGTAGGAATGATCAGCTTGCGGCTCTTGTCCGGGTTTTCGGTCGGAACAATACCCGCTTCTGCCAACAGTGGCAGGGTATCGTCGAGAATCCGACCTTTGGATAGCGCGATGGTCAACATGGGAAACGTCGGTCCTTATGCGGCTACAGCCGGCCGGGCCTGAGTTGGCCCGACCGCATTCAATTCGGTGCAGCAATTGGCTGGCGCGTCCCTGCGCCGATAACAGACTAGCCCGGTACGCGACGGATCTTGGCGCCCAGCATCTGCAGTTTTTCTTCGATGCACTCATAACCACGGTCGATGTGGTAAATGCGATCGATCAAGGTGTCACCCTCGGCGACCAGGGCCGACAGCACCAGACTGGCCGAGGCCCGCAAGTCGGTGGCCATTACTGGAGCACCCTTGAGGGTCTTGGTACCGGTAACGATCGCGGTGTTGCCTTCGACCTGGATCAATGCGCCCATACGATGCATCTCGTAGACGTGCATGAAACGGTTCTCGAAAATCGTCTCGATCACTGCGCCAGTGCCTTCGGCAATCGCGTTGAGAGAGATGAACTGCGCCTGCATGTCGGTCGGGAAAGCCGGGTACGGAGCGGTACGCAGGTTGACGGCTTTTGGCCGTTTGCCATGCATGTCCAGCTCGATCCAGTCTTCACCGGTGGTGACTTCGGCGCCGGCTTCCTTGAGCTTCTCAAGGACGGCTTCAAGTATGGTCGGGTCGGTGTCCTTGACCTTGACACGGCCACCGGTGACGGCAGCAGCGACCAGGTAGGTACCGGTTTCAATACGGTCTGGCATGACGCGGTAGGTTGCAGAACCCAGACGCTCGACGCCATCGATAGTGATGGTATCGGTACCGGCACCCTGAACCTTGGCGCCCATGGCGTTGAGGAAGTTGGCCAGGTCCACCACTTCCGGCTCACGCGCGGCGTTCTGCAGAACGCTGCGGCCCTTGGCCAAGGCCGCGGCCATCATGATGTTCTCGGTACCGGTCACACTGACGGTGTCGAAGAAGAAGTGTGCACCACGCAGGCCACCTTCAGGCGCCTTGGCCTTGATGTAGCCGCCTTCGACCTCGATCTTCGCGCCCATGGCTTCAAGGCCACGGATGTGCAGGTCGACAGGACGCGAACCGATGGCGCAACCGCCAGGCAGCGCCACTTCGGCCTCGCCGAAACGAGCGACCATTGGGCCCAGAACCAGGATCGAGGCACGCATGGTTTTAACCAGCTCGTACGGTGCGACCAGGGTCTTGATGGTGCGCGGATCGATTTCAACCGAGAGCTTTTCGTCGATCACAGGCTCGATGCCCATGCGTCCGAACAGCTCGATCATGGTGGTGATGTCGTGCAGGTGCGGCAGGTTGCCGACCGTTACTGGTCCATCACAAAGCAGAGTACCGGCAAGAATCGGCAGAGCCGCGTTCTTGGCACCGGAAATGCGGATTTCGCCATCGAGGCGAACACCGCCAGTAATAATCAGTTTGTCCATTTCTGTCTCGCCGCCAATTTAGGCTCAGGTGCGCTCAGCCCAGGCTGCGCTGCTGAAAAATTTCATGGTTACCGCATGGATGCTGCCATCGGTGATCCACGGATTAAGATGAGCATAGATCTGCTGCTGACGCTTGACCGGGCTCAGGGCCGCCAACTCGTCGCTGATCACGTTCAACTGGAAGTTGCAGCCTTCGCCTTCAACTTCGACCCGGGTTCCCGGCAACTTTTCTTCAAGGAAGTTCTTAACTTCTACGGCCTGCATGCTCAACCTCAATCGGCGCCCTGTGCGCGCGGGTCGGCCATCATACAAAAAAGCCCCTCGCCTGCGAACCCCGTAATCGGAGACTCTGACAGAGGGGCCAGTTACTGGCTGGCGATCATTGACCGACCAGCACCTCATCGAGGTCGTAAACCTCGGCGATTTCACGCATGTCCTGGGGCATCGCACGCAACTCGACTGCCTTCCCGGCCGCCTTGCCATCGCGCATGAACGCCAACAACAGCGACAGTCCGACGCTGCTGGATTTTTCCACCCTGGAACAATCGAGCACCAGGCCTTGGGCCTTGCACGCAGCAATCAAGGCCTTGCCTTCCTTGCGCAAGGTGGGACCACTGCGGTGGTCCAGCACCCCGGCCAGGCTGAGGACGCCCGGCTCGCTCATGGTTACGGCGCTATCACTCATTGGGCTTGCTTCTCGACTGCTTCGTCGGCGGTTTCCTTGGCCTTGGCCACTTCACCTGCCCAGCCGTCGATGGTCTTGTCCAGGTCATTGCCATTGCGGTTCATGGCATCGGCGAACTGATCACGGAACAGTTTGCCGATGTTGATGCCATTGACGATGACATTACGCACCTTCCACTCGCCACCCAGCTTGGTCAGGGTGTAGGACACCGGGTAGACGGCGCCATTATTGCCCTTGACCGTCATGTCGACGCTGGCACGATCATCACCGTCAAGCTTGGCATTGCCGACGGTAATGCCCTGGTTGTTGTATTCGAGCAGGGCATTGCCATAGAACTGCATCAGGCTGCGTTTGAAATTTTCCTGGAAGCGCTGCATCTGCTCCGGGGTGGCCTTGCGCGAATATTTGACGGTCATGATGCTTTTCGAAATGCCATCGGCGTCCACAACCGGACCCAGGTTGGCATTGAGCGCATCGTAGAACGCACTAGGATTGGCCTTGTATTGCTCCTTGTTGGCCTTCAGATCGGCCAACAATTGATTGGTGGTGCCCTGAATCACCTCTTTGGGTGACTGGGCAGCCGCGCCAGCCATCAACGGCAGCGCCGCCAAAATCACCAGCAAGCCGCGTCGCAGGATAGAAATCATGGAAACCCCTTATTTAGCTTCTTTGCCAACGGTATTGAGCAGGAACTTGCCAATCAGATCTTCCAGCACCAGCGCCGACTGCGTGTCATGGATGGTCGAACCATCCTTGAGTACTGCGTCTTCACCGCCCACGCTGATCCCGATGTACTTCTCGCCGAGCAACCCAGCGGTGAGGATAGATGCAGTGGAGTCGGTAGGCAGGTTGTCTACGCGTTTTTCCAGTTGCAGCGTCACTCGACCGGTATAGGTGTCACGGTCCAGATCGATGGCTGTGACCTTACCGATGGTTACACCGGCCATGGTCACTTTAGCTCTGACCGTCAAACCAGCGATATTGTCGAAATTTGCATAAACTTTATACGTATCGCTGCTCGGGCTCGCCGACAGGCCGCTGACACGCAGGGCCAGCAGAATCAGCGCCAGGATCCCCGCCAGGAGGAACAGGCCGACACCGATTTCCAGGGTGCGGTTTTGCATCAGAAATCTCCAAACATCAAGGCGGTCAGAATAAAGTCCAGACCCAGGACTGCCAACGAGGCATAGACCACGGTCTTGGTAGTGGCACGACTGATCCCCTCTGACGTGGGCTCACAGTCATAACCTTGGAATACGGCAATCCAGGTAACAACGAAGGCAAAAACAATACTTTTGATCACGCCATTGAGCACGTCATCGGTAAACGACACGCTATTTTGCATGTTCGCCCAGAACGAGCCTTCATAGACGCCCAGCCAGTCGACTGCCACCCACGACCCACCCCAGATTCCCACCACGCTGAAAATCAGCGCCAGCAATGGCAGCGAGATGAAGCCAGCCCATAGCCGCGGAGCAACAATGTACTTGAGCGGATCAACACCGATCATTTCCAGGCTGGACAACTGCTCGGTGGACTTCATGTTGCCGATTTCGGCGGTAAGCGCCGAACCGGCCCGCCCGGCGAACAACAGCGCAGTGACCACCGGACCCAGCTCTCGCAGCAGGGTCAAGGCAACCATCTGCCCCACCGCCTGTTCCGAGCCGTACTTGGTCAGAATACTGAAGCCCTGCAGCGCCAGCACCATGCCGATGAACACACCGGATACGACGATAATCGCCAGCGACAGGACGCCGACCGAATAAAGTTGCCTGACCAGCAGTTGAAAACCGCCGCCAGTCCCACTGCGCCCTACCAGAGAATGCAGGAGGAACAGGAACGAGCGGCCGAGTATCGCCAGCACATCGATGGCCGAACGGCCAAAGCGGCGAATACGTTCGAGTAAGGATTTTCTGCGCATCAACGCTTCCCCAGAAGATCGGCGCGGTAATCCGGCGCAGGAAAGTGAAAGGGCACCGGGCCATCCGGGTCGCCTTTCATGAATTGACGAATGCGCGGGTTATCCGACCCCATCAGCTCATCCGGAGTGCCCTGGCCAAGCACCTGGCCATCACCGACCACGTAAATGTAGTCGGCAATACTGGCAGTTTCGGCCAGGTCATGGGATACCACGATGCTGGTAATACCCAAGGCATCGTTGAGCAAGCGGATCAAGCGCACCAGAACGCCCATGGCGATCGGGTCCTGGCCGACGAAGGGTTCGTCATACATGAGGATCTGCGGGTCCAGGGCAATGGCACGCGCCAAGGCCACTCGGCGCTTCATGCCACCGGACAGTTCGTCAGGCATCAATTCGATGGCGCCGCGCAAGCCGACGGCCTGCAGCTTCATCAAGACGATATCGCGAATCATCTCGTCAGACAGCTTGGTATGTACCCGCAGCGGAAACGCCACGTTCTCGAATACATCGAGATCCGTAAACAGCGCACCACTTTGAAACAGCACTCCCATTTGCTTGCGTGCATCGAACAGATCGCTGCGCGACAGCGTCGGCAGATTCTGACCGGCAACCCAGACTTCACCGCTGCTCGGACGCAGCTGTGCCCCCATCAGACGCAACAGTGTGGTCTTGCCGCACCCGGAGGGTCCCATGATGCCGGTGACCTTGCCGCGGGGAATGCGTATATCGACATTATTGAAGATGCTGCGCGAACCGCGCTTGAAGGACAGGCCCTTCAATTCGACCGCGTAGGCGTTATCAACGCTCATCTAAACTCCTTGCGATGCACCCTTTTCACTCAGACGCGCGCCCCCTTCATGGAGGCACGAACGCCCGAAGCGGGCCGAACAGGCGGCGAACTATAGCATCGCTGATAGCGGCGCCCCAAGGCCGCTGCTGTGCTTGTTCAGCTACGGTTAAGGTAACTGAGCGACTGTATGACAATCACAAGGTGAGGGTTTTGCGCATTACCGCTATAATCGCCGCCTTTTCATCAGGCAATCCGATTTTCGACATGAGCCAATCCAGCGACCTGATCCAATCCGCGCAACGCACCATCCGTTTCGAACTCGAAGCGGTTGAGGGCTTGCTGGCCCACATCGACGCCGATTTCGTCAAGGCCTGCGAACTGATCCTGGCCAGCAAGGGCCGGGTGGTAGTGGTCGGCATGGGCAAGTCTGGGCACATCGGCAACAAGATCGCCGCCACCCTGGCAAGCACCGGCACCCCGGCATTCTTCGTGCACCCGGCTGAAGCCAGCCACGGCGACATGGGCATGATCACGCGTGACGACGTCATCTTCGCCCTGTCCAATTCCGGATCTACCGCCGAAATCGTTACGTTGCTGCCGTTGATCAAACGTCTGGGCATCCAACTGATCAGCCTCACTGGCAACCCAGACTCGCCCCTGGCCAAGGCTGCGGAGGTCAATCTTGATGCTCGCGTCGCCCAGGAGGCCTGTCCGCTCAACCTGGCTCCGACGTCCTCGACGACCGCGGCGTTGGTATTGGGCGATGCCCTGGCCATTGCGCTGCTCGAAGCGCGCGGTTTCACCGCTGAAGACTTCGCGTTCTCTCACCCTGGCGGCGCCCTCGGGCGTCGACTGCTGCTGAAAGTCGAAAACGTCATGCACGCAGGCGAGGAGTTGCCTCACGTGCAGCGCGGCACCCTGCTCAAGGACGCGCTCCTTGAAATGTCTCGCAAAGGTTTGGGCATGACTGTGGTCCTCGAAGCCGACGGACGGTTGGCCGGGATCTTCACCGACGGTGACTTGCGCCGCAGCCTGGATCGCAGCATCGATGTGCACACAACCCTGATCGAAGACGTCATGACCGTTCATGGCAAGACTGCCCGTGCCGAAATGCTCGCCGCCGAGGCCCTGAAAATCATGGAAGATCACAAGATCAGCGCCCTGGTTGTGATCGACAAGAACGAGCGCCCGGTTGGCGCCCTGAACATGCACGATCTGTTGCGTGCGGGAGTGATGTAAATGAGCCAGGACCTGCTTCAACGTGGCAAGGCCATCAAACTCGCCGTCTTCGACGTTGATGGCGTCTTGACCGACGGGCGTTTGTATTTCCTCGAAGATGGCAGCGAGTTCAAGACATTCAACACTCTCGATGGCCAAGGCATTAAAATGCTCATGGCCTCGGGCGTTACCACGGCAATTATCAGTGGGCGCAAAACCCCGGTAGTCGAACGCCGGGCCAAGAACCTCGGTATTCCTCACCTGTATCAAGGCCGCGAAGATAAAATGGTGGTGCTGGACGAACTTCTTGGCCAACTCAACCTAAGCTATGAACAGGTCGCCTATCTGGGCGACGACCTGCCCGACCTGCCGGTGATCCGTCGCGTCGGCCTGGGCATGGCAGTGGCCAATGCCGCAACCTTCGTACGCGAGCACGCCCACGGGATCACCAAGGCCCGTGGCGGTGAAGGCGCCGCACGAGAGTTCTGCGAGTTGATCCTGCAAGCCCAGGGCAATCTCGACGCGGCCAATGCCAATTACCTGTAGAGCGACACATGTTCAGTAAAAAGATTCGAACCATTGCGCTGTTCAGTGTGATCGCCGCCTTGCTGGTGGCGGTCGGCTACTGGAACATCAGTCCCGAGACCTTCCTCGACAAGCCCCAGGCGACCGTCGACAAGAACGCAATCGATTACTACGCCACCAATGCCCACAGCGTGCAGTTCCTGCCTGATGGCAAAATGCAGTACGAGATGACTGCAGATAAGGTCGAGCACCTCATGGTCAGCGAAGTGACCTTGCTGACCAAGCCGGACCTGCAGATGTATCGCGGCACCACCTACCCTTGGCATGTGCAAAGTGAAAAGGGCGAGGTCAATCCTGACGGCACTGAAGTGGAACTGATCGACTCGGTACGGGTTGCCCGGACCGATGAAAAGAACCGCACCATGATCATTACCAGCAGTCGCATGACCGTATTCCCGCAGAAGCAATATGCTCAAACCGAGCAAGCCGTTAGAATCGACGGCGCCGGTGGCGTCACTACGGGCAATGGAATGAAAGCGTATTTGAAAGAAGGCAGGATGGACCTGCTTTCTAACGTAAGAGGACAGTATGAGGCTCGTTAAAACCCTCCCCTTTTTGCTCAGCCTGAGCGCAGCACTGGGAAGCGCGAGCGCCTGGGCCCTGCCGAACGACCGCGATCAGCCTATCCGTATCCAGGCCGACAACGCGCATCTGGATGACAAGAAAGGCGTTGCCACCTATACCGGCGACGTCATCATCACTCAAGGGTCGATGATGATCAAAGGCAATACCGTAACCATCACGCGCGCCGAATCCGGCGATATCGACGTGGTGACTTCGGTGGGCAACCTGGCCTACTTCGAGCAGCAGCAGAGCGCCGCCAAGCCCGACAAAATGCAAGGCTATGCCGTGACCATCCAGTACCAGGCACAAAAAGATCTGGTCGTGCTCACCGACCGTGCCAAGGTAGTCAACGAAGGCAATACCACCGAAGGCGAGAAGATCGTCTACAACACCAAGTCCCAGGTAGCGACTGCCGGTCGTGGCGGCAACGTGACCACGCCGCGCCAACGTATCGACATGGTGATCCAGCCGAAGAAGAAGGCCGAGTAAATGGCGACCCTCAAAGCCCAGCACCTGGCCAAGAGCTACAAGAGCCGGCAAGTGGTACGCGACGTCAGCCTGTCTATCGACAGCGGCCAGATCGTCGGCCTGCTAGGCCCTAACGGCGCCGGCAAGACCACCTGCTTCTACATGATCGTTGGCCTGGTCCAGGCCGATCAGGGCCGCGTCCTGATCGACGACCTGGATGTCAGCCACCAGCCCATGCATGGCCGCGCACGCGCCGGCATCGGCTACCTGCCGCAAGAAGCCTCGATCTTTCGCAAGCTTTCGGTTGCCGACAACATCATGGCGATCCTCGAGACCCGCAAGGACCTCGACACCGCCGGACGTCGCAAAGAACTGGAAAGCCTGCTGCAGGAATTTCACATCAGCCACATTCGCGACAACCTTGGCATGAGCCTTTCCGGTGGCGAACGTCGCCGCGTGGAAATTGCCCGCGCCCTGGCTACCGCGCCGAAATTCATCCTGCTCGATGAACCCTTTGCCGGTGTCGACCCGATTTCGGTCGGTGACATCAAGCAGATCATCCACCACCTCAAGGCCAAGGGCATCGGTGTGTTGATCACCGACCACAACGTCCGAGAGACCCTGGATATCTGCGAAACAGCTTACATCGTCAATGATGGTCAACTGATTGCCGAAGGCGACGCAGAGACTATCCTGGCCAACGACCTGGTCAAAGAGGTCTACCTGGGCCACGAGTTCCGCTTGTAAGTTCGAAGCGACCAGCATTTGCCTTGGGCTGCTGATCCGGTGAAATCCGGCTTAATTGGTACGGCACCCTAGGCAAACGCTCCAATTTCAGGCATATAACTTGCTTAAAGTTGGCGCTTCGGTGCCCTTGTAGTGGATGGCGCATGTGCGCCGGCGAAAAAGGTGTTAAGCCCCTGCCATGAAACCATCGCTCGTCCTAAGAATGGGCCAGCAACTGACGATGACTCCTCAGTTGCAACAGGCTATCCGACTACTCCAGCTGTCTACCCTGGACCTCCAACAGGAAATCCAGGAAGCGCTGGAGTCGAACCCGATGCTCGAACGCCAGGAAGAAGGCGAGGACTTCGATAACAGCGACCCGATGGCGGATAACGCCGAAAGCAAGCCTGTCGCCGAAGTCCAGGACAGCAGCTTCCAGGAAACCACGCAAACTGTGGATAACCTGGAAGATGGCGAATGGAGCGAGCGCATACCCAACGAACTTCCCGTCGATACCGCCTGGGAAGACATCTACCAAACCAGCGCCAGCAGCCTGCCCAGCAACGACGATGACGAGTGGGACTTCACCACCCGTACGTCGGCGGGCGAGAGCCTGCAAAGCCACCTGCTCTGGCAGTTGAACCTGGCGCCGATGTCCGATACCGATCGGCTCATCGCCGTTACCCTGATCGACTGCATCAACAGCCAGGGCTACCTGGACGAAACCCTCGAGGAAATCTGCGAGTCCTTCGATCCCGAGCTGGACATCGAGCTCGATGAAGTCGAAGCCGTGCTGCACCGTATCCAGCAGTTCGAACCGTCCGGAATCGGCGCGCGCAACCTCAGTGAGTGCTTGCTGCTGCAATTGCGCCAGCTGCCAGCCAATACCCCCTGGATGGCCGAATCCCAGCGACTGGTGCGAGACTTCATCGACCTGCTCGGCAGTCGCGACTACAGCCAATTGATGCGCAGGATGAAACTCAAGGAAGACGAGTTGCGCCAGGTCATTGAACTGGTCCAGAGCCTCAACCCTCGCCCGGGCTCGCAGATCGAATCCAGCGAGCCCGAATATGTAGTCCCCGACGTAATCGTACGCAAGGACAACGAGCGCTGGCTGGTCGAACTCAACCAGGAAGCCGTGCCGCGCCTGCGGGTCAACCCGCAGTACGCAGGATTCGTGCGCCGCGCCGATACCAGTGCCGACAACACCTTCATGCGCAACCAGTTGCAGGAGGCTCGATGGTTCATCAAAAGCCTGCAGAGCCGCAACGAAACCCTGATGAAGGTTGCCACCCAGATCGTCGAGCACCAGCGTGGTTTCCTCGACCACGGCGACGAAGCAATGAAGCCATTGGTCCTGCACGACATCGCCGAGGCGGTGGGCATGCACGAGTCGACCATTTCTCGGGTCACCACGCAAAAATACATGCATACACCTCGGGGAATTTACGAGCTGAAGTACTTTTTCTCCAGCCACGTAAGCACCTCTGAAGGCGGCGAGTGCTCGTCTACAGCGATTCGCGCGATCATCAAAAAACTGGTTGCAGCGGAAAATCAGAAAAAGCCATTGAGTGACAGCAAGATCGCTGGTTTACTGGAGGCACAAGGCATCCAGGTAGCCCGTCGCACCGTCGCCAAGTACCGCGAGTCCCTCGGCATTGCACCGTCGAGTGAACGCAAGCGACTGATGTAGCCCCTAGGATCGCCACAGCAGTTCAGTGGCAGGCGCAACACCTGCCTCTTATGCACGGGCAACAAAAGGAGAAGCTGTATGCAAGTCAATATCAGTGGACAGCATGTAGAAGTCACCCAGCCGCTGCGCGAGTACGTCGAACAGAAACTGAAACGGCTGGAAGGGCACTTTGACAAGATTACCAACGTAACGGTGATCATGAAGGTCGAGAAACTGCAGCAGAAAATTGAAGCAACGCTGTTTATTCCCGGCGGCGAAGTGGTTGCAAATGCCGAACACACAGACATGTATGCAGCGATCGACGCCTTGACCGACAAGCTCGACCGCCAACTGAAAAAACACAAGGAAAAACAGCAAAGCCTGCTGCAAGGTGCAGCGGCCCGCTGATCCCCCTCATCCATGATCCGACTTGAAACCATCCTGACCCCCGGCCGTTCCTTGGTGAACGCGCCGGGTGGCAGTAAAAAGCGCGCCCTCCAGGAAGTCGCCACCCTGATCCACCGGGAAGTTCCGGACCTGGAGATGCAGATCGTTTTTGAAAGCCTGTTTGCCCGGGAGAAACTCGGGTCGACCGGATTTGGTAATGGCATTGCCATTCCACATTGCCGCCTCAAAGGTTGCACTTCCCCCATCAGCGCCCTGATACACCTGGAAGCACCGATCGACTATGACGCCATCGATGGCGCCCCGGTCGATCTGCTGTTTGTCCTGCTGGTTCCCGAAGCGGCTACCGATGCGCACCTCGAGCTGTTGCGCCAAATTGCCAGCATGCTCGACCGAAAGGACGTGCGTGACCGGCTACGTGCCGCCCAGAGCAGTGAAGCCCTGTACCAGGTTGTACTGGACGTACAGAACGAGCACTGAACATGCGCCTGATTATCGTCAGTGGCCGATCCGGCTCCGGCAAGAGCACCGCCCTCGCAGTCCTGGAGGACCACGGCTACTACTGCATCGATAACCTGCCTGCCGGACTGCTGCCGCAGCTGGCTGAAAACGCCCTGATCAACACCGAGTTGATGCAGCCGAAAGTGGCAGTGTCGATCGATGCGCGTAACCTCCCGAGTCACCTGACTCGATTCCCGGAACTTCTGGAGGACGCCCGAAGCAAGCACATTCAATGTGATGTGCTGTACTTGGATGCCGATGAAGAAACGCTGCTCAAGCGCTTCTCGGAAACCCGCAGGCGCCATCCGCTGACTAACGCCAATCGCTCGCTGGCCGAAGCGATCAAGGTCGAAACCGACCTGCTGGGGCCGATTGCCGACCTTGCCGACCTGAAGATCGACACCACCAACCTGAACCTCTATCAGTTACGTGACTCGATCAAGCTACGCCTGCTCAACCAGCCGGAGCCTGGTACTGCATTTCTGGTCGAGTCGTTCGGTTTCAAGCGCGGCATGCCGGTGGATGCCGACCTCGTGTTCGATGTGCGCTGCCTGCCCAACCCTTACTGGAAGCCGGAACTGCGTGATCACTCCGGGCTCGAACAGCCTGTTATCGATTACCTCGCTGCACAGCCTGATGTCGAGGAAATGTACCAGGACATCTCCAGCTACCTGCTTAAATGGTTGCCACGCTTTGCCGCCAGCAACCGCGCTTACGTAACCATTGCCATTGGCTGTACCGGGGGACACCACCGTTCGGTTTATTTGACTGAACGCCTGGGCCAGTTGCTGCAGCAATCCTTGAAGAATGTCCAGGTTCGCCACCGCGACCTCTAGCCCACAGGACCACCGCCGCGATGCCCGCTCGTGAAATAACCATCATTAACAAGCTGGGGCTGCACGCCCGGGCTGCGGCAAAGTTTGTCGGCGTGGCCGGACGCTTCCCCTGTACCGTGCGCGTCGGTCGAGCCCCCGACAAACTGGTGGACGGCAAGAGCATCATGGCGGTAATGATGCTCGCCGCGGGCAAAGGTACCCAGGTTCACTTGCACACCGAGGGTGAAGATGAAGATGCAGCGCTCACGGCACTGATCGAGCTGATCAACAACTACTTCGACGAGGGCGAGTAAGCGCCCTCGCCCGCCTCTCAAGACAAGGCCGTATCCATCACCATCATCAGGCAGAAGCCCACGCAAAGCCCCAGGCTTGCCAGGCGATGATGACCGTTGCTGCGTGACTCGGGAATGATCTCCTGGGTCACCACCAGCAACATGGCCCCAGCCGCGCAGGCCAAGCCAAGCGGCAACAGCACCTGCGCCACCGTCACCAGCCAGGCACAAATCACCGCCGCCACCGGCTCGACCAGTCCAGATGCCGCACCAATGGCGAAGGCCTTGAACCGGGCCATACCGGCGCCAGCCAAGACCAGGGCAATCACCAGACCTTCAGGCACGTCCTGCAGCGCGATGCCCATCGCCAGACTGTCGGCATCGGCCATCCCACCGCCTGCCGACACGCCGATAGCCATGCCTTCCGGAATGTTATGAGCGACGATGGCAATGACGAAAACCCAGATTCGCGCTGCAATCACCGGCTGTTGGGCGTTGCCCACCAACGCCTCGGGCGATGCGCCGGAGACTTTCAGGTCGACCAGGTAGATACAGAACGCACCGAACAGCAAACCGAAGCTGATCATCCCTCCGGCGCCCCATTTGCCCAGGCCAATCGCCTGAGCGGCATCGAGGCCGGGAATGACCAGGGAAAACGCAGTCGCCGCCAACATTACCCCTGCACCAAAGCCCAGCAACGTATCGGCCAAGGCAACCGGCATACTGCGGATTACCAACACCGGTACTGCACCCAGAGCGGTGCCCAGCGCACACAAGGCGCCTCCTTCCAGCGCGCGCATCATTCGTGGCTCAAGGTCGAGCCAGGCAAAACCCTGGGCCACCAGCAGTGCAAAGCCTACCAGTAACAACACAGTACCCAGCGCCAGGCGAAACAAGCGCACGCTGCCAATGGACATCACATCTGAACGCATACCGGAGCGACTCACGCCAGGGCAGTTACATAGCGGCGTTCTACTTCGGACCAATCGATCACGTTGTAGAAAGCATTGATGTATTCAGGGCGACGGTTCTGATACAGCAGGTAATACGCATGCTCCCAGACATCCAGTCCCAGAATTGGTGTATTGCCATTCATCAGCGGGCTGTCCTGGTTGCCACTGCTCTCCACGACGAGGGTCTTTTCCGGCGTTACGCTCAGCCACGCCCAGCCGCTGCCGAAGCGGGTCAACGCAGCCTTGGTGAAAGCATCCTTGAAGGCCCCAAAGCCCCCCAGTTGCGCATCGATCGCCTCGCCCACCGTCCCAAAGGGTTCACCGCCTCCCTGAGGAGACATTACCGTCCAGAACAGTGAATGGTTGGCGTGGCCGCCGCCCTGATTGATGACCGCAGCCTGAAGCTTGTGCGGCAATTGTTTGACTGCAGCCACCAGCGCTTCCACCGGCCAATCAGCCCACTCGGTCCCTTCGACCGCGGCATTGAGATTGTTGATGTAAGTCTGGTGGTGCTTGCTGTGGTGGATTTGCATGGTCTGGGTGTCGATGTGCGGTTCCAGCGCATCGTAGGCGTAAGGCAATGCAGGCAAGGTGTAAGGCATACTCAGTGGATTCCATATTGGTGTGCTGAAGACCCGGCGCTTTCCTGACCGGCCAGTACCACCGGTTGCGGGCCATGACTGTGAAGCAGGCGTTCGGTTCGCGGGTACTGCCCGTACTCGCTGATGAAATTCAATAGCTCGGTGTAGGTTTTACTGCTATGACGTAGCGCCGCTTGGCGCAGTGCAGGGGCCAGACGCTGATCCTGCATGGCCTGCAGCAACCGCTGGTGGACAGCGCAGAGGTATTCCGCGCTCTCCTGCGGTTGATTCAGGCGCAAGTGCAGATCGGCCAGGTTGTGATGCGCGATCACACACACGGCAACCGCTTCGTCGGCGTCATGCCAGCGCTCGAATAACACCTGGGCCAGGGCCAGGGCCTGCAGATACAACTCGCGGGCATCTACCAGCTCACCTTGTTCGAACAGGCGGTTGGCGATCTCGGTGGTGCGTTTCCAGTGCTGCATGACAAACCTCCAGGGCGGTGTCAGATACCGCCAGCAGTGAGCTTTTCCGGGTCCAGCAGTACTTCAAGTTGGCTACGCGACAGATCGGTGTGTTCCAGGGCCACGTCGATAATCGGGCGCCCCTGCTTGTAGGCGGTCTTGGCGATTTCTGCGGCCTTCTGGTAGCCGATGATCGGGTTCAACGCGGTGACCAGAATCGGGTTGCGCGCCAACGCCTCCTTGAGCTTTGGCGCGTTGACCTTGAAGCTGGCAATCGCTTTGTCCGCCAGTAAGCGGCTGACATTGGCCATGAGCTCGATGCTGCTGAGCAGGTTCTGGGCAATGATCGGCAGCATCACGTTTAGCTCGAAGTTGCCCGACTGACCGGCCACGGCAATGGTCGCGTCATTGCCGATAACCTGGGCGGCTACCATCGCAGTGGCTTCCGGAATCACAGGGTTGACCTTGCCGGGCATGATCGAAGAGCCAGGTTGTAGGCCCTCAAGCTCGATCTCGCCCAAGCCTGCCAGTGGCCCGGAGTTCATCCAGCGCAGGTCGTTGGCGATTTTCATCAGAGCGACGGCAGTGGTCTTGAGCTGACCCGACAACGCAACAGCGGTGTCCTGCGAGCCAATCAACGCAAACAGATTTTGCCCCGGCGTAAACGGTACTTGGGTGAGCGTCGAAAGCTGTTGGCTGAAGTGCGCAGCGAATTGCGGGTGGGCATTAATCCCGGTCCCCACCGCTGTACCGCCCTGGGCCAGTGCCTGCAGAGCGGGCAACGTCGACTCAAGGTGTGCGACTGCGGCCGAAATCTGCGCCGCCCATCCACCGAGCACCTGGCTCATGCGCACGGGCATCGCATCCATCAGATGGGTGCGACCGGTCTTGATGAATGGATGCACTTCAACTGCCTTGCGCTCGATCACCTGTACCAGATGCTTCAAGGCCGGCAGCAGCTGCTCGTGCAATGCCAGAGCGGCGCTCACATGAATCGTGGTGGGGATGATGTCGTTGCTGCTCTGCCCGCAATTGACGTGGTCATTCGGGTTGATATTGTCGCCAAAGATACGAGTCGCAAGAGTGGCAATCACCTCGTTGGCGTTCATGTTCGAGCTGGTGCCGGAACCAGTCTGGAAGATATCCACCGGGAAGTGCTGGATAAAATCGCCGGCCAGGAGCTGCTCTACCGCCTTGACGATAGCGTCGCCCTGGCCTGCTTCCAATTGTTCGAGTTCGACGTTGGCCTTGGCGGCAGCGGCCTTGGCCAACAACAGTGCACGAATGAACTGGACGGGCATGCGCTGTTGGCTAACCGGAAAGTTGTTTACCGCGCGCTGGGTTTGAGCGCCATACAGGGCCTCGGCCGGCACCTGCAGTTCACCCATGCTGTCACGCTCGATACGGGTATTACTCATCATCAAGTCCTTGCATCAGTTCAGCGAAAGAAATCGAAGGCAGCAGCGTGCAGTTCGCCAATTGCAGGGCAAGAGGCTGCCAACGCTGGCCATGCTCGCCACCATCGAGCTTGCGCAACTGCAACAGTGGCTTCCAGGCCTGGTCCAGGCACAGGCAGCGCCAATGCCAGGGCAGCATGCGATCGCAAGCGGTATCCAGGAGCAAGCGGAATGAGGTCAGGGCGACGGTCCATGCCGAAGTCTCGGTGCAGCACACCAGATAGCGACCTTCAGCCAGGTAATGTTCGATCAAGCGCGGCTCGTCCGGCTCCATCGCACAACGTATACGGCGACTGAGCCAGCGCCAGTTTTCAAGGTAGGGCAATTCGTGAAGGACAGGTTTCATGAACATCATCGCCTAGATAATGATATTCATTATTAGGTGATAATCATAATCAGTTCAAGATGAGCAAAGCAGAAAAAACAAAAAGCCCGACACATGGCCGGGCTGCTTGGGGAGGCGCGGGATTGCCCCGCGCTCAATTATTTCACTGAGCAAACACACTCGCGGGACAAACCCGCGTATCCGTAAATCAGCTGCCGGCGACGGTCATCCGTTCAATCAACACCGAGCCCGTATGAATATTGCTGCGGGTTTCCAGGTCGTTCCCGATCGCGACAATCTGCTGGAACATATCTTTCATATTGCCGGCGATCGTGACTTCTTGTACCGCGAACTGAATTTCGCCATTCTCGACCCAGTAGCCTGCTGCGCCTCGTGAGTAGTCGCCCGTCACCATGTTCAACCCGTGCCCCATCAGTTCGGTCACCAGCAGCCCTCGGCCCATGCGCCGAATCAGTGCCGCCTGATCCTCCACACCGTGAGTTACGTATAGGTTATGCACGCCACCGGCATTGGCGGTGCTCGGCAAGCCAAGTTTGCGTCCGGAATAAGTCCCCAGAACATAGGACACCAACTCGCCTTTTTCGACGAACGGTTTGGCGTAGGTCGCCAGACCATCGCCATCAAACGCCGCGCTGCCCAGGGCGCGCATCAGGTGTGGACGCTCATCCAGGGTCAGCCAGCTGGGAAATAGGCGCTGGCCCATGGTCCCCTCCAGGAACGACGACTTGCGATACAGGCTGCCTCCGGAAATCGCCGAGAGGAAACTGCCGAACAAGCCACCGGCAAGTTCAGCGGAAAACAGCACCGGCACTTCGCACGTGGGAACCGGACGTGCGCCCAGCCGGCTGGCCGCCCGCTGTGCGGCACGCTGGCCGATGCTGCGCGGATCGGCGAGCAACTCACCCTGGCGATTCACGTCATACCAATAGTCCCGCTGCATCTGCCCGTCGGCTTCGGCAATCATTACGCAACTGAGGCTGTGGCGAGTCGATGCATAGCCACCGATAAAGCCATTGCTGTTGCCATATACGCGGCAGCCTTGGTGGGTGTTGAGGGTGGTGCCGTCGGCGTTCTTGATTCGCGTGTCGGCGTCGAACGCGGCGGCTTCGCAAGCCAGCGCCTTCTCGATAGCCTGCTCAGGGGTGATGTCCCAGGCGTGATACAGATCGAAGTCCGTCAGGTCACGCGCCATTAACGCCGGGTCAGCCAAGCCGGCACAGTCGTCTTCGGAGGTGTGCTTGGCGATTGCCAGGGCGGCCGCGACGGTCTCGCGTATGGCCTCGGCACCACTGGCCGAGGTACTGGCCGAACCTTTGCGCTGACCGACATACAGGGTGATGCCAAAGCCCTGATCACGGTTGAATTCCACCGTTTCCACTTCACGCTGGCGCACCGACGTCGACAAACCCTGCTCCAGCGAGACCGCCACTTCACAGGCGCTGGCCCCCTGGCGCTTGGCTTCGGCAATAATCTGCTCAACCTGCTCCTGCAAGGCTGGCAGGGCCTGTGGACCTACGCTCTGGACTACACTCATGGTTTTCTCCACTCAAATTCTGCGTTCGGCATGGGTCAATCTACGACCGGACCGGACAAGCGGCCCCCGACTGGTTATCATGGCGGCGATTCTCAGCGGACTGCCCCCATGGTTGATTCTTACGACACCGCCTTTGACGGCGAAAAAAGCAAAACTCAGGTAAAGCGCGAAATGCAGGCCCTGGTCGAGATGGGCGAGCGCCTTACGACGCTCAAGCCCGATATCCTGGCCAAATTGCCGTTGACCGACGAACTGCGCGCCGCTCTGGAAGAGCACAAGCGGCACACCGCCAACGAGGCGAAAAGACGCCATCGGTCGTTCATCGGCAAGCTCATGCGTGATCAGGACATCGACGCCATCACTGCGCTTCTTGACCAACTCGACGCATCCTCCCGTCAGTACAACGAGCGTTTCCACAACCTTGAACGCTGGCGCGACCGACTGATCAATGGCACCGACGATGTCCTGGAGAAATTCGTCCAGGAATTCCCCGATGCTGATCGCCAGCAACTGCGCTCGCAGATCCGCCAGGCCCAGCACGAGTTGAAAACCAACAAGACGCCGACCGCCAGCCGCAAGATCTTCAAGTACATCCGCGACCTCGACGAGCGCCAGCGCGGCCTGCGCTGACCCTTGCTACCGGGCAGGCAACCTGCCCGCCCGGTCTCAATTTCATGCGCCCGTGCCACCAACGGTGATCGCATCGATCTTCAACGTCGGCTGGCCCACGCCAACCGGAACCGACTGACCATCCTTGCCACAGGTGCCGACGCCGCTGTCCAGGGATAAATCATTACCCACCATCGACACTCGGCTCATGGCCTCCGGACCATTACCAATCAAGGTCGCACCTTTGACCGGTGCGGTGATCTTGCCGTCTTCGATCAGATAGGCTTCGCTGGTCGAGAACACGAACTTGCCACTGGTGATATCCACCTGACCACCACCAAGGTTGGCGCAATAGATACCGCGCTTGACCGACTTGATGATTTCTTCAGGATCACTTTCACCGGCACGCATATACGTATTGGTCATCCGTGGCATCGGCAAGTGCGCATAGGATTCGCGACGACCGTTGCCCGTGACCGCCATACCCATTAGACGCGCGTTGAGCTTGTCTTGCATGTAGCCCTTGAGAATGCCGTTTTCGATCAACGTGGTGCATTCGGTCGGGGTACCTTCGTCATCCACACTCAACGAGCCACGACGCCCTTCCAGGGTGCCATCATCGACAATCGTGCAGAGGTTGGAGGCGACCTTCTGGCCTATCATCCCGCTATAGGCTGAGCTGCCTTTGCGATTGAAGTCGCCTTCAAGGCCATGGCCTACCGCCTCGTGCAGCAAGACCCCAGACCAACCGGAACCCAACACCACTGGCAACGTGCCGGCCGGTGCAGGAATAGCGTCGAGGTTGACCAAGGCCTGGCGCAGCGCCTCACGTGCAAAGCCCATGACCCGCTCGTCGGTGAAGTAGCGATAGTCGGTGCGACCGCCGCCGCCATGACCACCGCGCTCACGCCGGCCGTTCTGCTCAACGATCACACTGACGTTGAAACGCACCAGTGGCCGTACATCCGCAGCCAGGCTGCCATCGGCCGCGGCGATCAAGATACGTTCCCAGACCCCGGCCATGCTCACTGTGACTTGTTGGATGCGTGGATCCAGCGCCCGCGTAGCGGCGTCGACACGCTTGAGCAGCTCGACCTTTTCTGCCCGGCTGATTACTTCCAGCGGGTTATCGGTACCGTAAAGCTGGACGATCTCCTGACTCTTGAATGCCTGGACACTGCCATTTTGCCCGGCACGGGAAATCGAGCGAGCGGCTCGGGCAGCCGACGTCAGCGCTTCGAGGTTGATGGCGTTGCTGTAGGCGAAACCGGTTTTTTCACCGGATTGGGCCCTGACACCGACGCCTTGGTCGAGGTTGAAGCTGCCTTCTTTGACGATTCCGTCTTCAAGTGCCCAGGATTCGGAAATCTGTCCCTGGAAATACAGGTCGGCGGCATCGATACCCGGGCCGGCCAACTCACCCAGCACGGACTGCAGGCTATCGAGGGTGAGCCCCCCCGGCGCCAGCAGGTGCTCGCTGACAGTGGATAACATCTCGCTCATAGTCACTCCGAGGTGTGCGCAGGCCGCAAGGCGTCCTGCGAGAAAAAGCGCCGGTGCAAGGCCACCGGCATCCGCGCCCGAATGGACGCCTGTTCGCTGCTGTCGCGTTCGGCCAACAGCACCGCCTCACCGCTGGCCTGTTCGGCGACGATACGCCCCCAAGGATCGATGATCGCCGCATGACCATAGGTTTCACGCGGCCCCGGGTGAGTACCGCCCTGGGCGGCTGCCAGCACATAGCATTGGGTTTCAATCGCCCGAGCGCGAATCAATACCTCCCAGTGAGCCGCACCGGTTACCGCTGTGAATGCCGCGGGCGCACTGATCAACTCGGCCCCGGCGGCGCGCAAGGCGCTGTAGAGTTCGGGAAATCGCAGGTCATAGCATACGCTCAAGCCCAACCGACCAACCGGCGTATCCGCCACTACCACCTGGGCGCCGTGAGCATAATCATCTGACTCTCGATAGCGGCCACGGTTGTCAGCGACATCGACATCGAACAGGTGAAGCTTGTCGTAGCGTGCAACGGTTTGGCCGTGATCGTCGATCAACAGCGAACACGCATGCGCCTTGGCGTCGGGCAGTCCTTGCGGTGGCAAAGGCAAGGTACCGGCCACCACCCATAATTTGAGGTCGCGAGCAGCCTGTTTCAACCAGGGCAGAATCGGCCCGTGCCCGAGTGCTTCGGCGCGGCCGATGGCTGCACTGTCGCGCCGTCCCATCGCGGCGAAATTCTCAGGCAACACCGCGAGGCGTGCACCGCGTTCAGCCGCCTGTTCGAGCAACTGCCGGGCGCGCTCGAGATTGGCCGAAATATCGCTCTGGCTGACCATCTGGATCACTGCTGACTTCATGCGCGCTCCCGAGGCTACTTGTTGAACGGTTTTACAAAGCTGATTTTAGGCTCTTTCCAGGGACCTTCGACGCGATAGTGCACGCTTGCATAGCGAGACACTCGGTCACCCAACAAGCGATCGACCAGAAACAGCGCCCCCCCCACTGCCGGCGCCCCCACGATCAAGGCCGCCAACGGCAAGTTGTTGGTGACCGGCAAACTCACCTGCAGGTTGGCATCGACGCGGTCACGCACCATGTCCAGAGTACCATCGAGCTCAAAGTTGCTCGAAGGCCCAGTCACGGTGATCGGCTCTCGTGTCACATAGACACCTTCGCTGGCTACCAGCAGGCCTTTGACTCGGTCGTAACTCAGGCCTTTGTCGAACAGGTCGGAGAAGTCCAGCCGCAAGCGTCTGCCAATGGAATTGAAGTTGAGCAGGCCAAATACTCGCAACGCCTGGGCGCCCCCTTCGACTTCAACGAACTGCCCCTGGCGCAGGGCGGCATCGAGGCTGCCGGATAGCCGCGCCAGGCTGACCCAGGCTGGCGAGCCTGGCCAACGCGCATCGACATCCAGACGAAAGTCACGGCTGGTAACGGTCGGAGCGAAGTTCCAGGCTTTGAGCACATCCGCGAGGTTCTTGCCCTCCAGGCGGCCCTTGTACCAACTGGTACTGGCGCCCGGTGCGCCTTCCCAGCCCCCGCTACCATCGATCTGCAAGCCCTTGAGGTTGAGGTCCAGGTCATTCAGTGCAATGCCCTTGGCCGTCGATCGCACTTTGACCGCCGCACTGCCAAGTAAATCATCGCCACGAAAAAGCCTGTCGATGCTCAGGTCGATAGAAGGAATTTTGCGAGGATCGATACTGGCCATTGGATCAGGGGCATTGGGTACAGTAATTTCGGCCGGGTCCTGAGGTGGCAAATGAATGGTCTGCAGATTGACCACCAGCGGTGCGCCCTTGGCATCAGGCAGGCGAGCATTTCCGATGACTTCCTTACTGTCCAGACGCAGTGCCCAGTTATTGCTGTTTCGCACCAGGCTTACCACCGCCTGGTTCAGCTCCAGGCCTACGCCCTTGAGGCGATTGATACTCAGGTTGACGCCACGCAACAGTTGCCGGGCGCTGCCACTTGGATCATCGCCACCCAAGCTTTGCGCTTGCTGCTGCCAGGGAGCCAGGTCCAGTTCAGCCAGGCGACCACGCACCTGCACGCCCTGGCCTCCAGGCAGTTGCGCGTTACCACTGCCAAACACCAGCTCACCACGCCCTTGGTCAAGTTTGTCCATGGGCGCGGCATAGACCATGTTGGCGACGTCTGCGAAGCTGAAGTTGAAGCGTCGCTCAGGCCCCTGCAGGCTCATGCCGAACTGGCTGTCGCGGGTTTCGTTGGCAGTCTTGCCGAACGGGGCAGGCAAATTGATAGTCAGGCCCTTGAGTGTGGAGTCGACCTTGAGTTGGTTATCTTGACTCCCCAATGACAGTTGCAGTTGATACGGCAGTTCTCCGGCAAGCGGCAAGGCCTGTTTGACCTGCAACCACTGGGTCAATGCTGTGAGTGCAACCTGACCCTTGGCCTGGATCCGGGTCTGCAATTGGCCGGGTTTGCCTTCGGCAAAGATCTGCGCGGTGATCGGCTTGTCGAATACCCGCGCACTGATGTTCTGACCGCTGAGACCCTTGGCGTAATCGAAACGGAACGCACCTTTGAGGTGGTTCAGTTCGAGCAAAGGAGCAGCGATTTTCAATCGTGCGTCGCTGGTGTCGAAATCCACCATTACTTGCGGTTGCTGCCCCTTGGCCAAAGGCACGTCCAACTTGATCTTGCCGTTCAGGCTACCCTGTCCTTCCCAGCCGGCGAACATGGCAGCGGTCCCGATCGGCGCCTCCTGAAGGATTTTCAGGCCGTCGCCCAGGCCTCCGTCAAAGGCGCCATCCAGGTACATATGAGTGTGCTCGCCACTGGCGACATGCGGGATATTGACCTGTACATCACTGACTTGGGTATCGAGTAGCTGTCCACTCCTGGCGTTGACCCGCACGCCATCGTCGTCGATGAACACTTCACCATCGACCTTTTGTACCTGCGGCCAACCAGGCTGGAAATCCAGCGCAGCATCATGAACCTTGAAGAACAGGCTGATGCTGCGCGCCTGCTCTGACGCGCCATGATTGAGCGAGCCCTGGTACTGGAAGTAACCCTCATCGACTGCGCCTTTGAGAATCGCGGTACGCAGCCATTCATCCAATGCCGGGCTCAAGACCTCAGGCAAGTACTTGGCGGTGTAGCGACCGTCGCCCTCGACCAGGCCGACACGCAAATCCATGTAGTCTTCACGCGCCTCATCGAACAGCAGGCGAATGAGGAAGTCACCGGCGATCTTGCCTTCTTCGCCCAACACCTTCAGGTACGGCGCGATGAGGGTGAAACCTTCCTGGTCGAGACGCCAGGTGAGCAGCGCATTGGCTTTCTGGTAATTCCACGGTTTGGCGAAAATAGGGTCCAGGTGCAGCATGAAGGCGTCGGTGTCCAGGCGCAGCTCGCCGTGGCCCAGGTCACCGCTGATACTGCCGCTGACATTTCCCGCTGCCGGTGCGCCGTGATAAGCATCGAAGCCCACTCGCTCAAGATTGGCAGCGAAACTCAAGCGTTGATCCCCACTTGCCTTGGGCCGGATATCCAGCAAGACGTTACGCAAACTGCCGGTAACCTTGAGCCCCTCGACCGCGGCCATGCCCTGTTCGGGCAACGGTGCCAGTGATTCGATCAGCGGTGTAAGCGGGGTCAGGTTCAAACGATCGGCCTGAACCCTCCAGGTTTCTTCTGAACTTTCACTGGCCGCGGTCTGACTGAGCTGCAAGCGCGACTCCCAGCGTGTCTTGCCCAGGCTCATGGCCAACGAATCGATCTTTGCATCAAAACCTTGCGCCGAACGCTGGAACCAGCCATTGAGCGCCAGGTTTTCCACCTTGGCTTCTTTGCGATCACCATAGGCAGCGCGCAATTGAGGCGCGTTCAGGCGAACCACAGCGCTCTGCATCTGGCCTTTACCCCAGTTCAGCCAGAACTCACCACCCGCTTTGAGCTCCTTGGCCTGCCATTGCCCAAGCAGCCGAGGCGGCAACCAGCGGGCCCAATCGCTCTGGGGCAGACTGAGATAGGCATCGACTTGACCATCGCGCCATTGTTGCGCACGCACGCGACTGCGCAAACTCATGGCCACCGGCTGGCCGTCCGGCAGGGTCAGGCGCAGATCCAGACGCTGGCGCACACTCCCGGTCTGCAGGCCAAGGCTGACATAGGTAAGGGTCATTGGTTCGTGCTGGAACGGCTCGAGGGTCACCTGGCTGTCGAGCACAGTAATCTTCGACACCGCTTGCATGCGCTGCAGCAACTGCTCGGGGTCGAGCGGTTGATCATCGGTTTTCGGCAGCCCGTCGAGGGTCCAGGCCCCCTGTTCATCTTCGCGCAGGCTCACGTGCAGGCCGCCTATTTCCAGGTTGGCCAGGCGCACCTGTCGCTCGCTCAAGCTGGCCCACAGATCAGGGACTGCCTTGACCCCATCGAGGCGCAACGCCGTGGCGCCCTCGCCCACTTGAATGTCATTGACCACCAGCACTGGGGCCAAGCCATTCCAGTGCCCTTCCAGGCTACCGATGTGCACGGGCATGCCCAAGGCCTGCTGAGCCTTGTCTTCAATCTCGGCACGGTATTCGGCCACCAGCGGCACCAGTTGCCGGCCAAGGCTGACATACAGTGCTACCAGCACCGCCAGCAAGGCACATATCCCCAGGCCCCAGCGGGTCATCGCGCCAAGAACGCGCATTAGACGTTCCATGGCAATGGCCCTCCAACTCGTGCGTTAACTATGGCCGCAACCGAGTACTTTTCCAGCCCTCGGTGCGACCGGATGCATTCAGACGTCAGAGCAGCACCACATCGTATTGTTCCTGGGAGTACATTGACTCGACCTGGAAACGAATGGTTCGACCAATGAAGGTCTCAAGCTCGGCGACGTTGCCCGACTCTTCATCGAGCAGCCTGTCGACTACCTTCTGATTGGCCAGCACTCTATAGCCTTCAGCCTGATAGGCCCTGGCCTCGCGGAGGATCTCGCGGAAAATCTCGTAACAAACTGTCTCCGGAGTTTTCAACTTGCCCCGCCCCTGGCAGCAATGGCATGGCTCGCACAGAACCTGCTCGAGG
This sequence comes from Pseudomonas sp. DG56-2, assembly GCF_004803755.1. Lineage (NCBI taxonomy): Bacteria > Pseudomonadati > Pseudomonadota > Gammaproteobacteria > Pseudomonadales > Pseudomonadaceae > Pseudomonas > Pseudomonas sp. DG56-2. The sequence continues at coordinate 4,759,119 of NZ_CP032311.1, forward strand.
CTTTCGCGGGTACGCTTACGGGTCATCTGCACCAGGCCAAGTTCGGTGATACCGATGATGTTGGTCTTGGCGTGGTCGCGCTCCAATTGCTTTTCCAGGGTCCGCAACACCTGGCGCTGGTGCTCTTCATCTTCCATGTCGATGAAATCGATGATGATGATGCCGCCTATGTTGCGCAGGCGCAGCTGGCGGGCAATGGCGGTGGCGGCTTCGAGGTTGGTCTTGAAAATGGTCTCTTCAAGGTTGCGGTGGCCGACGAACGCCCCGGTATTGACGTCGATGGTGGTCATCGCTTCTGCCGGGTCTACCACCAGATAACCGCCTGACTTGAGCGGTACCTTGCGGTCCAGCGCACGCTGAATTTCATCTTCGACGCCATACAGGTCGAAAATCGGCCGTTCGCCTGGATAGTGCTCGAGGCGATCGGCAATTTCGGGCATCAATTCGCCGACGAACTGCGTGGTTTTCTGGAAGGTTTCCCGGGAATCAATCCGGATTTTCTCAATTTTCGGGTTGACCAGATCGCGCAGGGTTCGCAACGCCAGACCGAGGTCTTCATAGATTTCCGTTGGTGCCCCAACCGTCTTGATCTGCGCACCGATCTGATCCCAAAGCCTGCGCAGATAACGAATATCCATGAGAATTTCATCAGCGCCCGCCCCTTCTGCCGCCGTACGCAGAATAAAACCGCCGGCATCCTGGATGTTTTCCTGGGCAACGCAATCGGTCACTACCTGCTTGAGTCGCTCGCGCTCGGCTTCGTCTTCGATCTTCAGGGAAATACCGACGTGACTGGTACGCGGCATGTACACCAAGTAACGCGAGGGGATCGACAACTGGGTGGTCAGCCGTGCGCCCTTGGAGCCAATCGGGTCTTTGGTGACCTGCACTACCAGGCTCTGGCCTTCATGCACCAATGCGCTGATGCTTTCCACAGACGACCCTTCGCGCTGGGAAATCTCCGATGCGTGAATGAACGCTGCGCGATCCAGGCCAATATCGACAAACGCCGCCTGCATTCCAGGCAACACGCGAACCACCTTACCTTTATAGATATTGCCGACGATACCGCGCCGTTGCGTACGCTCGACATGCACCTCTTGAAGAACACCGTTCTCCACCACCGCCACGCGTGATTCCATCGGTGTGATATTGATCAGAATCTCTTCACTCATGGCAGGCTCTCGTCAAAGGACTTCAGTAATGATGGATCGCTCTGAGGCGACTGGCTAGCAACGGCATTGTCCTCAATCAACGGGCCGACAACGACTGCCAACAAGGAATGGCGAATTGCCCCAGCAATGCGGCGGTTTCACTCAGCGGCAAACCCACCACTGCCGAATAACTGCCTTCTATGCGCTCAACGAATATCGCACCCAGGCCCTGGATGGCATAGGCTCCGGCTTTATCCATGGATTCGCCGCTGGCCCAATAGGCTTCGGCCTCCTGCCTGGAGATCGTGCGAAAACGTACCAGGCTGGCGACGCAAACACTCAGGCAGCGCTGTTGGTCTGCCAATGCAACAGCCGTCAGCACCTGGTGCTCGCGCCCGGAAAGCGAGAGCAGCATCGCCAAGGCGTCGTCGCGGTCGACAGGCTTGCCCAGGATCTGGCCATCGAGGACTACGGCGGTGTCTGCACCCAGCACCGCCAGGTGAGCACTCGTGTCCATTGGCGGCAGAGCGGCCAGTCCGGCCTTAGCCTTGGCTACGGCCAGGCGCTCGACGTATGCGGGTGCCGCCTCATCGGGCAGCGGACTTTCGTCCACCGCCGCACTAAGAGTAGTGAAGGGTACGCCGATCTGGGTCAGCAACTCGCGGCGGCGGGGTGAACCGGAGGCCAGGTACAGCTGGGTCATCGTGACTTCTCCCTGTCAACGTCGGGAAGCGGGCTCAGTTGATGCTCAGACGCAGTCGCAGTCCGCGCAGGGCAAAGCTGATCCACGGCCATAGCAAGGCACTGATGACCGCCGACCAGATCAGGGCAAGCGTCGGCAGACGGTTGCCGGTAAGTGCGCTCAACCATAGCTGTACCAGTTGGGCCAGACCGAAGATCACCAGGATCACCAGGCTCTGTTGCCACATCGGGAACATCCGCAGGCGCTGTTGCAAGGTCAGCACCAGGAAAGTAATCAGGGTCAGTACCAGCGCGTTCTGCCCCAGCAAGGTGCCGTACAGCACATCTTCGGCAAGTCCCAGAAAAAAGGCTGTGGTCATGCCGACTTTATGCGGCAGGGCCAGGGTCCAGAACGCCAGCAACAGTGCCAGCCACATGGGGCGGAAGACTTCCATGAACTGCGGCAATGGCGAAACGCTGAGCAACAGGCCCAACACAAACGTTAGCCAGACCACCCAGCCGTTACGGCTGCGAGTACTCACCATCAGTGTCTCTCCGGGGTAGGTGTCGGGGCAGTTGCGGCCGGAGTTGTCGCCGGTGCGGGCGCTACGCCTGGTGCCTGGCCGTTGCTAACAGGCGCTGCTGGCGTTGTGCCGGCCGCCGGAGCAGGTGCTGTAGCAGCGCCGGGCTGTGCAGCATCACCACTACCCGGCAAGCCTTGGCGATCCGCTGCCTCCTGAGCCATGGCGGCATCGGCGGCACGCTGCTCGGGGGTACGGCTGTCGGTGAACACCAGCAGCAAGTAACGGCTGCGATTGAGTGCTGCAGTCGGCACAGCCCGGACGATGGCGAACGGCTGGCCGGAGTCGTGGATGACTTCTCTTACCGTGGCCACCGGATAACCGGCTGGGAAGCGCTGCCCGAGGCCGGAGCTGACCAACAGGTCGCCTTCCTTGATGTCGGCAGTGTCAGCGACATGCCGCAGTTCCAGGCGCTCGGGATTACCCGTGCCGCTGGCAATTGCGCGCAAGCCGTTACGGTTCACCTGCACCGGGATACTGTGGGTGGTGTCGGTGAGCAGCAATACACGCGCGGTGTAGGGCATCAACTCGACCACCTGCCCCATCAAGCCCCGGGCATCGAGGACGGGCTGCCCCAACACCACGCCGTCCCGCTCGCCCTTGTTGATCAGGATGCGGTGCGTGAACGGATTGGGATCGACACCGATCAGCTCGGCGACTTCGACTTTCTCATTGACCAATGCTGAGGAGTTGAGCAGTTCGCGCAGGCGCACGTTCTGCTCGGTAAGGGCGGCGAGTTTCTGTACGCGCCCTTGCATCAGCAAGGCTTCGGTCTTGAGTTTTTCGTTTTCGGCGACCAGCTCCGTGCGGCTGCCAAACTGGCTGGCGATACCCTGCCACAGGCTCTGCGGCAAGTCGGTGATGTGATAGGACTCCATCAACACCAGACCCATCTGGCTGCGTACGGGCTTGAGCAACGGGAAGCGCGCATCGACCACCATCAAGGTGATAGACATCACAACCAGCACGAGCAGGTGCACGCCCAGCGAAGGGCCCTTGGCGAAAAGCGGTTTAATAAGCCGCTCCTCGTGGAAGACGATTCAAGAGGTCATTCATACGGCAAAGCACCGGCCTGCTTGCGGATTGACAGAAAATGACGCCCACGCGGACGTCAGCCCAGCACATACAGGTAGCACTGTGGGCACTACCTGTAAACCGGGCGGCATGTTTACTGCAGCCAGCTTACTCGCTGGAGAGCAGGTCCATGGTGTGTTTATCCATCATTTCCAGGGCGCGGCCACCGCCACGAGCAACACAGGTCAGCGGGTCTTCGGCAACGATAACCGGCAAGCCGGTTTCCTGGGCAAGCAGCTTGTCCAGATCGCGCAGCAAGGCGCCACCACCGGTCAGGACCAAGCCACGCTCGGCGATGTCCGAAGCCAGCTCCGGCGGCGACTGTTCCAGCGCGCTTTTGACCGCTTGAACGATTGTCGCCAGGGACTCCTGCAGTGCTTCGAGCACTTCGTTGGAATTCAGGGTGAAAGCACGAGGCACGCCCTCGGCCAGGTTACGGCCGCGAACATCGACTTCACGCACTTCACCACCTGGGTAGGCAGTGCCGATTTCCTGTTTGATGCGCTCAGCCGTGGACTCACCGATCAGGCTGCCATAGTTACGACGCACATAGGTCACGATCGCTTCGTCGAAGCGGTCACCGCCCACACGAACGGATTCGGCATAGACCACACCGTTGAGAGAGATCAGCGCGATTTCGGTAGTACCACCACCGATATCGACGACCATCGAACCACGAGCTTCCTCGACCGGCAGGCCGGCACCGATAGCGGCAGCCATCGGTTCTTCGATCAGGAACACTTCGCGGGCACCGGCGCCCAGCGCCGACTCACGGATGGCACGGCGCTCGACCTGGGTCGATTTGCACGGCACACAGATCAGCACCCGCGGGCTTGGCTGCAGGAAGCTGTTCTCGTGAACCTTGTTGATGAAGTACTGCAGCATTTTTTCGCAAACGCTGAAATCGGCGATGACGCCGTCCTTCATCGGACGAATGGCAGCAATGTTGCCGGGCGTACGGCCCAGCATACGCTTGGCTTCGGTACCTACCGCGACGACACTTTTCTGGTTGCCGTGAGTACGAATGGCCACAACCGAGGGCTCATTCAGGACGATACCGCGCTCACGCACGTAAATAAGGGTGTTGGCAGTGCCCAGGTCGATGGAAAGATCGCTGGAAAACATGCCACGCAGTTTCTTGAACATGGGAAAGTGACCCTAGGCAACGCGTGGGTAAAAAAGTGCGGCAAACTCTAACAACGGCGGGGATTTTGGGCAAGGCGCCAATATGTTAAATTGGCAGTTTTTCCGAGCAAGCCAGCGCACAATCGCGGCCTTATGACCGTAAATCCGCCAGCATGTTCCTCATCGCGGACCAAATCCGTTTTTTGTTTCCCCAGGAGATCCCCATGGCGCTTGAACGCTGCGACGTGGAAAAGATCGCTCATCTAGCCCGACTGGGCCTGAATGAAGCCGATCTACCACGCACTACCGATGCCTTGAACAGTATTCTGGGACTGGTCGACCAGATGCAAGCAGTCGACACCACTGGCATCGAGCCACTGGCGCATCCGCTGGAAGCCAATCAGCGCCTGCGCGCCGATGTGGTAACAGAAAGTAACCATCGAGACAGTTACCAGGCCATCGCCCCGTCGACGGAAAACGGCCTGTACCTGGTTCCGAAAGTCATCGAGTAAGGGAATAGAGCCTGCCATGCATCAACTGACCCTGGCCGAGATCGCCCGCGGACTCGCCGACAAGAGCTTCTCCTCCGAAGAGCTGACCCGCACCCTGCTGGCGCGGATCAACCAGCTCGACCCACAACTGAACAGTTTCATCAGTGTCACCGAAGAGCTGGCCATCAGTCAGGCTCGTGCGGCTGATGCCCGCCGTGCGGCGGGCGACAATGGCCCTCTGCTCGGCGCGCCAATCGCCCACAAAGACCTGTTCTGCACCCAAGGGATCCGCACCAGCTGTGGCTCGAAGATGCTCGACAACTTCAAGGCACCTTATGACGCCACCGTCGTCAGCAAGCTGGCCGAAGCCGGCACAGTGACCCTTGGCAAGACCAACATGGACGAGTTCGCCATGGGTTCGGCAAACGAATCCAGCCATTACGGCGCGGTGAAGAACCCATGGAACCTGGAGCACGTACCGGGCGGCTCGTCCGGCGGTTCGGCCGCGGCTGTGGCTGCGCGCCTGCTGCCGGCGACTACCGGCACTGATACCGGCGGATCTATCCGACAGCCGGCTGCGCTGACCAGCCTCACAGGCCTGAAACCGACATACGGTCGTGTTTCACGCTGGGGCATGATCGCCTACGCATCCAGTCTCGACCAGGGCGGCCCGCTTGCTCGCACTGCCGAAGACTGCGCACTGATGCTGCAAGGCATGGCCGGTTTCGACGCCAAGGACTCCACGTGCATCGATGAGCCGGTACCCGACTACAGCGCCGTCCTGAACGGCTCGCTCGAAGGCCTGCGCATCGGCCTGCCGAAGGAGTACTTCGGAGCGGGCCTGGACCCACGTATCGCCGACCTGATCCAGGCCAGCGTCAAGGAGCTGGAAAAGCTCGGTGCCGTGGTCAAGGAAATCAGCCTGCCGAACATGCAGCACGGGATTCCGGCCTACTACGTCATCGCCCCTGCCGAAGCTTCGTCCAACCTGTCGCGTTTCGACGGCGTACGTTTCGGCTACCGCTGTGAGAACCCGGCTGACCTGACCGACCTGTACAAACGCTCCCGAGGCGAAGGCTTCGGCCCCGAAGTACAGCGTCGCATCATGGTGGGTGCCTATGCGCTCTCGGCCGGCTACTACGACGCGTATTACCTGCAAGCGCAGAAAATCCGCCGCCTGATCAAGAACGACTTCATGACAGCGTTCAACGACGTCGACGTGATTCTCGGCCCGACCACGCCAAACCTGGCCTGGAAGATCGGCGCCAAGAACAACGACCCGGTCGCTGCGTACCTGGAAGACGTCTACACCATCACCGCCAACCTGGCGGGCCTGCCGGGCCTGTCCATGCCAGCCGGTTTTGTCGATGGTCTGCCGGTCGGCGTGCAGCTGCTCGCCCCGTATTTCCAGGAAGGCCGCCTGCTCAACGTCGCGCACCGCTATCAGCAAGTGACTGATTGGCACACCCGCGCACCTAACGGCTTCTGAGGGATCACCACATGCAATGGGAAGTTGTCATCGGGCTGGAGATTCACACCCAGCTCGCCACCCAGTCGAAGATTTTCTCCGGCAGCGCCACCACCTTCGGTTCCGAACCGAACACCCAGGCCAGCCTGATCGACCTGGGCATGCCCGGCGTACTGCCGGTGCTCAACCAGGAAGCTGTGCGTATGGCCTGCATGTTCGGTCTGGCGATTGACGCCGAGATCGGTCATCACAACGTCTTCGCGCGCAAGAACTACTTCTACCCTGATTTGCCCAAGGGCTACCAGATCAGCCAGATGGAGCTGCCGATTGTCGGCAAGGGCCACTTGGACATCGCCCTTGAAGACGGCACCGTCAAGCGTATCGGCATTACCCGCGCGCACCTGGAAGAAGACGCCGGCAAAAGCCTGCACGAAGATTTCAGCGGCTCCACCGGTATCGACCTGAACCGTGCCGGCACCCCGTTGCTCGAAATCGTTTCCGAACCGGAGATGAGCAGCGCCAAGGAAGCGGTCGCCTACGTCAAGGCTATCCACGCCCTGGTCCGTTATCTGGGCATCTGCGACGGGAACATGGCTGAAGGTTCGCTGCGTTGCGACTGCAACGTTTCGATCAGACCAAAAGGCCAGGTTGAATTCGGCACCCGCTGCGAGATCAAGAACGTCAACTCGTTCCGCTTCATCGAGCGCGCGATCAACAGCGAAATCCAGCGCCAGATCGAACTGATCGAAGATGGCGGCAAGGTCGTCCAGGAAACCCGTCTGTACGATCCGAACAAGGACGAGACGCGCTCCATGCGCAGCAAAGAGGAAGCCAACGACTACCGTTACTTCCCCGATCCGGACCTGCTGCCAGTGGTCATCGAAGGCGCGTTCCTCGACACCATTCGCGCCACCCTTCCAGAACTGCCACCGCAGAAGCGCGAGCGCTTCCAGAGCCAGTTCGGCCTGTCGGCCTACGACGCCAACGTGCTGGCATCGAGCCGCGAACAAGCCGACTACTTCGAGCAGGTAGTGACGGTATGCGGCGACGCCAAACTGGCCGCCAACTGGGTCATGGTCGAGTTGGGCAGCCTGCTCAACAAGCTTGGCCTGGAAATTGACCAGGCTCCGGTCACTGCAGCGCAGTTGGGCGGCATGCTGCAGCGTATCCTCGACAACACCATCAGCGGCAAGATTGCCAAGGTTGTGTTCGAGAAGATGGCGGCGGGTGAAGGTGATGCTGACCAGATCATCGAAGCCGAAGGCCTCAAGCAAGTGACTGACAGCGGTGCAATCGAGAAGGTGCTGGACGAAATGCTCGCCGCCAATGCCGAGCAGGTCGAACAGTACCGTGCCGCCGATGAAGCCAAGCGCGGCAAGATGTTCGGCTTCTTCGTCGGTCAGGCCATGAAAGCCTCCAAGGGCAAGGCCAACCCGCAGCAAGTGAACCAATTGCTCAAAAGCAAGCTCGAAGGGTAATTCGCGTCACCTGCTTTTCGCCGACACACCGGCTCCTACACAGTAGGAGCTGGTGTGCCCGCGAAAGCCACCCCACGGAGCATCTGCACACATGTGGCGTCCCCTCAGCGCACTCGCGCTTTTTACCCTGCTGGCCGGTTGTGCCAGCCACAATATTGATCCTCGCGGTTACGACAAATCCGGCACTGCCTCCTATTACGGCTCCCGTCACCATGGCAAACGTACTGCCAGTGGCGAGCCCTTCAATCAAAATGCCATGACCGCGGCCCACCGCAGCTTGCCATTTGGCACCCAGGTCAAGGTCACCAACCTCAACAACGACCGTAGCGTAATTGTGCGCATCAATGACCGCGGCCCCCATACCCGCGGGCGATTGATTGACCTGTCACGGGCTGCCGCAGAAAAACTGGGCATGATCCGTAGCGGAACGGCGCGTGTACGGGTACAAAGTCTCAGCGACTGACGCTGTTACGGAGCACGATCATTTTCGACCTGGCCGCCTTACCCACCTTCAGCCTGCTGCAACTGGCGGTAGGCTTGCTGTTGCTCATCACCGGCGCCGAACTGCTGGTACGTTCGGCCCTGCGTCTGGCCGCCAGCCTGCAGGTTCGCCCACTGATCATCGGCTTGAGCCTGGTAGCCTTCGGCAGCAGTGCGCCGCAGCTGACGGTCAGCCTGCAGGCAGCCTACACCGGGGCCCCAGACGTGGCGGTGGGCAGCGTAATTGGCAGCAACATTTTCAACATCCTGGTCATCCTCGGCCTCGCAGCCCTGATCATCCCACTTCGAGTCTCGCGCCAACTGGTGCGCCTGGATATACCGCTGATGATCGGCGCCAGCCTGCTGGTCTACCTGCTGGCACTCAATGAATTGCTTGGCCGACTCGAGGGGATGTTGCTGTTACTGGCCTTGGTCGCCTATCTGGCGGTGCTTTGGCATCAGTCGCGTCACTATGCACGCACCTTCCCTGCTCCCGGCCCACGCCCGCAGCAAGACGGCGGGTTTTGGCTTACCAGCCTGTTGATGATGCTTGCCGGGTTGGGCTTGTTGAGTGTGGCCGGCCATTTGCTGCTGGAAGCCGCTGTCGAAGTTGCCAGCGACCTGGGGCTGTCTGAACGCGTAATCGGCCTGACAGTCGTTGCGGTCTGCACTTCTCTACCGGAGTTGGCCACCTCGCTGATTGCCGCACTGCGCGGCGAGCGGGAAATTGCCGTGGGCAACGTGATTGGCAGCAATTTGTTCAACCTCCTGGGAGTGCTCGGCCTTACCGCCCTGCTGGCCCCTGAGCCGCTGTCCATCTCCCCTAACGCCCTGGATTTCGACCTGCCGGTAATGCTTGGCGTCGCCGCCTTGAGCCTACCAGTGTTCTACTCGGGCTATCGCGTGACCCGCGCCGAAGGTCTGGTGTTTCTTGGCTTGTACCTGGCTTATGGTTTGCACGTGGTGGCCTTCACCACGGGCATGCCATTGGCCACCCGCTTGGAAAAACTGATGCTGTTCTATGCGCTGCCTGCACTAGGCGCGCTCTTGCTGTATACCACCCTGCGCGCCTGGCGCCGCCAACACTAAGGAAAACAAGATGGGCGACAACACCAAAACCGGCGAGCAGGTCCGCCGCCAAGTCATGGGCGACACCTTTGTCGACCGTGCACTGGGAAATGCCACAGCGTTCACCCAGCCGCTACAGGACTTCGTCAACGAACATGCCTGGGGCAGTGTATGGAGCCGTGAAGGTTTGCCGTTGAAAACCCGCAGCCTGATTACCCTGGCTGCGCTGACAGCACTTAAATGCCCACAGGAACTCAAGGGCCACGTACGCGGCGCCTTGAACAATGGTTGCAGTGTCGAAGAGATTCGTGAAGCGTTGCTGCATTGCGCAGTGTATGCCGGTGTTCCGGCGGCAATCGACGCGTTTCGCGCCGCCCAGGAAGTGATCGATAGCTACCAGAACAGCTGATCGATCACCTCCAGGCACAGGTCGTCAATCGGCAGCGACGGCGGCCTTGTGGCCTTTCTTCTTCAACCAGAAAGCCACACCCAGTACCGCCAGCCAGGCTGGAATCAGCAACACCGAAATGCGGATGCCTGGGGTCAGGTACATGATGACCAGAATCAGGGCCAGAAAACCCAGGCACACATAGTTGGTCAGCGGATAGCCCCAGCTCTTGTAGAACGTCGTTTGGCCTGCAGCATGCTTGGCGCGACGGAACTTCAAGTGGGTAATGCTGATAATGCCCCAGTTGATTACCAGCGATGACACCACCAACGCCATCAGCAAGCCAAAGGCTTCAGCCGGCATCAGGTAGTTGATTACCACACACAAGCCGGTCGCCAGCGCTGAAATCCCCAAGGCTGCCAACGGTACGCCCCTGGCATTGACCTTGAGCAGACGCTTGGGTGCATCACCCTGCACAGCCAGGCCGAAGAGCATGCGGCTGTTGCAGTACACACAGCTGTTGTAGACCGAAAGCGCCGCGGTCAGCACCACCAGGTTGAGGATGGTGGCGACAACGTTGCTGTCCAGGGCATGAAAAATCATCACGAAGGGACTGCCGCCCTGCACTACTTTCTGCCACGGATACAATGCCAACAGCACTGCAAGGGCACCAATGTAGAAAATCAGAATGCGATAGATAACCTGGTTAGTCGCGCGGGGAATGCTGTGCTTGGGATTGTCGGCTTCAGCGGCGGTGATACCCACCAGTTCCAGGCCACCGAAGGAAAACATGATCACTGCCAGGGCCATCATCAGGCCACCGATGCCATTGGGGAAAAAGCCGCCGTGCTGCCACAGGTTGGCAACGCTGGCGTCAGGCCCACCATTGCCACTGATCAGCAAGTAGCCACCAAAGGCAATCATGCTGACGATGGCAACGACCTTGATCAAAGCAAACCAGAACTCCATCTCGCCAAAGACTTTCACCTGGCTAAGGTTGATCAGGTTGATTATCGCGAAGAAGATGGCGGCGGTCGCCCAGGTCGGAAAGCCCGGCCACCAATACTGAATGTAAATACCCACGGCCGTCAGTTCGGCCATACCAACCAGTACGTAGAGCACCCAGTAGTTCCAGCCGGACATGAACCCGGCGAACTCGCTCCAGTAGCGATGAGCGAAGTGGCTGAAGGTGCCGGACACCGGCTCTTCGACCACCATCTCACCCAACTGGCGCATGATGAAAAAGGCAATCACACCGGCAATGGCATAACCGAGCAATACTGAGGGGCCGGCCAGCTGGATTGTTTGTGCAATCCCAAGAAACAGACCGGTGCCGATAGCGCCCCCCAGCGCAATCAACTGGATATGGCGGTTTTTCAGCCCCCGGTGCAGCCGTTCTGGGGTGATCTCGTCTTGCATGAAGTGTCCTCGAAGGTAAGAGGCAGTATTGGAATTATTTTTTTACAGAATCTAGATCCAGCCGCCCCACTGCAAGAAAAAGATGCCGATATTGGTGGTAATCGCTGCCATCAGCGTAGTTATTACGATGATCGCTGCGGCTAGCTGATGGTTGCCATTGCTGGATCGGGCCATCACATAGCTAGCAGCTGCCGTGGGACTACCGAAATAGAGGAACAAAATACCCAGTTCGGCGCCACGAAAACCACAGAGAAAAGCACCCACGGTGGCCAGTAGTGGCAGCCAGACCATTTTCAGCAGACTGACACTCACCGCCAACCCGCCACTTTGGCGCAGGGACGTCAGCGACAATGTGCCACCGATGCAAATCAGTGCCAGCGGCAAGGTCATTTGTGCAAGGTAATCGCTCGAGGTCAGCAGCCAATTAGGCAATGCAACCTGCCCATAAGCGAGCAGAGCCGCGAGCAGCACACTGATGATCAGTGGGTTGCGCAGAATGCTTTTGCAGATACTCCAGGGGTCGGACTTGGCACTGGGGCTGTACACCGCAAGCACCACCACTGATAGCGAGTTGTAGAGCAGGATGACCAGGCCGGCGAGAATAGCGCCGAGTGAAATGCCATAGTCGCCATACATGCTCGCCGCCAGCGCCAGACCAATCACCCCGTTGTTGCCGCGAAACGCACCTTGGGTGTAGATCCCGCGGTCTTCCCGCGGGCAACGCCAGATTGCCATGCCCCAGGCCAGACCAAAGCCGATAAGGGTGGCGGCGGCAAAATAGAGCAGCAATTGCGGCTGCACTGCCGTGGTCAGGTCGGCGTGATAAATCCCCAGGAACAGCAGCGCCGGCATACAAACGTTGAACACCAATGCCGAGGCGGTGTGGATAAAGCCGTCGTTGATTGCATGGATACGTTTGAGCAGCACGCCCATGAACAACATGGCAAACACAGGTGCCGTGATGTTCAGCGTCTGAAGGAAAAGGGCGAGCATGCGCAAGGGTTCCGTGGGTTGTCGTTAGGTGGCTAATGATACGCCAGCAACGACGCCACGCAATCGCAGAGCAGGTCTACGCCCATTGGGGCACCCAAGAATATGTTTCAGCGCCGAACCGGGCGCTTCTGCAGTTTGCGCTGCAAGGTACGACGATGCATACCCAGGGCACGTGCCGTGGCAGAGATATTACCTTCGTGCTCGGTCAACACGCGCTGAATATGTTCCCACTGCAGACGGTCTACCGACATCGGGTTTTCCGGTACCAGGCTGTCAAGATCTGCGTGGGTGGACAACAAGGCCGCCAGTACATCGTCGGCATCGGCCGGTTTGCACAGGTAGTTGCAGGCGCCGCGCTTGATGGCTTCCACCGCCGTAGCGATACTCGAGTAACCGGTGAGGATCACCACGCGCATTTCCGGATCGAGTTCAAGCAGCTTGGGCAACAACACCAGGCCCGAGTCGCCATCCATCTTCAAATCCAGGGCGGCGTAGTCCGGTACATCCTGCTGGGCAAGCAACAACCCCTCTTCAGCGGAACCCGCCGTGCTCACGCGAAAACCTCGGCGACTCATGGCCCGCGCCATGACTCGAGTAAAGGTGGCGTCGTCGTCTACCAGCAACAAGTGCGGGAGCTCTTCGCCTTCAACCTGGATTTCATCACTCATCACACATCTCCTCGCGCGTCACGCGGCAGGCGTAGCTCAGTGAGCGTACCGCCCTCTTCATGACTATAGAGTTTTACCGAGCCGCCAGCACGGGTAACGCTGGCCTTGCTCAAGAACAGGCCTAGGCCGAAACCCTTGCCCTTGGTAGTAAAGAAAGGTTTTCCGATCGATTCGGCTATGGCAGCCGGCACGCCCGGGCCATGATCGCGGATGCTGATCAGTACATCCTGGGCGTCCCAATCCAGGCGCACTTCGAGGTCATCCGGACAGGCATCGGCTGCATTGTTCAACAGGTTCAGTAGCGCCTGAGTAAGGTCCGGCGGTGGCGCCAGTTGCGGTACGCTGCCTTGCCCCAGGCGCTGAAAGCGATAGCTGGCCTCGGGACGCATCAAGTGCCAGCGATTGAGTGCCTCATCCAGCCAGGCAGTAACATCTTGAAGCTCCACCGCCATACGCCGGTTGGCTTCTGCAGCGCGCACAAGATTCTGCAGGGTTTCCTTGCACAACTTGACCTGATCCTGCAGCACCGCCAGGTCTTCCTGCAGCAATGGATCGTGGTGGTCCTGGCGCATTTCCTTGATCAGGACGCTCATGGTCGCCAGCGGCGTGCCCAACTCATGGGCAGCACCGGCGGCCTGAGTGGCGACAGCCAGCAACTGTTCGTCGCGCAGCCCTTCTTCGCGCCGCTCTGCACGCAACTGTTCCTGGCGACGTAACTCTTCAGCCATCTTCGCCGCAAAGAATGTGATCACCGCAGCAGCCAGGGCAATACTCAACCACATGCCGTAGACCTGCATTTTCTCCCGCGCCATAGGGAAGGTTTCCAGCGGGTAAAACTGCACCAGCAACAAACTGTAGGCCGCCAGGGCGATGCCCGAGAGCACCAATGAGTAGACCCAGGGCAAGGTCACCGCGGCAATAGCCAGAGGCACCAGGTAATAAGAAACGAATGGGTTGGTCGAGCCACCGGAGTAATACAACAAGGCGCTGTGGATCAACAGGTCGCAAGCGAGCTGGAAGGCGTATTCGAGTTCGGTGACCGGCAGCGACAAACGCAGGCGCAAGGCCGTAAAGGCACACAACAGGCTCGACAGGCCGAGCGTAATGACCAGCGACAACCAAGGCAGCGGCAGCAAGTCGGTCCAGTAGGCGACGCCCACCGAGCCTGCCTGGGCAGCCAGTACCAGAATGCGGATGAAGGTCAGGCGCCAGAGGTTCTGACGAGTTGCAGAAAGCATTTGTACGGGGGCGAGCATGAGCTCTCCTGATGAGTGCTCCAGGGCGAATCGTGGCGAGTATACCGAAGCTGCACCGTGGTCTGCAGGGATGCGGCAAAGCGCCACACTTTTTTACACAACAATGATGGCCTTTTTGAACCTCACTACACTGTTGCCAGTCTTATGAGCCTGCGTGGAATGGATTTCACAGCGTCCACGCCTCATTTTCAAGGAGTCATACATGCTTAATTCCCGTCGCAGCGCTGCTCTCGTGATGGCCTCCAGCCTGCTTGCCAGCCTTCCTGCCTTGGCAGAAGAGCCACGCTACAACCAGATCTCGCTGCGTGCTGAAGTCAGCAAAGAAGTTGCACGTGACTTGATGATTGTGACTTTGTACAGCGAAGCGCAGAACACCGACCCGGGCAAGCTGGCAAAAGAGATCACTGAGACCATGAACAAGGCGGTGGAGCAGGCCCGCGACGTCAAGGAGATCAAGATCAGTCAGGGCAGCCGCAACAGCTACCCGATTTACGACAACAAAGGCCAGAAAATCACTGGATGGCGTGAACGTGCCGAACTGCGCCTGGAAAGCGCCGACTTCCCGGCCTTGTCGAAGCTCACCGGTACCTTGCTGCAAGACCTGAAAATGGGCGGCATGGATTTCTCCATCGCCCCGGCAACGCGCAAGATCAGCGAAGACGACTTGCTCAAGGATGCAGTCAACGCCTTCAAGGCCCGTGCGCAGTTGGCCACTGAAGCTTTGGGTGGCAAGGGCTACAAAGTCGTCAACCTGAACCTCAATAGCAGCGGTTATCCGCATCCGTATGCCCGCAGTGCGCCTATGATGATGAAAGCGAGCATGGCCGAAGATGCAGCACCCGCGCCGGAAATCGAAGCGGGTACCAGCCAGGTCACCCTCAGTGCCGACGGTACCATTGAAATCCAGATGCCTTAAGTAGCGTTACCTTTTGTACTGTTCGCGGTAGCTGAGGCTGCCGCGAACCCCACTACATTCAGCACCTCAACGCACCAATGTGGTGCCTTAGGTGCGCCCGCCAACATGTAACATCTTCGAAACATCCATAAATTGAACCGCGCAAACGTTTAACTTCGTAGAAAAATTATACTGAGGCGACATTCCTGTACGTTCGTTCCACTGTTTGTCATCACGTATCAAATTCACTCTTGCATTAGGTACGGGCCCTGCATAAGTATCCAAAGGTCGGCTCACAAGGCCACCTCTATTAAAAATGACAACAATGAGGCCACCATGCTCAAACACGCGGTCATTCCGTTTCTAGTCGGCGCCGGCTTGCTTGCCAGCGCTCCATCCGCCCTAGCGGCGACTAACCTGGTGTTTTGCTCCGAAGGCAGTCCCGCTGGCTTCGACCCGGGGCAGTACACCACCGGAACAGACTTCGATGCTTCAGCCGAGACTGTCTTCAACCGATTGAGCCAGTTCGAGCGCGGCGGCACGGCAGTAATTCCAGGTCTGGCAACCAGCTGGGACGTTTCCCCCGACGGCCTGACCTACACCTTCCACTTGCGTGAAGGGGTTAAATTCCATACCACCGACTTCTTCAAGCCAACCCGCGAATTCAACGCCGACGATGTCCTGTTCACCTTCAATCGAATGCTCGACAAGGACATGCCGTTCCGCAAGGCCTATCCAACCGAGTTCCCGTACTTCACTGACATGGGCATGGACAAAAACATCGCCAAGGTCGAGAAGATCGACGATCACACCGTCAGGTTCACCCTCAATGGTGTCGACGCAGCATTCATCCAGAACATGGCGATGAGCTTCGCCTCAATCCAGTCCGCCGAATACGCCGAGCAATTGCTCAAGCAGGGCAAACCCGCCGATCTCAATCAAAAGCCGATCGGCACCGGTCCTTTCGTGTTCAGCAAATACCAGAAAGATGCGCAGATCCGCTTCAAGGGCAACAAGGACTACTGGCAACCCGATGACGTGAAGATCGATAACCTGATCTTCGCCATCACCACCGACGCTTCGGTGCGGATGCAGAAGCTGAAGAAAAACGAATGCCAGGTCACGCTGTTCCCACGACCCGCCGACATCGAGCCACTCAAGGCAGACCCGAACCTGAAGATGCCCGACCAGGCCGGTTTCAACCTCGGCTACATCGCCTACAACGTGATGGACAAGATAAAGGGCAGCAACGAACCCAACCCCATGGCCCAACTCAAGGTTCGCCAGGCCCTGGACATGGCGGTGAACAAACAGCAGATCATCGACTCGGTCTACCAAGGTGCCGGGCAACTGGCGGTCAACGCTATGCCGCCAACCCAATGGTCCTACGACACCACCATCAAAGATGTGCCATACGATCCGGAAAAAGCCAAACAGTTGCTCAAGGAAGCCGGGGTCAAAGAAGGCACCGAGATCACCCTATGGGCCATGCCGGTTCAACGCCCCTACAACCCCAACGCCAAATTGATGGCCGAAATGCTGCAGTCCGACTGGGGCAAGATCGGTATCAAGGCCAAGATCATCAGCTACGAGTGGGGCGAGTACATCAAGCGCTCCAAGGGCGGCGAGAACGGCGCAATGCTGATTGGTTGGAGCGGTGACAACGGCGACCCGGACAACTGGCTTGGCACTCTGTTCGGCTGCGACGCCATCAGCGGTAACAACTTCTCGAAATGGTGTGACCCTGAATACGACAAGCTGATCAAAGAGGCCAAGGCCACTTCTGACCAAGCCAAGCGTACCGAGCTGTACAAGCAAGCCCAGCATCGCCTCAAAGACCAGGTTCCAATGACACCGATCGCTCACTCGACGGTGTATCAACCTATGCGCGCCACCGTACAGGACTTCAAGATCAGCCCATTCGGCTTGAACTCCTTCTATGGGGTCAGCGTCAGCAAATAGCCGCCAACTTCTTCAGCCTTGCGACGCAATGACGTCCAGGGCTGAAGCCCGAGGCTTGGCAGGCAATCCGCCCGTGCAACGACAAGGAAAAGTCGTACCGCACTCTCGGAATCTTCCTACACATCTATACGGAATTGTACCTCGCTGAAGTGCGCTGATGGCCTTACCGTCAAAGCTCCACTTCAGTCGGTGCGATCCGCATGGCTGTGCGCCTTGAACCGCTCAAAACAACAAGAGAGAAGGGATTGCCCATGCGCCATACCTCCATTTTTGCAGCTTTACTGGGCCTCGGCCTGCTCACCCAGGCCCCCCAGGGGCTGGCCAAGAACCTGGTGTTCTGCTCCGAAGGCAGCCCAGGCGGTTTCGACACCGCCCAATACACCAGCGCCACCGACAACGACGCCGCCGAGCCGATCTATAACCGCCTGGTAGAGTTCGAACGCGGAGCTACCGCAGTAAAGCCAGCGCTGGCAAAAAGCTGGGAGGTTTCGCCGGACGGCCTGACCTACACCTTCCACCTGCGCGAAGGGGTCAAATTTCACAGCAACAAGGAATTCACGCCGACCCGCGAGTTCGACGCCGACGACGTGCTATTCACTTTCAAGCGCATGCTCGACCGCGAACACCCTTTTCGCAAGGCCTATCCCACCGAGTTTCCCTATTTCACCAGCATGAGCCTGGACAAAAACATTGCCCGGATCGAGAGAACCGACGCGATGACAGTGGTATTCACCCTCAACAGCGTCGATGCCGCTTTCGTGCAGAACCTGGCAATGAGCTTTGCTTCGATCCTTTCCGCCGAATACGCCCACCAGCTGATGACCTCTGGCCGGCCCAGCGATATCAACCAGAAACCCATCGGCACCGGTCCGTTCGTATTTCAGCGCTATCAGAAGGACTCGCAGATCCGCTACCGCGGCAACAAGGATTACTGGGACCCCAGCCAGGTCAAGATCGAGCAACTGATCTTCTCGATCAACGTCGACCCCTCGGTACGCATCCAAAAACTGCGCAAGGACGAGTGTCAGGTCACCCTCAATCCCCGCCCTGCCGACCTCGACAGCCTCAAGCGTGATCCAAAACTGCAGGTCATCGAAAAGCCCGGGTTCAACCTCGGCTACATCGCCTACAACGTTCAACACAAACCGTTCGACCAGCTCGAAGTACGCCAGGCGATGGATATGGCGGTGAACAAGTCGGCCATCGTCAAAGCGGTGTACCAACATGCCGGACAACTGGCGGTCGGCAGCATGCCACCCACGCAATGGTCCTACGACGACACCATCAAGGATGCAGATTACAACCCGGACAAAGCCCGCGAGCTGCTCAAGGCTGCAGGCGTCAAAGAAGGCAGCGAAATCACCCTGTGGGCTATGCCTGTGCAACGCCCCTACAACCCCAACGCTAAGCTGATGGCCGAAATGCTCCAGGCTGACTGGAGCAAAATCGGCTTCAAAGTGAAAATTGTCAGCTACGAGTGGGGGGAATATCTCAAGCGCACCAAGGATGGTGAACACGATGTAACGCTGATCGGCTGGACCGGTGACAACGGCGACCCAGACAACTGGCTGGGCACGCTCTACAGCTGTGATGCGATTGGCAGCAACAACTATTCAATGTGGTGTGACCCGCAGTATGACGCTCTGGTCAAGCAAGCCAAGACCGTTACCGACCGCGAGCAACGCACCGTTCTCTACAAACAGGCGCAACAACGGCTGCGACAGCAATTGCCTATCACCCCGATTGCGCACTCGACGGTCAACCAGCCGCTCAGTGCCAAGGTCGTGGATTTCAAGGTCAGTCCGTTCGGACGTAACAGCTTCTCAGGCGTCAGCACCGAATAAAAACCGGGATCGTCCAAGGGGGTGAACACCATCCCCACGGGCGATCGTTGCCCGAATAAGACCGTTTGTGCTCAAGCAAACGTTTGCAAGGCTTGCTGCAACCGGCAAGACGCCCAGCTCACGAGGCCAGGCGGCAACTAAAAAAAGAAAAGAAAAGGGAGCTTCAACTTGAGACGAACCCAAACTGCAGTATTGGCCCTGTCCCTTGGTGGCTTGTCAACCATGGCCCAGGCCGAACCCGCGAGCCAGGACTATGTTCCGCTCAGCGTCAAAACCACCAGTGCCCAAGAACAAGCCACAGGTTTCATCGAGGGACACAGCCTGTCCGGCTCGACACGTAACTGGTATGCCCGCGAACGTGCCACCCGCGCACCGCTTTGGAAGTATTACAAGAGTGATGGCACTCGCCACGATACCCACAGCCGTGACAACTGGCTGCAAGGCACCATTCTCAATTACAGCTCCGGCTTCACCCAAGGCACCGTAGGCTTCGCCACAGAAGTCGCAGCCTATAACGCCGTGGCCCTGGAGCAAGGCCGTGCCGCCGTCGCCGGACCGAACAATCGCACCCTTACCCATAGTGACGGTGATGTCATCGGCCAATGGAGCAAGATGGGCCTGGCCAACGTCAAGGCGCGGGTCTCCAACACTACCCTGACCGCCGGCCGCCACTCGGTGGATACACCGGTGATTGCGTACATCGGCAACCGCGCCCTGCCCTCAAGTTTCCAGGGTGTGAGCATTCATAGCGAAGAGTTCAACAACCTGTCGTTCGACGTCGGCTCCTTTGATCGCGTCTCGCCACGCACGGAGCAGAGCTTGAGCAAATTCCGCTCCGAGTACGCGGCCAATGGTGTAGAAACTGATCGCATCAGCATGGCCGGCATCACCTACCAGCCACTGCAAAGCCTGAGGACCAGCCTGTATGCTTCCAAGGTCGAGGATTTCTGGAACCAGTACTACTTCAGTGCCAACCATGAGCTGGGCGACAGTTCGGTAGTGAGCCTGAACACCGGGCTGAACTACTACAAAACCAAGGACGAGGGACGCAGCAAACTTGGTGAAATTGACAACGATACCTACAGCCTGTCGCTGGGGCTCACGCATCAGGCGCACAACCTGACGTTCTCCTACCAGCAGGTCAACGGTAACGAGTACTTCGACTACCTGCATGAAACCAACGCCATCTTCCTGGCCAACTCCCTGCTTTCGGACTTCAACGGTCCGAACGAAAAATCGATGCAGATAGCTTATGTGTTGAACATGGCCCAGTACGGCGTACCAGGTTTGAAATTCAACCTATACAACGCACGCGGCTGGGGCATCGATGGCACACACTACAAGGGCACTGGCTATGACGTGCAGAACCAGGACGGCGAGAACCATTATGAGTGGGGTATCGGTACCAGCTATGCCGTGCAGAGCGGTGCGCTCAAGGACACCACTGTCCGCGCGACCTACACCGCCCACCGGGCGAGCAAGGCCCAGGCGGACGGCAGTCTCGATGAGCTGCGCATCGTGACCACCATTCCGTTCAACATTCTCTAGCAACGGCAGCCACGACCGGTTCGCTGAATCGGTCGTGGCGACTACGCTGGCTTAATTGATAGCAGGGAGAGTTCATGAAATCGCTACCGCTACAGGCTGCCCTGACAGCCGTCCTGTTGAGCGCCGCTGCAAGCCTGTCGGCCAAGCCGTTGGTGGTCTGTACCGAAGCCAGCCCGGAAGGCTTCGATATCGTCCAGTACACCACCGCGGTGACTGCCGATGCGTCGGCTGAAACCATTTTCAATCGCCTGGTGGACTTCAAGCCCGGCACCACTGAAATCCAGCCGGCCCTGGCCGAGCGCTGGGAGATCAGTGCCGACGGCATGACCTATACCTTTCACTTGCGCGAAGGTGTGAAGTTCCACACCACTGCCTACTTCACACCGACTCGTCCACTGAATGCCGACGATGTGCTGTGGAGCTTCCGTCGCCAGCTGGACTCCAACCATCCGTGGCACAACAAGACCAGCATCGGCTTTCCCTATTTTGAAAGCATGGGGTTCAAGGCCCTGATCAAGAGCGTCGAGAAAACCGATGATCACACCGTAGTCTTTACCCTTAATCGTCCTGAAGCGCCGTTCTTGCCTGATCTGGCCATGGCCTTCACCTCGATCTACTCGGCGGAGTACGGCGACCAGTTGCTCAAGGCCGGACAAACAGCAGCGCTCAACAGCAAACCTATTGGCACCGGTCCGTTCATCTTCCAGCGTTACAACAAGGACGCCCAGGTTCGCTATAAAGCCAATCCGGACTACTTTCGCGGCAAACCACCCGCCGATGCCCTGATCTTCGCCATCGCCACCGACAACAACGTGCGCTTGCAGAAGCTCAAAGCAAATGAGTGCCAGGTGGCGCTTTATCCCAAGCCGGATGACATCGACAGCATCAAGGCAGATCCCACACTCAAGGTTGCCGAAATGGAGGCGTTGACCACCGGCTACATCTCGCTCAATACCGAACACAAATACTTGAGTGACGTGCGCGTGCGCAAAGCGATCAACATCGCCTTCGATCGCCAGACCCATGTCGACCAGTTGTTTGGCAAAGGCAATGCGCTCGTGGCGATCAACCCCTATCCGCCAACACTGATGGGCTACAACACCAGTAACCGCAACCCACCCCGCGACCTCGACAAGGCCCGCGACCTGCTCAAGCAAGCCGGCGTACCGCCCGGTACAGTGCTGACCCTATTCACCCGCAATGGCGGCGGCCCGACCAACCCCAACCCCCGCCTGAGTGCAGAAATGCTTCAGGCCGACCTTGCCAGGATCGGTTTGAAAGTCGATATCCGTATCATGGAGTGGGCCGAAATGCTGCGCCGGGCGAAAAAGGGTGAAGCCGATATGGTCTCTACCGGCTGGGCAGGCGACAACGGCGACCCGGACAATTTCCTGACTCCCCTGCTCAGTTGCGATGCAGTCAAAAGCGGAGAGAACTATGCACGCTGGTGCAATAAGACATTCCAGGCATTGATCGACAAGGCACGTACAGTGTCCGACACAGATGAGCGCGCAGCGCTCTATGTAAAGGCCCTGGCGGTGTACGATGAAGATCAACCGTGGATCAGCATGGCGCATCCGAAGATGTTCACTGCCATGCGTAGCAACGTGGAGGGGTACCACATCAACCCCCTCACCAATAACAACTTCGCCACCACCCAGGTGAAGTAGAACAAGAACGACCGTCAGTGCCCTACCCGGGCGCTGGCGGGACTGCCTGACCGGCTGATGAGGTACACCATAAGATGTTTAGTTTTATTGCCCGGCGCCTGGGACTTTTGATCCCGACTTTTTTCGGCATTACCTTGCTTACCTTCGCACTCATACGCCTGATACCCGGTGACCCGGTGGAGGTGATGATGGGTGAACGCCGGGTCGACCCAGAAATGCATGCGCAGGCCATGGAGCGCCTCGGCCTGAACAAACCCCTGCCAGAGCAGTATCTGGATTACGTCAGCAAACTTGCCCAAGGCGACCTGGGTGAATCGCTGCGTACACGTGAAAGCGTGTGGACCGAGTTTCTCGCCCTGTTTCCGGCGACCCTGGAACTGTCCCTGGCCGCCTTGCTGTTCGCCGGCGTGATAGGCCTGCTGGCGGGGGTAATCGCCGCACTGAAGCGCGGTTCGCTGTTCGATCACGGGGTAATGGGCATTTCCCTGGCAGGGTATTCGATGCCGATCTTCTGGTGGGGGCTTATTCTGATCATGTTCTTCTCCGTAAGCCTTGGTTGGACCCCGGTTTCCGGGCGCATCGACCTGCTCTACGACATCGAGCCGAAAACCGGCTTCATGCTCATCGACACCCTGCTCAGCGATGAGGAAGGCGCGTTCAAGGACGCCGTTATGCACCTGATTCTGCCAGCCATTGTGCTCGGTACCATTCCGTTGGCAGTGATCGCGCGGATGACTCGCTCCTCAATGCTTGAAGTGCTGCGCGAAGATTACATTCGCACCGCCCGGGCCAAGGGGCTGTCGCCTGCTCGGGTGGTATTTGTCCATGGCCTGCGCAATGCGCTGATTCCCGTACTTACGGTTTTCGGCCTGCAGGTCGGCACATTGCTGGCCGGTGCGGTACTGACCGAGACGATCTTTTCCTGGCCAGGCATCGGCAAATGGTTGATCGAAGCTATCGGCGCCCGTGACTACCCCGTGGTACAGAACGGCATTCTGTTGATTGCTTGCCTGGTGATCCTGGTCAACTTCGTCGTGGACATCCTCTACGGCCTGGCCAACCCACGCATCCGTCATCAGCGCTGAGGGCCACTTCATGACAACCCCAATTGCCAAACCTAACACCGCCCCGGTCACCGCTGTCGATACCAGCCTGCTTTACCCGTCACCCTACAAAGAGTTCTGGCAGGCGTTTTCGCGCAACAAGGGCGCGGTCGCCGGGCTGATGTTCATGAGCCTTATCGTGTTCTGTGCCCTGTTCGCTCCTTGGGTGGCGCCCCACGACCCCAGCGAGCAGTACCGCGACTTCCTGCTGACGCCACCGGTTTGGCTTGAGGGCGGCAACTGGCAATTTATCTTCGGCACTGACGAACTGGGCCGCGATCTGCTTTCGCGCCTCATCCAGGGCTCACGCCTGTCGCTGCTCATCGGCCTGTCCTCGGTGCTGATCTCGCTGATCCCCGGTGTTTTTCTCGGCCTGTTGGCGGGTTTTTTCCCGCGTATTCTCGGCCCCTCGATCATGCGCCTGATGGACGTGATGCTGGCCCTGCCATCGTTGTTGTTGGCCGTGGCGATTGTCGCCATCCTCGGCCCTGGCCTGATCAACACCGTCATTGCCATCGCTATCGTTTCGTTGCCCTCCTACGTGCGACTTACCCGGGCAGCGGTAATGGTTGAACTGAACCGTGACTACGTCACCGCTGCACGCCTGGCAGGCGCTGGCCTACCACGCCTGATGTTCATCACCGTGCTGCCCAACTGCATGGCGCCGCTGATCGTCCAGGCCACCTTGAGTTTCTCCTCGGCGATTCTCGATGCCGCAGCTTTGGGCTTCCTTGGCCTTGGTGTTCAACCACCGACCCCTGAGTGGGGCACCATGCTGGCCTCGGCCCGTGACTACATAGAACGTGCCTGGTGGGTGGTGAGCCTGCCTGGGCTGACCATTTTGCTCAGCGTGCTGGCAATCAACCTGATGGGTGACGGACTGCGCGACGCGCTCGATCCAAAACTCAAGAATGCCGCCTGAGGGGAACGCCATGTCACTTCTGCAAATCAAGAATTTGAGTGTGCGCTTCGGCGACACCAACGCGGTGCCGGTTGTCGATGGTCTGGACCTTACCGTCAGCGAAGGCGAAGTTCTGGCAATTGTCGGCGAGTCGGGCTCGGGCAAATCGGTCACCATGATGGCACTGATGGGCTTGATCGATGCGCCAGGACGCATCACCGCCGATGCCCTGAGCTTTGACGGCGTCAACATGCTCACCCTCAGCGGTCGGCAACGTCGCAAAGTGGTGGGCAAGGATATGGCAATGGTCTTCCAGGACCCGATGACCGCCCTGAACCCCAGTTACACCGTGGGATTCCAGATTGAGGAGGTCCTGCGCCAGCACCTTGGCCTGCGTGGCAAGGCCGCGCGCCAACGCGCTCTGGAACTGCTCAAGAAAGTCGAGATTCCCGCGGCCGAAAGCCGCCTCGACGCCTACCCTCATCAACTGTCCGGGGGTATGAGTCAGCGCGTGGCCATCGCCATGGCCATCGCTGGCGAACCCAAGCTGTTGATTGCCGATGAGCCGACCACCGCCCTGGACGTCACCATTCAGGCGCAGATCATGGAGCTGCTGCTCAACCTGCAGCAAGAACAGAACATGGCCCTGATCCTGATCACCCACGACCTGGCTGTCGTCGCCGAAACAGCCAAACGCGTCTGTGTGATGTATGCCGGTCAAGCCGTGGAGGTCGGTCAGGTACCGGAGCTGTTCGAGGTGCCTGCGCATCCCTACAGCGAAGCCCTGCTGGCAGCTATTCCAGAGCACAGTGAAGGCGCCGAGCGTCTGGCGACCCTGCCGGGAATTGTTCCCGGCCGTTACGACCGTCCCGAAGGCTGCCTGCTCTCACCGCGCTGCCCGTACGTGCAGGAAAACTGCCGTCGCCAACGCCCGACCCTCGATCCCCAGGCCCATAGCCAGGTGCGCTGTTTCTACCCGTTGAACCAGGAGGTGGCGTGATGACTGTCGTCCTTACCGCCCGTGAACTGACCCGTCACTACGAAGTTTCCCGCGGTCTGTTCAAAGGCCATGCCCTGGTACGTGCACTCAATGGGGTCTCGTTTGAACTAGAAGCGGGCAAGACCCTGGCCGTGGTCGGTGAGTCCGGCTGTGGCAAATCAACCCTGGCACGTGCCCTGACGCTGATCGAGGAACCCTCT
The DNA here is from genome assembly GCF_004803755.1 of Pseudomonas sp. DG56-2. Taxonomy (NCBI): domain Bacteria; kingdom Pseudomonadati; phylum Pseudomonadota; class Gammaproteobacteria; order Pseudomonadales; family Pseudomonadaceae; genus Pseudomonas; species Pseudomonas sp. DG56-2. The sequence goes on from NZ_CP032311.1 coordinate 4,784,566, forward strand.
TCCGGCTCGTTGAAAATTGCCGGTCAGGAAGTGGCCGGGGCCAACAAGACCGAGCGCAAACAACTGCGCAAAGACGTGCAGATGGTGTTCCAGAGCCCTTACGCTTCACTCAACCCGCGTCAGAAAATCGGTGACCAACTGGCCGAACCGCTGCTGATCAATACCAAGCTGTCAAAGAACGAACGGCGGGAAAAAGTCCAGGCCATGATGCAACAGGTCGGCCTGCGCCCCGAGCACTACCAGCGCTACCCGCACATGTTTTCCGGAGGTCAGCGCCAGCGTATTGCCCTGGCCCGGGCAATGATGCTGCAACCCAAGGTACTGGTGGCCGACGAACCCACCTCGGCCCTCGATGTGTCGATTCAAGCCCAGGTGTTGAACCTGTTCATGGACCTGCAGAAAGAGTTCAACACCGCCTACGTGTTCATCTCGCATAACCTGGCAGTGGTTCGTCATGTGGCTGATCAGGTACTGGTGATGTACCTGGGGCGTCCAGCGGAAATGGGGCCCAAGGAAGACATCTACAACAAGCCCCTGCACCCCTACACCCAGGCCCTGCTGTCGGCCACACCGACCATTCACCCGGACCCGCTCAAGCCGAAGATAAAAATCGTCGGTGAGCTACCCAACCCCCTTAATCCGCCATCTGGCTGCGCCTTTCACAAGCGTTGCCCGTATGCCACCGAGCGCTGTTCCTCCGAGGAGCCAGCGTTCCGGCAGGTGGCGACTCGGCAGGTGGCGTGTCATTACGCCGAGCAGTTCCTCTAGGACCCTTCGCGGGGCAAGCCCACTTCCCCAGGCCGGATTCAATGCTGGCCTGCGGGAGCGGGCTTGACCCGCGATCAAGCACTCCATCACTATTCCGACATGATCCCTGACTGCCTCCCCGACGGCCCGGAACAGACCCCGGAAACCGCCGCTACCGTGCTGCGCTATCACCTGTGCTGGAAGCATCGCGACCTCGACGGGGTGATGGCCTTGTTTCACCCACAAATCCAGTACAACGACTACTTTCAAAACCGTGTGCTGCACCTTGCCGAGCTGCGTGAGTACGTACGCGCCAGCATGCCTCGTGAAGTGGATGAAGACATCGTTCACAGCGACCGCATCCGCGTCGACGGCTGTACCGCCTTCATCCAGTACCAAGTCACCTTGCAAGGCGGCGAGGGGTTGGTGGCCTTCCAGTCCAGTGAGGCGATTACGGTACGTGACGGCCTGGTCTGGCGGGTCAACGAATACGCATCTCTGGTGCGCGAGCCCAACCCAGAGTCGGCCCAGAGCGATGTGCGCCCGACTATCAGCCGACTCGGTCTGTCGCCACGACAACTGAGTTCCATGGCACAAGACCTGGAGCAGTATTTCCAGCGCCAGCAACCCTATCTCGACCCCGAGCTGGACCTGCAACGCGTAGCTCAGGAAAGCGGCTACAGCCGCAACCAGATTTCCTATCTGCTCAATCAGGTGCTGGGCCAGAGCTTCTACCGCTACGTCAACCATGCGCGCCTGCAACACCTGCTCAATGGCCTGGCGCAAGCGACGTCCAGCGCGAAAATCGATGACCTGGCCTTTGCCGCCGGGTTCAATTCGCTATCGGCCTTCTACAAGTGTTTCCGCCAGCATACCGGCCTCTCGCCAAAGGCCTGGGTGAAGCAAAATTCTCTGCGTGCACGCAGCTAAGACAACACCCCCCGCCTGCTTCTAGGATCGCCACAGACCGTAACGGATGTGGAGCCGAACATAATGCAGCCATGGCGCAAAATCAGCCTTTGGATGGACCAGCTGGACGAGACGCTGACTACCCGCCCAGCCCTGCACAAGGACCTGGACGTGGATGTCTGCGTCATCGGTGCCGGCTACACCGGGCTGTGGACCGCCTACTACCTCAAGCAGCAAGCCCCGCACCTGAACATCGCCATTGTCGAGGCCAGTATTGCCGGCTTCGGAGCCTCCGGGCGCAACGGTGGCTGGCTGATGGGCAACCTGCTCGGCGAAGATCGCTTGCTGGCTGCCAGCTCCCCCGAACAGCGCCGGGCATCCTTCGACTTGCTGCATGGCATACCCGATGAAGTGCAGCGTGTTCTGGAGCTTGAGGACATCGACTGCGACTACCGCAAAGGTGGCGTACTGTACTGTGCCGCACGTTATCCGGAGCAGGAAGCCACGCTGCGTGACTACCTGAAAAAGCTCTACAAGCAGGGTCTGACCGAAGACGATTACCGTTGGATGAACGCGGAAGAACTGGCGACCCAGTTGCGCATCAGCAAGCCTTACGGCGCTATCTTCAACCCGAATGTGGCAACGATCCAGCCGGCCAAGCTGGTTCGCGGCCTGGCCCGAGCCGTTGAGCGCCTGGGTGTTCATCTTTACGAAAACAGCCCGGTCATCGACTGGCAACCCGGTGAAGTGCGCACCGCCCAAGCGCGGATCAAATGCCAGTGGGTGGTGCCAGCGGTCGAAGGCTATTCGGTCAACCTGCCACCACTAGGTCGATACCAGATGCCGGTGCAGAGCCTGCTGGTGGCAACCGAGCCGCTGCCTGAACAGGTCTGGCAAAAGATCGGCCTCAGCCGTGGCCAGGCCTTCAGTGAAAACAGTCGTCAGGTTACCTACGGCCAGCGCAGCGCTGACAATCGTCTGGTGTTCGGCGCCCGTGGCGGTTACCGCTTTGCCGGACGCCTGCGGGAAGATTTCGACCTCACCACCAGCGAGATAGAACTGCGTCGCTACTTGTTTGGTGAGCTGTTCCCACAGCTCAAGGACGTCGCCATCACCCATTCCTGGGGCGGTAATCTGGGCATGGCCCGACGCTTCCAGCCGCACATGCTCTGTGACCGCAAACAGCATATCGCCCTCGCTGGAGGCTACGGTGGCGAAGGCGTCGGTGCCACCAACCTGGCAGGGCGTACCTTGGCCGATCTGATTCTTGAGCGCTCGAGCGTGCTTACCCAGCAGCCGTGGGCGCATCCGGACAGAACGCTGTCCAGCCTCGCCGCCTGGGAGCCGGAGCCGTGCCGCTGGCTGGGCTACAACGCCATCATCAAAAGTTTTGTCCATGAAGACCAGACCCTCGCCAACCCGAACAGCGCCCCTTGGCGCCGTCGCTTGGCCAGTGGTGTCGCGGATTTCATGGAAGGTTTCATGCGCTGACCTTTTCGTTCCCCCTGTACAGGATTTACCGGTATGAGCATTACCCAATTCAAGAACACCGACACTGCAGTCCTGCAAGAATCCAATCCAGTTGCCGTGCCGCTGAGCGAGCCGGTTTCAATTGCCTCGGTGACGTCTGTCGAGCGCAGCGACGGTGTTGAAACCGGCATCTGGGAATGCACCCCGGGCCGCTGGCGGCGCCAGATTGTGCAACAGGAGTTCTGCCACTTCATCAAGGGCCGCTGCACCTTTACCCCGGATGGTGGCGAACCACTGACCATCGAGGCCGGTGACGCAATCATGCTGCCAGCCAATAGCACTGGAATCTGGGATATCCAGGAAACCGTGCGCAAAACCTATGTATTGATTTTCTGATCGTTTGATCGCCTGCCTCCTTCGATAAAAACAGACAAAGCAAGGAATCCAGACATGCGCCCATTGCTCATCGCACCGCTGTTGTTGGCCACCGTCGCTGCCCAGGCAGCCGACTCGGTAAAAATCTACAACTGGTCCAGCTATATTGCCCCCGATACGCTGAAGAACTTCCAACAAGCCAGCGGTATCGTGCCGACCTACGACGTGTTCGACAGCAACGAAACCCTCGATGGCAAGTTGATGACTGGCAATTCCGGCTACGACGTCGTATTTCCGTCCAACCACTTCATGGCCCGGCAGATCCAGGGCAAGGCCCTGAAAAAGCTCGACAAGAGCCAACTGCCAAACTGGCAGAACCTCAACCCCGTGCTACTCAAGGCCCTGGAAGTCAACGACCCTGGTAACCAGTACGGTTTCCCCTACCTGTGGGGCAGTACCGGCATTGGCTACAACATCGACAAGGTCAAGGCGGTTCTGGGCGACAACGCCCCGGTGGACTCCTGGGACCTGATCTTCAAACCCGAGTACATCAGCAAGCTGAAAAGTTGCGGGGTAGCGGTGCTGGACAACGGTCCCGAACTGCTGCCAATTGCCCTCAACTATCTGGGCTTGCCGCATCACAGCCAAGACCCCAAGGATTATGAAAAGGCCAAGGAATTACTGATGAAGGCACGTCCTTACATCAACTACTTCCACTCGTCGAAATACACCGGCGACCTGGCCAATGGCGACATCTGCGTTGTCGTGGGATTCTCGGGTGACGTGCTGCAGGCCAAGAACCGTGCAGAGGAAGCGAAGAATGGTGTGAAGGTGGGCTATTCGATTCCCAAGGAAGGCGCACCGATGTGGTTCGACATGGTTGCCATGCCGGTCGACGCACCCAACGAAAAAGCCGGCTATGCGTACATGAACTACCTGCTGCAACCCGAGGTCATGGCCAACATCAGCGAGCACGTGCAATACGCCAACGGCAACCTCAAGGCGGACGCCCTGGTCGACCCGACTATGAAGGCCAACACCATGATCTATCCGAGCGAAGAAATGCTCGGCAAGCTGTTCGCCCTGGAAGCCATGCCGGCCAAAATCGACCGCATCCGCACACGAATCTGGACCAGCATCAAAGCGGGGAATTGACGGCCTTCGGCCAGCTTTAAGCTTCAAGCTTCAAGCTGCAAGAAAAAGCAGGCGGGTGTCCGGCCTGCTGTCCTCTTGCAGCTTGTAGCTTAAAGCCTGTGGCTTTTAGTGATGCTCGCGGGTTGCGCGGAACTTGACGTCTGGCCAGCGCTCTTCCATCAGCGCCAGGTTGACACGCGTCGGGGCCAGGTAGGTCAGGTGACCACCGCCGTCGATCGCCAGGTTCTCCACTGCCTTGGTCTTGAATTCCTCAAGCTTCTTCTTGTCCTCACAGCTGATCCAGCGCGCGGACCAGACGGTGATTGGCTCGTAGGCGCATTCGACCTTGTACTCTTCCTTCAGGCGGCTGGCGACCACATCGAACTGCAGCACACCCACGGCGCCGAGAATGATGTCGTTGCTGCGTTCAGGGAAGAACACCTGGGTAGCACCCTCTTCAGCCAGTTGCTGCAGGCCCTGGCGCAACTGCTTGGACTTGAGTGGATCTTTCAGGCGAACGCGGCGGAACAGCTCCGGGGCGAAGTGCGGAATACCAGTGAAGCCCAGCGCTTCGCCTTCAGTGAAGGTGTCGCCGATCTGGATGGTGCCATGGTTGTGCAAACCAATGATGTCGCCCGCCCAGGCTTCTTCCAGTTGCTCACGCTCGGAGGAGAAGAACGTCAGTGCATCGCCGATGCGCAGGTCCTTGCCGGTGCGCACATGGCGCATTTTCATGCCTTTCTCGTAGCGTCCGGAACAGATACGCATGAACGCGATACGGTCGCGGTGCTTGGGGTCCATGTTCGCCTGGATCTTGAACACGAAGCCGCTGAATTTCTCTTCGGTCGGTTCGACGGTGCGCTCGTTGGCGGCACGTGGCAATGGACGCGGAGCCCAGTCGACGACTGCGTCGAGTACATGGTCGACACCGAAGTTGCCCAATGCAGTACCGAAGAACACCGGGGTCAGCTCACCGCGCATGAATTCGCCCTGGTCGAATTCGTGGCAAGCGCCTTGAACCAGTTCCAGTTGTTCGATGAAGCGCTCGTACTCGTCACCCAGGTGGGCCCGGGCTTCATCGGAGTCGAGTTTCTCGATGATCTTCACCTCGGTACGCTCGTGTCCGTGACCTGGGGTGTAGACAATGATGTAGTCACCCGCCAGGTGATACACACCCTTGAAATCGCGGTAGCAACCAATCGGCCAGGTGATCGGCGCAGCCTTGATTTTCAATACTGCCTCGATCTCGTCGAGCAGTTCGATCGGATCACGGATATCACGATCGAGTTTGTTGATGAAGCTGACAATCGGCGTGTCACGCAGACGGCAGACATCCATCAGGGCGATGGTACGCGGCTCAACACCTTTACCGCCGTCGAGCACCATCAGCGCCGAGTCCACCGCCGTGAGCGTGCGGTAGGTATCTTCGGAGAAGTCTTCGTGACCGGGGGTGTCGAGCAGGTTGATCATGTGCTCGCGGTACGGGAACTGCATCACCGAGGTGGTGATGGAGATACCCCGTTGCTTCTCCATTTCCATCCAGTCGGAGGTGGCATGGCGGTCGGACTTTCGCGATTTCACCGTACCGGCAACGGCAATCGCCTTGCCCATCAGCAACAGCTTCTCGGTGATGGTGGTCTTACCCGCATCGGGGTGGGAAATAATAGCGAAGGTGCGGCGTTTCGCGACTTCGGCGGCCTGGTTGGTCATGGGAAATCGCCTGGCAGGTGATTCAAAAAAAGGGCGCAGATTATAGCCCAATTTAACCTGCGAACTGAACCGTTGGGTCGATTAACGCTGGCCAAATGCCGCTTCAGATGGGAACCTTTAGGACTGTGGAGGCGTCCACTGCCCTGATTCGCAATTGGTTTTAACCATTCGTCAGGGCCGATTTCACTGGCAACACGAGCCTGACGAGGCTTCGCTTATGGCGTGTTTGGCTCCGATCCGGGCCACACGCTGCTTATCGCGATCACACTGCCTGCCGCCTGGAATGGTGGCCGCCACGGGAGTGTGTTCGCCGACAACAAAAGGAGTCCGCCTGTGGCTAAAAGCTATGGCAAGGGGCTGATGGGATGTGCCTTCGCGCTCGTCATCCTGGCCCTGCTGATCCACTGGATCGGCATTGATACGATCGCGCACTACCGCGCCGATCTATGGTTCTACCTGCAAGCACACCTGGTGTTGGTGCTGCTGTCGATGGTGGCGGCGTTAGCCGTGGGCATACCCGCTGGAATTGCCTTGAGTCGACCTCATAGAGTCGACCGCGCCGAACGTTTCATGCAGTTCTTCAACATTGGCAACACCATCCCCCCCTTGGCCGTTCTGGCCATTGCCCTGAGTTTCCTGGGCATCGGCGCAGGCCCCGCGATCTTCGCATTGTTCCTCGCCTCTCTCTTGCCCATCGTGCGCAACACCTACGAGGGCCTGAAAAACGTTCCCGCCTCGCTCAAGGAAGCCGCCACCGGCATCGGCATGACGCCTCGTCAAAGCTTATGGCGTGTCGAGCTGCCCAATGCCGTGCCGATCATCGTCGGCGGTGTGCGCGTCGCCCTGGCAATCAACGTGGGCACCGCACCGCTGTCGTTTCTGATTGGCGCCAATAGCCTGGGCAGTCTGATTTTCCCTGGCATTGCCCTGAACAATCAGCCGCAACTGCTGCTCGGCGCGGCCTGCACCGCTTTGCTCGCCCTCTTGCTCGACGCCCTGGTGGCCCAAGGCAGTCGGCGTTGGCTTGAACGCGGCCTGGCCCACTAAGCGAAGGAACTCCAATGAAAAGAATCGCCTTGTTTCTGGGCGCGGCCCTGCTGTTCTCCGGATTTGCCCAAGCCGCGACAAAACCTGTAATTCGCCTCGGCGCGCGGGTGTTCACAGAACAGACTGTGCTAGCCGAAATTACTGCCCGCTACCTGAACCAGAACGGTTTTGATGTGCGCATTACCGGTGGACTGGGCAGCAGCCTGGCCCGGAGCGCCCACGAAACCGGTCAACTGGACATGGTCTGGGAATACACCGGCGTGTCGCTGGTATCCTACAACCATATCGATGAGCGCATGCCCAGCGCCGCTGCAACCTATGCCAAGGTCAAGGAGCTGGATGCGAAGAAAAACCTGATCTGGCTCACGCCTTCGAAATTCAGCAACACCTATGCCCTGGCACTGCCACGCAAGATTGCCGAGCAGTATCCGCAGGTCAACAGCATCAGCCAGTTGAATCAGGTGCTGCGTGAAGAAAAGGATCGCGATCATGTGGTGGCGCTCGATACCGAGTTTGCCAATCGCCCCGACGGCCTTGTCGGCCTGACCGAAACCTACGACCTGCAACTGACCCGCCGCAACATCCGGCAAATGGATGCAGGACTGGTCTACACCGCCCTGCGCAACGGCCAGGTATTCAGCGGGCTGGTCTACACCACGGACGGACGCCTGAGCGCCTTCGACCTCAAGCTGCTCGAAGACGACAAACACTACTTCCCCGATTACACCGCGGCTCCCGTGGTGCGCAAGGAAATCCTCGACGCTCACCCGCAACTGGCAACCCTGCTCAAACCGCTGGCCGAGCAACTGGATGACCAGACCATGCGCGAGCTCAACGCCAAAGTCGACGTCGAGCACCAGAGCCCGAGCAAGGTCGCCGCCGAATACCTGCGCCAGCATCCACCTGCACAGGAGCAGCCATAATCATGCTCGATACCTTTACTCACCTGGACTGGGCCGAGGTTCTGCATCTGACCTGGCAACACATCACCCTGGTCGGCATTGCCGTAAGCCTGGCGATTCTGATCGGCGTGCCACTGGGCATCCTGATGACCCGCTTCCCTTCCCTGGCCGGTCCCCTGCAGGCGTGCGCCACGGTGCTGTTGACCATTCCGTCGATTGCGTTGTTTGGCCTGCTGCTGCCGTTCTACTCCAAATTCGGCCAGGGCCTGGGGCCATTGCCGGCAATCACCGCCGTGTTCCTTTATTCACTGCTGCCGATCCTGCGTAACACGTACCTGGCGCTGACCAACGTCGAGCCCGGTATTCGTGAAGCCGCACGCGGTATCGGCATGACCTTCGGCCAGCGCCTGCGCATGGTCGAACTGCCTATCGCCGTGCCGGTGATCCTCGCCGGGGTGCGTACTGCCGTGGTGATGAACATCGGCGTCATGACCATCGCCGCCACCATCGGTGCCGGTGGCCTGGGTGTACTTATCCTTACCTCTATCAGCCGTAGCGACATGTCGATGCTGCTGGTCGGTGCCTTGCTGGTGAGCCTTCTGGCCATCTTCGCCGACCTGCTGCTGCAAACCCTGCAACGTGCCCTGACTCCAGAAGGACTGCGCAAATGATCGAACTTCAGAACCTGAGCAAGACCTTTCACGCCAACGGTAAAGACGTCAAAGCCGTCGATGCTGTCAGCCTGACCGTCAACGAAGGCGAGATCTGCGTATTCCTCGGCCCGTCCGGGTGCGGCAAGAGCACCACGCTGAAAATGATCAACCGCCTGATCACACCCACCTCCGGCAAGGTCCTGATCAATGGCGAAGACACTACCGGCCTTGACGAAGTAACCCTGCGTCGGCGCATTGGCTATGTGATTCAGCAGATCGGTCTGTTCCCCAACATGACCATCGAGGAAAACATCACCGTGGTCCCGCGCCTGCTTGGATGGGACAAACAAAAATGCCACGAGCGTGCTCGCGAGCTGATGAGCATGATCAAGCTTGAGCCCAAGCAATACCTGCAGCGCTACCCGCGGGAGTTGTCCGGTGGACAGCAACAACGTATCGGTGTGATCCGCGCCTTGGCCGCTGAAGCGCCGCTGCTGCTGATGGACGAACCGTTCGGCGCGGTCGACCCGATCAACCGCGAGATGATTCAGAACGAGTTTTTCGAGATGCAGCGGGCATTGAACAAAACCGTGATCATGGTCAGCCATGACATTGATGAAGCCATCAAGTTGGGCGACAAAATTGCCATTTTCCGCGCGGGCAAACTGATCCAGATCGACCATCCCGACACTCTCTTGGCGCACCCAGCCGATGAGTTTGTCAGCAATTTCGTGGGTCAGGACAGCACACTCAAGCGCCTGCTGCTGGTCCGCGCCGAAGACGCTGCCGACAATGCACCGTCGGTAAGCCCCGAGACGCCGGTGAGTGACGCTCTGGAGCTGATGGACGAACATGACCGCCGCTATGTCGTGGTGACAGATGCGCAGAACAAGGCCATGGGCTACGTGCGCCGACGTGACCTGCATCGCCAGCAAGGCAGTTGCAGCGATTTCCTGCGGACCTTCAACGCAACAGCCGCCCACGATGAACACCTGCGAATCCTGCTGTCGCGAATGTACGAGTTCAACCGCTCGTGGCTGCCAGTGCTCGATGCCGAGCAAGTGTTTCTTGGCGAAGTGACCCAGGAATCGATCGCCGCCTACCTAAGCTCGGGACGCTCGCGCGGTGGCAAGACCACTATCGTATCGCCGGCAGAAGTCGTGGTCTGAGTCATTAGCCCCCCAGGCAGCAACAAGGTGATTGGGCCTTGATGCTCGCCTGGGCAATCGACAACAGGACTCACTTATAAGCACTTAAGGAAGCGTCCTACATCAATTTTTTTTAACCCTTGTTAGCGTGCCCTCTCCTTTTCTCAGGTTCAGGGCAAGCCTACGTTCGTACCGGTAAATGCCGCGCTCAACGAACGACACACTTTCTCTGTTCGCCATCAGCTCGAATCGAACAAGGACGTGTGATGCACAAGCCCGCCTCTGAAGCCGAACTGCACCGTGCCAGGCGCAACCAGGAATTCACCAATACACCCTTCGATGTAGCCCAATGCGCGTTCAGGCAGCCGCAAGTGAGCATCTTTCCGGTGCGCTATGCACTGGATGAATCCCCGCACAGCAAAGCCAGCAACCAAGGACCGAACCCGCTGCCACCGAACTGGCAGGGGCAACTGCCCACGCTGAAAACCCGCAGCTACACCCTGCGCCAACTGCGTGACGGCTGGTTGTATGTATGGGACAGCGTCGAGCAAACCTTTCATGAGTATCAGGTCACTGGCGAGCAGTTCACTCGCCACATCTGGACCCAAGCCCAGCTGAATCAGGACATCCGCAACAACCCCGGTGAAACCCATCCGTACCTGCTCTACTCGCGCAACAGCCAGTTGCGCATCGCCTATTCACCCGTGCAGATCACCTGGCGTCTGTGCGAGCACTTGCGCAGCAGTGCCAGCGCCCAGCAGCAATGGATGCGCAAGCTCGATCTGCCCGCCTTTTGCTACAACGGCAAAGCCGAGCATGGTGGCTGGATCACCGAACTGGGCAACAGCGTCGCCGACATTCTTGTCGAGGGTGAACAAGCACCCAGCTTCACCAGCACCCTGTTACCGACCCAACAGAGCGAAACAGGCGCGCCCTACAAGCCTGCGTTCGAAGAGGCGCTGGTCCGCGGGCTAGTTCCGGAACAGGACACCTCGCTGTTCATCGCCCTGGATGATCCTCTGGCGCTGGTCGATGACCTGAGCATGAACCTGGCGGGTCGGCTCATGGAGCAAGACCAGTTTTCGCGCCTGCACCAAGCCAACCTGGAGAGCGCCCTCGCCGTACAGAACCTGTGCGGCTTCGATACCGAAGCCTTCATACCAGAACGGATCAAAGATCCGATCCAGCGCCAGGCCTATACCGACGACCTGTACACCCTGCTGGAAACCTTTGATCAGGTCGAGCGAGGCAATGAGCTGGTGTCTTTCGGCCAGGAAGGCATGGTGGACCTGGCCTCAGCCCGCACCGTCGCTGCCGCCCAATCGGCTTTCAAAGGCCAGTGGGGACATCTGCCTGATCAACAGAAATGGCAGCAAGCCCTTGAGCAATGGCACGACAAGCGCAGTTGGCGCGAAGACGTGCGCTTCGATGACGTGCTGCAGTACCTGAGGCAGACCACGGTCGAGGCGCAGCAGTTGCAAGCGCACTGCCAACGCAGCGAAGCCGACCTGCTCACCTGGCTCAACCAACTGCAGCCTGGCGGCGAAAGGGTCTACCACGACACCATTGATGAGCAGCAGGCCAGCCAATTGCTGGAAACCGCCCACGCCGTCTACACCCTGCTGGGCAATGGCGAACAGGGCCAGCGGTGGCTGATCGAGCAGGCTGAACAACCCAGCACCCTGTTCGGCCTGGCCCTGTTCAACTTCAACCCTGAAATCGCCAGCCTGATCAAAACCGTGACGCACAACTTCAGCACCTACGGCACCCTGGATGATCAGGGTCGCGAAGGGGATGGCAGCTCCCCGGCGCTAACCCCCGGCTCCGCCGCCGACGCCACCAACCTCGGCAGCCGTCTCAGCGAACTGAAAGGCGTGCTCGACCTGGAAGCGGTGCGTGACAGCAAGCTCTACCAAGCCATGAGCACGGAAGCCAAACATGCCCTGAGCACCTTGATCAAGGTGGCGAACAGCCAAGCCAACGAAGCCTGGCACGGCCTGAGCAGCATGTTCCTGCCGGCGATGAAACAGCAGATCGGCTTGACCCTGGCAGTGACCCAAGTGTTGATCTCCTACGAAATCGCCAGCTCCATCCGCCTGCTGATCAACCCCAACTACCAGCGCGATTACCAGATCTGGATGCTCAAGGTTGCCGCCCTGAACAAAGACATCGAAGGCAACCGATTTACCTTGCGAACGGCCCGCAACGCACACGATCAACGCGCCGCCCGCTATGCCCTGCAGGCGCTGGATGGGCGAATGAAAACGCAGGTCCTGATGCGCCCCAACCAAATCATCGCCAGCGCCAGTGGCGCCACCCGCCTGAGGATCGGCGTGACGCAAATCAACCACTGGCTCACCGACCTGGGCCAGGCCGAAGTCATGGCAAACATGCAAACCGCCGATCGAGGCCAGTACCTGGCCCGCACCAAAGCCTGGATGGGACAAAACCTGGGCACCGCCCTCCCCGTGGTGCTGGTCGGCTTGAACGCATGGAACCTGTGGAACACCGCCAAACAAGCCAGCAATGACGGACAGTTCACGGCGGAGGAATGGCGTGTACTGAGTGCCAATGCGGCGTATGCGGGGAATGCGGTGGCGGCGCTGTGGGTGGGGCCGGCGTGGAATCGGGCGGGAGGGATGGTTGCGAAGTTGGGCGACAAAACACTGAAGGTTGCTCAGGCTGGCTATACCCATTGGCTACGGGAGGCGCAAACCGTTTCCAGCGGTAGTAGCCAGGCCGCAGTAACACGAGAGTTTGCGGCGGTTTCGAAAGGTCTGATTCTCCGTACAGTGACATGGACAACGCTGGGGGCTGTTGCAGCGGGATTGGAGGCTTGGCAAATATCCAGTGAAGCCGACAGAGCGACGAGCAAGGAAGAGGAATTTCTTCTTTGGACAAAGTTTGGTGCAGTATCCGGAGTTTCCTTTGTGGCTGCAGGCCAACTAGTTGGAGCAGGCTTGGGCTATTGGTTCAACTTTGCTTGGGTGATGTCCACGCCAGTAACTATTATCTTAGCAGTTCTCGGCATTGCCTACTTATTGATCACAATGGCCGCCAACACTTACAAGCGTGAGGGTTTACGTTTATGGCTGCACAGGTGCAGTTGGGGGCGCGGCGCAAAGACTGAATGGATGGCCAACGAGGGTCACCCCCTGCAAATGCGCGCGCTGATGGAGACCCTTCAGCGCCCGACTGTCGTAGGAAGATCCCTATATTACGGAGGTGGCAGCACACCGAGAAAGTGGTTGGGTTTTTGGGTTCAAGTCCAAGTGCCTGCGACATTGGCGGGAAAAACATTGACCTTACAGCCGGCAATGGTTGAGAAGACCTATTTTTGCAAGGCCGGCATGCAACTCACGCCGGAAAACTACTATGCCCAATTCCTCAACGGTCATTGGGTAAATCCCAATCTACTAGGCACGCTACCCAATAGTCCTCGCAGCACGACTAGCACGTATGACTATACGTACACCGATAGCGACCAGCATCGCCTTTGGCAAGTCTGGATCGAAACTTCGACTGCCGACCCAACCTTTGAAATGGAAGTTATATACCCTTCCGATGTATTGCGACGTGCAGATGGTCGAGGTTATTTTTTCCGTTTAGCATTTGAGTGGGCTATTAAAGAAGCCGATCGAGCCAACACAGCTTTCAGTGATGATTTGAAAGAAGAGAACGAAATTGTATTGACTCAAAATCACACTCAACTATTAAAGCTAACGATACCAAGTTGAAGCACTGAGCGAGAGCTATGTTATTCAACCTTAACAAACTGCCTAGCCTCCCGCTGCAGCTCAACTGGAAATATTCCGATGAGCCTGAGTTACTCTGCTGGACGATCTGCGCACGCAATTACAACACATTTGCTGCAAACTGCATCTTCGCATTCATGTCTCTCACAACAGCTGGAGCAGCATATTTCTTATACTCCACCTCAGCACCTAACGAAACCGAATTATCTAAACTCACATCCTGCACCGGATTTTATATATTCACCATGCTAATAATTTCGTGCATGACCCACCAACGGATGAATTTTGCCTATCGATTTACAAAATCCGGAATTGAATATTGCGAGTGGAAGGAATTCCCCCAATGGGCACTTACTTTCTTGAAGTGGATGACTGGCATCACTGCGATTATTTTTATTTTCATGGCCACCATCGACATAACGTTCTTAATCGGGGCATTGGTGGGACCGGGCGGAATGGGTTTAATGTATCTCACTATGGCAAACTCAAAAAACTATAGAGATTTACACACCCAATACCATCACTACGCCTACAAATGGAAAGAGATCACACAGCTAGCCATTGCAACCAACAGAGAAATAGTAGATTTGAAATACAGTGTCACCCAAAAGGGAGATAACTATAAAACCAACTGGAACCTAAACATATATTGCAAGAGAAATCAAAAGAAAAACGTAGCTGCCTTTATAAAACCGTACCTATCCCCCGGCGTAGCTTTCATAAGAGCAAAAGTCAACGTCCCGCTCAGCACTGATTACTGAAGCATAGATCAATGGACGAAAAACTTAGACCACTGCCAGTCGCCTGAGATAATTGGCAAATATTAATTTAACCCTTGCTCCCAACATTAACCCTAACCACACCCATTAAAAAGCCAGTGAGCACTATGCCATTCAAACTCAACAAACCGCCCAGTCTTCCACCGCAGCTCATGTGGAAATTTGCGCATGAACCGGGATTGGAAAGCTGGTCAATAAAGGCGAGAAACTATAACACTTTAGTTGCCAACTGCATGTTTACCTTCATGGCAATATTGATATTTTGCGGCACGCTCGCCATGTACTCCGTTTATGAAAAAATGGACCAGCCCTGGCGGACATTATCCTGTATTTTTTTCTTTATCCTTATACTTTCCACCATTTCCTGCATGACCCACCAACGAATGAATTTCGCCTATCGCTTCAGCAAGTCAGGTGTGGAATATTGTGAATGGAAAGACTTTCCGCAATGGGCACTGCCCTGCCTAAAATGGATGGCTGGCATCACAGCTGTTATCTTTATTTTCATGGCGACCATTGAACCTTCTTTCTTGATAGGCGCGCTAGTAGGCCCAGGCGGTCTAGGCTTGACATATCTTTCAATGGCACACTCCAAAAGCTATCGCGAGCTGCACACTCAGTACCACCATCACGAATACGAGTGGAAGGATATTGTACAGCTCGCCATTGCCACCAACAGAGAGGTGGTCGATGTGAAATTCAAGTTCTTCCGCGATGGTGATACCGTCAAGACGTGCTGGAATTTCAACATTCATTGCCAAAAGAAAGACAAAGAGCGCATTGCGAAATTCATTAGACCCTACCTTTTGCCTGGCGTACCTTTGATAAGAGCAAAAGTAAATGTTCCGCTAGGGACTGACTAATGCAATTCGACTATCGAGAGCGATACTAAAAACAACCATCGACAACCAGAACCATTAGAAACGCGCAGATCAGAGCATCGACAAATCATCCTTCTACTGAATTGGAGGCTTATGTCTAACCAATGTACTGAGGCGCGCGGACGGTCGCGAACACCAGTAATTGGCAATAGAAATGTTTAGAACAAGAAGCGAATAACGCAATCACAACTTTAAGATCGAATTCAGGAAAAGGAACGACATTGCACTACCGGGCAACAATACCCACTTTAAAATCAATTATACCTAACCTGAAAACATCGTAACGACCATGCTATTTAATCTCTATAGAGCACCTGACCTCCCACCACAACTCATCTGGAAATTTGCGCACGAACCAGAACTACTGGGCTGGACAATTCAAGCGCGAAACTACAACACACTTATAGCAAATTGCATGTTTGCATTCATGAACCTAATAACATTAGGCGTCACATACTCCGTATACTTAAATCCCGCTCCAGGAGAGGGACTCCTTGCTCAAGCATCCATCAGCATAGGCTTTTATATTGTTATAATATTAATCATTTCCTGCATGACTCACCAGCGGATGAATTTCGCCTATCGCTTCAGCAAGTCTGGCGTGGAGTATTGTGAATGGAAAGACTTTCCGAAATGGGCACTGCCCTGCCTAAAATGGATGGCTGGCATCACAGCGGTCATCTTCATTTTCATGGCAACCATAGACCCTTCTTTCTTGATCGGCGCCTTGGTAGGCCCAGGCGGTCTAGGCTTGACGTATCTTTCAATGGCACACTCCAAAAGCTATCGCGAGCTGCACACTCAGTACCACCATCACGAATACGAGTGGAAGGATATTGTCCAGATCGCCATTGCCACCAATAGAGAAGTGGTCGATGTGAAATTCAAGTTTTTCCGCGATGGTGATACCGTCAAGATGTGCTGGAACTTTAATATCCATTGCCAAAAAAAAGACAAAGAGCGTGTCGCTAATTTCATCAAGCCCTATCTTTTTCCTGGCGTCCCTTTAATAAGGGCAAAAGTAGACGTACCGCTAGGAACCGATTGATAGCGACCTGAAGAACCATCCCGGCTAAATAATCGCCACCCTATGCTCCTGAATTACGGGCAAACCCCCTTTTTGGGGTTCGCCCGTAATAGGGTTTAGAACCCGACGCTCGCCTGCACGTAGAAAGTGCGTGGTTCTCCCAGGTAAATACCCGAGTTGTTGTCGCTGGAGCGGGTGTAGTACTGCTTGTCGAAAATGTTCTTCACTCCGGCTGCCAGCTTCAAGTTCGACAGCTCCTTACCGAAGTCGTAGCCTCCCCGCGCCGCCCAGGTCACGTAGCCTGGAATATCACCGTACTGGCCATCTGCACTTGGCTCGGTGATGTAGTCACCATTGAAACTGCCATCTTTGTTCATGCCGGTGCCAGGTGCGCGTTGCTTCGATTGTGCATAGGCATCCAGGTTCCAGGTCCAGCGATTGATCTGGTAGCGAAGCCCGGCGTTGACAATCTGCCGCGAATAGAACGGCAGGTCGCGCCCCTTGAAGCCTGGTATCTCGCCTTCATAGGTTGCGCGGGTATAGGTGAAGCCGGCATTGGCGCTCAATCCCTGCAGGCGCGGGTCCAGCCCCGACAGGTCATAGTGCATGGACGCTTCGATACCCTGGTGTTTGGTGGCACCCAGGTTGGTCCAGCCGACGTCGTTGCTGATGTATTGCAATTCGTCATCGAAATCAATGTAGAACGCCGTCAGTTCGCCACCCCATGCGCCATTGCTGTAGCGCGTCCCCACTTCATAGGTTTTGGCCTTTTCCGCTTGCAAGCCATTGGCAGTCTGGTCGCCGGTGCCGCCCTGGCCCAACTGGAAGTACTGCAGGCTGCCGAATGAAGTTTCGAAGTTGGCGAACACTTTCCACTCATCGGACAGGTGATACATCACGCTGAGTGCAGGTAACGGCTCGTTGCTGGTGACGCTGCGATTTTTCTCGCTGACCGGCTTTCCATTCGTGCCGATTACAGGCCGTTCATGCCAATCGGTGTTGATGTGTTCAAAGCGAATTCCTGGCGTGACGGTCCAGTTGCCAACGTCGATTTTATCGTCGATGTAGTACGCGCTGGCCTCGGTGCCACCGGTACGGTCCTGGTACACATGGCCATCCGAGCCCGGAGCTGGGGTTGGCACGTTATCGATCAACGCCAGGCGGGTTGCCTGCTCGTGCATTGCTTCTTTGAGGTAGCGATAACCCACGCTGACCTCCTGCGTGGTGGGGCCTGCGAAGAAGATCCGCGACACGCGTGGCTCGATGGCGAAGGTGTGGTAGCTACGCGGATAAGAGGACAGCGTCTGCTGGTCACGCGCGGCGATGCTGCTGCCACGAAAGCTATCGGTGTAGTAGGTCTGGACTTCAAACTGGGTGACGTCGTCGATCTGGCGCAGGTACTTGAGCGAAACATCCTTGCGACGGCCACTGAAGTAGTCGTAGTCGCGGTCGGACTGGTAGGGATCATCGTCAAACTGCGCTTGGGTCAAGCCGCCAGGCATATCGGCCTTGGCATCGTAATAGTGGAAGTTCAGCCACAGTTCATCGCTATCGGTGACAGCCCAGTGGGTCTTGAGCAGCACATCATCAATATCGTTGCCGTTATTGCTGCTGCGGTAGCCGTTGCCGTTAACCCCGGAATACAACAGCGCCGCGCCCAAACCGTTGTCCGCTGTACCACCGAGAAACGCCGACTCGATGTGCTTCCAGCCGCCATGGCGAGAAGTCTCCATGGTGGTGGAAAGTTCGCCGGTAGCCTTTTCGGGAATCGCTCGGGTAACGAAGTTGATCACCCCACCGACGTTCTGCGGCCCATAACGCACCGACCCGGCGCCGCGGACCACGTCGATACTGTCGAGGTTGCCCGAGGAGATCGGCGCCATCGATAACTGCGGCTGACCGTAAGGGGCGAAGGCCGCCGGGATGCCATCGATGAGTACCGTGGAGCGTGGCGACAAACGAGACGTCAAACCGCGTACCCCTACGTTCAACGCGATGTCGCTGCCGCCTGTACCGTTCGAATCCTGCACCTGCACGCCCGGAACACCACGCAGCACGTCACGCACGTTCATCGCACCCTGCTCGAGCATGGCCTCGCGACGCACCACGGTACGGGCCCCTGGGTGGTTCTGAACCACAGTCTCTTCGGCATTGCCCAGCCAGTCGCCTACGACCTTGATGTCTGTAGGAGCCAGTTCGAGGCTACCGGTACTCAGGCTACCGGCGCCTTGCGCAGGCTTGAGCACCACCGTGCCCTGGGAAATTTCATAGGTAAGACCGCTGCCTTGCAGCAAGGTCTGCAGGGCCTGTTCGGGGGTCAAGGTGCCGGACACTGCCGGAGCCATTTTGCCGGCGACCAGCTCTGGGCTGAAGAACAATTGCAACGGGGTTTGTTGACCCAGTTGACTCAGCGCCGAAGCCAAGGATTGAGCCTGGATCTGTATGGTGGTCGCAGCCTGATCGGCATAGCTACTGGCAATACCACCACTGACCGCCAAGGCCAGAGCGAGCGGTAGTAAACGGGAGCGTGCGGCAATACGCAGGGAAAACTTGTTGTTGTTCACGTCGTCGAGAAATCCTGAAAGTCCGGGATAAGTGCCAGCTGCATGCGAATGTAAATGCTTGACAGTTGCAGTTGGCCAGGAAGACGAACAACTGAAAAAAAACCTGAATTTATTTTGAAATTATTTCGCTGGAGCCGTCGGCGTTGGCCTGGATAGTCACCGGCAAGATGCTAGGCAGTGCGCGCAGCAAGGCGTCGGTATCGTCAGCGCTGAAGCTGCTGCTCAAGCGCAATGCCGCCACCTTGCCAGGTGCAACGCGCAAGGGTTGGGCACGGTAGCGCGAGACCTCCTCGACCACTTCGCTCAACGGTGCGTCATTGAAGACCAGCTTGCCGTTGCGCCACGCCGTCAACGCCGCAGCATCCACCGCATACGGTGCGGCGACCTGGCCTTGGGCATCGATCTGTGAGCCCAGCCCGGCGCTGAGCAGCGCCTGATTGCTGCCACTGCCTTGTACCTTGACCGAGCCTTGCTCGACTGCCACGCGAGTGCGGGTCGGATCGAGGCGCACGTCGAAACGGGTGCCAGTCACGGTTACCGTGCCGTTGAAAGTACTCACCACAAAAGGCCGCGAGGTGTCGTGAGCAACGCTGAACATGACTTCACCAGCAGTCAATTCGATGCGCCGTTGGCCGCTGCTGAAGTCGACGGTCAGTCGTGTACGCGAATTGAGCTCCAGGCGTGTGCCATCCGGCAGATCAACCTGGCGTCGCTCACCCAACGCTGTGTGCAATTGCTCTTGATAGTTGAGCTGAAGGTGCTGCCAGCCCATCCAGCCTGATCCTATAGCCATGATCGCGATACCAGCGGCCAGCGCCTTTTGAATGAAGCGTCGACGCGGCAACTGGCGTACCGGATCTGCCTGGCACAGCACCTCAAGGCGCGCACGCGGCAACATATCCGCCGCGCTCCACAGTTGGGCGAGCAGATCGTACTCTTGCCGATGCGGTACATGCTCGGCCAGCCAGGCATCGAATTGGGCCTGCTGGTCCGTGCTCAGCGCGCCGTCACGGGTGCGGGCAAACCACTGGGCGGCCTGCTCCCGTACAGCCTCGTTGCCACAGCGGCACGCGTCCTGATTCATGAAAACATTTGCCTGACTCATCTCGTTGACACATCCAGGTGCTCACGCAGATGCCGGAGCGTGCGGATCATATACTTTTCGACCATGTTCTTGGTCAAGCCCATGCGTTCGGCGATTTCCGCCTGGGTCAGCCCTTCGAGCTTCTGCCAGATAAACACACGTCGGCAATTGAGCGGCAGTTGCGCCAAGGCGCGCTCGACACTGTCAGCCAACTCGACCGCGTGCATGAAGGCCTCCGGGTCACCGTTACTGTCAGCCAATCCCTCGAACATATCGTGTTCGAGGGATTGGCGACGGTCTTCCCGACGATAGCCATCAACCGCGATATTGCGCGCCGTTTGATGCAAATAGGCCCGTGGCTGCTCGACCCCGAGTTGATCGTTCTCCAGAACCCGGACAAAAGCGTCATGTGTCAGATCCTCGGCCTGCTGGCGATTGCGCAACTTGCGCGTCCAGGTGCCGATCAGCTCTTGGTAGTGGTCGAGAAAGCCTTTGTGTCGCGACACGATGCAGGTCTTCGCCAAGCGTTGGGGGAATGTCGCGAATAGTAATGTTTCTTATTAAGCACAGCAATCGAAGATCTTGGCGAGCGACGAAGCGCAAACCGGGAAAAAAAGTACAGGTTGCCAGGGTTGAACGGCGCTGCAGAACACGAAAAATAAATTGAACGGTGCCTGAGATATTCCGTGCCGCCATTTTCCTGAAGCGCAACGAACAAACGAGCTAATTCCGCCAGTTTCGCAGCTAACTTCGCCAATAATACTGCATCAACGCGAGTTGACTCGATAGGCAGGATTTAGCTGGGTATTTCGGTATTTTTAACGCTTTTGTCATCAAATTGAACACCTACTGTTTACCTGGGTCGGTTAAAAAGTGGCTGTGCAATACCGGGCGACAGACGTGTGCAAAATCGCGACATTTTTTGTTGATCTTGAACCCCTCAGGTCCTAAAGTTCGCGCCGAACGTCCATGCTGGAAACGATCCATCCGGCTCAAGTACTGACGACGAGACAGCAAGGTCACCCGTAGCTCGCTTCATCACGCACGGTTGACCTTTTTGCTTTCGGCGACATGCCTTGGGAAGTAGGCGAACCAAAGTGGGGATACGGAGGGCGTTCAGTTGCAGCCACTTTTTTATTCAGTTTGCCCATGGAGTCCCAAGCATGTCGATTCAGGTCGAAGACTACTTCGCGCGCGATACCTTCCAGAAAATGAAGGCTTTCGCCGACAAGCAAGAAACCCCGTTCGTGCTCATCGACACCCAGATGATCAGCCAGGCCTATGACGACCTGCGTGCCGGTTTCGAATTCGCCAAGGTCTACTACGCGGTCAAGGCCAACCCGGCCGTCGAGATCATCGACCTGCTCAAGGAAAAAGGCTCGAGCTTCGACATCGCCTCGATCTACGAGCTGGACAAAGTGATGGACCGTGGCGTCAGCGCTGACCGTATCAGCTATGGCAACACCATCAAGAAATCCAAAGACATTCGCTACTTCTATGAAAAGGGCGTGCGTCTGTATGCCACCGACTCCGAAGCCGACCTGCGCAACATTGCCAAGGCCGCCCCGGGATCGAAAGTGTATGTGCGTATCCTCACCGAAGGCTCGACCACTGCCGACTGGCCGCTGTCGCGCAAATTCGGCTGCCAGACCGACATGGCCATGGACCTGCTGATCCTCGCCCGTGACCTGGGCCTGGTGCCTTACGGTGTGTCCTTCCACGTAGGCTCGCAGCAGCGCGACATCAGCGTCTGGGATGCGGCGATCGCCAAGGTCAAAGTGATCTTCGAGCGCCTCAAGGAAGAAGACGGCATCGAACTCAAACTGATCAACATGGGTGGCGGCTTCCCGGCCAACTACATCACCCGCACCAATAGCCTGGAAACCTATGCCGAAGAAATCATCCGCTTCCTCAAGGAAGACTTCGGCGACGATCTGCCGGAAATCATCCTTGAGCCCGGTCGCTCGTTGATCGCCAACGCTGGCATCCTGGTCAGTGAAGTCGTGCTGGTCGCGCGCAAGTCGCGTACTGCTGTCGAGCGCTGGGTGTACACCGATGTGGGTAAATTCTCCGGCCTGATCGAAACCATGGATGAGTCCATCAAGTTCCCGATCTGGACCGAAAAGAAAGGCGAGATGGAAGAAGTGGTTATCGCCGGCCCAACCTGCGACAGCGCCGACATCATGTACGAGCACTACAAGTACGGCCTGCCACTGAACCTGGCCATCGGGGACCGCCTGTACTGGCTGTCGACCGGCGCCTATACCACCAGCTACAGCGCAGTTGAGTTCAATGGCTTCCCGCCGCTGAAAGCCTTCTACCTGTAAGCGCGGTACCGGGCTGCCAGCCAGCCTACTGCGGGGCCATCATTCGCCTTATAACAAGGCGCAGGATGGCCTCGCAGTGCATTCAGCGTTCAGCCTGCAATTGCGCCAGACGTGTTCGGTAGGCCACTGCCATGTTGCGCACTTCGACGTGCTCGGCCTGCTCCAGCGCGGGCCCGGCAATACGCAGGAAGTTTTCATTGCCGCCTGCCAAGGCCTGCTGCAACCACTCAAGCGCCTCTTGCGTCAGCCCTTGCGCTGCCAGTACTCCGGCATGACTGAACTGACCGCGAAAATCACCCGCCTCAGCCGAGCACTGGTACCAGTGCCTCGCAGCAGCCACATCACGCGGACAACATTCGCCCTCTTCCAGATAACGCCCCAGCAGATTCATTGATTTGGCATGGCCTAGTTCTGCCGCTTGGCGATACCACGCCAGCGCTGCAGCGTGGTCCTGGCCGACTCCGCGACCGGTTGCCAACATATTTGCGTAGTTGTACATCCCCCAGTCCAGCCCGGCATGAGCCGCCTGCCGGTAGTGCTTGGCAGCCTGAGTGTGGCTCACATCGCCACCCCAACCATGCTCCCAGCAGCGTCCAAGCATGTTATCGGCCATGACACTGCCTAGAGTGGCAGCAATGAAGAACCATCGACGCGCCAGTTCAGGGTCCTTCTCGATACCCCGGCCGTCGAGCAAAATCTGCCCGAGCAGCAATTGCGCCTCGACGACCTCTTGCCCTGCAGCCGCGAGTATTGCCTGAGCCGCCTTGGCCGGGCTGTGTTCAAGCATCTGGGCGAACTGGTCGCTGTCCACTTCCTGGCGATTACGCAGTGCAAAAGCCATGACTCAGACCTCGACCCAACGACGCAGCAGGTTGTGATAGGTGCCCGTCAACTGGATCAACGCCGGGTGATCAGGCATATCGGCCGTCAATGCCTGGATGGCGTTGTCCATTTCAAACAGCAGGGCGCGCTGGCTGTCTTCACGCACCAGGCTCTGGGTCCAGAAGAACGCGGCATAGCGGGCGCCACGGGTGACCGGGTTGACCTTGTGCAGGCTGGTTCCCGGGTACAACACCAGGTCGCCTGCCGCCAGCTTCACCTGTTGCACACCATAGGTGTCCTGGATGACCAGTTCGCCGCCGTCGTAGTCCTCGGGGTTGCTCAGAAACAGTGTCGAAGACAAGTCTGTACGCACCCGTTCGTGGCTACCACGCGGCTGGCGTAGGGCGTTATCGATATGAAAGCCGAAATTGCCGCCCTCTTGATAGCAATTGATCAACGGCGGGAAGACCTTGTGCGGCAATGCCGCCGACATAAACGTTGGATGCTGCCACAGACGCTCGATCAGTGCCGTGCCGACCTCTTTGGCCAACGGATGGCCTTCAGGCAACTGCAGATTGTGCTTCGCCTTCGCCGATTGGTAACCGGCAGTGACCTTGCCGTCAGCCCAATCGGTCTGCGACAGCGCTTCACGAATACGCGTGACTTCCTCGGTGGAGAACAGTCCGGAGATGTGTAGCAGCATGGCGCGTGCACCTATAGGCAGAAAGAACGTCAATGGTATTGATTCCCATTGACTTACTACAAGTCCTTTCCGAGGGGTGCGACGTTTCAGCAAGAAAAACCCTCAGCAACAAATTGTAAAGATTGTAAATTTCTAACAAATAGCAATTTTTCTCAATTGTTACTCATATTTGTTTACATTATATTTCGCGGCCTAAAAAACCTGGGGAAGGGTTCCACCATGCCGCGTCACTACGTGCCAACCGCTGTCAGCTCACCTCGTTTGCTCGCTTCTGCCA
This sequence comes from Pseudomonas sp. DG56-2, assembly GCF_004803755.1. Lineage (NCBI taxonomy): Bacteria > Pseudomonadati > Pseudomonadota > Gammaproteobacteria > Pseudomonadales > Pseudomonadaceae > Pseudomonas > Pseudomonas sp. DG56-2. The sequence goes on from NZ_CP032311.1 coordinate 4,808,880, forward strand.
TTGGTGTAGCGATTACCGCTACTTCTGCGGGGCATATGGCCTATGCCGCAGATCCTGAGCCAGCCAAGAATGGTGCGATTGCCTTGGACGCAACCAGCGTGACCGGGCAGGCCGATGCGGCAGATACCGGTTACAAGGTAGATCGCGCTTCCTCGCAGAAGTACACCGCTCCGCTGGTTGATACCCCTCGCTCAATTACAGTCGTTCCACAACAAGTGTTGAAGGACACCGGTGCCGTATCGCTGCAAGATGCGTTGCGGACCGTTCCCGGCATCACTTTTGGTGCAGGCGAAGGCGGGAATCCGCAGGGCGACCGTCCCTTTATTCGCGGCTTTGATGCACAAGGCGACACCTATCTCGATGGCGTACGTGATACAGGCGCTCAAACGCGGGAAATCTTCGCCGTTGAATCCATTGAGGTCAGCAAAGGACCAAACTCTGCTGTCGGCGGGCGAGGCTCGGCTGGGGGTAGCCTCAACTTGGTCAGCAAAACGCCGAAACAGGAAGATTTCCTGAACGGTGGATTCACTTACGGTTCGGATCAGACTCGTCGCTACACCTTGGATGTAAACCGCCAGTTTCTGGACAGCGCCGCTTTTCGCCTGAACCTGATGAGCCACGAGCAGAATGTTGCTGGCCGTGATTCGATCAACTACGACCGTTGGGGAGTAGCTCCGTCGTTGACCTTCGGTTTGGGTACGCCTACCCGCGTCAATCTGAACTACTACCATATGGAAAGCGATGATCTGCCGGACTCAGGCATTCCTTATGGCTACAAGCTGCCAGGTGCGACCGCGCCGCATGATCACGACAAGCCAACAGACGGCGGTGATAGCGACAACTTCTACGGTCTCAAAGGGCGGGATTTCCGCAAAACCCGTGCAGATATCAGCACTGTATCCATCGAGCACGATATCAATGACTCGATGACCATCAAGAATACTTTGCGCCATGGCAGCACCAGTCAAGACTATGTTTTGACCCAACCAGACGACAGTGCTCGCAACGTCAGCCAATTTGGCACCGTATGGCGCCGAGCCAACTCGCGGATCAGTAATACCTCCACGACTACCAACCAAACTGACCTGTTTGGCGAATTCCAGGCTCTGGGCTTTAAGCACAGTTACTCCACCGGTGTGGAGTTCACCCGTGAAGACACCATGGTCAGTGGCTATCAGGTCAGTCCAAACAGCAAGTTGGTGTGTAACCCGGGCAGTATTCCAAACTGCACCTCGCTTTCCAATCCAAACCCGAACGACCCATGGACAGGCTCGATTACACGTAACTACGCCAGTGTTACCGACACCGAATCCACTACTCGGGCAGCGTACATCTTCGATACGATCGAAATCGATCCGCAATGGTTGCTCAACCTGGGCACCCGTTACGACTCGTTCAAAACCGAAGCTGACAGCAGTACCACCGGCAAAGCTCGCAACAACTCTCACTTCTGGAACTGGCAAGCTGGCCTCGTCTGGAAACCTGCTGAGAATGGCAGTATCTACGCTTCCTTTGCCACCTCGGCGACCCCGCCAGGAGGGGTGACCGACGGTGTGGATACCAACCCGAATACGCCGGGTAACAGTACTTTGATCAGCGACCTGGAACCGGAAACTACCAAAAACTATGAAATTGGCACCAAATGGGACCTGTTCCACGAGCGTGTAGCCCTGACCGCTGCCATTTTCCGCACCGAGAAAGAAAACACCCGTGTGTTGGTCGCCAATAGCACCTATGAAAACTCTGGCACCACTCGCGTTGATGGGATTGAGCTAGGCGCTAGCGGTAAGCTGACCGACAAGTGGCAAATATTCGCTGGTTATAGCTACTTGAAGAGCGAAGCGGTTGACCCGGGAGAAGCCGGCAATCGAAATGGCCAGTTGACCGGCGGTGCGAACCCAGCCAAAGGCAATCAACTGCCAAACACTCCGAAGAACAGCTTTAGCCTCTGGACCACTTATGACGTAACCGACAGATTTACTCTGGGCGGTGGTGCGTTTTACGTCGACGATGTATGGGGCGACCTGAACAATACTGTCTACGTGCCTTCCTATGTGCGCTACGACGCTATGGCCAGCTACAAGCTGACCAAGAACGTCGACCTGCAGTTGAACGTGCAAAACCTCACTGATGAGGTCTATTACGACAAGGCCTATGCCTCTCACTTCGCCAACCAGGCAGCCGGGCGCACTGCTCTGCTGACCACCAGCGTCCACTTCTAAGTGCACTGACTGGCAAGCCCCGTTCACTTCGGTGACCGGGGCTTTTGTCTATCAAGGCATAATGCGAGACGCATTCGTTTTTGCAGCATGACAAGGTGTGTTGATGTGTTGAAGAAATCGCTGTTCCAACTGCATTGGTTCTTCGGTATCACAGCCGGGCTGGTGCTGGCCTTGATGGGTATTACCGGGGCAATCTGGTCGTTTCAAGATGAACTGCTGCAAACGTTCAACCCTGACGTACTCCAGGTAGAAGTGCGCCCGGAAGGGGTGCTGCCGATGCCTGAGCTGGTGAAGCGGATCGAGGCGGAACAGGGTGACAAGGTCGCCATGCTTTGGGTCCGAACCCAAAGTGACAACGCCGCACGCGTCTTCTTCACCCCTCCCCCCGGCGAGCGCCGGGGCCTGATGCGCTATGCCGACCCATATACCGGCAAATTGCAGGGCGATGTTGCCGGGCAAGGTTTCTTCGATCTGATGTTGCAGCTCCACCGCTTTCTGGCGATGGGCGACACCGGGCGGCAGATCACGGGCGCTTGTACGCTCATGCTGATTTTCTTCTGTCTTTCCGGCCTGTACTTGCGCTGGCCGCGCAAGGCCTTGAACTGGCGGACCTGGCTGACCCTTGACTGGGCCAGGAAAGGCCGCGCGTTCAACTGGGACCTGCATGCCGTGGCTGGCACCTGGTGCCTGCTGTTCTATTTACTCTTCGCCCTCACCGGCCTGTTCTGGTCCTATGAGTGGTACCGCGAAGGGTTGAACAAGTTACTGGCTGATGCCCCCGTCGCAGGCGAGCAGCACAAACGTGGCGAAGGCCGCGGTCGCCCTGGCGCGCCTGGCAAAGATGCCAAGCCGCTGGTGGTCGACTACGACGCGGTCTGGGCCAACCTGCAAGCCGCCGCCGGCCCAACCATGACCAGTTACAACCTGCGTCTGCCGCCTGCCGGGGGGCAACCGGCGAACATCTTTTACCTGCTAGAAGGCGCTGAGCACGAACGTGCACTGAACACACTGAGCCTCGACCCGGCCAATGGCCAGATAAAAAAACACGATCGCTATGCCGATAAGTCATTCAAGGCGCAACTGCTGGCTAGCGTCTATGCCTTGCACGTAGGCAGCTACTTTGGCCTTACCGGCCGTATTCTGCTGACCATTGCCAGCCTGACAATGCCGCTGTTCTTCGTTACCGGCTGGTTGCTCTATCTGGATCGACGCCGCAAAAAGCGCCAGGTGCGCGCAGCGCGAAGCAGCTTTTCGCCTTCCCCTGTCCAAGGGCAGAGCTGGCTGGTGGGCTTTGCCAGCCAAAGCGGTTTTGCCGAGCAACTTGCCTGGCAAAGTGCCGGTCAACTGCAGGCAGCCGGTTTACCGGTACAAGTACGCCCGCTTGCCGAACTGACTGAACACGATCTCAACCAGGCCGAGCGTGCATTGTTTGTAGTCAGCACCTTTGGCGACGGTGAAGCGCCCGACAGCGCCCGCGGCTTCGAACGCAAAATACTCGGTCAGCCTTGGGCACTGGAGAACCTGAACTACGCCCTGCTCGCCTTGGGTGATCGGCAATACCCGCACTTCTGCGGCTTCGCCAAACGCCTGCAAGCTTGGCTTGGCGAACGCGGCGCAACCAATGCCTTCGCTACTGTCGAAGTCGACAGCGCAGACCCCGCCGCCTTGCAATTGTGGCAACAACAACTGGCGCAACTGACCGGCAGTAAACCGCCAGCAGCGTGGAAGGCACCCACTTTCAGCAACTGGACACTGATAAAACGCACATTATTGAACCCTGGCAGCCAGGGCTCAGCGGTGTATTTGCTGGCACTCGAACCCGAGCAACCAGCACAGTGGCAAGCCGGTGATCTTGTCGAAATTCTGCCGCGCAATAACGCTCGCAGCGTTGAACACTTCCTGCGAGGGCTGGGGCTTGATGGCGAGTCTCAGGTACAGCTCGACGGGTTGAACGAAAGCCTGCTCCAGGCCCTCGCTGGTCGGCAACTGCCCACCAGCCGCGAGCATCTGGTCGGCCTACACGGCCAGGCGTTGGTCGATGCGCTGATCCCGTTGGCAGCAAGGGAATACTCGATAGCCTCGATTGCCAGCGACGGCGTCCTGGAACTGATCGTGCGCCAGGAGCGGCATGCCGATGGTAGCCTCGGCCTGGGCTCAGGTTGGCTGACCGAGTACTTGCCTGTGGATAACAGTGTCAGTCTGCGCTTGCGCAGCAACAGCGGTTTCCATCTGCCAGCCGCGGCAACGCCAATGATCCTGATTGGCAACGGCACCGGCATCGCGGGCCTGCGCAGCCTGCTCAAGGCCCGCATCGCAGCCGGTGAGCAGCGTAACTGGCTGTTGTTCGGCGAACGTAACCAAGTTCACGACTTTCTCTGCGCGGATGAGCTGCAAGGCTGGTTGCGCAACGGCGAACTGGCACGCCTGGACCTGGCCTTTTCCCGTGATCAGTCCCACAAGATCTACGTTCAGGATCGCTTGCGTGAGCAGGCGCACACGCTACGTCGCTGGCTGGATGACGGCGCTTCGCTGTACATTTGTGGCAGCCTGCAAGGCATGGCCAACGGCGTCGATAGCGTGCTCGTTGATGTGCTTGGAAGCGCCGAGGTGGAGCGCTTGATCGAGCTGGGGCGTTACCGTCGGGACGTATACTGAACATCGCGGGGCAAGCCCGCTCCCACTCAATCAACTGCTGTGGGAGGCTTACCCCGCAATTACGGTGTCAATGCAAATCGAAGGTATCGGCATCCAGATTGGCCGGGAAGCGCGTGCGGTAAGCCCCAAGATCCGCAGCACTGAGGGTCACGGTGAACACGCCATCTGCCTCACCCGCGCTGAGCAGACTCTCACCCTGAAAATCCAGAACCTGGCTATCGCCAGAGTAAGCAAAACCCTTCCCATCGGTACCCACTCGATTCACTGCCGCTACATAGCACAGGTTTTCGATGCCCCGCGCCGGCAGTAAACGGTTCCAGTGCTGGCGACGGGCTGCAGGCCAGTTGGCGGTGTAAAGCAGTAGATCGGTGTCTTGCGCATCGCGACTCCACACCGGAAAGCGCAGGTCATAGCAGATCAGTGTACGCACCCGCCAACCCTTGACCTCGAACTGCACCTGGCGCTCGCCTGGGGTGTAATGCTTGTGCTCGCCCGCCATGCGGAACAGGTGACGTTTGTCGTAGAACAGAATCTCGCCGTCTGGACGGGCCCACAGCAAGCGGTTGCGATGACTGCCATCGGCAGCCTGGATAATCACGCTGCCGGTGACCACTGCATCAAGCTTTTTCGCCTGACTTTTGAGCCACTTGTAGGTGGGGCCGTTTTCAGGCTCAGCCAGACGCTCGGAGTCCATGGAAAAACCGCTGGTGAACATTTCCGGCAGGATAATCAGATCGGCGCCACGGGCTTGCTCGAGCAAGCCTTCAAAATGCTCGTAGTTCGCCAAACGGTCCTGCCAGGCCAGGGTTGTCTGCACCAGGGCCACTTTCAGGTTAGGCAAATCACTCAGATCGCGCATAACTTCTCCGCTGCCTGACGCAGCGTCTCCTCGCGTTTGGCAAAGCACAGGCGCACCAGGCGCTGCTCGGGAATGGGTTGTTGATAGAACACCGACACCGGGATAGTCGCCACGCCATGCTCGCGGGTCAGCCACAGCGACATGTCGACATCGTTCAGGTCCGGGCGGATCTGCGAATAATCGACCAACTGGAAGTAAGTACCGGCAGACCGCTTGAGCGCAAAGCGCGATGGTTCCAGCAGATCACAAAACAGATCGCGCTTGGCCTGGTAGAACGCCGGAAGCGCTTCAACATGCTCTGGATGCTCGGCCATAAAGTCAGCCAGCGCCCACTGCAGCGGCGTAACGCCGCAGAAGTTGACGTATTGATGAACCTTGCGCAGCTCGGCGCTCAGAGCAGGTGGTGCAACCACGTAGCCGGTTTTCCAGCCCGTGACATGGTAGGTCTTGCCGAATGAGCTGACCACGAACGCACGCTGGTACAGTGCTTCGTGCGCCAACACACTGGCGTGCTTGGCGCCGTCGAACACCAGGTGCTCGTAGACTTCGTCGCTGATCAGGTAGATGTCCCGCTCGGCAATCAACAGCGCCAATTTCTCCAGGTCGTCACGGCTGATCAGCGCACCACTGGGATTGTGCGGCGAGTTGATAATGATCATCCGCGTACGGGGGCTCAGAGCATCGATGAGCTTCTGCCAGTCGATGGCAAATTCGCCATCTGTCAGTTGCACATGCACACAGCGACCGCCGGCCAGCTCTACAGAGGGCTCGTAGCTGTCATAACTGGGATCGAAAACGATGACCTCGTCACCTGCACGAATGACCGCATGAATGGCACAAAAGATCGCTTCGGTAGCACCGGGGGTAATCGTGATCTCGGTGTCAGCATCGACACTGACGCCATAACTGCGGGCGATCTTGGTCGCGACCTGCTGGCGCAGCGCCGGCAGACCTGTCATGGGGCAATACTGGTTGTGGCCGGCACTGATATGCCGACCTGCTGCATCGAGCAGGGCCTGCGGGCCGCTGAAATCGGGAAAACCCTGGGACAGGTTCAAAGCGCCGGTTTGCACGGCGAGCTGGGACATGGTGGTAAAGATGGTCGTGCCGACGTTCGGCAACTTGCTGCTGATCATGGAGCCCTCTTTCCTTCTGAACAATCCTGCGGTCAGAGACCGAGCATAGCGGATTGAGTGATCAGGAAAAAGGTTGTAACAGTCGCACATCAATCGCGGGGCAAGCCCGCTCCCCATGGGCTCATCAGAACCCAGTGGGAGCGGCGGCGCGACGACTCGGCTTGCCCCGCGCTGGCGTCAGCGCTTGTCTTTACGCTTCTTCTCAGCTTTCTTGTGGTGCGACATCAAGCGGCGCTTCTTGTTGACCTGGCGATCGGTCAGGGTGTTCTTGTTGCCTTCGTACGGGTTATCGCTGCCTTTGTACTCGATACGGATCGGGGTACCGACCAGCTTGAGCACTCGGCGATAAGTATTTTCCAGGTAGCGCGAGTACGACTTCGGCACTTTCTCGACCTGGTTGCCGTGGATCACGATGATCGGCGGGTTGGCACCACCCAGGTGGGCGTAACGCAGCTTGATTCGACGACCGTTTACCATCGGCGGCTGGTGATCGCTGATCGCATCTTCGAGGATCTGGGTCAGGCGGCTGGTCGGCCAGCGGGTAACCGCCGACTTGAAGGAGTTCTGCACCGACTGGTACAGGTTGCCTACGCCAGTGCCATGCAGCGCCGAAATGAAGTGGATGTCGGCGAAGTCGACGAAGAACAACCGACGCTCCAACTCGGTCTTCACGTAGTCACGCTCGCTTGGCTGCATGCCATCCCACTTGTTCAGGGCGATGACGATGGCGCGACCGGCTTCCAGGGCAAAGCCCAGCAGGTTCAAATCATGGTCGACCACGCCTTCGCGGGCATCCATGACGAAGATGACCACGTTGGCATCCTTGATCGCCTGCAGCGTCTTGACTACCGAGAATTTCTCGACCTCCTCGTGGATCTTGCCGCGCTTGCGCACTCCGGCAGTGTCGATCAAGGTGTACTTCTCTTCGTTACGCTCGAAGGGAATGTAGATACTGTCGCGAGTGGTGCCCGGCTGATCGTAGACGATGACTCGGTCTTCACCGAGCATACGGTTGACGAGGGTCGATTTACCGACGTTCGGACGACCGATGATGGCGATCTTGATACCATCTTTTTCGCTCGGGCCAGGGATGCGCACCGCTTCCTCGCCTTCGGCGACATCGGTGTCGATCTCCTCCTCGTCCTTGTCCCGAGGGAAGTCACTGAGCACGACTTCCAGCAGGTTGTTGACACCACGCCCCTGAGCGCCGGCCACGCCAATGGCATTACCCATACCCAATGGCGAGAATTCGGCAATGGCGATTTGCGGATCGATGTTGTCGATCTTGTTCGCCACCAGGAACGAGCGCTTGTTGCGCTTGCGCAAGTGCTCGGAAATCATCTGGTCGGCAGCAGTCAGGCCTGCACGTGCGTCAACCAGAAACAGCACGACATCAGCTTCTTCGATGGCCAGCAGCGATTGCTCAGCCATTTTCTCGTCCATGCCATGCTCGTCACCGGAGATACCGCCAGTGTCGACCAGAATGTACGAGCGGCCTTGCCAGCGCGCTTCACCGTATTGACGGTCACGGGTAAGCCCGGACAGATCGCCGACGATAGCGTCGCGAGTCCGGGTCAGGCGGTTGAACATGGTGGATTTACCGACGTTCGGTCGGCCCACCAGGGCAATTACGGGAACCATGCGGCTCTCCACTTCATAAATTCAAAAAATACAAAAGCCGCTGCACTGCAGCGGCCGGAGTTCAGGCGGCACCCAAAATGCCGCAGCCCGAGGCCTGCATGGCCTCAAGCATAGCCTCAGCGGATAGTCAGCGCCTCGAGCTTGCCGCTGTTGCCGTACACATAGATGGTGTCACCCACCACCAGCGGACGGGCACGCAGGCCATCGCTGTCGATACGCTCACGACCGACAAAGCGACCGTCAACCTGGCTGAGCAGGTGCAAGTAACCTTCCAGGTCACCTACGGCTACATAGCTTGAGAACACTTCCGGTGCCGACAGTTGACGACGCGCCAGAGAGTCGTTGCTCCACAGTGCGCTCGATGAGCGTTCGTCGATGCCCTCTACGGTACCCGAAGCCAGGCTTACGTAGACGTTACCGAAACCCTGGGCCACACCGGTGTAGCTGGAAGCATCACGCTGCCACATCACACGTCCGCTTTCCAGGTCCAGGCCGGCAACCCGACCCTGGTAGCTCGCGACGTACAAGGTACCGCCTGACAGCAACAGACCGCCGTCGATATCGACAACGCGATCAAGCTCCGAGCGACCTTGCGGAATCGCCACGCGCTGCTCCCAGACCGGTACACCATTGCGGGTATCCAGGGCAACGACCTTACCGGTCGACAGCCCGGCGACCGCCAGATGATTGGTAACAATCGGGGCGCCTGTGCCACGCAGCGTCAGTACTGCTGGAGTGCTCTCATAGATCCAGCGACGATCACCGGTGCTGGCATCCAGGCCAATCACACGGTCATCCTGGGTCTGTACCACCACTACGTCACCATTGGTGGCAGGTGGTGCCAGAACCTCACTGGTCACGCGCGAGCGCCAGCGCTCTTCACCGGTGCTCGCGTCCAGAGCGATGACTTCGCCCTTGAGCGTGCCCAGCATGACCATCCCGTAACCCACGCCAACGGCGCCGGAAACAGGTAGTTCAAGATCCTTTTTCCACGCCACGTCGCCGTTGTTGCGATCCATGGCCATCACTACACCAGTAACATCGGCGGCGTAGATGCGATCGTTCTCGATCGCCGGAACCAGCATATTGAAAGACTCGCCCTGACCGTCACCGATCGAGCGGCTCCACTGCTTCTTGAGGACAACCTCTTCGGTGAACTTGGTCAGCTCGGCCGGGGGCAATTCCTTTTTGCTGTTGCTGCTGCAACCCACGGCCAAAAGGGCCAGGGTCAGCACTGCTGCATGTTTCCAACCGATCACGTCACGCATCCCCTTTGGCAAGGTCGTCGAGCTTGAGTTGCAAGCCACCGATCGCAGCGTCGTCAGACAGCGCGGCCTTGGCCTTTTCGTAAGCAGTATGAGCATCAGCAGCACGACCCAACTGCACCAGCAGATCGCCCTTGAGTTCTTCACGGCTGGCCAGGAATGCCTTGTCGGCATCGCCGTCCAGAAGCTTCAGAGCCTCATCGACCTTGGCCTGGGCTGCCAGGACGCGAGCCAGACGCTGACGGGCGATTTCGCCCAGGGTAGCGTCAGCTGGCTTGTCCACGATCGACTTGAGCTCGGCAGCAGCGTCATCCAGCTTGCCCGACTCAACGGCGACCTTGGCCACGAACAGGCTGCCGTATTGCGCATAGGCAGAACCGCCAAACTCGTTCTTGAGCTTGCCGGACAGCTCTGCGACTTTGGCCGCATCTGGTTCGCCGCTAGGCGTCAAAGTCGTTTCCAGCAGGGCCTGATAGAGGTTCGAGGCACCTTGTGACTGGTTACCCTGGTACTTCTGGAAAGCTTGCCAGCCGAACACTATCACCAGTGCCAGCAGGCCGCCGGTTACCAGTGGCTTGCCGTTACGCTGCCACCAGTCCTTGAATGCCGCCAGCTGTTCATCATCGGTACTCGACACCCCAATACTCCTTTTCACCAAATCGGCTGTTGACCCGCTTCACGCCTGCGCGAGGGAAGCTTCCAGGTGCTCTGCCAGAGCATCCCAGGCAATGTTTTGTTGTTCGCCCTGGCCACGCAGGGGTTTGAAACCTACCACTTGTTGCGCCAGTTCGTCGTCCCCCAGGATCAAGGCAAACAGCGCGTTGCTCTTGTCGGCCTTCTTGAACTGACTCTTGAAGCTGCCGGCACCGGCGTTTACCTGCAGACGCAGGCCCGGCAGGCGATCACGCAGACGCTCGCTCAAGGCCAGGCCGGCCAGCTCTGCCTGCTCACCGAAGGCGCACAGGTAGACGTCGACTTGACGATTGATCGATTCGGGAATTTGCTCCAGGGTTTCCAGCAGCAGAATAAGGCGCTCGATACCCATGGCGAAACCGACGCCTGGGGTTGGCTTGCCACCCATCTGCTCGACCAGACCATCATAACGACCGCCGGCGCAGACAGTACCTTGGGAACCGAGCTTGTCGGTGACCCACTCGAACACGGTCTTGCTGTAATAGTCCAGGCCACGTACCAGCTTGGTATTGATCACGAACGGAATGCCGGCGGCATCCAGACGTGCTTTCAAACCTTCGAAATGCACCCGCGACTCTTCGTCCAGGTAGTCTTCAAGCTTCGGCGCGCCAACCAGCACTGACTGGGTATTGGCATCCTTGCTGTCGAGGATACGCAACGGGTTGGTCTTCAGGCGACGCTGGCTGTCTTCGTCCAGTTGCTCCAGACGCGCCGAGAGAAACTCGACCAGCGCATCACGGTAGCGGGCACGGGCTTCGCTGGTGCCCAGGCTGTTGAGCTCGAGCTTGACTGCATCGCGAATACCCAACAAACCCCACAGGCGCCAGGTGAGCACGATCAACTCGGCATCGATGTCCGGGCCGTCGAGGTTGAAGACTTCGACCCCGATCTGGTTGAACTGGCGATAGCGGCCTTTTTGCGGGCGCTCGTGGCGGAACATCTGGCCGATGTACCAGAGCTTCTGCACTTGGCCACCACCGCTGATACCGTGTTCGAGCACTGCGCGTACGCAAGCTGCGGTGCCTTCCGGACGCAGGGTCAGGGAGTCGCCGTTACGATCAGCGAAGGTGTACATTTCTTTTTCGACGATGTCGGTGACTTCACCAATCGAGCGTTTGAACAGCTCGGTGAACTCAACGATCGGCGTGCGGATCTGACGATAACCGTAGGTGTCCAGCAGGCCGGCGACGGTGCTTTCGAAATAGCGCCACAGCGGTGTCTGCTCGGGCAGGATGTCGTTCATGCCACGAATGGCTTGCAGCGATTTACTCACGGAAAATCCTTACGAATCTGGTGGTCAGCCACGCGCGATCAACGTCGCGTCAGCTTCGGCTTTTTCGGCCGCTTTCTGGCGGATGAGTCGTTCGAGCTCATCGACCAGGTTGTCATTGGTCAGTTTCTGCGCTGGCTTGCCATCGATGTAGATCAGGTTCGGCGTACCACCGGTCAGCCCTACGTGGGCTTCCTTGGCTTCGCCCGGACCGTTGACCACGCAGCCGATCACAGCCACGTCCATCGGTACCAACAGGTCTTCCAGACGCCCTTCCAGCTCGTTCATGGTTTTCACCACATCGAAGTTCTGCCGCGAGCAACTCGGGCAGGCGATGAAGTTGATGCCACGCGAACGCAGGTGCAGGGACTTGAGGATGTCGTAACCGACCTTCACTTCCTCTACCGGGTCTGCCGCCAACGAAATGCGAATAGTATCGCCAATCCCTTCGGCAAGCAGCATACCGAGGCCAACAGCGGATTTCACCGTACCTGAACGCAGGCCACCGGCTTCGGTGATACCCAGGTGCAGCGGCTGCACGATCTGTTTGGCCAGAAGGCGGTAGGCTTCAACCGCCATGAACACGTCAGATGCCTTGACGCTGACCTTGAAGTCCTGGAAGTCCAGGCGGTCGAGATGCTCGACATGACGCATGGCCGATTCGACCAATGCTGCCGGAGTCGGCTCGCCGTATTTCTTCTGCAGGTCTTTTTCCAGGGAACCGGCGTTGACGCCGATGCGAATCGGAATACCGCGATCACGGGCAGCATCAACTACTGCACGCACTCGGTCTTCACGACCGATATTGCCTGGGTTGATGCGCAGGCAATCTACGCCCAGTTCAGCCACCCGCAAGGCAATGCGATAGTCGAAGTGGATATCGGCTACCAGTGGCACGCTGACCTGCTGCTTGATGCGGCCAAAGGCTTCTGCGGCATCCATGTCCGGCACCGAGACGCGAACGATGTCGACGCCGGCATCGATCAGGCGGTTGATTTGTCCCACAGTTGCGGCAACGTCGTTGGTGTCGGTGTTGGTCATACTCTGGACGGCGATGGGGGCATCGCCGCCGACAGGTACATTACCCACCCAGATTTTGCGGGATTCGCGACGTTTGATCGGTGATTCGCCGTGCATGACTTATTGTCCCAACTTCAGGCGAGCAGTCTCGCCACTGGTGAACGGCGCAACGTCGACAGGCTGACCGTTGTAGCTGACCTGAACGCCCCGGGCAAAGCCCAGGCGTACCGCAAACGGCGGCTTGCCGGTCAGGTCCAGGCTGTCGCCCTTGCGCTTGATGGCGCTGAACAGCACCTTGCCATTGCCGTCGGTGACCGAAGTCCAGCAATCGGCGCTGAATTGCATGTGCAACTTGCCACTACCGACCGCAGCGGTGGTGGTGCTCTCAGGAGCGGGAGTAACTGCAGGAGCGACCGCAGTTGCCGCCACGACCGGCGCAACCGCAGCAGGTGCGGGCGCAGGAACTGCAGCGACCGGCGTGGTTGGGGATACGGCGCTATTGACCGGCGGCACGACAGGTGCGATCGGGGTGCCTGCGCTCGCTGGCGCGGCCGGTTCGGAATCAGCCAACTCGGTGGTGGCCGCCGGCGTCTGTTCCAGATTCAGTGGTGTGCTTTGCGGTTGCTGAGCGGCGTCGACGGCCTGGTCTTCAGGCTCGTCCAGCGGATGGATCTGTGTGGTGCCATCAGCGCTTTCGACTTCAACATGTTCAAGCGCCATGTTGACCAGGTCTTTGCTGCGCTGGCTGCTTTGATCTTGCCACCAGAAGAAGCCACCGCCGATCACCAGCACCAGCAACAGCAGGCTGACCACGCGCAAAATATTGTGCGACAGGCGCACCGGTTCTTCGATACGCCCAAGAGCGTGGACGTCGCTGCCTTGGGCATGAGTCCCGGTGCACTGGTCGAACGCTTGTACCAGAACGGCCTGGTCCATGCCCAACAGCTTTGCATAGGCACGGATGTAACCACGGGCGAAGGTGTGCCCGGGTAGCTTGTCGAAGGCACCGGATTCAAGGTTGTTCAATGAACTCACGGTCAGGTTCAGCTTCTGAGCCACTTCGGCCTGCGACCAACCCCTGCTTTCACGGGCCTGACGCAAAGTCTCACCTGGGTTCTCGCGAGTCGCTGCTGCTGCTTCGGGATGCGCCGCTTTCATCATTGCTCCGACAGGTATTGCTGATATTCCGGCGTACCGGGATAAAGTCGTTGTAATTGCAGGCCCAGATCGGCGGCCTTGTTCCGTTCTTCGAAGACATTGGCCAGGCGACTGCCCAGCAGCAAGCTCCGAGCACCGTGGTCGCTCAGCTGGCTGAAACGATCGTAGTAGTCGCGGGCCGGCACATAATGCCTGTCTTCGTAAGACAACTCAGCCATTTCCAGCAACGCGCGTGGCTGCTTCTGGTTGAGTCGCAAAGCTTTTACCAGGTATTCCTGCGCCTGGTTGCGCTGGCCAAGCCGCAGAGCGGTCAAGCCAAGGCTTTCGAATACTCGTGAACGCTCAGGATACAGGGTATCGGCCGCCGCTTGGGCAAACATCTTCTGCGCCTGGGCGTATTGCCCCTGGGCATACAGAAAACTGCCGTAGTTGTTTTGAATCCGCGTGTCACCTGGATTGCTGGCCAGAGCCTTCAGATAATGCCTGTCGGCCAACCCCGGTTCGTCCTGCGCCTGATAGACCAAAGCCAGGGCCGCATGTGCTGCGGCATCCTGGCTATTGAGATCAAGCGCTTTTTTCAGTGGCCCCATGGCCTGCTCGGTCAAACCTTGTTGCAAATATCCCAACCCTAATTGCACGTAGGCCTTGCCGGCCTGCGTGCGCCCTTCGCGGCTCGCCAGCGTGTCCGAACTCCCGCCGGACACGCAACCTGCAAGCAGGGCGAGCGACAGGATCGACAGCGCGACGCGCAAAGTCATGGAGTTCCTCTCTTCAGTTCCGAGCAGCGCTGTCTTGCATATCACCATCAGCATTCAGCTGACGCACGGCGATATAGCGCTCGCTACGGCGGGTGCGGTCCATCACTTGACCTACCAATTGACCACATGCTGCATCGATATCTTCACCACGGGTGGTACGCACGGTTACGTTGTAGCCGGCGTGATGCAGGTGATCCTGGAAGCGACGAATGGCATTGTTGCTCGGCCGCTCGTAACCGGAATGCGGGAACGGGTTGAACGGAATCAGGTTGATCTTGCAGGGAACGTTCTTGAGCAGCTCGGCCATTTCCACGGCGTGTTCGAGCTTGTCGTTGACGTCTTTGAGCAGCGTGTACTCAATGGTCAGCACGCGCTTTTCGCCCAACTGCGACATGTAGTTCATGCACGCCTCGAGCAGGACCTTGAGTGGGTACTTCTTGTTGATCGGCACCAGTTCGTTGCGCAGCGCGTCGTTCGGCGCGTGCAGCGACAGGGCCAGGGAGACGTCGATGTGCTTGGCCAGCTCTTCGATCATCGGAACCACGCCGGAGGTGGACAGCGTCACCCGGCGCTTGGAAATGCCATAGCCGAGGTCGTCCATCATCAGGTGCATGGCAGCGACGACGTTATCGAAGTTGAGCAGCGGCTCACCCATGCCCATCATCACCACGTTGGTAATGGCGCGGTCGATGGTGGCTGGAACACTGCCGAACGACTTGTTGGCAATCCACACCTGACCGATGACTTCGGCGGCAGTGAGGTTGCTGTTGAATCCTTGCTTGCCGGTGGAGCAGAAACTGCAGTCCAGGGCACAACCGGCCTGAGACGAGACACACAGCGTGCCACGTTTACCCTGAGGAATGTATACGGTCTCGACACAGCTGCCGGACGCCACACGCACCACCCATTTACGGGTGCCGTCGCTGGAGATGTCCTCGCTGACCACTTCCGGACCGCGAATCTCGGCAACAGCCTTGAGCTTTTCGCGCAGGGCCTTGCCGACATTCGTCATGGCGTCGAAATCATCGACACCAAAGTGGTGAATCCATTTCATTACCTGACCGGCACGGAAACGCTTCTCCCCGATAGAGTCGAAGAATTTTTCCATTTCCGGTTGGGTAAGCCCCAACAGGTTAGTTTTACCAGTCGATGTCGTCATGGATTCACCCTCACTCGTAAGCTTTCGCTTAGCGAGTGGTTACCTCGGTAGCTGCGAAGAAGTAAGCGATTTCGCGAGCAGCAGCGGCTTCGGAGTCCGAACCGTGAACGGCGTTGGCGTCGATGGACTCGGCGAAGTCAGCACGGATGGTGCCGGCAGCAGCTTCTTTAGGGTTGGTAGCGCCCATCAGCTCACGGTTCAGAGCGATAGCGTTTTCGCCTTCCAGAACCTGAACAACAACTGGACCGGAGATCATGAAAGCAACCAGGTCACCGAAGAAACCGCGCTCTTTGTGCTCGGCGTAGAAGCCTTCTGCTTCGGCTTTGGACAGTTGCTTCAGTTTCGAGGCAACGATTTTCAGGCCGGCTTCTTCGAAGCGAGTGGTGATCTTGCCGATCACGTTCTTGGCAACGGCGTCAGGCTTGATGATGGAGAAAGTACGTTGAACAGCCATGGTGAAACTCCAGAAACGTTGAGTGATGCGAAAAATTAAACCCGCGAATTATACGCGGGTTCTGGGGGATTGCCTAACCTGCCGAGTGCGCTCAGTCGGCTTCGTCGATCCAGGCCGCCTGGATGGCTTCGAGAACCTTCTCGCCACCCCGGCTAGGATCGTCACTGAATTCCGGCAATGCCAGCACCCACTGGTGCAGATCGACGAAGTTCACATAACGAGGATCGACTTCCGGCTTGCTTTCGGCAAGCTGGATTGCAATTTCAAGTACATCAACCCATTTCAGGCTCATGTCAGCTCCAGATCAATGCGGCGCTTCAGCAGCGTGGTTGAGGGAGTACTTGGGAATCTCGACGGTCACGTCTTCGGTGCCGACCTTGGCCTGACACGTCAGGCGCGACGTTGGCTCCAGGCCCCAGGCGCGGTCCAGATAGTCCTCTTCCAGCTCGTCGGCCTCATTGAGCGAATTGAAACCTTCGCGAATGACGCAGTGACAGGTGGTGCAGGCGCAGACGCCGCCGCAGGCGCTTTCGATCTCGATGTGGTTGTCATGTGCCACTTCAAGAATGGACTTGCCCGTCTCGGCCTCTACGACCATGCCCTCCGGGCAGAACTTCTCATGGGGCAGAAAAATCACCTGCGGCATCTGTTATTCCTCGATCTCATTCAGGTTGCGCCCGGCCAACGCGGCTTTTACCGTCGAATCAAGGCGACGGGCGGCAAAGGCATCGGTCACCTGCGACAGACGTTTGGTCTGCTGCTCGATGGCGGCGCCATCGGTGCCGTTGATCAAATCACGCAAGTCTTGCATCTGTTGTTCGATAGCCAGACGCTCTTCGGCGTCAAGCAGGCGGTCGCCATCAGCATCCAGGGCTCCCTGGACCGCTTCGAGCAGGCGCTCGGCATCAACCTGGTGCTCGCGCAGCTGGCGGGCAACTTTGTCGAAACCGGCATGCTCGAAGGAATCCTTGAGCATCCGGGCGATTTCGCCGTCGGTCAGGCCATAGGACGGCTTGACCTGAATGCTCGACTCCACACCCGAACCCAGTTCACGCGCGGAAACGCTGAGCAGGCCATCGGCGTCGACCTGGAACGTCACGCGAATTTTTGCAGCACCCGCCACCATGGCCGGAATACCACGCAATTCGAAGCGCGCCAGGGAACGGCAGTCGCTGATCAGTTCACGCTCGCCTTGCAGCACGTGAATCATCATGGCCGACTGGCCATCCTTGTAGGTGGTGAACTCCTGGGCACGGGCAACTGGAATGGTGGTGTTGCGCGGAATCACCTTCTCCATCAGTCCGCCCATGGTTTCCAGCCCCAGGGACAGCGGAATTACGTCAAGCAAAAGCAGCTCGCCGCCATCGCGACGGTTGCCAGCCAAGGTGTCAGCCTGGATTGCAGCACCGATGGCCACAACCTGATCCGGGTCGATCTCGGTCAGCGGAGTACGACCAAATAGCGTACCTACAGCCTCGCGCACACGTGGAACGCGGGTCGATCCCCCTACCATGACAACGGCGCCCACGTCTTCGAGCTCGACACCGCTGTCGCGCACGGCGCGACGGCAGGCCTTGAGGCTACGGGCGATCATTGGCTCGATCAGGGTATCGAAGGCACTGCGGGTCAACTCGGCCTGCCAGTTGCCATAGGCCACAGACACTGAATCGGCAGTGGTCAGGGCTTCCTTGGATGCACAAGCGGTTTGCAACAATTCGCGCTGGGCGCCTGGATCGAGATTCGAAGACAGGCCGGCCTGCTCGACAATCCAATTGGCAATTGCGTAGTCGAAGTCGTCACCACCCAGGGCAGTATCACCACCCGTAGCCAATACCTCGAACACGCCGCCCGTCAGGCGCAGGATCGAAATATCGAAGGTGCCACCACCCAGGTCGTAGATGGCCACCACGCCTTCGGCGTTCTGGTCCAGACCGTACGCCACGGCTGCCGCGGTAGGCTCATTGAGCAGGCGCAACACGTTCAGCCCAGCCAGACGCGCAGCATCCTTGGTGGCTTGACGCTGAGCGTCGTCGAAATAGGCAGGTACAGTGATGACCGCCCCCACCAACTCTCCACCGAGGGTCTCTTCGGCCCGCTGACGCAGCGCCTTGAGGATATCCGCTGAGACTTCCACCGGGCTTTTCGGGCCCTGAATGGTGTCGATGAACGGCATGTGCGACTCACCACCGACAAACCGATACGGAAGCTGCTCACCCAGTTGCTTCACGTCCGCCAGGCCACGGCCCATCAGGCGTTTGACCGACAATACAGTGTTAAGCGGGTCGCGAGCAGCAGCGTCGCGCGCCACCTGGCCGACATCGATGTGGTCGGCGTGGTAACGCACCGCCGAAGGCAGGATGACCTGGCCTTGGGCGTCGGGCAAGGGCTCGCTACGGCCGCTGCGCAGGGCGGCAACCAGGGAGTTGGTGGTACCAAGGTCAATACCCACCGCCAGGCGACGCTGGTGCGGTTGAGGGCTCTGACCGGGTTCGGCGATCTGCAGTAGGGCCATGCTTATCTGAATACCAGGGGCGCCGCCAAAGGCAGCGCCGGGTTAATCGTCGAGGCGCTCTTCCAGCTGGCGCACTTCATAGGCGAGCTTTTCCAGAAACTGCATGCGGCGCATCAGGCGCTCGGCCTGTTCGCGCTGCGCAGGATCATTCCAGCAGGCAGCGAAGTCCTCGTTGAGCGCTTCCTGGGCGACTTTCAAGCGGCGCTTGAAAGCAGCGACGCCATCAAGGTCGGCACTATCCTGAAGATCTTCGAGTTCTTCACGCAATTGCATTTGCTGAAACAGAAACTCGGG
Source organism: Pseudomonas sp. DG56-2 (assembly GCF_004803755.1). NCBI lineage: Bacteria > Pseudomonadati > Pseudomonadota > Gammaproteobacteria > Pseudomonadales > Pseudomonadaceae > Pseudomonas > Pseudomonas sp. DG56-2. The sequence continues at coordinate 4,827,976 of NZ_CP032311.1, forward strand.
ATCGTGGACAGTGACTTCCTGCGGCACTTCGGCGCCGCTGATAGCCAACAGGTAGCGGGCACGCCGGGGCGCGCTCTTTAGCGTCTGGTAAGCCTCGTTCAGCGCAGCCGAACGCTCCAGCGCAACACGCTGTTCACGTTCGGAGGCATCGGCGAAGCGATCCGGATGAACCTCGCGGGCCAGTTCGCGATAACGAACGGCCAACTTGTCGAGGTCCAGGCGGAAGCCAGGTTGCAGGTCAAACAGGGCGAAATGACAAGGAGTACCCACGCGCAGCCTCAAACGTTGAAGCTTTCGCCGCAGCCACACTCACCGCGCACGTTGGGGTTGTTGAACTTGAAGCCTTCGTTCAACCCTTCCTTGACGAAATCCAGTTCGGTGCCGTCGAGATAAGAAAGGCTTTTCGGGTCGATAATGACCTTTTCGCCGTGACTCTCGAACACTTGATCCTCGTCGTCTGGCTGATCGACGAATTCCAGCACATAGGCCAGACCCGAGCAGCCGGTGGTACGCACGCCAAGGCGAATACCAACACCTTTGCCGCGTCCGTCAAGAGAGCGCCGCACGTGGTTGGCGGCGGCTTCTGTCATGCTGATAGCCATCGAGACTCCTTACCTGCAACAGGCGAACTTAGAGCAAACCTTTCTTCTGCTTGTAATCGCGTACGGCTGCCTTGATGGCGTCCTCAGCGAGTACCGAGCAGTGGATTTTCACTGGCGGCAACGCCAGTTCTTCGGCCAGCTGGGTGTTCTTGATGGTTTCGGCTTCGTCCAGCGTCTTACCCTTCATCCACTCGGTGGCCAGGGAGCTGGAGGCGATGGCCGAACCACAGCCATAGGTCTTGAACTTGGCATCTTCAATGACGCCCTGCTCGTTAACCTTGATTTGCAGACGCATCACATCACCACACGCCGGGGCGCCGACCATGCCGGTGCCGACATCCGGATCTTCGGCATTCATCTTGCCGACGTTACGTGGGTTTTCGTAGTGGTCGATGACCTTTTCACTGTATGCCATGGTGCAATTCCTTCCTCATCAGAGAGCCGCTCTTGCCGGCGACTACTTAGTGCGCAGCCCACTCAATCTTGGAGATGTCGACGCCGTCTTTGTACATATCCCACAGCGGCGACAGTTCGCGCAGCTTGGTTACGGCCTCGCACACCTTCTGCGCGGCGTAGTCGATTTCTTCTTCGGTGGTAAAACGACCGAAGGTGAAGCGGATGGAGCTGTGAGCCAGCTCGTCGTTGCGGCCCAGGGCACGAAGAACGTAGGACGGCTCAAGCGATGCCGATGTACAGGCCGAACCCGAAGACACTGCCAGGTCCTTGAGGGCCATGATCAGCGACTCGCCTTCGACGTAGTTGAAGCTCAGGTTCAGGTTGTGCGGAATACGCGCAGTCATGCTGCCGTTGATGTACAGCTCTTCCAGACCTTCAACCTGCTTGTAGAAACGATCGCTCAACGCCTTGATACGCGCGTTCTCGCTGGCCATCTGCTCTTTGGCAATGGCGAACGCTTCGCCCATGCCAACGATCTGGTGGGTAGCCAGGGTGCCCGAACGCATGCCGCGCTCGTGACCGCCGCCGTGCATGGTGGCTTCCAGGCGTACGCGAGGCTTGCGGCTGACGTACAGCGCGCCGATACCTTTTGGACCGTAGGTCTTGTGTGCCGAGAACGACATCAGGTCGACTTTCAGCTTCTGCAGGTCGATCTCGACCTTGCCAGTGGACTGGGCAGCATCGACGTGGAACATGACGCCACGTGCGCGGGTCAGTTCGCCAATGGCAGCGATGTCGTTGATGGTGCCGATTTCATTGTTCACATGCATGATCGACACCAGGATAGTGTCGTCACGCAGGGCAGCTTCGACCATGGCCGGGGTAATCAGGCCATCGGCGCCTGGCTCGATGTAGGTGACGTCAAAGCCTTCACGCTCCAGTTGACGAGTGCTGTCCAGGACAGCCTTGTGCTCGATTTTGGAGGTGATGATGTGCTTGCCCTTGGTGTTGTAGAAGTGCGCAACGCCCTTGATTGCCAGGTTGTCGGACTCGGTAGCACCGCTGGTCCAGACAATTTCCCGCGGATCGGCATTAACCAGGTCAGCGACCTGGCGACGAGCATTCTCGACCGCTTCTTCGGCTTTCCAGCCAAATACGTGCGAACGCGACGCCGGGTTACCGAAGTTTCCATCGACCAGCAGGCAATCGCTCATCTTCTGAGCAACGCGTGGGTCGACCGGTGTGGTCGCGGAGTAATCGAGGTAGATCGGCAACTTCATTGAATATCTCCTATCAGGCGGTCGCGCCGCGCGTCGAAACGGTCATTCGACGGCTGACGTCTCAATCTTGTCCAGCTGCGGAGCCCGGCCTGCAATACGACGCAGATCCTGGCGCTGGGCGACTTCTTGTACCTCACGGCGAGTAACAAGGTCAGCCAGGCTAATGCCGCTGAGAAACTCGTGAATCTGCTGGCTCAGGTCACACCACAGATGATGGGTCAGGCAGGTATCACCGGCGTGACAATCGCCCAGGCCTTGACAGCGTGTTGCATCGACCGATTCATTGACCGCGTCGATAACCTGGACAACCTGAATGCTCTCCATGCTTCGCGACAGTTGGTAGCCGCCGCCAGGGCCGCGCACACTGGAAACCAGACTGCTGCGGCGCAGCTTTGCAAACAGCTGCTCCAGATAAGATAAGGAGATGCCTTGGCGCTCGGAAATGTCGGCCAGAGACACCGGCCCATGCTGCGCGTGCAACGCCAGGTCGAGCATGGCGGTCACGGCGTATCGGCCTTTTGTAGTCAGTCGCATGGCTAGTAGGTACCACGGGGTTACGGGATGGGAGCGAGTATGCAATTCCCGAGCATTTAAGTCAACTATAAGACCTAGTGCTTTAGTCGGGTTTGCCGCAAGAGGGCGGCCGAATGATAGCAAACTAAGGGGCGCGTGCGCACGCCCCTTCTATCAATGAGCCGACGCGTCGCTGCGGGCTTCGTCCTTGATCTGGGCAAAATCTTCTTCGCGCAATACCGGCAAGTCCTTGGCGCAGTAGTCACTGCCAAGATTTTTCAACGCGCCGCACATGTCTTCCAGCTTGCCGTCCACTGCCTGCAGATGATCGAGAAGCTGACCAATGGCGCGCGCGACCGGGTCGGGCATGTCTTCGCTGACGCCGTAGGCATCGAAACCGATCTTTTCGGCCATTGCCTTGCGCTTGGCTTCGACCTCAGCGTCGGTCTTGACGATGATTCGTCCCGGAATACCGACGGCTGTAGCACCTGCCGGTACCGCCTTGGTAACCACGGCGTTGGAACCGATCTTGGCCCCAGCGCCCACGGTAAACGGACCCAGCACCTTGGCGCCTGCCCCCACTACAACACCATCTTCCAACGTCGGGTGGCGCTTACCTTTGTTCCAACTGGTGCCGCCAAGGGTCACGCCCTGGTACAGAGTGACGTCGTCACCGATCTCGGCCGTTTCACCGATCACGATGCCCATACCGTGATCTATGAAGAAGCGCCGACCGACCTTGGCACCCGGGTGAATCTCGATACCAGTCATCCAGCGGCCGAAATTCGACACCAGCCGTGCCAGCCACTTCCAGTCACGCTTCCATAGCGCATGCGCCGCCCGATGCAGCCAGATCGCATGCATACCCGGGTAGCAGGTCAGCACTTCAAAGGCATTGCGCGCCGCCGGATCGCGGTGGAAGACGCTCTGGATATCCTCACGCAGACGCTCGAACATTTACTGATCCTTGCGCTTATGCGGCTCGCCACGGGCCACTTTCTGGGTCTCCGTAAGAATGCCGCGCAAAATACTCATTTCTGAACGATTGACTGAGCTACGCCCATACAGCCGACGCAACCGCGGCATCAGGTGCTTGGGCTTCTCTGGATCCAGGAAACCGATATCGACCAGGGTCTTTTCCAGGTGCTCGTAGAACAGCTCCATTTCATCCATGGTCGCCAATTCACTGCTGCGCACCGAAGTTACTTCGAATTTTTCGACTTTCGATGGCTGGCCTTCAGCGGCGAGCCAGGCCATGCGCACCTCATAGGCCAGCACTTGCACTGCCGCCGCCAGATTCAGCGAACTGAAGTCGGGATTGGAGGGAATGTGCACATGGAAATGGCAGCGCTGCAGCTCTTCATTGGTCAGACCGGCATATTCACGACCAAACACCAGGGCGATCTCCTCACCCTCGCCAGCATGTTCGATGACCTTGGCCCCGCATTCGCGCGGATCGACCAACGGCCAGGGAATGCGTCGCTCTCGCGCACTGGTGCCAAACACCAGGTTGCAACCGACCAACGCTTGCTCAAGGGTGGCAACCACTTGGGCACCGCCGAGTACATCATCGGCACCCGACGCACGGGCATCGGCCTCATGGGAAGGGAAATCCTGTGGATCGACCAGCACCAGACGCGACAAGCCCATGTTTTTCATGGCACGCGCAGCGCCGCCGATATTGCCGGGGTGGCTGGTATTGACCAGAACAACACGAATATTTTGCAGCAAGGCGAGCGCTCACAGACACGGAAAAGAAGGAGCAAATCTTACAGAACGCACCGACTTTACGCTACGAAAGCAAATGTCGCTCTTCTGTGCGCAGAGTTTTCTGTTAGAATGTTCGGCTTTCTTTAACGACCCAGGTGAAACGTCCATGCAGCCCATGCTGAATATCGCGCTGCGCGCCGCCCGCAGCGCCAGTGAATTGATTTTCCGCTCCATCGAGCGCCTGGATACCATCAAGGTTGATGAAAAAGACGCCAAGGATTACGTCTCGGAAGTCGATCGCGCGGCTGAGCAGAGCATCATCAATGCCCTGCGCAAGGCATACCCGAACCACTCCATCTACGGTGAAGAAACCGGCCTGCACGCTGGTAGCGGCGAAGAAGGCAAGGACTACCTGTGGATCATCGACCCACTGGACGGTACTACCAACTTCCTGCGTGGCGTTCCGCACTTTGCTGTCAGCATCGCCTGCAAATACCGCGGCCGCCTCGAGCACGCCGTTGTACTGGATCCTGTCCGCCAGGAAGAGTTCACCGCCAGCCGTGGCCGCGGCGCGCAACTCAACGGCCGTCGCCTGCGTGTAAGCTCTCGCACCAGCCTGGAAGGCGCCCTGCTGGGTACCGGCTTCCCGTTCCGCGACAACCAAATGGCTGACCTGGATAACTACCTGGGCATGTTCCGCGCCCTGGTCGGCCAGACCGCCGGCATCCGCCGCGCTGGCGCCGCAAGCCTCGACCTCGCCTACGTGGCCGCAGGTCGCTTCGATGCCTTCTGGGAGTCGGGCCTGTCGGAATACGACATGGCTGCAGGCGCGCTGCTGATCCAGGAAGCTGGCGGCCTGGTGAGCGACTTCACCGGTGGTCACGACTTCCTCGAGAAAGGCCACATCGTTGCTGGCAACATCAAGTGCTTCAAGGCAGTTCTGACCGCTATCCAGCCGCATCTGCCGGCCTCGATCAAGCGCTAAGACAAGCTCCAAAAAAAAGCCCCGTTATTCGGGGCTTTTTTTGGGCGAGGACTTATCCACACCCCTTACCTTGGCAGCGAGTGATTATTGACCCGGCTGGGCTTCACTCAACATCAGCTTGCCTTCTTTATCCAACGGGATTTGCGAGCCAGGGTCACGGTCCATACGCACCTTGCCAACCTTGTCTCCAATCGAATACTTCACGTCATAACCAACCACTTTCTCGCTCAAGTCATTGACCGTATTGCAGCGAGTTTGCGTAGTGGTGTAGGTATCACGCTCCTGCATACCTTCCTGCACCTTGTTACCGGCATAACCGCCACCAACAGCACCTGCTACCGTCGCAATCTTCTTACCGGTACCACCGCCAACCTGGTTACCCAGCAGACCACCCGCTACAGCACCCAGCACGGTGCCAGCAATCTGATGCTGATCCTTCACCGGCGCCTGACGTGTAACGGTGACGTCCTTGCACACCTCTCGCGGAGTCTTGACGGTCTGCTTGACCGGCTGCACTGCCAACACCTCGGCATATTCCGGCCCACCCTTGACCAGGCTGTAGGTGGCTACAGCACCTCCGGCAGTCACACCGACCGCACCCAGAACCGCACCCACCAACATTGACTTGTTCACGTGAACCTCCTGATCGTACCTACGGGACATTGCCCGCTTTCTCCTTGCCTTGGAGCATAAAAAAAGGCGCGAGTTCAATACTCGCGCCTTCTTCTAAGACGAACAGTGTAGGAGACGTCGTTATGGACGGTCGTCTACACCCTCAGCCTTGACGGCAGGAATCAGGTCTTCACTGCTCAGGTTCAGCCAGATCAGCACGACGTTGGCGATATAGATCGACGAGTAGGTACCCGCCATTACACCAATGAACAGTGCCAGCGAGAAACCCCACAGATTGTCGCCGCCGAAGAACAGCAGCGCAGCGATAGCCAACAAGGTCGAGATCGACGTTGCGACCGTACGCAACAGGGTCTGAGTGGTCGAAATGTTGATGTTGTCGATCAGCGAAGTCTTGCGCAGTACACGGAAGTTCTCGCGCACCCGGTCGAATACAACGATGGTGTCGTTGAGCGAGTAACCGATGATCGCCAGTACCGCTGCCAGCACTGTCAGGTCAAAGGTGATCTGGAAGAACGACAGAATCCCCATCGTCACCACCACGTCGTGGATCAGCGACAGAATCGCGCCCAAGGCAAATTTCCACTGAAAGCGGAATGCCAGGTAGATCATGATGCCACCAAGGGCCAGAAGCATACCCAGGCCACCCTGGTCGCGCAGCTCCTCACCCACTTGCGGACCCACGAATTCGACACGCTTGACTACAGCTGGGTTGTCGGTATTGACCTTCTTCAGCGCCTCGGCAACACGGTTACCCAACAGCGGATCATCACCTGGCATACGCACAAGCAGGTCCGTGGTGGCACCGAAGCTCTGCACCACAGCGTCGTGGAAGCCAGCCTTGCCGAGTTCTTCGCGAACCTCGCCGAGGTTGGCTGGACGCTCGTAGGTCAGCTCGATGAGCGTACCGCCGGTGAAGTCCAAACCGAAGTTGAGACCTTTATAGAACCAGCTGAACAGCGCCAGAACCGTAAGAAGCAGGGTGATGCCGAACGCAACGTTGCGCACACCCATGAAGTTAATGGTACGTAACATGGCAGCCCCTTAAACCCACAGCTTCTTGATATCACGCCCACCGCAGGTCAGGTTGACCATTGCACGGGTAACCATAACGGCCGTGAACATCGAGGTGAAAATCCCGAGGGACATGGTAACCGCGAAGCCCTTGACCGGACCGGTACCCATGGCGAAGAGGATGCCGCCGACCAGCAAGGTGGTCAGGTTGGCGTCGACAATCGCTGTATAGGCACGGTTGAAGCCTTCGTGGATGGCGCGCTGCACCGACATGCCATTGGCAAGTTCCTCTCGAATACGCGAGAAGATAAGTACGTTGGCATCGACCGCCATACCCATGGTCAGAACGATACCGGCGATACCTGGCAAGGTCAGGGTTGCACCCAGCAGAGACATCAATGCCAGCAGCATGACCATGTTACCGGCCAGGGCGATGGTGGCGATCAGACCGAAGAAGCGGTAGATAGCCATGATGAACAGCGACACGAACAGCATGCCCCACAAGGATGCATCGATACCCTTGGTGATGTTGTCGGCACCCAGGCTAGGACCAATGGTGCGCTCTTCAGCGAAGTACATCGGAGCAGCCAGGCCACCGGCACGCAGCAGCAGGGCCAGTTCCGACGACTCGCCCTGGCCATTGAGGCCGGTGATGCGGAATTGACTGCCCAGTGGCGACTGAATCGTTGCCAGGCTGATGATTTTCTTCTCTTCGGTGAAGGTCTGGACAGGAACGTCTTTTTCAACACCATCGACCATCTGCTTCACGTAGCGCGTGGTAGGACGCTGCTCGATGAAGATCACCGCCATGCTGCGACCGACGTTGCTGCGAGTTGCGCGGCTCATCAGTTCACCGCCATGACCATCCAGACGGATGTTCACCTGCGGACGCCCCTGCTCATCGAAGCTGGCTTGAGCATCGGTAACCTGGTCACCCGTGATGATCAGGCCACGCTCGACCGCTGCAGAACGACCACCTTCGCGGAATTCGAAGGTTTCGGTGGTCGCTTTCGAAGCGCCCGGCTCAGCACCCAGACGGAACTCGAGGTTAGCGGTCTTGCCGAGAATACGTTTGGCTTCGGCAGTGTCCTGCACGCCTGGCAGCTCAACCACAATGCGGTTTGCACCCTGACGCTGTACCAGTGGCTCGGCGACGCCCAGCTCGTTGACGCGGTTACGTACCGTGGTCAAGTTCTGCTTGATCGAGTATTCACGGATTTCCGCGACCTTGGCCGGGGTAATCGCCAGACGCAGCACCGACAGGCCATTACGCTCGGTGGTGGTCAACTCGAAATCATTGAAATTCTTGCGGATCAGGCTACGGGCCTGCTCGCGGGACGCATCATCGGAGAAGCCCAGCTGAATACCGCCATCAAGTTGCGGCAGGCTGCGATAGCGCACGCGCTCTTTGCGCAGCAGGCTTTTGACTTCACCTTCGTAGACTTTCAGGCGGGCCGACATGGCCTTGTCCATGTCCACTTCAAGCAGGAAGTGCACACCACCAGAAAGGTCCAGACCCAGCTTCATCGGGCTCGCACCCAGATTACGCAGCCATTGCGGGGTGGTCGGAGCCAGGTTCAGAGCTACAACATAGTCGTCGCCCAGTGCCTTGCGCACTACATCCTTGGCTGGAAGTTGATCTTCCTGCTTGGTCAGACGCAACAGTGCGCCCTTGCCTTTCTCGCCCAGGCTTGCGGCCTTGACCTGGATACCGGCATCGACGAGCGCTTTGCTCGCGCGATCCAGATCCGCCTGAGTGACCTGCAACGCCGTGCTGGCACCACTGACCTGTACGGCCGGATCATCAGGATAGAGGTTGGGAGCGGAATAAATAAAACCGATCGCCAGTACCACCAGGATCAGTGCGTATTTCCACAGAGGGTATTTGTTCAGCATCACGCCGCCCGTTCAAGACGCGGGGCGCCTTGCGCGCCCCGTCGATTGGAAAAAAACTGAAACTTAGATCGCTTTGAGCGTACCTTTTGGCAGGGTCGCGGCAACGGCGCCCTTCTGGAACTTCAGTTCAACGTTGTCGGAAACTTCCAGTACCACGAAGTCATCGGCAACTTTGACAATCTTGCCAGCGATGCCGCCGTTGGTGACAACTTCATCACCTTTTTGCAGGTTGCTCAGCAGGTTCTTCTGCTCTTTGGCACGTTTGGCCTGTGGGCGCCAGATCATCAGGTAGAAGATAACCAGGAAACCGACCAGGAAAATCCACTCGAAACCGGTTCCGGCTGGACCGGCGGCAGGGGCGGCGGCGTCCGCGTAAGCGGCGGGGATCAGAAAGCTCATTTAGCACTCCAGTTGCAATCAGTACTTGTTAGGGATCGACAAAACATCAGTCCAAGGGCGGCACAGGAAGCCCGCGCTTAGCGTAAAAGGCATCGACAAAGGCGGCCAATGTACCTTGTTGAATAGCCTCGCGTAAACCAGCCATCAAGCGCTGGTAATGGCGCAAGTTGTGGATCGTATTCAACATGCTGCCCAACATTTCGCCGCACTTATCCAAGTGATGCAGATAAGCACGGGAGAAGTTCTGGCAGGTGTAGCAGTCACAGGTCGGATCCAGAGGCGAATCATCATGACGATGGAACGCGTTACGGATTTTTAGTACGCCGGTATCGATAAACAGATGACCGTTACGCGCGTTACGCGTAGGCATCACGCAATCGAACATGTCGACGCCGCGGCGCACACCCTCAACGAGATCTTCCGGCTTGCCTACCCCCATAAGGTAACGAGGTTTGTCAGCCGGCATCTGGCCTGGCAGGTAATCCAGCACCTTGATCATCTCGTGCTTGGGCTCACCTACCGACAGACCGCCAATGGCAAGGCCATCGAAGCCGATCTTGTCCAGGCCTTCGAGCGAGCGCATGCGCAGGTCATGGTGCATGCCACCCTGGACGATGCCGAACAGCGCTGCAGTGTTGTCACCATGCGCATTCTTCGAACGCTGTGCCCAGCGCAGCGACAACTCCATGGAAATGCGCGCGACATCTTCATCGGCCGGATACGGGGTGCACTCGTCGAAGATCATTACCACGTCAGAGCCCAGGTCACGCTGAACCTGCATCGACTCTTCCGGACCCATGAACACTTTGGAACCGTCGACCGGCGAGGCGAAGGTGACGCCCTCCTCCTTGATCTTGCGCATTGCGCCCAGGCTGAACACCTGGAAGCCACCGGAGTCAGTGAGAATCGGACCTTGCCACTTCATGAAGTCGTGCAGGTCGCCGTGCGCCTTGATTACCTCGGTGCCTGGTCGCAGCCACAGGTGAAAGGTATTACCCAGGATCATCTGCGCACCGATGGCCTCGATATCACGCGGCAACATGCCCTTGACCGTACCGTAGGTGCCTACCGGCATGAACGCCGGGGTTTCGACCACACCACGGGGGAACGTCAGGCGGCCACGACGGGCCTTGCCGTCGGTGGCCAGCAATTCGAAGGACATACGACAGGTGCGACTCATGCTTGATCCTCGGGGCCGCGCGGCGCCGGATTGCGGGTGATGAACATGGCATCACCGTAACTGAAGAAGCGGTACCCGTTTTCAACCGCCGCGGCATAGGCAGCCATGGTCTCGGGGTAGCCGGCGAATGCCGAAACCAGCATCAACAGCGTGGATTCAGGCAAATGAAAGTTGGTAACCAGGGCATCGACTACGTGAAAGGGGCGGCCTGGGAAAATGAAGATGTCGGTGTCACCACTGAACGGCTTGAGCACGCCGTCGCGGGCAGCACTTTCCAGCGAACGCACGCTGGTGGTGCCCACGGCAATTACCCGACCGCCACGCGCACGGCAAGCGGCCACGGCGTCGACCACGTCCTGACCCACTTCCAGCCACTCTTTATGCATGTGGTGGTCTTCGATGCGCTCGACACGCACAGGCTGGAAGGTACCCGCGCCGACGTGCAGAGTGACAAAGGCGGTTTCCACGCCCTTGGCAGCAATCTTGGCCATCAGTTCTTCGTCGAAGTGCAGCCCTGCAGTCGGCGCGGCAACGGCACCAGCGCGCTCGGCATACACCGTCTGATAGCGCTCACGGTCAGCGCCCTCATCTGGACGATCTATATAAGGAGGCAGCGGCATGTGGCCGACGCGATCGAGCAGCGGCAACACCTCTTCGGCAAATCGCAGCTCGAACAAGGTGTCGTGACGAGCCACCATCTCGGCCTCGCCACCGCCATCGACAAGAATCTGTGTGCCTGGCTTGGGCGACTTGCTCGAACGCACGTGGGCCAGCACTCGATGACTGTCCAACACCCGCTCGATCAGAATCTCCAGCTTGCCGCCGCTGGCCTTCTGGCCAAATAGCCGCGCAGGAATTACCCGGGTATTGTTGAACACCATCAGGTCGCCCGGACGCAGATGCTCGAGCAAATCGGTGAACTGGCGATGAGCCAGAGCCCCGCTCGGACCATCCAGGGTCAACAGTCGGCTACTGTGGCGCTGCGCCAAGGGATGGCGAGCAATCAGGGAATCAGGAAGCTCAAAGGAAAAATCAGCAACGCGCATGATGGTGTTCGGTTTGACAGGGCCGCAAAGTTTAGCCGAAAAGACAAAAATTAACCATGAAAGCTGATTGACCAACGGTAATGACCTCTCTATACTTCGCCGCCACAAGCCCTGATGGCGGAATTGGTAGACGCGGCGGATTCAAAATCCGTTTTCGAAAGGAGTGGGAGTTCGAGTCTCCCTCGGGGCACCATCTGCAGTACATAGACGACTACCAGCGTCTAGGTAACATCTCTAAAGCCCGCTAACTGCGGGCTTTTTAGTCTCTGGGGTTTGCCCCCCCCTCCTCGCAAGCCGATGACCCCCAACCTTGTGGTAAACAAACCATCGCAGATGGTGACAAGCCGACCCGGCGTAATGCCGTGGGCCACGATGGATGAAATCGATTTTAAGCAGTGCCTAGAACCCTCCAGCTGAACGCTGGAAGAGCGCTGTCAGAGAAAGCTACGCAAAGTAGCCAGACCCCGCGGGAGAAGCTCCAGGAGCGTTACAGCGCTATGGCTGGCGCATGAGGGGTGTCTTGCGGCGTAGCGCCACAGGCTTTTGTGTAAGCATACAGATGTCCAAGACCACCCTACGGGGTGTTTTTTTGCCATCGATTTGCTGGAAGGGATGGTATCGCCGGGCACGCTCGCTACCACAGCGGCGAGGTGTGCGATGGCGGAAAAGACAAAACCCCTACCTGCGTGTGCAGATAGGGGTTTCGGAATTTAATCTTGACGATGACCTACTCTCACATGGGGAAACCCCACACTACCATCGGCGATGCATCGTTTCACTACTGAGTTCGGGATGGGATCAGGTGGTTCCAATGCTCTATGGTCGTCAAGAAATTCTGTTGCCAGAAGGTCTTGTTCAGACACTCCAGCGAATCGGGTATGTGATGCTTGTGAGCTGCAAACTTTCGGTTCGTTTCGTCTTCACAACACCGCAATCTGGTCATTCGACGCAAATTGCTTGGGTGTTATATGGTCAAGCCTCACGGGCAATTAGTATTGGTTAGCTCAACGCCTCACAGCGCTTACACACCCAACCTATCAACGTCGTAGTCTTCGACGGCCCTTCAGGGAGCTCAAGGCTCCAGTGAGATCTCATCTTGAGGCAAGTTTCCCGCTTAGATGCTTTCAGCGGTTATCTCTCCCGAACATAGCTACCCGGCAATGCCACTGGCGTGACAACCGGAACACCAGAGGTTCGTCCACTCCGGTCCTCTCGTACTAGGAGCAGCCCCTCTCAAATCTCAAACGTCCACGGCAGATAGGGACCGAACTGTCTCACGACGTTCTAAACCCAGCTCGCGTACCACTTTAAATGGCGAACAGCCATACCCTTGGGACCGGCTTCAGCCCCAGGATGTGATGAGCCGACATCGAGGTGCCAAACACCGCCGTCGATATGAACTCTTGGGCGGTATCAGCCTGTTATCCCCGGAGTACCTTTTATCCGTTGAGCGATGGCCCTTCCATACAGAACCACCGGATCACTAAGACCTACTTTCGTACCTGCTCGACGTGTCTGTCTCGCAGTCAAGCGCGCTTTTGCCTTTATACTCTACGACCGATTTCCGACCGGTCTGAGCGCACCTTCGTACTCCTCCGTTACTCTTTAGGAGGAGACCGCCCCAGTCAAACTACCCACCATACACTGTCCTCGATCCGGATGACGGACCTGAGTTAGAACCTCAAAGTTGCCAGGGTGGTATTTCAAGATTGGCTCCACGCGAACTGGCGTCCACGCTTCAAAGCCTCCCACCTATCCTACACAAGCAAATTCAAAGTCCAGTGCAAAGCTATAGTAAAGGTTCACGGGGTCTTTCCGTCTAGCCGCGGATACACTGCATCTTCACAGCGATTTCAATTTCACTGAGTCTCGGGTGGAGACAGCGCCGCCATCGTTACGCCATTCGTGCAGGTCGGAACTTACCCGACAAGGAATTTCGCTACCTTAGGACCGTTATAGTTACGGCCGCCGTTTACCGGGGCTTCGATCAAGAGCTTCGCGTTAGCTAACCCCATCAATTAACCTTCCGGCACCGGGCAGGCGTCACACCCTATACGTCCACTTTCGTGTTTGCAGAGTGCTGTGTTTTTAATAAACAGTCGCAGCGGCCTGGTATCTTCGACCGGCATGAGCTTACGGAGCAAGTCCTTCACCCTCACCGGCGCACCTTCTCCCGAAGTTACGGTGCCATTTTGCCTAGTTCCTTCACCCGAGTTCTCTCAAGCGCCTTGGTATTCTCTACCCAACCACCTGTGTCGGTTTGGGGTACGGTTCCTAGTTATCTGAAGCTTAGAAGCTTTTCTTGGAAGCATGGCATCAACCACTTCGTCGCCTAAAGGCAACTCGTCATCAGCTCTCGGCCTTAAGATCCCGGATTTACCTAAGATCTCAGCCTACCACCTTAAACTTGGACAACCAACGCCAAGCTGGCCTAGCCTTCTCCGTCCCTCCATCGCAATAACTAGAAGTACAGGAATATTAACCTGTTTTCCATCGACTACGCTTTTCAGCCTCGCCTTAGGGACCGACTAACCCTGCGTCGATTAACGTTGCGCAGGAAACCTTGGTCTTTCGGCGTGGGAGTTTTTCACTCCCATTGTCGTTACTCATGTCAGCATTCGCACTTCTGATACCTCCAGCAAGCTTCTCAACTCACCTTCACAGGCTTACAGAACGCTCCTCTACCGCGTCACCTAAGTGACACCCGTAGCTTCGGTGTATGGTTTGAGCCCCGTTACATCTTCCGCGCAGGCCGACTCGACTAGTGAGCTATTACGCTTTCTTTAAAGGGTGGCTGCTTCTAAGCCAACCTCCTAGCTGTCTAAGCCTTCCCACATCGTTTCCCACTTAACCATAACTTTGGGACCTTAGCTGACGGTCTGGGTTGTTTCCCTTTTCACGACGGACGTTAGCACCCGCCGTGTGTCTCCCATGCTCGGCACTTGTAGGTATTCGGAGTTTGCATCGGTTTGGTAAGTCGGGATGACCCCCTAGCCGAAACAGTGCTCTACCCCCTACAGTGATACATGAGGCGCTACCTAAATAGCTTTCGAGGAGAACCAGCTATCTCCGAGCTTGATTAGCCTTTCACTCCGATCCACAGGTCATCCGCTAACTTTTCAACGGTAGTCGGTTCGGTCCTCCAGTCAGTGTTACCTAACCTTCAACCTGCCCATGGATAGATCGCCCGGTTTCGGGTCTATACCCAGCGACTAAACGCGCTATTAACACTCGCTTTCGCTACGCCTCCCCTATTCGGTTAAGCTCGCCACTGAATATAAGTCGCTGACCCATTATACAAAAGGTACGCAGTCACCTAACAAAGTAGGCTCCCACTGCTTGTACGCATACGGTTTCAGGATCTATTTCACTCCCCTCTCCGGGGTTCTTTTCGCCTTTCCCTCACGGTACTGGTTCACTATCGGTCAGTCAGTAGTATTTAGCCTTGGAGGATGGTCCCCCCATATTCAGACAAAGTTTCTCGTGCTCCGTCCTACTCGATTTCATGACTAAGAGATTTTCGCGTACAGGGCTATCACCCACTATGGCCGCACTTTCCAGAGCGTTCCGCTAATCTCAAAGCCACTTAAGGGCTAGTCCCCGTTCGCTCGCCACTACTAAGGGAATCTCGGTTGATTTCTTTTCCTCAGGGTACTTAGATGTTTCAGTTCCCCTGGTTCGCCTCTTGCACCTATGTATTCAGTACAAGATACCCAGCTTATGCTGAGTGGGTTCCCCCATTCAGAGATCTCCGGATCAAAGTCTGTTTGCCGACTCCCCGAAGCTTATCGCAGGCTACCACGTCTTTCATCGCCTCTGACTGCCAAGGCATCCACCGTATGCGCTTCTTCACTTGACCATATAACCCCAAGCAATCTGGTTATACTGTGAAGACGACATTCGCCGAAAATTCGCAAAACTCTTAAGAGTCACTCACAAATTTTACCTTAGCCTGAACAACACCAGTGAAAGTGCTATCCAGTCTATCTTTCTATCACATACCCAAATTTTTAAAGAACGATTCTGAAAAAGTTCAGAAATCAATATTCGACCCGAATATTCATTTCTAAGCTTTGACATGAAAATACAGTTACTCCATAAGGAGCAACTTATCGTCTTTTCAATGAATCAAGCAATTCGTGTGGGAGCTTATGAAACAGCTGATGTCGTCGATTAAGGAGGTGATCCAGCCGCAGGTTCCCCTACGGCTACCTTGTTACGACTTCACCCCAGTCATGAATCACACCGTGGTAACCGTCCTCCCGAAGGTTAGACTAGCTACTTCTGGTGCAACCCACTCCCATGGTGTGACGGGCGGTGTGTACAAGGCCCGGGAACGTATTCACCGCGACATTCTGATTCGCGATTACTAGCGATTCCGACTTCACGCAGTCGAGTTGCAGACTGCGATCCGGACTACGATCGGTTTTGTGAGATTAGCTCCACCTCGCGGCTTGGCAACCCTCTGTACCGACCATTGTAGCACGTGTGTAGCCCAGGCCGTAAGGGCCATGATGACTTGACGTCATCCCCACCTTCCTCCGGTTTGTCACCGGCAGTCTCCTTAGAGTGCCCACCATTACGTGCTGGTAACTAAGGACAAGGGTTGCGCTCGTTACGGGACTTAACCCAACATCTCACGACACGAGCTGACGACAGCCATGCAGCACCTGTCTCAATGTTCCCGAAGGCACCAATCCATCTCTGGAAAGTTCATTGGATGTCAAGGCCTGGTAAGGTTCTTCGCGTTGCTTCGAATTAAACCACATGCTCCACCGCTTGTGCGGGCCCCCGTCAATTCATTTGAGTTTTAACCTTGCGGCCGTACTCCCCAGGCGGTCAACTTAATGCGTTAGCTGCGCCACTAAAATCTCAAGGATTCCAACGGCTAGTTGACATCGTTTACGGCGTGGACTACCAGGGTATCTAATCCTGTTTGCTCCCCACGCTTTCGCACCTCAGTGTCAGTATGAGCCCAGGTGGTCGCCTTCGCCACTGGTGTTCCTTCCTATATCTACGCATTTCACCGCTACACAGGAAATTCCACCACCCTCTGCCCTACTCTAGCTCGCCAGTTTTGGATGCAGTTCCCAGGTTGAGCCCGGGGATTTCACATCCAACTTAACGAACCACCTACGCGCGCTTTACGCCCAGTAATTCCGATTAACGCTTGCACCCTCTGTATTACCGCGGCTGCTGGCACAGAGTTAGCCGGTGCTTATTCTGTCGGTAACGTCAAAACACTAACGTATTAGGTTAATGCCCTTCCTCCCAACTTAAAGTGCTTTACAATCCGAAGACCTTCTTCACACACGCGGCATGGCTGGATCAGGCTTTCGCCCATTGTCCAATATTCCCCACTGCTGCCTCCCGTAGGAGTCTGGACCGTGTCTCAGTTCCAGTGTGACTGATCATCCTCTCAGACCAGTTACGGATCGTCGCCTTGGTGAGCCATTACCTCACCAACTAGCTAATCCGACCTAGGCTCATCTGATAGCGCAAGGCCCGAAGGTCCCCTGCTTTCTCCCGTAGGACGTATGCGGTATTAGCGTTCCTTTCGAAACGTTGTCCCCCACTACCAGGCAGATTCCTAGGTATTACTCACCCGTCCGCCGCTGAATCAAGGAGCAAGCTCCCGTCATCCGCTCGACTTGCATGTGTTAGGCCTGCCGCCAGCGTTCAATCTGAGCCATGATCAAACTCTTCAGTTCAATACTGCTTGGGTTTTGAGAAAACCCTAAACTTGGCTCAGCAATCTCAAATGACTAATTCGAAGTCTTTCGACTTCTCGTGCAGTCACTTGTGATGCTGATAATCTTTTTGACTATCAGTCTGAGTCACAAGCACCCACACGAATTGCTTGATTCGATTGTTAAAGAGCGTTGGTTGAAGTCTTTCGCTTCAACCGAGGCGCGCATTCTACGCTTTCCTCAGAGTGTGTCAAGCGTTTATTTTGAAGTTTTTCAGAATTTCTCTTTCAACTTCAATCGCTTAAGCTAAAAGCAGTTTCGAACTGCTCGTTAGCGGGAGGCGAATAATACAGCATTCAAATACCGGGTCAACCCCTGCCTGGAAATTCTTTTTCCTTATCAAAGCACCGGGTTGCCACTATAGATACTGACTGACTGCTTTTGGCCCCTGCTGACCAAGCGCTTACGATTGCCTTAAAGCGCAGCATCGCAAATAATGAGACATATTATCATTTGCAGCGATCAATCATGGACGCAGGGGTCAAAGCTTCAACACCACTGGATGTCGAGCATCTGTACGGCGAGCATCATAGCTGGCTGAAAGGCTGGATACGTTCGCGTATAGGCAATAGCGCCGATGCTGCGGACCTGGCTCAAGACACCTTTATACGTATGCTGACCCTGCGCAGCACGCCCCTCTTGCGCGAGCCACGGCATTACCTGGCGACCATTGCGCGCGGGCTATTGATAGACAAGGCCCGACGTCAAACCCTGGAACGGGCTTATCTGGACGTACTTGCCACTCGCTCTGAACCGTTGCAGATATCACCGGAAACGCATCACCTGATCATTGAGTCGCTGATGGCCATCGACGCATTGCTCGATGGTCTTGGGGCACGCACTCGGAAAATCTTTCTGCTGGTTCAGCTCGAAGGCCTTAGCTACGTGCAAGTGGGCAAACAGTTGGGACTATCGGTTACGACAGTGAAAAACCATCTGGCAAAGGCGCTGATGCAATGCATTCTGTTGATGGGCGATTGAGCGGTGCACATATCGATGCGCCGACCAAGGAGCATTTGCAAGCGGCAGTACAGTGGTATCTGACGCTCAACGACGCCGATGTCAGCGGCGATCAGCGCACGGCCTGGCAGCGCTGGCTTGGCGCTGACCCCCGACACGCAAATGCCTGGGCGCGAATCGAAAAGCTCCAGCAGCAATTGCGCGGTGTAACGCCCGATGTGGCCTTGCCAGTGTTGTCGCATATGGGCGTGCAGCGACGCCAGGGCCTGAAGATGCTGATGGTGCTGGCCGCCGGCGCCACGGCTTTTGCAGGTTACCGCGCCTCCCCCTACAGTGCGGATTTCGCCACCGGCACCGGCCAGCAACGCCGCGTGACCCTGCCCGATGGCAGCAACCTTGAGTTGAACACCGATACCCGTGTGGACATCGCATACAGCCTGGAGGAACGATTGATTCTGCTGCGACACGGCGAAATCCTCGTCACCACCGCAGCAGATCGTGCCCCCACTCGGCCGTTGTCGGTACAAACGCCGCACGGCCGTATCCTGGCCCTGGGCACTCGATTCGATGTACGTCTGCAGCAGGGCTTCAGCAGTGTCGAGGTGCAAAAGCACGCAGTAGAGGTGCGCGCTCTGGACGCCCCACTTCAAGTACAAAGAGTCGAAGAAGGGCAAGCGCTGACCTTCGGTACTTCCCAGCTCGGTAAGCTGCGCCCGAGTCCTGTCGGCAGTAGCGCCTGGAGCCAAGGTTTGTTGGTGGCCGTGGACTGGCGACTGGCAGACTTTGTCGCCGAGTTGGCTCGCTATCGCCGGGGATATCTCGGGTGCGCCGATAACGTCGGCGATCTGCGCATCTCCGGCGCTTTCCGCCTGGACGATATCGATGGTGTGCTGGCCAACCTGCAGGTTTCGCTCCCTGTGAAAGTGCGGCGCTTTTCCAGGTATTGGGTGCGGGTCGAGGCATAGTCGGCGCGCCTACCTGCGAATAACAATAAATCTCGTCTTGCCGATTCCTTTTTTCGTTCGGCTCATCAGTAGAGCGGTTAATCAGCCGCCTTTACTGCAACGGCATAGGAAGCGCAACATGAGCCACCCAAGTCCCCTCCAGAAGACCGCATTGCGGCTGAACCTCAATGGTGCGTTATTGCGCATGAGCCTCGGCGCTGCCTTGTGCTCCGCCGCCATTGCGCCTTGCGCCTGGGCGCAACAAACCACTGAACAGCTCGACTACAACATTGCGGCCGGGCCCTTGGGAACCGCGCTCAGCCAATTTGCCGCAGCAAGTGGGGTGACCTTATCGTTCGGTTCAACGCAAACCCAGGGCCTGGTCACTGCGGGAATCAAGGGCCGCTACTCATTCAATGAGGGCGTTACCCGACTGCTGGCCAACAGTGGGCTGCAGCTGCGTCAGGAGGGGGCGGGACGCTTTAGCCTGGTCAAGACGCCATCCGGCTCGGCCCTGGAGCTGGGCACCACCAACATCACCGGTGGATACCTGGGCGCTACCACCGAAGACACCGGTTCCTACACCACTGGCCCCATGCAAACGGCAACCAAACTTGCGCTGTCCATTCGCGAAACACCGCAGTCGGTCACGGTCATTACCCGTCAGCGCATGGATGACCAGAACATGAAATCGCTGGAGGATGTGCTGAAAAGCACCCCCGGCATCGCCGTCACCAAAGATGGTCCGCAACGCTCGACCTTCTATTCCCGCGGCTTTGCCGTGGAAAACCTGATGACAGACGGCCTGGCCAACGATCTCTCGCACTACCTGACCCGTGACATGAACTCCTCACCCGACATGGCGATTTTCGACCGGGTGGAAGTGGTCCGTGGCGCAACTGGCATGATGCAAGGCTCCGGCAACCCCGCGGCAGCGGTCAACATGATCCGCAAACGCCCGACCGCCATACCGCGCGTGAGCATCACTGGCAGCGCCGGCAGCTGGGACAACTACCGCACCGAATTTGATGCCTCCAATGCACTCAATGAAAGCGGCACCCTGCGCGGCCGTGTGGTCACCGCCTACCAAAGCAAAAACAGCTTTCAGGACTTTGTCAGCTCCGAGCGCTCGGTGTTTTACGGCATTACCGAGGCGGACCTGAACGAAGACGCCACTTTCACCTTTGGCATCAGTAACCAGAACTCCAACTACAACGGCGCCTGGGGCGGCCTGCCGGTTGCCGCCGATGGCAGCGACCTGCACCTCAAGCGCTCCACCTATCTGGGTAGCAACTGGGAATTCTGGGACCAAGACAACACCACCGCCTTCACGCGCCTGGAATATCGCTTCGCCAATAGCTGGAAAATGCTGCTGGCGGCCAGCAAAAGCTGGTCGGACCTGAGCATGGCCGGTTCCATTCCGGAACGAATGGGCGACAACTTTGACCAATTCGGTCAGTACATCGGCAGGTACGACTACGACGACCAGCAGAGCAGTTACGACGCTTATGTAACCGGCCCCTTCTCGCTGCTCGGCCGCACCCATGAATTGGTCGTCGGCGCCAGCAAGCGCGACTTGACGTTCAAGGGCAAGGGCCTGGCCACTTCGCTCGATACCCATACCGACCTGCACAATCCCAGCGGCATTCCCAAGCCAGACTTGAATTCTAATCCCTGGAAACAAGACCGTACCAGCGAGCAGGAAGGTGCCTATGTCACCACGCGGTTGAGCATCAGCGAAGACTTGAAATTGATCCTCGGCGCACGCCTGGACTGGTACGAGTTTGATGTAGATACCAGTTGGAACGGCAAGACCTCGGCCAGCAGCCTGCCGAACAAAGTCACCCGCCATCTGACCCGCTATGCCGGCGCTGTCTATGACCTGGACCAGAACCACTCGGTGTATGTCAGTTACACCGACATCTTCCGCCCGCAAACCGAGCTAGACGCTCAGAGCAACGCACTCAAGCCTATTGAAGGTAAAAACTACGAGATCGGCATCAAAGGCGAATACTTCGACGGCAACTTGAATGCCAGCGCAGCTATCTTTCGCATCGATCAGGAAAACCGCGCCAAGGAGCTCAACCCCAACCAGTGCAATCCGGTGGGCAGCACCTGTTTTGAAGCCGCTGGGGAAGTGCGTAGCGAAGGTTTCGAACTGGAAGTGAATGGCTCGCTGATGCCCGGCTGGGAGTTGGGCGCCGGGTACACCTATTCCGCGGCTAAATACACCAAGGACACTGACCACAATAATGTCGGGCGCTTGTTCAGCACCAACATTCCGCGTCATATATTCAAGGCGTTCACCACCTATCAACTGCCGGGTGAACTCAATCGCTGGACGATCGGTGGCGGTCTCTCTCGACAGAACACTGTCTACAACAAAGGCACTAACGACTACCTGACCACGTTCGACTATCGCATCGAACAAAAGGCCTACACCGTCGTAGACCTGATGACCAGTTACCAAGCTTCGGAAAACGTGAACGTACGTGTGAACCTGAACAACGTCTTCGACAAAACCTACTACCAGGACATCAGCTCCAACACCGACTACGGCAATAGCCTGTACGGTGAGCCACGCAATGCGATGGTGACTGTTCGCTGGTCATTGTAAGGCCGTAGCTCGCTGCTGCAATCGCGGATGTTAGCACCATTCCCCGTGCCGCCAGAGCCTGACAAATTGTTAACCTGAAAATCAAGTTAGTTGGGATACAAGCAGCTTAACAACAGCAGAAAAACAAAACCCCCTGCTACGTCAGTAACAGGGGGTTTGGACTGATCCCGAAAGGGACCAGTCGAGTCACTTCTAAACTTACTGCTGTGGCAGCTTGTCGATAGGACCGCAACCACCAATAATTTTAGAAACGGAAACCGAAGGGTGGAACAGGTAGTCGTAGGTGCAGTTTTTTGGCTGGTTGTAAACTTGGCCAGTGCAGCCCGACAGCAGAGCAACGCCCGAAACCAGGGCAACAGCAACAGATGCTTTCAACAGCTTTTTCATACTAAGTCCTTTAATTTATGAAACACCGCCCTAATAGCGGCGGCGCGATTATACGGAAAACTTGTAAAACTCACCAGTCAGCAATGGACTCGCTCTAGAGCGTGTTTTTAACCCTACTGATCAGCCATGTCGTGTCGCAATCGGACTTGGCTACGGCGCGCTCGACAAACACTCCAGCCCACACTCGTAGGTAATGTGACCAGGCCTTTTTCAACCGTGCGTTCGTCGTGATGACTGATCGACTAGAGCAACTGCGCGTTTCAGCTATGCCGCTTTCAAGGTGTTCGAACGGGAAGAATTGATGTTCGCCTAACGGTCAGTCAGCACGCCCCAAGATCAAACACAAAGAGAATAAGCATAATGATCAGCTTGGGCTCCGAAGATTCGAAAGGTCAGTTGGCGCAAGGTTTCAAACCTCGCCACGTCACCATGCTTTCCATTGCCGGTATTATTGGTGCGGGGCTATTCGTCGGTTCCGGACATGCAATTGCCGCTGCCGGTCCCGCTGCAATCCTGGCTTACTTTTTGTCCGGCATTCTGGTCATCCTGGTGATGCGTATGCTTGGCGAGATGGCCGTCGCCAATCCTGATACCGGCTCTTTTTCCACTTACGCCGACCAGGCTATCGGGTCATGGGCAGGCTTTAGCATCGGCTGGATGTACTGGTGGTTCTGGGTGCTGGTCATTCCTATTGAAGCGCTGGCTGCAGGCCATGTACTTAACACCTGGTTTCCTGAGGTCGAGTCCTGGTTGTTTGCGCTGATCTCTATTATCGCCCTGGCGGCCACCAACTTGTTCAGTGTTGCCAAGTACGGTGAGTTCGAATTCTGGTTCGCGATGTTCAAGGTGCTGGCAATCATCGCCTTCATTGGCTTGGGCGCTGCGGTGCTGATGGACTGGGTGCCAGAACGGGAGGTCAGTGGGTTGAGCCGATTGCTGGAGGAACACGGCGGCTTCGCACCTAATGGCGCCTCGGCCGTGGTAGGTGCCTTTATTACCGTCATGTTCAGCTTCATTGGTATCGAAGCGGTCACCATTGCCGCGGCTGAATCACAAAGTCCGGCAAAGAACATCGCCAAGGCTACTCGCTCGGTCATCTGGCGGATCGGGGTGTTTTATCTACTGTCGATTGCCGTGATCATTTCCATCGTGCCATGGAACGATCCGTTGTTGGCGTCGGTGGGTTCCTACCAGCGAGCGCTGGAACTAATGGACATTCCCCACGCCAAGTTCATGATGGATGTGGTGGTGCTGGTCGCGGTGGCCAGTTGCATGAACTCCTCGATTTACATTGCCTCTCGCATGCTCTATTCGCTGGGCAAGCGTGGCGAGGCGCCCAGGCAGGTTAAGGTCACCTCGAAAGTCGGGGTACCAAGAACTGCCGTGATCGCCAGCACCGTGCTCGGTGCCGTGATCACCGTAGTCAGTTACTTCGCCCCGGCTGGGTTGTTCCAGTTCCTGCTGGCCAGCTCCGGCGCCATTGCCTTGCTGGTGTATCTGGTTATCGCAATTTCACAGCTGCGCATGCGCGCAAGGCTGCGGCGCCAAGGGGTTCAGCTCAACTTTCAGATGTGGCTGTTTCCGTGGCTCACGTATGCGGTGATCGCCTTTATCGTCGCAGCGCTCGGGGTCATGTTGGTGACCCCGGAGCACCGCGCCGAAGTCACCACTACCATCGGCCTGGCGCTGGTGATTTCCTTGTTCGGCATTGTACTGACCCGCCAGCATGGGCAGCCTGCACGCGTGCGCTCTACCGCTCAGTGAACACCTGGACTTATACCATCGGCAGTTGGTGGGTTACGCAATGAATACCGCCCCCACCCGCTGCAATGGCGTCGATATTGAGCTGTACCACATCACGGTCCGGGTACAGTTCAGTGAGCAAGTCGTACGCTTTGGCGTCGGCGGCTTTATCCCCGAACTGCGGAGCAATGACTGCGCCGTTGATAACGAAGTAGTTGATGTAACCGGCCGCAAAATCCGGGTTGTCCTTGCTGAAGCGATTGCGGCGCGGATTCAGTGGCGGTGACACCGTGTATATCTTGAGCTTGCGGCCATCGGCGTCGGTCGCGTTCTTGAGAATTTCCAGGTGCTTCTTGGTTACCTTGTGATCGTATGAATCAGGGTCGGTGTCGAGGTTGGCAATAACCACGCCAGGGCTGACAAAACGCGCATAGAAATCGACATGCGCATCGGTGATGTCCTTGCCCTTGATCCCCGGCAACCAGATGATCTTGCGCAACCCCAGTTGCGCCTTGAGTTCCTCTTCAACCTCGGCCTTGCTCCAGTCACGGTTGCGATTGGCATTGATCCAGCTGCTTTCGGTCATGATGCCCGTACCGTGACCGTCCACTTCGATGCCACCACCCTCACCTACCAATTCGCTGCGCTGATAGGTGGCCTCGGCGTTGTTCGCTACCAGCCTTGCCACCCGAGCATCAAAGGCGTGTTGTTGCTTGTTGCCCCAACCATTGAAGTTGAAATCGACCGCACCCAGGTCGCCTTGCTCGGTTATGACAAAGTTGGCGCCGATGTCACGCATCCAGATGTCATCCAGTTCGGTGACGACAAAGGTGGTGTTCTTGCTTCCACACAGCTCTTCGGCCAGATCCCGTTCATGGGCACGGCACAGCACAACCACAGGCTGGTAGCGAGCGATGGTGCTGGCGATCCGGCCGATCGCTTCTTGCACGTCACCGGTGAAGTCTTCCCAGATGGCTTCTTGGGCTCCAAACGATACGAAGGCGCATTGCTGCTTATCGCCCTCGTCCGGCATGAACCAGTG
Source organism: Pseudomonas sp. DG56-2 (assembly GCF_004803755.1). Taxonomy (NCBI): domain Bacteria; kingdom Pseudomonadati; phylum Pseudomonadota; class Gammaproteobacteria; order Pseudomonadales; family Pseudomonadaceae; genus Pseudomonas; species Pseudomonas sp. DG56-2. The sequence goes on from NZ_CP032311.1 coordinate 4,853,070, forward strand.
ACCTTTACCGGCTGCCAACGCCCGTGGGGTGCCGAAACCAAAGCCCATTGATGCAACCAGACCCAGACCGGCGGCCGCTGAAACCTGCTGTATAAACTCACGACGCGTTGGCATCTGTATGTCCCTCGATCAAATCAATAACAGTGAACGGGCGCCACGCCGTTAGTTGCTGGACGCCGTTTTGAATTTGGTCCACACCCGCATCCGCGCACGCATGTCGGATTGAGGAATGTCCTTGCCTGTCACCAGGCGCTCGAAGGCCTCTTCAGCCGGATAGATGTCCGGGTTGTTGCGCATCTGCGGATCGACATCCGGGCGCGCCTTGGCGTTCGAGGTGGGGTAACCGGTGAAATTGCTGATGGCCGCCATGTTCTCTGGACGCATGACGAAGTTGATAAAGGTATAGGCGTATTCCGGGTGTTTGGCATCGACCGGAATCGCCATGTTGTCCATCCATACCGTGGTGCCCTCACGGGGGATGCGGTACTGGAAGCTGACTTTCCTGGACGCTGAGTCGGCCGTGCGCTGAGCCTGGGTCATGTCGCCGCTGTAACCGAGCGACAGGCACAAGTTGCCGTTGACCAGGTCAGTGACCGGTTGCGACTGGAACTTGCGGATATACGGCCTGATCTTGAGCAGCAGTTCACTGGCCGCAACGAGGTCTTCCTTCTTGGCACTGCGCGGATCGCGGCCCAAGTAATTAAGTACCACCGCCAGGGCTTCGTCCGGCGAATCGATCATCGAGATCCCGCAGTCGGCAAATCTGGCTGCCAGCTCCGGCTTGAACAACAAATCCAGGCTGTCCACCGGTGCATCCGGCATGCGCTTGCGAATCTGCTCATCGTTGTACGTCAGACCGATGGTGCCCCAGGTATAAGGCACTGTCGCCTTGCTGGCGTGCGGATAATGAGTACGCAGCTTCTGCAGGCCCGGCTCCACATCGGCCAGCGCGGTTATCTTCGAGCGGTCCAGCTCCTGCAGGCTGCCGGCACGCATCAGTCGCTCCGCCACGGTGTCGCCAGGAAAGATCAGGTCGTAGCCGCTGCCACCGGTCATCAACTTGGCTTCCAGCACTTCGCTGCCGTCCATCACGTCGTAGATCACCTTGATGCCAGTCTCGGCGGTGAACTTGGATAGGGTGTCCTCGGCAAAGTAATCAGCCCAGTTGTATAGGCGCAGGGTCTTTTCCTCAGCGTGTGCCGTGGTCAAGGTGGCCCCCAGCGCGAAGCCCAGGGTAACGAGCAAACGTTTATGGCTGATGTTCATATCAAACCCCTTGAGTCTTCCAGCACGCATTGACTCGACGACCATCGAGCCCCAGAAGCGCTGCATACATTTCCGGGCGGCGGTCGCGGTAAATACCCCAGGTAAGGCGCTCTTCACGCATCGCCGCCAGGTCCAGATGCTGCACCAGCACACCAGAAGTATCGCGGTCGGCTTCGGCCAGCATCTTGCCTTTGTGGTTGCTGATAAAGGACGAGCCATAAAAGGTCATCTGCAACTCGGGATCGGTGGTCGCGGCCTCGAGCCCCACACGGTTGGAGGCGACCACCGGCAAGATGTTGGCCGCTGCATGTCCGCGCATTGCCATCTGCCAGTGATCCCGCGAATCCAATTCCGTAGCACCCGGCTCAGAGCCGATGGCGGTCGGGAACAACAACACCTCGGCGCCCATCAGCGCCAGGCAGCGTGCAGTTTCGGGGAACCACTGGTCCCAGCAGATGCCCACGCCCAAACGTCCATATGCACTATCCCAGACGCGGAAGCCGGTATCGCCTGGGCTGAAGTATTCCTTCTCCTGATAGCCGATGGCGTTGGGGATATGGGTTTTGCGGTACACCCCCAACAGACGGCCGTCGGCATCAGCCACGCTCAGCGAATTGAAGTAGGCATTACCAGCCTTTTCGAACCAGCTCAGCGGCAGAACTACGCCCAGCTCTGCAGCCAAAGCGGCAAAGCGCTTGAGTACCTGGCTGTGTTGATATTCCTCGGCCAGGGCCAAATGTTTGTGATGCTGCTCGATGCAAAAATAGGGCGTGGCGAACAATTCTTGCAGCAGGATTACCTGGGCGCCCTGGGCCGCCGCCTGACGCACCAGTTGTTCGGCCTGATCAAGATTGTGTTGCAAATTCCAGGTGCAAGGCATCTGCATAGCAGCAACGGTCAACATGCTCATGCATCACCCCTTCATCGGCCAGGCAGGTTGCTGTTGAGTGATGCAGTGCACGCCCCCACCACCGTGGGCCAGATGGTTGATCTGCACCGGGACCACTTCACGTCCAGGGAACGCCTTGGCCAATACCTCGGCAGCCGCATGGTCCGCCTCGATGCCGTAGGCCGGCATGATGATGGCGCCATTGGCAATATAGAAGTTGGTGTAAGAGGCACAGAACACCTCGGCATCGACATCCACCGCCTCGCTCGCTTCGTACAGCTCGTGCATTTCAAACCTGCGACCCTGGGCATCGGTGGCCAGCGCCAGCGCCCGACGGTTTTCCCGAGCGACGTGGCCATACACCGAACTCTGGTCGCGGGTCGCATCGACCAGCAACACGCCAGGACGAGCGAACGCGCAGACGCCATCAACGTGACCATCGGTCATGTCGCCAGTAACGTAATCTGGGTCACCCGGCAGCCAGATGGTTTTTTTGATACCCAGAAAGCGCGAGAAAATCTCCTCGATCTCGGCCTTGGTCATTCCCGGATTACGGTTAGGGTTGAGCAACACCGACTCGGTGGTAATCAACGTACCCTCGCCGTCCACATGAATTGCCCCGCCTTCGTTGCTCAAGGCCGTGCCAAAGCAGTCCAGGCCAAGCGTGTTAAGCACACGCCGCGCCAGGCCTTCATCCAGGTCATGCGCCGACTTGCCGCCCCAGGCGTTGAAGCGCCAACTGACACCGGCCAACCCAAACTGGGGATGACAAACAAAGCTTGGGCCCGAGTCGCGGCACCAGCTGTCGTTCACCGGCAGCTCGATCAACTCGATGTTCACCCCACAGAGTTTACTGGCACTGGCGCGGGCGGAGGGATCGACCACCATCTTGACCGGTTCGAAGCGCGCAATCGCATTGGCAACACGGGCAAAGTCCACCTGAACCTGCTCCAGCGTCACCTTCCAGCCGGACTCCCACAACTGTTGGTTGTGCGGCCAGACCATCCAGGTCGCTGCATGGTTCACCCACTCTGCGGGCATGAACCAACCACTGTTCAGATCGTCATTGCGCTGCATGCTTCCCACCTTTCAGTTAAGGGATATTAATTACTGAAAACCGCTGCTGCGGTAAGAAAGTCCATGCTATGGCTTCATAAATGCGTAAACAAACGATAGATTTAGCCGACAACTGATAAGTAGAGCTAATCAATGCTAAAGCACTGGCCTCCCCTGAATGCCCTGCGCGGCTTTGAAGCTGCCGCCCGCCTGGGCAGCTTTCACAAGGCAGCCGAAGAGCTGCACCTCACTCAATCGGCGATCAGCCAGCAGATACGCAGCCTCGAAACATTCCTGGAGCAACCGTTGTTCTTTCGCAGCGGCCGCAGCGTGAGCCTTACCGATGCCGGCTACGACCTGCAAAGCACCACCCAGGCGATGCTGCAGCAACTGTCAGTGGGTATTCGCCGTCTGGAGCAATACCGCAAGCCCAACCAACTGGTGGTCAACACCACACCAGCGTTCGCCCGCCACTGGTTGCTGCCGCGCCTGGGCGACTTTCATCGCCAGCACCCCGAGGTTGACCTGTGGTTGTTCACCAGCTTCGATCCACCGGACATGGCCACACAAACCATCGACCTGAGCATTCGCGACGACCTCAGCGCCCAGGCTGAATGCAGCCACCTGACCCTGCACCGTGATCGTCTTTACCCGGCTTGCCATCCTGATTTGCTCGACACGCCCAAGGAGCAGCGCACCACCTTGCATGGCGAACGCGAAATGGACTGGAGTCACTGGGTAATAGAGGGCGGCGAAGATGTTGGCCAACGCAGCAATGGCCTGAACTTCTCCGACCCTGGCCTGCTGCTCGATGCCGCCTGCGCGGGCCATGGAATTGCCTTGGTCAGCCAACTACTGGCAAATCAGGCAAACAGCCAAGGATTATTGCAGCCGCTGTGCGCACAAACTGTACGCGGGCCTGACTGGAGCTGCCTGATACATCGCGATAGCGAGAAGAGCCCGTTGACGCGGAGTTTTAGTACTTGGTTACAGGCTAGCCTGCAAGTTGATGGCGATTAATGATGTGGCGTTGTATGCGGCATCGCCAAAAGGTCGATTCCCAGGGCGCGAATAACTTTCAGCACTGTGTCGAAACGAGGCTTCGCACCTGGAGACAATGCCTTGTAGAGGCTTTCACGACCTGACCCACTGGCAACGGCTACCTGAGCCATGCCACGAGCTTCGGCAACATACCCAAGCGCTCTGATGAGCTCGCAGGCTTTGCCAATGCCTACAAAGTGCGGGTAATACCGTTCCATGTGGGAGCCCGCGTTGCCGGGGCTGCAGATGAAGACGCGGCCCTGGTATGGGCCGCGCATTTTCCAGGAGAGATGGCTAAAGCCATTATCGATGATGTGGTTCTGTAGGCTTATCGCGCGAAGAAGAACGGACGAATACGCACGCCAACCACGTTGCCCGCATACGCCGCAATCAACCATAACCAGCCATGCACGCTACCGGAGGCAATACCGCTGAAGTACGCACCGATGTTGCAGCCATAGGCCAGGCGCGAGCCGTAACCCAATAGCAGTCCGCCAATAACCGCAGCTACCAGTGATCGCAAGGGAATGTTCAGGTTTGGCGCAAAGCGACCTGCCAAGCCTGCGGCCAGCAGCGCACCGAGGACAATGCCGATGTCCATCACCGTGGTGACATCCTCCCACAGTGGCGAAGCCAGGGCCTTGGCATTGGCCGGTACTTGCCAGAACGCCCAACTGCCGACGTCTACGCCCAGGCCGCCAAGGGTTTTTGCGCCCCACAGGGCGAATGCCGAGGTGATGCCCCATGGTCGCCCGGCCAGTGCCAGGGTTGCGTAATTGAGCAACGCCAGGGCCACGGCGCCCCACACCAGCGGCCATGGGCCACGCAGAAAACGACGCAGGCCCTGGTGCTCACTGGGAGGCGCAGTTTCCAGCAGACCGTGACGGCGCTTTTCCAACACCACTGTGGTCCATGCAATTACCGCGAATACCGCCAGGCTCACCAGCACTGCCGGCAGCAGGCCAAAGGACTGAACAATCGAGGTAGCCGGAAACGATGGCAGCGAGAACCACCAATCGACGTGATGGGTGGCCGATACTGAACCGATGATAAAAAACAGCAGGGTCACCAGCATCCGTGCGTTGCCGCCGCCGACGGTGAACAAGGTACCGGAAGCACAGCCACCGCCCATCTGCATGCCGATGCCAAAGATGAAGGCACCAAACGCTACCGAAACCCCGGCCGGAGCCACCAGTCCTTTGACCGGCTGACCGAACAGCGTGCCGGCATCCAGCGCCGGAAAGAACAGCAACACGGCGATGGTCAGCATGACCATCTGCGCCCGTAACCCTGCCCCGCGGCGTTCGTTGATGAACACGCGCCAAGCCGAGGTAAAGCCAAAGGCGGCGTGATACAGGGTGAGCCCCAAGGCGGCGCCGACGATCAACAACAACACCTGGTTGGTGCCGACATAAGCCTTGAGGAACAGGGCGCCGATCAGCAGCAGCGCCATGGCGAACAGCGGCGCACCGAGGCGACGTTCAGGCACGATGGGAACAGAAAGACTCATGACAATATCCGCGTGGCGATTTTTCAGTTGGCGATTGTACCTGCGCAAGCCAGCAGGCAGTGTAGGATTCCTGACACCCTCCCCCATCAGCGAGCCACCTTATGCAACTGACTCATCGCCCAGTCCAGGCCGCGGACATCGCCGCCATCTGCTGCTTTCCCCAAGGCCCCGACGAGCTGTTCTACATGTTCCCCAAGGCCAATTACCCACTGACGCCAGCGCAATTGAGTGACGCAATTACACAGCGAGCCGGCTCGACAGTGGTAGAAGGCGATGGGACGGTGCTGGCATTCGCCAACTTCTACAAGGCCGAGCAAGGCGGTGTCTGCGCCTTGGGCAATGTGGTGGTAGCCCCTGCGGCCCGGGGTCATGGCGTAGCGCGCTATTTGGTGCAGAGCATGATCGACCTGGCCCGCAGGGAGTTCGATGCCCGCGAAGTATGGGTATCGTGCTTCAACAGCAATACTGCCGGCTTGTTGCTTTATCCACAGCTGGGCTTTGAACCCTTTGCCATCGAGGAGCGCCAAGGGCCTGGCAATACGCGGATAGCCTTGGTGCAGATGAAGCAGATGTTGTGAGCTACCAACGCAACCAGCGCGGCCCGAGCAACGCGCCTAGCAGCGTGGGAATGGCCATGCCCAGCACATACCAGACGCCCCAGAACGGCACCTCCATCTCTGGGCAATGCAGGCAGTAGGCCAAGGTCGCAGTGGCGCTCGCCAACAAACCGGCCACTGCACCCGACAGGCGCAACTGAGTAGGTGCAAACTCGCGCAAGACACGAATCAACGCAAAGAAGCCCGGCACCGACAACAACACAATGTTGAACGCACAGCTGCGCCAGGTCTGGCCGAAGATCATGCTCAATTGCTGTTCTTCAGGCACACCGCTCAATACCAGCAACGTCACCGCCCAAACCCCAAGCACGGGCGCGCCAATCCCGCCCCAGCGCAGGCCAACCTCAAGGCCAGGACGTGCCAACCGGTTGAAGACCAGTAGCGCAGCAACCATCAAGCTTGCCGGCAAGGCGATCTTGCCCCAGAACAACGGTGTTGCCGCCACCACGGCAAGATCGGCACGCACCCCATACAGCAGCACTGTCAGCACGCTGGCGCCGACAATGGCGATCAGCATGGCAAGGCCAATACGTCGCGTAAACTGCTGCCGATCGATCGGTTCGATACCGGTGGCAAGCAGGGAAATCAGGTCGTCGGTTTTCATCATGTACCTCGAATCAACGCTGCGAGTGCCTTGAGCCCCCGATGGATGCCAACCTTCACCGCTGACCCGGAAAGCCCGGTCAGATGTGCGGTTTCCTCCACCGACAGCCCCTCCAACTTGACGTGCACAATCGGCAAGCGTTGCTTGTCTGGCAGTTGCTGCAGCAGTTTACCCAAGTCCCGCTGGGCTTGAGCCGGCGCTTGCTGCTCCTGTGCAAACAGCTCGTCACTGTCCTCCAGTGGGTCGTTCAAGGCGTCTCGTCGCCCCTGGCCGCGCAAATGATCGGCGAGTTTATAGCGGGCAATAGCCTGCACCCAGGCGGTCAACGGCTGATCGCGCTGATAGCTTTGACGGGCGTTATGCACCGCCAGCAGCACTTCCTGGAGCACGTCCTCGAGATCGTCCGAGCGCGAATACAGGCGCTTGCGCAAAAAACCTCGAAGGTGCCCGCTCAGTTGCTGCAGGAACAGTCGATAAGCCTGCGCATCGCCGTCCAGTCCTGCCACCAACAAGCCTTGCAACGCAGCTTCACGCGAACGCAGCAGTTCACTCTGTTTAGTTCGGTCCATCCAGGGCTCTGGTTACAGGGGACGAAAAGAAAATAGCTGCCAGAAACGATAGCGTTTTTAACTACCTGGCGAAAAGACAAAAAAAATTCTGCTGGGCTGTAACCCATCGACCAAACCCGGCGAACTACTTCACGAGCCGCAAGCAAAGATGCCCGGCCACCTAACCTTTGGAGTATGACGCCATGAAAACTTTCGCCGCTACCGCCGCCGCTCTCGCCTTCGCTTCGATCGCTGGGACTGCCGTTGCCGCTTCGTCCACCGATGCGCCAGCACCTGCCATGGAAAAATGCTACGGCGTGGCCATGGCAGGTAAAAACGATTGCAAAGCCGGGGCCGGCACCAGTTGCGCCGGTACAGCAAAAATGGACTACCAAGCCAACGCCTGGAAGAACGTGCCTGCTGGCACCTGCACCTCGATCAAAACTCCCAACGGCATGGGCTCGCTGACTGCAAAACAGTCCTGATCCTCGGCAACCGGTAAAGGGCGAAGCGACCGTGAACACACCTTCCTCTCTGAGTGCGAACACCGACTTGGGCGCCGGCCTCGGGCTCAAGGCCGAGCATTACGAAGACGCCGTGGCCTGCAGGACACCCGGAATGTGGTTCGAGGTTCACCCGGAGAATTACATGGTCGCAGGCCCTCGACTGGAATGGCTACAAGCCGTTGCCGAGCAGCACCCGCTGTCTTTGCATGGTGTGTCCATGTCGTTGGCCGCCGACCAGTTACCGGATGCCGAGCATCTGTATCGCCTCAAGGCGCTGACCGAACGAGTGCAACCACAACTGTTGTCGGAGCACCTGGCCTGGTCTACCTGGCAAGGGCAGTACCACCCGGACTTGCTGCCCTTTGCGCGCAGCCACGCGGCCCTGCAACGCATAGTCGAGAACATTGACTACGCCCAGGATATCCTGGGCCGCCCGCTGGCGATCGAGAACCCAAGCCACTACACGCACCTGGACGGGCATGACTTCAGTGAGATCGACTTTCTCACCGAGCTTTCCCAGCGTACCGGCTGCAGCCTGTTGCTCGATATCAACAATGTGCATGTCAGCGCCCATAACATGGGCTTTGAGGCCAGCACCTACCTGGATGCATTTCCGGCCCACCTGATCAGCGAGATTCACCTGGCCGGTTACAGTCAGGACGCCAACAGCGACCTGTTGATTGACTCCCACGATGCTCCCATTGCCGCCGAGGTGTGGACGCTCTATCTGCGCTTGATAAAACGCATTGGCACGCGTCCTACCCTGATTGAGCGCGACGATCAGATCCCCCCCTTCGAGGCACTGCTGCGCGAGCGCGACATGGCCCAGTTGCTGCTCGATAGCAACAGTAGACAACCATGAGCACTTCAACGCTGGGACAATTCCAGACAGCTTTCGTCAACGCCTTGTATGGCGGCGAAGCGTCGAATGAGCTGCTTGCACTCACCCAGCAAGTTGGTTTCACGGTGTATCGCAATACCGTGCTCAAAGGGTGTGTGGATGCCTTGCAGGCCAACTTTCCCTCCGTCGAGCGTCTGGTGGGCAACCCATGGTTCCGCGCTGCTGCTACGGTTCATGCAACCCTGACGCCGCCCAGTGACGCCCGCCTGATCCTCTATGGAGAGCACTTCGCAACCTTCATTGAGCAATTCGAGCCCGCACAACATCTGCCTTACCTGGCTGATGTGGCCCGCGCTGACAGGCTGTGGATCGAGGTGCACACCGCGCCTATCGACAGCAGCCTGAACATGCTGGCGATGACCAACCTGGTACCTGAACTGCTCGGTCAACAACACCTGCGCCCGCGCACCGATGTGCGCTGGCAATGGTTCGCCGAACAACCGATCTACAGCATTTGGGACAGTAACCGCAGGGCCGCGCCCGTGCCGGAGCCGCTTGCCTGGGAGGGTGAAGGGGTATTGATGCGCCGACAGCACGGCCAGGTGCTTTGGCAAGTTCTGAGTGAAGCCGATTGCATCTTTCTCGACGCCTGCGCCGCGGGCAACTCCCTGGAACAGGCAACCAACAGCGTCCTGACGTTCGACCCAACGCTGGACTTCACCACCCTGCTCGCCCGCCTGCTGGCGGCGGAAGTATTTGCTTGAGCAGCGCCCACCCATGTGCCCTTGAATGGAGAACACCATGCACTCGATCAGTGAAACGCCCGACAAACATCCAACCGCCGCTGGCACATTCTGGTCGCGTTGCGCAGGGCAACTGCAAGGACTGATCAGCGACTCGTTGCTGTCACTGATCGCCCGCCTGGGCATCGCGGCGATCTTCTTTCTTTCAGGGCGCACCAAGGTCGAAGGCTTGCTCAGCATCACGCCGAGCACCTATGAGTTGTTTCGTGCCGAGTACGTGTTGCCGCTGCTCCCGCCCTGGCTGGCCGCTCACCTGGCCACTTATGCCGAACACCTGTTTCCGCTGTTGCTGGTACTTGGCCTGTGCACCCGCTTCGCCGGCTTGGCGCTGCTGGGAATGACCTTGGTGATCCAGGTGTTTGTCTATCCCGACGCCTGGCCAACTCACTTGAGCTGGGCAGGTTTGCTGCTGGTGGTGATCGGTCGTGGCGGTGGTCGCTGGTCACTGGATCACCGCCTGGGCATCCGTTAGGCCCGCACAAAACGCTGCCTGAGCACATCACTCAAGGCATCCACCAGCAACACCAGCACCAGCATGGCAATGATTACCGTGCTGGCCTGGGCCTCCTGGAACAGGCTCAAGGTGGTGTAGAGCATCTGCCCCAGGCCACCGGCCCCCACGAAGCCGAGCACGCTGGCCATACGAATATTGTTTTCCCAGCGATATAGGCTGTAGGCCAGCAACTGCGGCCAGAGGTTGGGCAAGGTGCCAAAGCAGAAGGCGACCACTTGGCTGCCGCCCTGCAAGCGAATGGCTGCAGCCGGCTCTGGCGGCGCGTTCTCCAGCGCTTCAGCGAACAACCGGCCCAGCACTCCCGAGGTGTGCAGGGCCAACGCCAGGGTGCCGGCGTTCGGTCCCAGCCCAGCTGCCAACACGGTCAGCGCGGCCCAGACCAGTTCCGGTATCGCCCGCAGGGCATTGAGCAACAACCGTGCAGCCCCCTGCAGCGGCCAACCAAAACGCCCGGCAGCTGGCAGCGCCAGCAACAGGCCGAGGATCACCGCGAGCAAAGTACCCAAACCTGACATGGCCAAGGTTTCCAACGCGCCTTTGCCCACAGCCTGTAAATGCCCGGCACTGAGGTCCGGGCTGAGAAAGCGCGATGCATAGGCCCCCATTTGTCCCAGCCCGCCGTTACCGAACAGCGACTGCAAATCGAGGCTGAGGTAGGCGAACGAGGCAAACACGGCCGCCAGCAGGGCAAGGATCAACGAAGCATTGAGCAAGCGTCTCATGCCAGCCTCCCGCGCAGCACTCGGCTGAGTTGGTCCGCCAGCCATACCAACACCAGGAAAGCCAGCAACATGCTCGCCACCTCGGCACCGGCGAACATGCGCATCGACAAATCGATCTGTTGCCCGAGCCCTCCGGCGCCAACAAAGCCCATCACTACGGAGGCGCGAATCGCGCACTCCCAGCGATACACTGTGTATGACACAAGCTCCGCGGCTGCGTCCGGGAGGATGCCGTAGAAGAATGCGCTCAGACGACTACTGCCCGCCTGCAGTAGGGCATGGGCAGGACGCTGGTCGACCGACTCGAAGATCTCCGCGTACACCTTGCCGAGCATGCCGCTGTAGGTAATGGCGATGGCCAACACCCCGGCAGTCGGCCCCAGGCCCACCGCGCGAACGAACAGCAGCGCCCAGACAATCTCCGGCACACTGCGCAGAAAGATCAGCAAGCCACGCACCGGCAGGCGCACCGTGCGTGACCACAGCCCCAAGCGACCACCACGAGAGGCGGCGTCCATGGACAGCGCCCGGCTAGCCAGCAAGCTGGCAGGAATAGCCAGCATCAACGCCAGGGCCATACCGGCAGTGGCCACCGCCAGCGTTTGCAAGGTGGCCTGCCAGAGCAAGACGAGAAAATCCGGGTCATGCGCTGGTGGCCAGAAAGCGCTGACGAAATTGCCCATTTCACGACGGTTTTCAGCCTGTAGGAGCACGCCGGGATTAAGCTCGCTCAACTGAATACCAGGCCAGAGCACGGCAATAATCAGCAGGGTCAGCAACAGCCTGGGCAAGGCTGCAGGGTCGCGTTTTTCGGCGCTTAGCATCGTGGAATCTGCTGGGGCAGGGCCGGCAAAGGCACTTGAGGCGAAACCAGATGTTCGTTGGCATACAGCGCATCGAGCATGTCTTTGGAGACCTCCGCAGCCGGCAGATCGAACATCACCTGCCCTTCGCGAATGCCGATTACCCGTGGAAAGTGCGCCAACGCAAGCTCCACCGCGTGGAGGCTCGCCACCAGGGTGACACCACGTTCGGTAGCATGTTGATTGAGGGTTCTCAGGCTGTGTTCGGCCAACACGGGGTCCATGGCCGAAACAGGCTCATCCGCCAGCAGGATTTCCGGTTGCTGATACAGGGCGCGGGCAATGCCGACACGCTGCAACTGCCCGCCAGACAACTGCCCGCACTGGGCAAAGACCTTTTCCGCCATGCCCAGCCGCGACAGCACCGCGCGCACACCGGGTACATCCGAGGGGTGCAACAGATTGAGCAACCCACGCAAGGTGCTCCATTGGCCCAGACGCCCAGCCAGCACCGCTGTCACCACGCGTTGGCGCGGCGGCAGTGGCGGCGCTTGATGAACCATACCGATACGCGCGCGCAGACGTTGGCGCGCACCTGCAGAAAGGCGCCAAGGCGCTTCACCGAGCAGCTCCACGCTACCGCTGGTGGGCGCCAGGGCACTGGCTATCAGGTGCAGCAGGCTGGACTTGCCGGCGCCCGAAGGGCCGATGATTGCCAGCCGCTCGCCGGCCTCGACGCTCAGATCGACTTCAAGCAAGGCCTGCACCGCACCATGGCGCAGGCTGACGCAGTTGAGCTGGATCGTCACTTGAGCAACTCAGCAGCGCGAGCGGCCTCCTCGATACCCTTGTAGTTGTCCGGGCTGGTGGCGATGAATCGGCTGGCAGCCTGCAGGTCGAGGATCGCCTTGTCTGCGGGCTTGGCCGGATCAAGGTCAAGGAAGGCCTGTTTGATCTTGTCTTTCAAGGCCGGATCGAGGCTGCCGCGAACGGTCCAGTTGTAATCGTAGTAACTCGGGGTGGTGGCGAACACCTTGACCTTGTTGGTATCGACCTTGCCCGAGGCGACCAGCTTGTCCCAGACGCTGGCGTTGAGCACGCCGGCATCGACCTTGCCGGCCTGTACCCAGGCTGCAGTCGCATCGTGAGCCCCGGAGTAGGCCACCCGACTGAAGTAGGTTTCCGGCTTGATGTTGTTGTCCTTGAGCATGAAGTAGCGCGGCATCAGGCTGCCGGAGGTGGACGAGATCGAGCCGAAGGCAAAGGTTTTGCCCTTGAGATCGGCCAGGCTCTCGATTTCCGGGTTGGCGGTGATGAATTTGCTGGTGAACTCGGCATCCTGCTCACGCTGCACCAGTGGTGTCGCGGTCGGGCTCTTCAGGTGTACCTGAACAAAGGTGAAGCCGCCCAGCCAGGCCATGTCCAGACGGTCGGTGGCCAATGCCTCGACCACAGCCGGATAGTCGGAAACCGGCACGAACTCGACCTTCATGCCTAGCTTCTGCTCCAGGTATTGGCCCAGCGGCTTGAATTTGCGCAGCAGTTCGGTGGGTGCCTCGTCGGGGATGGCACTGACGCGCAGGGTGTCGGCCGCTTGGGCCAGGTAAGTCGAACACGACAGTACGAGGCCGGCGAACAGCGCCAGGGGACGTTTGAGCATGAGGGGTTCTCCGGTTCAATAGCGGGGAATGAGCCAGCACTGGGCTAGCTGCGGAAATTATAAGAGGCATCGGCGCAAAGACCAGCTTTGCTACAATCGGGCTTCACGATTTTTCGAGGTGCGTATGAGCGAGCCGATTCGTCTGACCCAGTACAGCCATGGTGCCGGTTGCGGCTGCAAGATCTCTCCGAAGATGCTGGAGGTGATCCTTGCCGAAAGCGGTACACAGGCGCTGGACCCTAAGCTCTGGGTTGGCAATGCCTCGCGTGATGACGCGGCAGTTTACGCGCTGGACGATGAACGTGGCGTAGTTTCGACCACCGATTTCTTCATGCCTATCGTCGACGACCCGTACGATTTCGGTCGCATCGCCGCCACCAACGCCATCAGCGATATCTACGCCATGGGCGGCGATCCGCTCATGGCCATTGCCATTCTCGGCTGGCCGATCAATGTATTGGCCCCGGAAGTAGCCCGCGAAGTGATTCGCGGCGGTCGCGCGGTGTGCGCCGAAGCCGGTATCCCGCTGGCTGGTGGTCACTCGATCGATGCGCCAGAACCTATCTTCGGCCTGGCCGTGACCGGCGTTGTGCAAAAGCGCCACATGAAACGCAACGACACCGCCGTGCAAGGTTGCCGCCTGTACCTGACCAAGCCTCTGGGCATCGGCATCCTCACCACCGCCGAGAAAAAATCCAAGCTGCGCGACCAGGACAAAGGGCTGGCCCGCGACTGGATGTGCACGCTGAACACCCCCGGCAGCCGCTTCGGCAAGCTTGCAGGCGTCAAGGCCATGACCGACGTTACCGGTTTCGGCCTGCTCGGCCATCTGGTTGAACTGGCAGACGGCAGCGGCTTGAGCGCACGCCTGAATTACAACGCCGTTCCGCGCCTACCGAGCGTCGAGCATTATCTGGCTGAGGGCTGTGTACCCGGCGGCACCTTGCGTAATTTCGAAAGCTATGGCGAAAAAATCGCGCCGTTGAACGACGAGCAGAAACACCTGCTGTGCGACCCGCAAACCAGCGGTGGCCTGTTGGTAGCGGTAACACCTGAAGGTGAAGCAGAGTTTCTCGCCCTGGCCGCTGAACTGGGCTTGAACCTGGCACCAATCGGCGAACTGGTCGAGCGACAGAGCCATGCGGTTGAGGTGCTGTAATGCGTGACAACACCACCGACTACCGCCAGCTGTTTTTGCACGATGTACCCATGATGGACATGCGCGCCCCGGTCGAATTTGCCAAGGGCGCCTTTCCCAACGCGATCAACCTGCCACTGATGAACGACCTTGAGCGGCAAAAGGTTGGCACCTGCTACAAGCAGCAAGGCCAACAGGCCGCCATCGCCCTCGGCCATCAATTGGTCAGCGGGCAGACCAAGGACGAGCGTGTTGCTGCCTGGGTCGCCTTTGCCCAAGCCAACCCTGAGGGCTACCTCTACTGCTTTCGCGGCGGCCTGCGTTCGCAGATCGTCCAGCAATGGCTGCTAAGCGAGGCAGGCATTGAGTATCCCAAGGTGGTTGGTGGCTACAAGGCGCTGCGTAACTTTCTCCTCGACACTACCCAGAGTGCGGTGGCCGAGTGTGATTTCGTATTGATTGGCGGCCTGACGGGCACCGGCAAGACCGAGGTGCTGCAAGACCTGAACAACGCCCTGGATCTTGAAGGCCATGCCAACCATCGTGGCTCCAGCTTCGGGAAGCGCGCCACCGGGCAACCGGTGCAAATCGATTTCGAAAACAGCTTGGCCATCGACATCCTGAAGAAACGCGCACGCGGTCTCGAACAGTTCGTGCTCGAGGATGAAGGTCGAATCGTTGGCAGTTGCTCGCTGCCCCTGGAACTGTACCAAGGCATGCAGCAGTACCCGCTGGTATGGCTGGAAGACAGTTTCGACAATCGCGTCGAGCGCATTCTTGGCGACTATGTGACCAACCTGTGCGCCGAGTTCGTGGCGCTGCATGGCCCTGAGCAAGGCTTCACGCTGTTCGCCGCGCGCCTCAACCAGAGCATGGGCAATATCCTCAAGCGCTTGGGTGGCGAACGCTACCAGCGGCTTTCAACGTTGTTGCTGCAAGCCCTGGAAGAACAACAGCGCAGCGGTGCAGTCGACCTGCACCGTGCCTGGATCAGTGGTTTGCTCAGCGAGTACTACGACCCGATGTACGCCTTCCATCGCAACAGCAAGGTCGAGCGCATCGAGTTTTCCGGCAATCATGTCGAAGTCCGCGAATACCTGCGAGCCCGCGTAGCCCGACGCTGATCAAGCAATCAAGGCTGACTCAGTGTTGCCAACTCATCTGCACGAGCCTTGGTCATATCCAGGACACAGCCAGCACCATTGAGCTGATCGATGGTGCCGCCAGTGAGGTTGAAGTACACCTTGCAATTGGCGTCACGGTATTTGATCCACAAGCGCTGGGCATCGAGCAACTGAGTTTGCTGGGCAGGCTCCAGCGCAGCCTTGGCTTTTTTGTAGGCACTGTTGAGGCGCGCGTCCTGGCGTTCGATTTCGGCGCCGTTACAGTTGTTCATGTCCAACGTTGATTGGGCCGTTTCCATGCATTGGCTGTAGGCAGGCGAATCGTTTTGAGCCATGGCGAATGGGGCAACAACGGCCAGCAGCGTGAAAGCCAGTAGCGGGTATTTCATCTTCGGAACTCCTTGTAAGGGGCCCTCAGAATGCAGGGTGAAGGGGTGCGTCACAATAGGCAGCACTCAGGTTTCGCAGCTGCTGCGCAGCCAATCGCAGCGCAAGCCCGCGCTTACCGGGGTGGTGAGGCTGACACCTGCGCTACTCGCTCGCGCAACCAGCGGTGCCCAGGCTCACTTTCGCGACGTTGATGCCAAGCTTGCTGGAAAGCAAAGGCCTTGATCGGCAGCGGCGGATCGAAGCGCCGCAGGCGCGGGTCGAGTTTGCTGTTGTCGAGGCTACGTTGGGCAATGGTGAGGACCAGGTCGGTACCGGCAATCACTTCCTGCGCCGCTGCCCAGTGCGGCAATGCCAGTGCCACCCGGCGACGGGCGTCAATCGCTGAGAGCGCCAGATCGATCTCGTTGTCGACACCAGGTCGCACCGCAACCAGTACGTGCGGGCGCGACAGCCACTCGGCTAACTCCAGACCACCACGGACAGGCAAATGACGACGATCAGCGATACAGGTAAAACGTTCCTCAAACAGGGTTTCAACCTGTAGCTCTGCCGGTTGCTGCGCAAAAACACCCAATGCCAAGTCGGCCTCTCCATCGAACAGATGCCCGAGCATCGCTTCTCGACTGCCCTGGATCACCACCAGGTCTACCTCCGGTGCTTCATCACGCAGCACCCGCATCAGCCCCGGCAATACCACCCGCGCTCCATAGTCCGACATGGCCAGGCGAAAGCTGCGACGTGCCTTGCGCGGGTCAAATCCCGGATGGGCAAGCAACCCATCCAGCTGCTCCAAGGCCTGTTGCAATGGCTCGACCAAGGCCTGCGCCCGGGCGGTGGCCTGCAAGCGCCCACCACGGCGCACCAACAGGGGATCGGCAAACAGCTCGCGCAACTGCGCCAAGGCATGACTCACCGCAGGCTGACTGCGGTGCAAACGCAACGCCGCGCGCGAGACATGCTTTTCCGCCAGCAAGGCGTGCAAGGTCAGCAGCAAGTTAAGGTCGATACGGCGCAGATCATCCATCGGGCGAATAACTCCTGTGCAGCATTCGAATTTCCATTAGCAACATGGATAGCGAAGACTTTACCAAGACATTTTCAAGGAGTCTTGCCATGAGCGTATCTTTCACCCCGGCGGCCCTGCTGCCGCTTGCCATCGCCCTGCTAGCCGGCGCAGCAGTTCCTTTTCAGGCTGGCAGCAATGCCGCCTTGGGCCGTCTGCTCGGTCATCCGTTGTGGGCCACGCTGGTATCGCTGGGGGTGAGCGTGCTCATGGTGATACCGGCCCTGCTGATGCTGCGCGCGCCGCTACCCCAGGTCGGCGCCCTGGCTCAGGCCCCTTGGTGGGCCTGGCTGGGCGGAGTAGGAGGTGTGGCTTACATCACCGCAGCGCTGATGCTCACCCCACGCCTGGGCGCAGCCGGGTTTATCGTTTGCGTGATTGCGGGTCAAGTACTGTCATCCCTGCTGATCGATCAATGGGGTTTGATGGGCCTGGCGCAGCGGCCGGTGAATGGACTGCGCCTGGCCGGCGTCGGTCTGATTGTGCTCGGCATGCTGGTGGTGCAATGGGGCACTTCGACGTCGGCTAGATAGTGTCGGGGGTAATCGGCTGGATTGTAGGTTGCGGCTCCAGGGCGCGATCGATCTCAAATCTCAGGCCCGGTTCTTCAATGGCAAAACTGATCGTAAGGCCCAGCACTACCAGCAAGCCGCCGTCCAGCCAATGCCAGCCAGGGAGTGTGGCACCTCGACGCGCCTGAACACACCACCAGGCTTGCGCCAGGCAAAAGCCCAGAATCGACAGCAACCAGATGTAAAAACCCGGCGCGAAGTGGGTCAGGTAGACAAAGTTGTAGCTACGATTATCCGGCATCCGATCAACCCCGAAGCTGGTCAACGCCAGGCACAACGCGCCCAATCCCAACACCAACGATACCCAGCGCCAGCGACGATGCAGAAGAATTGCCAGCCCAAGCAAGGGATTGGCAAACCAGCCGAACATGCCAAATACCATGCCCCAAGGGCCATACAACAGCGCCTGCAAGGCGTGCAGGCGCCCGCCACCGGTGAGGTACATGGCGTTGAAGCACAAGCTCACCAAGAACAGCGCCAGGGTAATCGAAATGTAACGGCTAGCAATCATTGCGCAGTACCCGAGGATGCGGCACGGTCAGAACGCCTGTCCTTTCCGAGAGCCGCACAGTCTACCTCAAGGTTGCCGGGCGCTGCCCACGACGATCAGGCTACCTCAGCGCCATCATCCGGCCAGATCGGCTCGTTGGCTTCAAGCGGGGTCAAACCATAGGCTGCCCGCGCAGCATCACAACTCGGATTGGGCTGACCATTGACCCACGCCGCTTCGAACTCCCGGCAAGGGGTGGAGCGTTTTTCATAAAGGCTGCAGCTGACACCTTTACCAATCTCGCCCTCCAGGCCAATACAGCGGCAAGGCTTGCTATCGGTGCCGATCATCGCTACGCGGGTAGGATTGATCTGAACCACCAGGTCGTCGGGCACCAAACCTCCCGACGACTCGCACTCGCCCCAGAAAAATGACACACGGAAATACCCGCAGCAGGCGCCGCAGTTCAAACAAGGATTATGTTCGGACATGATGAGAAGACGGGGGGGCAAGTTATCGTTATTGGGAGAAAACCCGCCGCCATTCTATGCTTCGCAACGATTTTGAGAAGGGGGTGCGAGCAGAAAAAAACCGTCGCTGACGGACGGTTTTTTCGTGGTCTCGCAGTGCGACTGCTGCGCTTACTTCTGAGACTTGCCCCCTACCCCATCAGCGCGGAACATCTGACGAATACCCCTGACTGCCTGACGGATCCGGTCCTGATTTTCGATCAGGGCAAAGCGTACGTGGTCATCGCCATAGTCGCCAAAGCCAATACCTGGGGATACGCAAACCTTGGCCTCAGCCAGCAGCTTTTTGGAAAACTCCAAAGAACCCAGATGAGCGTATTCCTCTGGGATTTTTGCCCAGACGTACATCGAAGCCTTGGGGTTCTCGACCATCCAGCCCAGCTCGTGCAACCCCTTGACCAGCACATTGCGACGCTGGCGATACTGCTCGGCAATATCCCGTACGCACTGCTGGTCGCCTTCCAGGGCAGCGATCGCGGCAACTTGCAGGGGGGTGAAGGTGCCGTAGTCGTGGTAGCTCTTGATTCGCGCCAAAGCGTTGACCAGCTCCGGGTTACCGACCATAAAACCGATTCGCCAGCCTGCCATGTTGTAGCTCTTGGATAGCGTGAAGAATTCGACGGCAATGTCCTTGGCGCCGGGAACCTGCATGATCGATGGCGCTTTCCAGCCGTCGTAGACGATGTCGGCGTAAGCCAGGTCGTGAATGACCAGCACGTCGTACTGCTTGGCCAAGGCCACTACGCGCTCGAAGAAGTCCAGTTCTACACACTGTGCAGTAGGGTTGGAAGGAAAGCCGAGAATCATCATCTTCGGCTTGGGGATCGACTCGCGAATCGCCCGTTCCAGCTCGTTGAAGAAGTCCACACCCGGCACCAGCGGTACCGAACGCACCTGGGCACCGGCAATTACCGCACCGTAGATATGAATCGGGTAGCTTGGGTTGGGGACCAGCACGGTATCGCCATGGTCCAGGGTGGCAAGCATCAGGTGCGCCAGGCCTTCCTTGGAACCAATGGTGACGATGGCTTCGCTTTCCGGGTCGATCTCGACCTCGTAGCGTTCTTTGTACCAACGCGAAATCGCCCGGCGCAGGCGGGGAATACCGCGAGAGGTCGAATAGCCGTGGGTGTCATCACGCTGGGCGACTTGCACCAGTTTCTCGACAATGTGCGGCGGCGTCGCCCCATCGGGGTTGCCCATGCTCAGGTCGATAATATCCTCGCCACGACGGCGCGCAGCCATCTTGAGTTCGGCGGTGATGTTGAAAACGTAAGGGGGGAGACGATCAATGCGCGCAAAGCGGCGCGGCGAACCTTGGTCAGCCATGGTTTCCTCGAAGACGTAAGCGCCCGGAACCGTCCGAGCGACGTTGGCCACTGCGGTGGCCGGGGCAAACAATAGAGCCTGGGCGTGCCGCCTGTCCAGTAGCAAAGTAAACACCAGGACGGCCAGCCCAGGCCGGCAGGCAACTAGCGGATGTCCTTGTAAGTGGCGGCGCTCCAAGTCACAGGACTCGCAAGGGCGCTGTCCGGTTGGAAGGCCCCGCCCTGGATACTTGAGAACGCCACACTTTGGCCCCCCAGACTGACGCGGCGCTCATTCTTCTCGGACTCGGTGATCACCGTGTATGAGTGCTTGCGCATCGACTCATATTTGCCCTCATCGCGAGCCAGTGCCTGATGGTGGTTGTTCAAATCGCCTTCACTGAGTTTGAGCATCTTGTTCAACTTTACCCCCCAGCGCGTCAGGCAGACCTCAGCAAAATGGCGAACGATCAAGCCAGGTTCGGCGAGCACCTTGCCGCCACCGGCACCATCCGCCGAGGCGTTGCCCACCAACGTCGCGTGTCGGCCTGACATAGGGTAGATATGGCAGCGGGTAGTGCCGTGGGTTTTCGGAACAACGCAGGAAAAACCCTTGGATCGCTCATCGCGTGAGAAGAAGCCAACGTACTCCTTCACATTGGCACCGAGTTGCACACGATGGCTGTCGAAATTGCCAACACCTGGAACCGGGTCAATGGCGAAAATGTTAACCGGGAGCTTGCTCAGTTCACTGTCTGCGAGCATCGCATTAGCGAGCATGTGACAGCTGATACCGCCCCGGCTCCATCCGACCAGGTTGACCTGGGTAGGGATGATGCCGTCCTTGCGAAATTGCTTGATGATCTGCTCCTGAAGCATCTGTGGAGTGATTTTGCGGTGACCGTAGTTGTACGTACGCCAGAACCAGGAGGCTGTCGCCGTAGGCTCAGGAATAGGCACGCCAGATGCCTTGAGGCGCTGATACTCGTCTTCACTGAGCTCCTTGCGCTGCCAATTGCTGCGGCCCTTGATGATCTGCATTGCGTGCTGAACGTTCTCTTCCCAGCCCTTACCGAACAAGGTCTGATTCCAGTTGTAGTAGCCACCGGGTTTTACGAACAGCTCATCGGCTTGCAGGTTGCCACTGCCAGGCCCGTCGACTGCAATCCAATGGGCGTACTCCTTGCCCTGATCGTTGGCAGCCAGGGTCGAAACCAGCTCGCCATTCCAGAAGCTGGGGTTGGCATCATCGAAGCGATGGGAGCCGGTGCCACAAAAGTAGACGGTCAGTACACTCATGTAATTATCCTCCGTGAACAAGTAGTGGCGCACTCTAATCACGGTGTTCACACAGCAGCAGAGGGCAACCCTGCCCTACTGCGCATTGACCGAGGCACAAACAAAAACGCCCCGAACCTTGCGGTTCGGGGCGTTCTCATTCAACCCGACACACTCAATGTGCGTAGGTCAGCAAAAGCTCTGTCGGCACTTTGGTGTCCAGCGACATCATCACGCTCAAGGCTGTGATGGTGAAGATGGAGAACACAAACAACTTGCGTGCCCACAGGCGATCATCCACCGCCTTGTAGCCGGTCCAGGCCATGTACAGCCAGTACATGCCCATGGCCGCAGCCACCGCCATGTAGCTCATGCCCGCATAACCACCGATGGTAAGCATCAGGGTTGCCGCGAGGAACGCGACGATGTACCAGAGGATGTGCTTCTTGGCGACCAGGATGCCGCGCTTGACCGGCAGAACCGGAATGGAGGCTGCCAGGTAGTCGTTGAAGCGGAAGATCGCGATGGCATAGGAATGCGGCATCTGCCAAAGGCTGAACATCACCAGCAGCGTCAGTGCAGCCAGATCGAAGGTATTGCTCACGGCGCAGTAGCCGATCACCGGAGGCATGGCACCGGACAGGCTGCCAACCAGGGTGCCGTGCACCGATTTACGCTTCAGATACAGGCTGTAGAAACCTACATAGATGATGAAGCCGATCAGGCCGAACAACGCTGCCAGCGCATTGGCCTGCACGTACAGCAGGCCAAGGCCGGCCACCCCGAGCAGGGTGGCATAGGCCAAAGCGACTTTCAGCGAGATCTGGCCTTGAACCATCGCACGGTTCTTGGTGCGCTCCATCTTGATGTCGATGTCACGGTCGATGCAGTTGTTGAACACGCAACCGGACGCCACCACCAACGAAGTACCAATCACTGTGGCCAGGAACAGCAGGAAGTCGACATGCCCTTGCGCGGCAAGGAAGAAACCGCCCGCCACAGAAAGCACGTTACCGAAAATGATCCCCGGTTTGGTGATTTGGATAAAGTGCTTAATGGACATGTCGTCTTACCTCACTTCGCCATCATGCTGGTGTGGATGCTGAACATGATCCACAGCGACAGGCCTACCAGCAGTGCAATGACCATCGCGGTGAACAGGAAGGTCGACACGTTGGAACGCTGCTCGGCAGAACGGTCCATGTGCAGGAAGTACACCAAGTGCACGACCACCTGAATGACCGCCAGGGCCACTACGACCATGATAGTGATGTCCTTCGGCATGCTTGGGAACATCACCAGGCCGAATGGAATTGCAGTCAGGATCACCGAGAGGATGAAGCCGATTACATAGGACTTGACGCTACCGTGGTTGCCCTCGGCGTGGCTGTTATGTGCATTAGCCATTTACAGAACCCCCAGCAGATACACGACGGTGAACACACAGATCCAGACCACGTCCAGGAAGTGCCAGAACAGGCTCAGGCAGCTCATGCGGGTCTTGGCAGTGCCAGTGATACCGTGCTTGTTGATCTGGTACATCATCACCGCCATCCAGATCAGACCAGCAGTCACGTGCAGACCGTGGGTGCCCACCAGCGCAAAGAACGCCGAGAGGAAACCGCTGCGCTGCGGGCCGAAGCCCTCAGCGATCAGGTGATGGAATTCATAGATTTCCATCGCGATGAAGCCGGCACCAAACAGGAAGGTGACAGCCAGCCAGCCCAGCACGCCGCTCTTGTTGCCCTTGAACATCTGCAACATGGCGAAGCCGAAGGTGATACTCGAGAACAACAGCAACGCGGTTTCGACCGCGACAAAGTCCAGTTGGAAAATGTCGTGACCGGACGGGCCGCCGGCAAAACTGCCGGACAGCACCGCGTAGGTAGCGAAGAGCGACGCAAACAAGATGCAGTCGGTCATCAGGTACAGCCAGAAACCGAAGACGGTCATCTGGCCCGAGTCGTGGTGGTGATCGTCATGGCCATGGTCGTGACCATGGGCATGAGTGTCTGCATTGATTACATGACTGGACATTGATTAAACCCGCTCAAACGATTTGACACGTGCGCCGTCCGGCGAACCGGTAGCCAGGCCCAGGGCCTTCATGCGCTCGCCTTCGATACGCGCCACTTCCTCGGCAGGAACCATGTAGCCCTGGTCGTCACGCGCAGCGTGGGCGACGAAGACAGCGATGGTGCCAACCAGGCTGGCTGCAACCAGCCACCAGATGTGCCAGATGAAAGCGAAACCGAATACGGTGAGCAACGCACCCATGAACACACCGGTAGAGGTGTTGTTCGGCATGTGGATCGCTTCGTACTTGGCCGGAACCTTGTAGGCGCCGCCGGCTTGCTTGGTTTCGTGCCAGGCATCGAGCTCGACGTTTTCAGGCATGGTGGCGAAGTTGTAGAACGGAGGTGGCGACGAAGTCGACCATTCCAGGGTACGGCCGCCCCATGGGTCGCCGGTCACGTCCATGTTGTCCTTGCGGTCGCGGATCGAAACGTACAGCTGGATCAGCTGGCAAGCGATACCGAACAGGATCAGCACGGCGCCGAATACGGCTACGTACAGGTAGGGTTCCCACAGTGGGTTGTCGGAGTGGTTCAGACGACGGGTCATACCCATGAAGCCCAGTGCGTACAGTGGCATGAAGGCCACGTAGAAACCGGAGATCCAGAACCAGAAGGCAGCTTTGCCCCACTTCTCGTTCAGGGTGAAACCGAAGGCTTTCGGGAACCAGAAGGCGAAGCCGGCAATGTAGCCGAATACCGCACCACCGATGATCACGTTGTGGAAGTGAGCGATTACGAACAGGCTGTTGTGCAGAACGAAGTCAGCACCTGGAACAGCCAGCAGTACGCCGGTCATACCACCAATGGAGAAGGTAACCATGAAGCCCAGGGTCCACAGGACCGGCGCGGTGAAGCGCAGACGGCCTTGGTAGATCGTGAACAGCCAGTTGAACAACTTCACCCCGGTCGGAATCGAGATCAGCATGGTTGCCAACCCGAAGAAGGTGTTGACGCTTGCGCCCGAACCCATGGTGAAGAAATGGTGCAGCCATACCGCAAAGCCCAGTACCGCGATCGCGCCCGAAGCGTAGATCATCGACTTGTGGCCGAACAGACGCTTACCTGCGAAGGTCGAGGTCACTTCCGAGAACACACCGAAGGCCGGCAGGATCAGGATGTAGACCTCAGGGTGACCCCAAGCCCAGAACAGGTTGACGTACATCATCGGGTTCCCACCAAGCTCGTTGGTGAAAATGTGGAAGTCCAGATAACGGTCAACAGTCAGCAGTGCCAGAGCGGCGGTCAGAATCGGGAACGAAGCAACGATCAGTACGTTGGCCCAGGTGCAGGTCCAAGTGAAGATCGGCATGTCCATCAGCTTCATGCCAGGGGCACGCATTTTCAGCACGGTGGCCAGGAAGTTGACCCCCGTTAGCGTCGTACCTAGCCCCGATAGCTGTAGCGCCCAAATGTAGTAGTCGACACCCACGCCCGGACTGTATTGGATACCCGCCAGCGGTGGATAAGCGACCCAGCCAGTCTTGGCGAATTCACCAACACCCAAGGACACGTTGACCAGCACGACGCCGGACACCAGGAGCCAGAAGCTCAGGGAGTTGAGGAACGGGAAAGCAACGTCACGCGCACCGATCTGCAGAGGCAGGGCCAGGTTCATCAGGCCGGTGAAGAATGGCATTGCCATGAAGATGATCATGATCACACCGTGAGCGGTGAAGATCTGGTCATAGTGTTCGGGAGGCAGGTAGCCTTCGGAACCGCCGGTGGCCATGGCCAACTGCGTACGCATCATGATGGCATCGGCAAAACCGCGCAGCAGCATGATCATCGCGACGATGATGTACATCACCCCGATTTTCTTGTGGTCGACCGAAGTCAGCCACTCGGACCACAGGTAGGTCCATTTTTTGAAATAGGTGATTGCACCAACGAGCGCGAGACCGCCGAGCGCAATCATGGCAAGTGTCACCATGACTATCGGCTCGTGATACGGAATCGCATCCAGACTTAGTTTACCGAACATCTCTTACTCCTCTGCCCCAGCAGCTGAATGCATACTCACGTCCATCCCTTCGGTACCGGCCGCTTCTTTGCTCTGCTCTTTCTCGTGGACTGGCCGGCCGCGGTTCATGCCTTCGTACTTGTCGACGATGGACTGGAACTGCTCAGGCGAGGCCACGCTGTACAGCGCGACTGGATTGTTTTCGCTAGTTTTGGCCAATGCAGCGTATTCAGCCGCATCCAGCTGTTTTGGCGATTGCTTGACTTCGTTCACCCATGCTTCGAAATCAGCCTGGGAGGTGGCGGTTGCCTTGAACTTCATACCGGTGAAGCCCGCGCCGCTGTAGTTCGCCGAGATACCGTCGAACTCGCCATTTTCGTTGGCGATCAGGTGCAGCTTGGTGGTCATGCCGGCCATTGCATAGATCTGGCCGCCCAGGCCCGGGATGAAGAACGAGTTCATCACAGAGTCCGAGGTCACGCGGAAGTTGATCGGGGTGTTAGCCGGGAAGACGATCTTGTTGACCGTGGCAATGCCTTGTTCCGGGTAGATGAACAGCCATTTCCAGTCCAGGGCAACCACGTCGATCTGCACCGGCTTCACATCGGAAACCAGCGGACGATACGGGTCCAGCTCATGGGTGGTCTTGTAGGTCACATAGCCCAAGGCAATGATGATCAGAACCGGGATAGTCCACACCGCCACTTCGATCTTGGTCGAGTGCGACCAGTCAGGCGTGTAAGTAGCGGCCTTGTTGGAGGCGCGGTACTTCCAGGCGAAAGCGAGGGTCATGAAAATGACAGGAATCACCACCAGCAACATCAAGCCGGTAGCGATCAGGATAAGGTTCTTTTGCTCAATGCCGACCTGACCTTTCGGGTCGAGCAGGGTCCAGTTGCACCCACTGAGTAAAAGCATGCCTAAAAAGGGCAGAATGCCAAACAGTCTGGGGTAACGCTTTTTACTCATCTCACGACCTCTAGAGCAGCTTGCTTCAATGCAATTTGTGTTTTGGTCGCCAACACTTCGTCCTGCCAAGCGTTAGCATTTATGGGAGCGGGTACGGTCATGCCTTGAGGCCAGCTGCGGCGGCTCGGCATAAACCGGGTACTGCGGTGTTTATTGTTTTGACTTCGTAGGCAACAGGCCTGTGTTCAGACCAATTCCATTTGGTGCGGGAAATCACGGAGGGGGGTCAGCCCGGCATCGCCGCGGGCGATGCTCGTCAGAGTCTGCAAAAAAGAGCCTGAGCTCCTTTAATCCTGCGACTCGCAAGCGGTGCCGAACGGAAATTGGGGGCGATTGTAGATAGGTCGTCATTCAATGACTATGACTAATTGAGCAACAGTCCTTTACAGAATTGACAATAATCAAGCCTAAAAAATCAGTTTCGCGACAGTTTGTCGCACCCCTCTCAATACCCCTGAAGCCCTTGAAATACAAGGTCTCGCGCTTGATCTGAATCAAGAGAAGTGCAACGTCGCAGCGATGTTTCCGAAGGTGGCGCAGATGTATCAAAACATTACTTTTGTCTAAGGCTTGCGGCGATTGCGGTAGATACCGACGGGCACCAGAACAGCCGTAAGCGTAAAGGCAAGCAATGCCCATTGCGCCAACGACAAACCCAACACCGGTGGGTAAGGCGTAGAGCAGAATCCATCGACCTGGAACACCAGTGGCAATACCGACGCCAGGGGCAGGCCATCGACGATCGGCTGCAGGGTATCGATGCCGCAACTGATCGCAGGGTTGGCGAGGATATACACATGGTTGCCAGCAGCGGCCATGCCGCCGATGGCGCTCAGTACCACCAGGCCTTCAAGGATGGTGAGGCTGCGACGTCCTGGCATTGCCGCACCGATGAATGCAAACACCGCTATCAACAGCAAGGCGTAGCGCTGCAGGATACACAGCGGGCAAGGCGCCTCGCCGAGAACGATCTGCATATATAAGGCACCGCCAATCAAGGCCAGGCAGATCACCCCCAGCAGTACCAGAAAGCGCCGTTCCCGGTTCAGGCGCGATGTGTGCTCGTTCATTGCATATCCTTAGTTGACTGAATGGCTCTTCTGCCTTGGCGGGAATTCTACACGCTCATCAAGACCTTCAAGAACGGTAAAAGTGCCGCGCTGACGGTTTCAACCCGGCATGACCGGTTCTGCAAAAGCAGAATGCTGATTTGCCACTATCTTAGTCGTGTGGATTACCCTATCATTAACACTGTACAAATAAACAGTATCGAGTACCTCGATATTCAAAAGGCATGTGAGGTGATGAATGGCCGTCGAAGTGGTATACCGCAGCAGCCGCGATCTGGAGCGCTTGTTCATGGATAAAGCCGAAGCTGACCGTCACGACAAAATGCTCGAGTTGGCCGAGCTGCTCGCCGAGGTCCTGAAAAAAGCCGTGCCGTCGCTGAGCGAGCAACAAGTCGAGGATGCTGGCATTTATATGGCGAAAAACCGCGATGTGTTTGCCAAGGCGTTCAAGAGCCAACCGGACGCATTGTCCGAGCTGCTGACTGACAGCGCAGCAGAATAAATACCCGTCAGTTGTAGATCAACCGTTCGGCAAGCATCTGCGCGACTCGCGCAGGTGAGCGCTTTTCGGCCTGCGCATGGGCAAATACTTCGGTGAGCCGCGAAGGGATGCGCGCCAGGTGCGCAGTGATCGTCTGCAGTTCCTCTCCCCTGTGCTTGAGTGCTACGTAGATCAAGCCGCCGGCATTGATTACATAGTCAGGCGCATAGAGTATCCCGCGACTCTCCAACTGATCAGCCACCTGCAGTGTGGTGAGCTGGTTGTTCGCCGCTCCCGCCACGGCTGCACAGCGCAATTGCATCACAGTCTGTCCGTTGAGTACCGGCCCTACCCCACAAGGGGCGAAGATATCGCAGGGGGTGCTGATCAACATTTCATTGGCCACCGGGCGTGCATTGAACTGCTCGATCGCCAATTGCACTTTTCCCTGGTCCAGGTCGCTGACCAGCAGCTCGGCACCCGCGGCATGCAGTTGCTCGGCAAGTGCATAGCCAACGTTCCCCAGGCCTTGTACTGCCACCCGCAACCCCTCCAGATTGTCACTACCAAGTCGGGCCATAGAGGTGGCACGAATGCCGGCAAATACCCCCATGGCAGCATGAGGCGACGGGTCGCCGGCAGAAGTGGTACTGGTGACGTGTTGGGTAGTCTGGGCGATGCAGTCCATATCCAGGGTAGAAGTACCGCTGTCTACGGCGGTAATGAACCGGCCTTGCAGGGTTTCGACGAAGCGACCAAACGCTTCAAACAACGCAGCACGGTTTTCCACATGTGGATTACGAATGATCACCGCCTTGCCACCCCCCAAAGGCAGGCCCGCCAACGCTGCCTTGTAGCTCATGCCTTGGGCAAGACGCATGGCATCGATCATCGCGCTGTCGTCATCGGGATAGGCCAGGTAGCGACAACCGCCCATAGCCGGCCCAAGATGCTCGCTGTGGATAGCGACCACCGCCTTGAGCCCGGTACAGGGGTCAATGCACATGTGCAGCGATTGCGTGCGGGTGCTTTGCATGATCGCGAACATCAGCGGGCTCCTCAGTGAGGTGCTGATCCCAGTATAGGCTGCGCCACACCGATTGATGGCTTCACCCGGACCACTGGACGAAAGGCTGAGTCAGCGCTACAAAATAAGCTTGAGCGGAGATTGTCATGACCCCACGCCAAGCTTGTCTTGCCTGCCTGGAACGCGAACCGGTCGATTTGCTGGAGGCGGCGGTGTGGGTGGCAGCCGAGCACGACGACAACCTGCGTACAGCGGATGTCATGGCACAGGTCAAGGCGCTTCAGCAGGAGGTCAGCGCAGGCCTGCCGATGCTGCCGCTTTGCGAGTTGGCCCAGCCGTTGTTGCGCAGGCTCAGCGCCTTGGGATTCCAGCAAGACGAATACCACCCCTTGCGCCCCCAGGTGGCCTTGCTCGACAAAGTCCTGGAGCGACGTCGCGGCCAACCGCTGGCCTTGGCATTGCTGACCCTGGAGCTTGCCCGTGGCTTGTCGATTCCGTTGGAGGGGGTGAACTTTCCCGGGCATTTTCTTCTGCGCGTGCCCGGCGCCGACCATCTGCTCGACCCGTGCGGTGGACGCAGGCTTTACCCGGCCGATTGCCGTGAATTACTCGGTCGTCAGTTTGGTCCGCAATTGCAGCTAAATGCCGAGCACCTGCTGACTGCAAGTCCCAAGCAGATACTTCAACGCCTGTCACGCAACCTGCGCCAATTGCACACCTCTCATGACGATGACCTGGCAGCACTCAAGGACGCCGAAAGAGTCTTGCTACTGGGCCCTGCCCTGGCCAGCGACTACATGGCCCGCGCCACCTTGTACCAACACCTTGAATGCCCCCAGGCCGAACGCTTCGACCTGGAGCATGCATTGCTACTCAGTGACGATCCAATCCAACGTTTGCGCCTGACTGAACGCTTGAGCCATCTGCCCCATACATCGCCATCCGTGCACTAACCCGGCATATCCGGTTGTTTGGACGGATGAGCCTGGACAAAGGCGGCATGCTGTTCGGCCAACCCGGCGACCCGACGAATACGCGAGAAGCCGCCAAGATCGATGTTGAAACGTTCAGCCGCATACAGCTGTGGAATCAAGTAGACATCGGCCAGCCCCGGCTCTTCTCCGAAGCAAAAGCCCTCGTCCCCAATCAGTTGTTCGACGGCTGCCAGCCCCTGGCTTACCCAGTGGGCAATCCACTGGCTGACTTGCGCATCGTTCTGCCCCAACCCTCGCAGCTGATTGAGCACACTGACGTTGTGTAACGGATGAATATCGCAACCAATCAATGCCGCCACGCCCCGCACCTGGGCGCGTTGCACCGGGTCTTGAGGGAGTAGCGCCGGGCTAGGATAAACCTCTTCCAGATACTCGATGATTGCGGGTGACTGCACCAGCAGTTCACCGGAGTCAATCTTCAAGGCCGGCACTCGGCCCTGAGGATTGAGGGCGAGGAAATGCTCTTCGCGCTGCTCACCCTTGAGCAGGTTGACCGGAACGTACTGGTACTCGAGTTGCTTGAGCGCCAGCGCAATCCTCACCCGGTAGGATGAGGTCGAACGGTAGTAATTGAGCAGATCCATGATGTTGCCCTCTCAATGTGCCGGCAGAATCTTGCCTCGGCACTCGCCAAAGCCGATCGATGCCACGCCGTCCCGGACGCAGCGAGCACGCAGAATGACTTCGTCGCCATCTTCGAGGAACTTGCGCACTTCACCCGACGCCAGTTGCACCGGCTCCTTGCCACCCTGGGTGATCTCCAGCAGGCTGCCGAACTGGCCAGGCTGGGCGCCGGACAAAGTGCCCGAACCGAACAGATCGCCCGACTGCAGCTGGCAACCGTTGACGCTGTGATGGGCGACCATCTGAGCCACGGTCCAGTACATGCTTAAAGTATTGCTCAACGTCAGGCGATGGGCGGGCAGATTTTGCTCGCGCATACGCTCGGTGAGCAGCAGCACTTCCAGTTCGATATCGAAGGCGCCGTTAGCCTGGTCGCGCTTGTCGAGCAGGTACGAAAGCGGCTGCGGGTCGCCCTCTGGACGCGCCGGCTGGGCGCAACGGAATGGCTCAAGGGCTTCGGCGGTCACCACCCATGGAGAGATGGTCGAGATAAAGCTCTTGGACAGGAACGGACCCAGCGGCTGATATTCCCAGGCCTGGATGTCGCGTGCCGACCAGTCGTTGAGCAGACAGAAGCCCGCGATGTGTTCAGCGGCTTCGGCGACTGGGATCGAATCGCCCATATCATTGCCCTGGCCGATCCAGATGCCCAGTTCCAGTTCGTAGTCCAGGCGCGCGCACGGGCCGAAGCTCGGCTCGTTCTGGCCGGCGGGCAGGGTCTGGCCTTTTGGTCGACGCACATCTGTGCCGGACGGGCGAATGGTCGACGCGCGACCGTGGTAACCGATCGGCACGTACTTATAGTTGGGCAGCAATGGGTTGTCGGGACGGAACAGCTTGCCGACGTTCTTGGCATGCTCGATGCCAACATAGAAATCGGTGTAATCGCCGATCTGCGCAGGCAGATGCAACTGACACTCGGCACTGACGAGCAACAGCGGCGTTAGCGCAGCCTGATGCTCACTGTGTTCACCGAGCAGTTGCAACAGGCGTTCACGCAAAGCCACACGGGCGCCTCGGCCCAGGGCGAAGAACGCATTCAGCACGCCGCCACGAGTGGCCTCGACAGCGGCACGTGCCTCACCGTCGAACAGCCCAGCGCTCAAGGCACCTTCAAGGTCGAGAATCGCGTCACCAATGGCCACGCCGCAGCGCTTGGCCTGATCCTTGTGGGTAAAGATCCCCAGCGGCAGGTTCTGCAGTGGAAAATCGCGATGCCCGTTGGCGTGTTCGACCCAACTGCGGGCAATTGCGGACTGATTCATGGGTTATCTCCGATTCGGGGTGAAGGTGCTCGGCAACGAGGCCCAGCAACTATCGTAGTCGGCCTGCAACTGCGGGCACTCTAACGCATGACGGCTCGGACGCAGCACCTGGCTGGTCTCGAACATGAACGCCATGGTGTTGTCGATTTTGTTCGGCGCAAGATCCGCGGCAATGGCCTTGGCACAGGTTTCGGCGTCCGGACCATGGGCGCTCATGCAAGCGTGCAGCGAGGCACCGCCAGGCAGGAACCCTTCGGCCTTGGCGTCGTACTCACCCTTGATCAACCCCATGAACTCGTTCATCAGGTTGCGGTGGAACCATGGTGGACGGAAGGTGTTCTCGGCCACCATCCAGCGCGGCGGGAAGATCACGAAGTCGAGGTTGGCCATGCCTGGCACGCTGGTCGGCGAGGTCAACACAGTGAAGATCGACGGGTCCGGGTGATCGAAACTGACAGTACCGATGGTGTTGAAGCGACGCAGGTCGTACTTGTACGGCACGTTGTTGCCGTGCCAGGCGACCACGTCCAGTGGCGAATGGTTGAGCTGGCAACTCCACAGTTCACCGAGGAACTTCTGCACCAATTGCACCGGTGCGTCGACTTCTTCGTAATGTGCCACTGGCGCGAGGAAGTCTCGCGGATTGGCCAAGCCATTGCTACCGATCGGCCCCAGGTCCGGGATACGCAATGGCGCCCCGTGGTTTTCGGCCAGATAGCCACGGGCCTGAGCGTCGATCAGTTCAACCCGGAACTTGAGGCCACGAGGCAGTATGGCGATTTCCAGCGGTTCGACTTCCAGTACACCCAGTTCCGTTACGATGCGCAGGCGGCCTTGTTCAGGTACCAGCAGCAATTCACCGTCGGCGTTAAAGAACACCCGCTCCATGGAGCAATTGGCGCAGTAGGTGTAAATGCTGATTCCGGCCGGCTTTTCGCCCGCCGAGTTGGCCGCCATGGCCACCCAGCCGTCGATGAAATCGGTCGGCTCGCTCGGGATGGGTTGCGGGCTCCAGCGCAGGCGGTTAGGGGTAACCGGGCCCAGCGGACCACCGGCCAACTGCCGCTCCAGGCGCTCGAAACGCGGATGCAAGGCCGACGGACGAATACGGTAGAGCCAGGTGCGGCGCGACTCGCTACGGGTCATGGTGAAGGCCGTGCCGGAAAGCAACTCGGCATACAGGCCATAGGGCGCCTTTTGTGGCGAGTTCTGGCCGACCGGCAGGGCACCGGGCAAGGCTTCACTGGCAAATTCGTTGCCGAAACCGCTCAAGTAGTCGAGGACAGGGGTGCTTTCGAGGTTCATCGAGCCTCCGGGCCCAATGCAGGCCGGTTGATGGCAGCTGGCTGGCGCCGGTGACGCTGGCAAACAGGCTGCATTATTTTTATCGTAATTACATTACGCATAACGTAATTTGATTGGCGAAGACCGTCAAGCTATAAAGACGCCCATCTGAACCATCCGGAACATTCCTACAATGGCCAAAGCCAGCTCCCCCGCCGACAGCACCGGCAAACAGAAGGTACGCTCGGCCGAGGTCGGTACCGATATCCTCAAGGCCTTGGCCCAACTATCGCCCTCCACCTCGCTGTCGCGCCTTGCCGAACATGTCGACATGCCGGCCAGTAAAGTCCATCGCTATTTGCAGGCGCTGATCGCCAGTGGCTTTGCCGAGCAAAATCCGGCCACCAACCACTACGGGCTGGGTCGTGAAGCGCTGCGCGTAGGTCTCGCCGCCCTCGGCGGTATGGACGTGCTGAAAGTTGCGGCCATGCCGCTGTCGCAATTGCGTGATGCACTCAACGAAAGCTGCTTCATTGCCGTGTGGGGCAATCAGGGCGCCACAGTGGTCAGCATCGAACCGGCGGTCCGCGCGGTGACCGTGGTCACCCAGATCGGTTCGGTGCTGCCTTTGCTTAGCTCATCGACAGGGCTGGTGTTTGGTGCCTACCTTCCCGAGCGCGAAACTGTCGAACTACGCGATCAGGAACTGGCCATCCTCGGACACAACGTCAACGACTACGAAACGCTGTTCGCCGACATTCGCCTGCGCGGCCTGCACCATATCCATGGCTTGCTTATGCCAGGCGTCGACGCGCTCTCGGCCCCGGTGTTCAATGCGGTGGGAAAAATTGTCGCGGTATTGACTGTCGTTGGGCCGACTTCGATCTTCCATGCCGATGAACAAGGTCCGGCAGCGCAACAACTATTGGCGGCGGCAAAAATGATCAGTTGGCGCATGGGCTACGAAGAAGCGCCCCTGCATGCCTGACTCGAGACGCCCTGCACTGTTGCCAGTGATGTAACAGTGAATGTCCGAATTGGCTATTTTTCCTTTGGGGTCAGCGGCTTATTCTGTTTGCAGCTGGATCGCGCCATCATAGGCAGCCGCTCTGGCCCGGGCATTTCAGACGTGCACACCCCGTCCCCGGCAACAGGTTCACCGACGTTGATTTTGAAGCTCCTTGATCTAACGTCTTACTTGGCCGCTGCTTTGCAGCGGCCTTTTTTATGCGCTCATCGCAGGGCAAGCCCACACCTATCGGCTGCGGTCAATCGTCGTCATCGCTGTCGTCGAAGTGAAAGCGATGCAGTATCCGATGAGCGACAGGGGTCAGGATCAACCCGATACTGGCAACGAACACCAGCCCGACATACAAGCCATAGATAGCAAAGAACAGCTTGCCGCCCATGGTCTGCGGCAAGATCACCGGCCCTACCCCACCCAGTAACAAGGTGGCATTGAAGATGGCGTCGTGCAGGGGAATGTGCGGTTCGAAGTACCAATGACCAAGTACCCCGAACAGCACCGAGGCGACCAGCAACACGCAGGCCGCCAGGCCATGGCGCAATAAACGAAAGCGAAACTGCCGAGGCGAAATGAGCGCTTCTGTCTTGGACTCGTACATCCTTGTCACTCCTGTCACGATCATGACCGCCCAGCATAGGAAAGAACCTCGGGCGACCACAACCTCAGGCAGCCTCAGCGCTGTGGGAATTTCTGCAGGTTGGCCATCATTTGCTGCAATGCTTGCAGGCTGTCGTGCGGGTGTACGGCATCGGTAAAGTCGCCAATGTCCTGCCAGTTGGCGGCGATGTCTTCGGGCGTGAATCCTTGGTGGGGATTGAAGCCCACGCCCAGGCTACGCTCCCAACGCACTTTACCAACCCAGCCACCGCCCACTTCATACAAGCCTGCACTGTCTTGGCATTGCTCACTGCCCAGGTAAACGACCAACGGACTGACCAGCTCGGGCTTTAATTGCTCGAAAACCTGAGGAGGGATCAAACCTTCGGTCATGCGCGTGCCGCCTGTAGGCGCAATGGCATTGACCAGAATGTTGTGTTTGCGTCCCTCGATGGCCAAGGTTCGGGTCAAACCGTAGAGACCCAATTTGGCCATGCCGTAGTTGGACTGGCCGAAGTTGCCATAGATACCCGAAGTGGAGGCGGTGAAAATCACCCGTCCCCAATTCTGTTCACGTAGATGTGGCCAGGCCGCATGAGTGACCTTGTAGGCCCCTTCGACATGAACCCGATAGACCTGATCCCAGTCGCTGTCTTCCATTTTGTGGAATGTCTTGTCGCGCAGAATACCGGCATTGTTGACCACCACATCGACGCGACCAAAGGTATCCAGCGCCTGCTCGACAATACGATGACCATCGGCCACCGAGTCATGGTTGGCCAGTGCTGTACCTCCCGCCTCCCGGATCTGTACAACCACCCGGTCGGCCGCAGAGGCGTTCGCACCTTCGCCATGAGTGGAGCCGCCCAGATCATTGACCACCACCCGCGCCCCGTGACGAGCAAACAACAAGGCATGGGCTCGGCCCAGCCCCCCTCCGGCGCCCGTCACTATCACCACTTTATCGTCCAGGCGCACAGAATCGCTCATGCTCGACACTCCAACAAATCAACAGGGGATGTCCGAGTGTCGGCCAGCATCGGCCCGCACACAATCAAGCGCACCTGAGATGAATGGCAGTCGATAAGGCCAGAAAATGATGCAATTCGCCTGTCCTCAGGACCAGGCCACCTTCTGCGGCGCAGGCAGGGCCTGCTCGCGAAACGCCAGATAATGGCGCAACACTTGCGTTGGCGCTTCTGTATGAGGGTAATGACCAATGCCCGGGAGCAAGACAGCATCTGGGTTTGGAATTAATTCCAGGTAACGCTGATACATATGTGCGCCACAAACCGGATCCACTGCACCGTTGATAAAACGCAGCGGTATGCCCTCTTTCTGCATCGCCGCGAGCCAACGCTCGCGGTGGGTCGCCCGCTCCGGCACGTAGGCCACCAACTTGTGCAGGATACGGGTGCCGCGGTTGGCAACCATCAGGCTCCAGCAGTCATCCAGGGCACTCTCGCTGGGATGCGTGCAAGGCCCGTAGACCTGGGTGACGTTACGCACCAGATCATCACGGCCGAACGAGCGCGCCACCAACCAACCGAGCCGGCTGAGCAGCAGTTTCTGGATCAACAGTGAACGATGGCATTCAGGAAACAGCCCGCCATTAAGGAACACACAACTGGCAATGTCGGCCCGACCTTCATGATGGCGTGCCAGCAGTTCCTGAGCGACGCTGCCGCCATAGTCATGGGCCAACAAGTGAACCGGCTGATCAACTTGCAGGTGTTCAAGCAAAGCCTGTTGCAGATCGGCCTGCTCGATCAAGGTGTAGTGGTGATGAGCGGGTTTGGAGGAATCGCCAAAGCCGAGCATGTCACAGGCAATTACCCGAAAGCGCTGGGTCAGTGGAGCCCACAGGTAGTGCCAGTCCCAGCTTGCAGTGGGAAAGCCGTGGATAAGCAGCAGTGGTTCACCTTGACCTGCTGTCCAGTATCGAATGGTCTGGCCACGGAAGGTAAAGTTCAGCCCTCGAGTGCGCCAGACGCATAATGGAATTTCGGTCAAGGGCATCAGCGTATCCCCGTTGAACAGGGGGATAGCGGGTTGGGCAAGGCATCAGTTGCGATCATTGCAATCACCTCGGCACATTCGTGTGCTCTAGTGACGCAGTCTAATCAGCACACTGGCAAAGGTAAGTTGCATTGGCAGCCAGCTTATTGACCTTGTGAGTCAGGTAGTAAAATAACTCGACCGGTCACACCACCAATAGCAGCAACGGTGCGGCAAACAGGTTGAGAAGCCCGGTCAGTACCATCACCAGGCCCGCTACAGAGCCTTCTTCGCCCCCGACCTCATGGGCCCGACTGACCCCTGCGCCATGCGCGCCAACACCAAACAACGCGCCTCGTGCCAAGGGCGTGCGCAACGGCAGGAACTTCAGCAACACCCCACCAAACATCGCGCCCAGCACGCCGGTGAACATCACGAAAACCGCTGTCAGCTCCGGCACCCCACCCAAATCCCGGGCCATCGGCATGGCAAAGGGCGTGGTAATCGAGCGCGGCAACAACGACAGGCTCACCGAGTTATCCAGCGACAGCAGGTGCGCCAAGCCCCAGGAACTGGAGATAGATGCGGCGCTGCCCACCAGCATTCCCAGGGTCAATGCCGGCCAGTGACGAGCCAGCAGGGCCCGCTGTTGCCAGATCGGAACCGCGAACGCCACCGTCACCGGCCCCAGGACCGCCATCAGCCAATGGGTGTCCCGTGAGTATTCGGCGTAAGCCGTGTTCAACGGTACCGCAACCGCCAGCAGCAACGCTGGCACCAGAATCAGTGGCGACAACAGGTAACGACCTGTGCGCCGGTACAACCAGCGGCTTCCCAGGTAAGCCGATAGCGTCAGCATCAGCCAGAACAGGGGCATGGGTTCAAGCGTCATGACGCATCCTCCAGCGGCACACCCACTCCACGGTGACGGCGGTCATAACCATGACCATCAAGGTACTGACCGCGATCACCAGAAGAATTCGCCAGCCCTCATCGCGCAGCAAGCTACCGTAGTCGAGCAGGCTCATCAGCGCTGGAATGAAGAACAGCAGCATTTCGGCCATCAACAAACCGGCGCCTAGCTGCAAGGCTGCAGGCTTGAGCCAACCCAGGGCAAATGCGATCAGCAGCAGCGCCAGCCCCATGACTCCGCCGGGAATTGGCCAGCCGAGCCAAGCTGCCAACTGGCCGCCAATTGCATAAAGAGAAAGAAATACTGCCAGTTCGGCAAGTAGACGCAGGAAGCGTTTGAATGATGCGGGTTTCATCGCAGTGGACCTCTTCAAGGCTCTATTCTAGAGTCCCCTTCACCACGCTAAAAACGAATTGTTAGACTAGCTTCCATTCCATAATGGAATTCAGAACATGGAATTCAAACAGCTACGCAGTTTCATCGAAGTGATCCACCACGGTGGTTTCACTCAAGCCTCGCACACCCTGAACATCAGCCAGTCGGCCGTCAGCAAGCAAGTGGCCCAGCTCGAGCACGACCTGGGCACACCATTGCTGGAACGCCAAGGTTCACAATTACACCTGACGTCTGCCGGCAGGATTGTGCTGGAACGAGGCGAAGCGATGCTGCGCATGCGCCAGGAACTGCTCAATGAGCTCGATGACTTGAGCCAACTGGGCCGCGGCGAACTGCGTCTTGGACTGCCGCAGCTTGGTAGCGACGCGCTGTTTGCCAGGCTGTTCGCCGAGTACCGTCGGCGCCATCCCAACATCACCATTCATTTGCTTGAAGGCGGTAGCCGCAGTGTCGAGCAGGCCGTGCTAAGCGGTGAGCTGGAGCTCGGTGGCAGCCTGACACCGAATGATCCGGCGTTCGCGTTTCAGCCGTTCTGCAATGAGCCGCTCGATGCACTGCTGCCCACCGATCACCCCTTGGCTGGGGCCGGACGAGTCAGTCTGGCGCAATTGGCTGAGACACCATTTTTGCTCTATCAGCGCAGCTTCGTGCTCAATGACCGGCTGCTTGGCGCGTGCCAGCAACTGGGCTTTACCCCGAGGGAGGGTGGACGAAGCGGCCAAGCCGACTTCCTCGCTGCGCTAGTCGCCGCAGGCCAGGGCGTCGTGTTGCTGCCGAGCGTAGTAGCCCGAGGCCTGGAACGCCCAGGCGTGGTTCGCCTGACGTTGAGCGAACCAACCGAACTGCGCTGGGACATCGCCTTCATCTGGCGAAAAGGCGCTTATCTGTCACGCGCAGCGCAGGCCTGGCTGCAATTGCTGCGTGAGCAACCTCACGCGGACTGATCAGCCGCGCAGCGCGCTGGTCAATTCTGCCAGCCATGGCTCGGCATCGGTTTCCGGAGTGACGGTTTCGCTGGCATCCAGGCGCAACATTGGTAGCACTTCGCGCACGCCCATTTCAGCGAACAACTCACGCATCTGTTCGCCACCTCCACAGAAGGTATCGCCGTAACTGGAATCACCCAGGCCGATCACTGCGCCGGGAAGCCCGCGCCAGGCTGCGGGCAGCACGTCGCGAATTTCACTGAACAATGGCATCAGGTTATCAGGCAACTCGCCCATCCCCGTGGTTGAGGTCACCGCCAGGAAGGCTTCAGGAGCAAAGCCCTGAAGATCTTGCAAAGTAGCGCGATTGGCGTGCCAGGCCTCGAATCCTGCAGCGTTGAGCAGGGACTGAGCATGCCGGGCGACTTCTTCGGCCGTACCGTAGACCGAACCGGAAAGGATGGCGACTTTCATAAAGGATTCCGAAGCTGAGTAAAAACGTAGGATACTAGCATCGGACACTGGCAAAAGGCCTCATTCTCCGGATGTGAGGCGCCAGCCAATCCTCTAGAATCAACCGCCGTTCTTGTTTCAGCCTTGCGGACCTCGTCGAATGATTAACGCAACATTGCTGCAACGTATGGTCGATGCCTCGGTCGACGGCGTCGTGATTGCCGAGCAAGAAGGTGATGATGACACCATCCTGATTTATGTGAACCCGGCGTTCGAGCGAATGACCGGTTACCAAGCCAACGATATTCTTTATCAAGACTGTCGATTCCTGCAGGCCGATGATCGAGACCAGGACGCCCGCGCGCGAATCCGGGAGGCGATCAACAGCGGCCGACCAAGCCGGGAAATCCTGCGTAACTACCGCAAGGATGGCAGCATGTTCTGGAATGAACTGTCGATCACCCCGGTGCTCAATGAGGCCGATCAGCTCAAGTATTTCATCGGTATTCAGAAGGATGTCACCCGCCAGGTCGAGAGCGAACATCGGCTGGTGGAACTGGAACGCGAGCTCGCCGAAGCCAAGGCATATATTTTCAGGCTGGAAAGCGACGAACGGTAAAAACAAAACTACCGTATGGTTGTCCATCACGGTGACTAAATGCATTCACGACTGACCCATTCGAGTTCGACCATGCAAGCAGATGCCCTCCTGACTCAGGATGAGTTGGACTTTATCAGGACCATGCAGCGCGCCTCGCAGCCTTCTTCGGCTGAGTCGCCTTCGCGCCTGATGGTCAATGGCGGCACCGAGATCAAGCACCTGCTGACCCAACTGATTGCCCAGGAGCAAGTCACCCTGCAGGCGCAGTTCGACAACCACCAGATGACCTTCCCCCTGCATCTGGTCGAAGATGAGTTCCACTCCCTGCAGCTGCAACTGGGTGCGCCGCACATCTATGAAGAAGGCCCGATGGTACGGCCATGGCGCCTGACCCTCGATACTCCAGTCGCGCTGGTAGATGAACTGGGCCTGAGCACCGGTTTGTGGGTACGGGAGATTTCCTTCAAGGGCGTATTGGTGGAATTTCGGGATCAGCC
This sequence comes from Pseudomonas sp. DG56-2, assembly GCF_004803755.1. Classification (NCBI taxonomy): domain Bacteria; kingdom Pseudomonadati; phylum Pseudomonadota; class Gammaproteobacteria; order Pseudomonadales; family Pseudomonadaceae; genus Pseudomonas; species Pseudomonas sp. DG56-2. The sequence continues at coordinate 4,893,503 of NZ_CP032311.1, forward strand.
CAAACCGCCGAAAACCTTCGACCTCTGGTTCGCCCCGGACAATTGCCCGCCCATTGCCTTGCACGGGATTCTGCAGCGTCGGACCGGGCAAAACCTGGCTGCGTACAAGCTGAGCCAGAGCCAGCAGGGAGAAATCGACCGGCTACGCGAGTACATTCTCCAGGCCCATCGCCAAGCTCACCCGGAACTGCATCCTCAACTATCCAAGTGACCTGCCAGCGATTGCTGCAAACGACGCAGCATCAAGCGGCCTTCATTGCCAAGGCACGCCACTTGCGACCCGATAAGGCTGTCCTGGGCCATTTCCGCAGCCTCTCCCGCCAGCAATAACGGACACTCCAAGCCCAGAGCAAGCCGAGCCAAACGCTTGGGCAAGTCATGCGCCGGAGGATGATTGGAGAACAGCACCAGGGCGTGTGGACTCATGCGTTCGCAGACCAGGGTGAGTTCTTCCACAGGCTGGCCCAGACCGAGTACTGTCACCCCAATTTCACTGGTACCCAGCATCAGCGCGGTTACCAGCAGTTCCAGCTCGCGGCAGTGGCCAGGTATCGCCGCAAGCACCACCCTGATCTCCTGCTGCCCAGCGCTCAACTGCAGGCGCTGGAGCACGCGGCCGCGCAGGAAACCATCGAGAAACAGCCATTCGCTGAGGTGACCGAACGCTTCCTGGGTGCTGCGCAACTCCTGCCAGACTGGCAAAAAGATGTCCTGGAATGCCACCACCTGTGGATAAGTACTGAACACCTGACCGTACACCTGCTCCAGGCGCAGCTCATCGAACGCTCTTACAGCTTGGCGCAGTTGCAGTTGCCACTGCTTGAAATCGTCTTTGGAAATCGGGTTGGGTCGAACTTCGCCTTGCAGCTTGAGGCTCTGGCTGCGCGCCAGGATCTTGCCTACTTTACTCACGGCAACGCCACGCTCGATCCAACCGAGGATATTACGCACCTCATCGATATCGGCCTGGGAATAGAGGCGGTGCCCACTTTCGGTGCGTGTCGGCTGGATAAGCCCATATCGACGCTCCCACGCGCGTAGCGTAACCGGGTTGATACCCGTCAGGCGCGAGACTTCACGAATGGGAAACAGCTCCTCATGATCGAGGTCACCGGCGTTCGATGAAGGCTGGGCAGACTCAAGCATTGCCAGAAACCACGACTCTTTTGGGGTAGAGCACATTCTACTCCGGGCAATACAAAAGCGACTATTGGCATTTCTGTCAGTTGGCGACAACCCAGCACTGACGAGTCAGGTTATTTCAGGAATAATCCGTGCCCGCTTTTTGCATGCAACCCAATGCCGTCCTCCACCCCGGACGCATTATACGGGCAAGGCCATCCGCCCTGCCCCGTTGCCAGGAGATACACAATGTCTACCCCTCCCGTTACGTTGATGGTAACGCGCCGCGTCGCCGAAGGCCGCTATCAGGATCTGATGAGCTGGCTTCACGAAGGCGAACAATTGGCCACCGACTTTACCGGCTACCTGGGCTCGGGCGTACTGGCGCCACCGCCACAGGGCGACGAGTTTCAAATCATCTTCCGCTTTACCAACGAGCACACCATGCATGCCTGGGAGCACTCGGCTTCGCGTAACGCCTGGTTGACCCGTGGCGACGGTTTGTTCGAGCAGCCGCACGAGCTGCGGGCCAGTGGCCTGGACGGCTGGTTTGGCACCAATCCGGTACAGCGCCCTCCACGCTGGAAACAAGCTGTGGCAATCTGGCTGGCGTTCTTTCCGGTCTCACTTTTGTTCAACCTGTTGTTCGGCCAATGGCTGGGCGCCCTCGACCTGGTTCCGCGCATACTGCTGAGCACGCTAGGGTTAACGCCCTTGATGGTGTATGTGTTCATTCCCTTGTCCACCCGCCTGCTGGCCAACTGGCTCAACGCCCCGGCACGCAGCTGCAGGCCGCAGGGTGCGCGCAACGCGGTCTAGTTCGGGTATGCTGGCGGTCATCCAAGCGAACCTGCAAAAGTTGACCGTCCCCACCATGAACAGCCCAATTCTTGTCACCGGAGCCAGCCAACGAGTCGGACTGGCGTTGGCCCTGAACCTGGCGCAGGCCGGCCATACCGTGGTCAGCGCCAGCCGTAGCAAAAACCCCGAGGCTACGCACCCGAACATCATCCAGTTCCAGGCCGATTTGTGCCGGGAAGACGACCGCCAGGCCCTGATCGAGCATCTCAAGAGCAACTATGACGGCCTCAGAGCAATTATTCACAACGCCTCGTTGTGGCTCGACGACGATCTGGTCAATCTCAACACCATGTTCAAACTGCACGTCGAAGCGCCGTACCACCTGAACCTGGCGCTGGGCGAGCAGCTGTTGAAAATGGCCAAGGCCGATATCATCCATATCTGCGACGAAACCTCCTCGCGCGGCAGCAAGAGCCACATTGGCTATGCCGCTACCAAGGCTGCGCTGCAGAACATGGTGTTGTCCTTTGCCGAGAAATACGCACCGGTGGTCAGGGTCAATGCGATTCTGCCCGGGCTGCTGATTCTCAAGGAAAACAGCGACGACGCGTACCGTCAACAAACCCTGAAGAAGGCCTTGCTGGAATTTGAGCCGGGCGCGCAGCCGCTGATCGAGGCGGTGCAATTCCTCCTCGAAAGCCAATACAGCACCGGCAGCAATGTGGTCATCAACGGTGGCCGCCATCTGAAAAACCGCATCGCGGTAGACTGAATTGTCCTTGTCACGAGAATGACCATGAACGACCAACAAAAACTTGAGCTAGAAGCCGCCGCCTTCCGCCGGCTGGTTGCTCATCTGGACAGCCGCAAGGATGTACAGAACATCGACCTGATGAACCTTTCCGGTTTCTGTCGTAACTGTCTGTCCAAGTGGTACAAGGCCGCCGCCGACGAGCGCCAGATCGAACTGAGCCTGGATGACGCCCGCGAAGTGGTCTACGGCATGCCCTATGCCGAGTGGAAAGCCCAATACCAGAAAGAAGCCAGCTCCGAACAGCAAGCTGCCTTTGCCAAAGGAAAACCCCATGACTGATCTGAACACCCTGCGCAAAAGCCTGAACAGTGGCGAACATGCCTTCGCGGACACCTTGGCTTTTGTCGCTGCCCACTACGAGTATCAGCCACAAGCATTCAGCAATGGCGGTGTGGAAAGTACTGCCGGACAGAACGAAGGCTCATGCAAAACCTTGGGCCTGGCCCTGCTCGAAGGTCTGAGCAACGAAGAAACGCTGCTGGCATTCGGCGAACACTACCGCTCGGTCCTGGCTACCCCTGAAGGCAGCGACCACGGCAACATCCGCGCCCTGATGCAGCACGGCCTGGCCGGCGTCACGTTTGCGGCACCGCCGCTCAAGGCTCGCTAAGGGCGAGCAGGCGTCCCGGCGCGCCATCGGCCAATTGCCCGTGTTGCAGCCACTGCAGGGCAATTGGCCAGAGCCGGGTCTCGAAACGATTGTGGAAAAAAGCGAAATGGCCAATCTGCGCCTCGCCGATATCGGCCGGTGCAATGCGCAAATGGCTGGGTGAACTGGAGGCACAGTAACTGAGCAAGCGCTCGATTGCCGCAACCGTGCCGAAAGGATCATCGGTCAGACTGATCGCCAAGGTTTGCGCCCTGAACCGGGTAAACGGCCGTTCGATCAACGCCTTGCCGCTGGGACGCCGCTCGTAGGCTGCGCTCAACGTGCTCCAGTCTTTGACCACGCCGGCCGGGGTGTCTTCCAACCAACCCAGGCGCTTGCCGGGAAAATATCCGAAGAGCTGCGTCAGCAGCGGCATTACTACATGCCACTTGCCAAACAGCTGCCAGCGGCTGTCGGCGGCATAGTCACGCCAATAAGCAAACTGCGCGCCCACCGTTACCAACCTGCGCAACTGGGTGGACGATGCCGCCAATCCTGCCGCACAGCCACCGAAGCTATGGCCGACAACATCGATCGGCTGGCCGGGAAACTCTCGATGAGCACGCTGCAATACCGCTTCGAAGTCCAGTACGCCCCAGTCGGTCCAGGTCGCCTTGAAGTTGTGCATCGATGCCGGGCGCGACTCTCCAATGCCGCGATAGTCATAGGTCATGACATCGAAGCCGTGGTTGAACAGGTATTGGGCAAAACGGGCGTAGTAACTGCAACGCACCGAGGTGGCAGCGTTAATGATCACCACCGGGCGTGCGCTGTCGACCAAGGGATGGTGCCAGCTGAAACCGCCAATGGAATAACCATCGCTTGCCGTTTCGCGAAACGCTTGTGCAGCGCTGCTGGCGGCCAATAGAGGTGAAAATGCTTCGAGGCTGCTCATCGGGAAACCTCAAACAGTCGCCGCTCCCGCACGAATACGGGAACGGCGGCAGAGGACTGCTTACAGCTCGATGCAGTCGAATTTAACGTCGGTGGCTACATCGGCGTCGTAATCAACGTCCGCACGCTCGAAACCGAACAACTTGAGGAACTCGCGCTTGTAGTCCTTATAGTCGGTAACGTCGAACAGATTCTCGGTGGTCACAGTTGGCCACAGGGCTTTGCAGGCATCCTGGACGTCATCACGCAGCTCCCAATCGTCCAGACGTAGGCGGCCTTCTTCGTCCAGTGCTGCCGGTGCACCATCTTCACGGTACAGACGGTCACGGAACAGACGGTCCAACTGATCCTGAGTACCTTCGTGAACACCCTTTTCCTTCATGATCTTGAAGACCATCGACAGGTACAGCGGCATCACCGGAATAGCCGAGCTTGCCTGGGTAACCACGGACTTGAGCACCGCCACATTGGCGCCACCACCGACTTTGCTGCTCAGACGCTTGGCCGTTTCGTCCAGGTCCATCTTGGCCTTGCCCAAGGCGCCGTGCCAGTAGATCGGCCAGGTAATCTCGGTACCGATGTAGCTGAAGGCAACAGTACGAGCTTGCGGGGCCAGAACGCCGGCAGCATTCAGGGCATCGATCCACAGTTGCCAGTCCTGGCCACCCATGACGGTAACGGTATCAGCGATTTCCTGCTCGGTAGCAGGCTCGATGGAGGCCTCGATGATGGTGTCTTTGTTGGTGTCGATGGCAGTCGACTTGTACGGCTGGCCAATCGGCTTGAGGGCCGAACGTACCAGTTCACCGGTCTGTGGCAGTTTGCGCACAGGCGAAGCCAGCGAGTAGACCACCAGGTCGACCTGGCCGCCCATTTCGTTCTTGATCAGTTCAATGACCTTGGCCCGCGCTTCGTCGGAGAAGGCATCGCCATTAATCGACTTGCTGTACAGGCCTTCGGCCTTGGCGAACTTGTCGAATGCGGCGGCGTTGTACCAGCCGGCAGTGCCTGGCTTGGTCTCAGTACCCGGCTTTTCGAAGAATACGCCCAGGGTGTCTGCACCAAAGCCGAACGCGGCGGTGATGCGTGCTGCCAGGCCGTAGCCGCTGGATGCACCGATCACCAGGACCTTCTTCGGACCATCCTTGCGCACGCCCTGCTTGCGGGTGGCTTCGATCTGATCACGTACGTTCAGCTCGCAACCGGTTGGATGCGTAGTGGTGCAGATAAAACCGCGAACTTTAGGGTGGATGATGGCCAATGTCTGTACCTCGTCAGTGAATATGCTGAGGGAGCCGAATCGCGGGGGACTCGTGGTTCCGTTGCTGTGAGGGTGAGACTACACCCGCAGCGTTGCCGACACATCCGGCTCCCTGGAATCCTTAAGGGCGCTACTTTGTCACAGCGTGGAAAAGTTCAGCAACTGCTGATATCAGACTCTGAATGCTCCGATCAGGCGCTTGAGCTCCATCACCTGGGCTGACAGCTGGCGGCTGGCATCTTCAGTCTGGTGAGCGCCTTGGGTGGTGTGTTCGGCTGCCCGATTGATCTGCACGATATTCTGGTCGATGTCCTGGGCAACCGCTGTCTGCTGCTCGACCGCCGCCGCAATCTGCTGGTTCTGATCGACGATGGTACCAACCGCGCCCAGTATGTTTTCCAGGGCCTGCTGCACCTGCTGCGACTGCCCGACCGTACCGGCAGCCACTTGGTGGCTGGCATCCATGGCCTTGACCGCAGCACCGACACCGCCTTGCAGGCGCGAGATCATCTGGTCGATTTCTTCGGTCGAGTGTTGGGTACGCTTGGCCAGGGTACGTACTTCATCGGCCACCACGGCAAAGCCACGCCCCTGTTCTCCGGCACGCGCGGCCTCGATGGCAGCATTGAGTGCCAGCAGGTTGGTTTGCTCGGCAATGCTCTTGATGACTTCAAGTACGCGACTGATGGCCTGACTGTCACCTGCTAGTTGATTGATGACCGCCACTGACTGATCGATTTCTCCGGCCAGTCGCGCAATATTGCCTTGCTGAACCTCTACCAGACCGCGGCCACTCACGGTTTCCTGATTGACGCTATGAGCACTGTTGACCGCCGCCGCGGCACTGCGCGCCACTTCCTGGGCAGTGGCCGACATCTGATTCATGGCCGTGGCCACCTGCTCGATCTGCCCACGCTGGCCACTGACCGCCTGATTGCTGCGTGCCGACACCGCATGCACCTGCTCTGCCTGGTGCTCGACTTCAACCACAGTGCGACCGACCTGCTCGATAAGATCATGAATACGCTGGACCGTACCGTTGAACACCTGCCCCAGCTCACCCAGTTCGTCACGGCTGTTGGCTCGAAAGCTTACGGTCATATCCCCGGCAGCAACCTTGTCCATCACCTCGCCCAGGCTTTTCAGGGTATGACGGGTAGATGCGTAGAAACCGCCGTAGAGATAGACGATCAGTAAAAATACGCCTGCCAGCGCAGATACCAGCAAGATCATGTGCAAACGATGCTCGCCGAGACGCTGCTGTAATTGCTGATCCAGAAACTCCCCTGTAGCCGTGTTGAGCGCGTAGGTATGGGCCATCAGCGCGCTGACTTGCTGGTAGAACCCCAACCACGGTGCGTCGAAGGTTTCGGCCATGACCACCTGTTCTTCGAACAGCTCACTGGCCTGCTTCAACGAAGCCTGGCTGCTGCTGGCCAGGCTGCCTAGACGCGCCTGCGCAGCAGGCTCACTGGCCAATGCCTCCTGGACCCTCAACGCATAGTTTGCTGAGAGCTTGTCCAGTCGCTGCAGCAAATCTTCGAAGCGGGTACTGACAGCAGAGTTGAGAAAGCCTTGGCCCAGCGAATAAGCCCCCATCGCCCGGCCTTCGCCCAGGGTCTGGGTCACTTCAGGAGTGACGTTGACCATCAATTCTGTCAGTTGGCGAATTGCCACATCGCCGTCCTGGGTAAGTCCGGCCTGACTGGCAATCATTTTGCTCAACACCTGCGCCTGCGCCAGAAGCTTGTCGAGATGGGCAACCTTGCTGGTCAGGGACGACTCGGCTTGGGCAGCTTTAAGCAAGTTGAGCATGTCATCGCGCTTGCCATGGAGGTCCCGCGCCTGGCCCTCATCGGCGATAACAGCAGAAATACCCGACAAACGCTCGAACACTTGCTGCTCAAGCGTCGAAATCTGCGCCTCAAGATCGCCGGCCTTACCCGACTGGCCGAGTATGGCGTTGATTTGTACCAGGTTGCCCAGGGTTTCCAGGTCACCACGCAAGGTCATACTGTTACCCAGCAGTTCAAGACTCTTGAGCTCGACCTGGGTGGCATGGAATTTCGCGTAGGAGTCGTGGACCAGGTAGTAGTTGGTCACCAACATAGGCAGGAAGAACAGAATACTGATCAGGCTGAATTTCATCCCGAAGCTCAGCCGATTCATCAGTGCGATGGCCGGATACAACAGACTCTTCACAGGCGGTCCCCTCCGATTCTTATTGTTATGCGCGCACAATGGCACTAGGCCACTGATGAAATTTCAGCACCTGTATAACGCATATCGGAAGGAGGTTTTGTAACTTAAGGTAAACCGATGCGGGAGCAGACCAGCGGCTGCTCCCGCTCGCGGAGTCAGCCAAGGACGGTCCACAGGGCGAAACACGCATACCAGAGCACTGCAGAGCGAAGCAGCAGCTCCCATAGCGAATCCAGCCCGACCAGACCAACAGGTCCTGCTGGCACATCTGCTGGCATGTCCCCGGCGACTTTACCGACCGATGCGATCAATTTTTCCGCACTGATGTGCCAATTGAGCAACTCGTGCAGCATCACTCGGCTTACTGCAACAAAATTGCCGACCAGGGCAAAGCTCACACCCAGCACTCGTACCGGCGCCCAGTCGAAGGCATGACGCAATTGCTGGGCACGTTCACGCAGCGCTGCCGTATTGGCATGCTCGGCGCTCAACGCCAGCAAACGATAGGCCAGCGCCGCCGCCGGGCCCAACAGGGCATACCAGAAAATCACCGCAAAGAAGCTTTGGTACGCTTGCCACAACAAGTGCCCCTGAACCCGCTCGAGCAGAGATGACGCGTCGTCGCCGGTCACATTCAGGTCACGTTCGGCCACGTGCACCGCAGCTTGCTCATCGCCGCGCCGCCAGGCGTCGCGAAACGGGCCCAGTGATGCTTTGACGTCACCGCGGCCCAGGCTGTAGATCAGCACCAGCAAATGCACTGGCAGTGCCAGCAAGCCGTAGGCGACCGGTTGCAGCACATGAACCAGCAAAGCCACCAGCAGCACCGGCAACAGCACCAGTATCAGCAGCAGCCACCATGGATGGCTTTTGCCGCTGCGCTCCAGGCGGGCAAGTTCGGCACGAAAGAAACCGTCGCGTTGCAGTCGCTGGCGCAATGCCGAAAATTTCTCGACCCACAGCACCAGTAACAACACCAGAAAACTCATGATCTGCCCTCTTTGTTCTGCAAGGCCGCACGGTATCGCGACCAGTCGAAAGCTGGGCCCGGGTCGGTCTTGCGCCCCGGGGCAATATCGCTGTGGCCCTGGATTCTCTGCTCGTCAATGGCCGGCCAGGCAACCTGGATCTGACGGGTCAGTTGCTCCAGAGCCTGATACTGGGCATCGGTGAAAGGCAGCTCATCCGTGCCTTCAAGCTCGATGCCGATGGAAAAGTCGTTGCAGGATTCACGTCCGGCAAAACAGGACACCCCAGCATGCCAGGCGCGATCCAGACAGGAAACGAACTGGGTCACCTTGCCGTCTCGCTCAATCAGAAAGTGCGCTGACACGCGCAGATGCTTGATCCCTTCGAAATAGGGGTGTTCGTCCGGGTCCAGGCGATTTTGAAAGAACTCCTGGACCTTGCCGGTAGCAAACTGCGCGGGCGGCAGACTGATATTGTGAATCACAAGCAGAGAGATGACTTCGCCGTCGGCGCGGGCATTGAAGTTCGGCGAAGGGCAATGAGTGATGCCGGCGAACCAACCTGTAGTGCGGTCCAGTTGCATAGAAAATCCTGAGGCACGAGAGCACGCTCTCAGTATGCCCCGAGGCGTAAAGGGATGCATGGTTAAAACACGTGGGAAAACTAACGCAGCTGATGTCGGCGCAATTGACTCACTACCGAGTCCAACGCCCGGTCGAACAGCAGCGTGTCGTCGAGTACGCGCGCATTACCGCGGCGAAAGGCAGCTGCCAGCGCGAGCGGCGAATACTCACAAACCTTGAGGCCGGTGCGGTTGACGAACACCAGCCGGTCAGTGCTGTCGATCTGGGTAATCAGCTTGCATCGCTGCACATCTTCGCCATCCTTCAGCTCTACCCAGTTGCCAATACGCAAGCGTTGCACTTGCAGTAAAGCCGGATCGTCGTTGGTCATGCACATCACGCTGTCCACCGGCATTGCCTGTTCCGGGCCGATCAGGTTGATTTCATCGAGCACCAGCACACGCTCCAATCCGGCGTTGCTCAGTTGGCTGTCAGTGAACGGATTGTCGAATGCCTGTATGTGCAAGGCTTCCAGTTGCGCAAAGAACTCGCTGGTGGCGAAGGGATCAAAAGCAGCGCTGGCCAGGCCATCACGCAGAGCCTTGAGCAACCCCGGCAAAATCTCAAGCAAGCGCTGGCGCGCCTGCGGCTCGTCGGTGGAATGCTCGACACTCCAGATCAATTCATCCATGGTCTCCAGCCCTTCGAGCCACGAAACCGATGTATCACCATACTTGAGATAAGCCAGTAGCAGCACCTGGCTCCAGGCCTCTTCGAGCAAGCGCACCACCACCCGTGGCAGGCTTTTGCCCAAGAGCCGGCGATTGAGCTCCTGCTGCACGCGTTGACGCGCCAGATGCGCGCGTGCGCGGCCTTCTTCGGCATCACGCGTGCGTTGTTCCAGCAGTTCATTGCGCCGTCGCTCTTCGCTGCTGAAGGCGACAAATTCGTTAAGCAGTTCGGAAAAAATCACCGGATCATCGTCAAAGTCGTTAAGCAGGCTCTGGATGATTTTCTCCACGCGCAGGTAAAAGGCATCGCGCTGGCCGTCATCGCCTGCCTCCCAACCCACGGCTGCGGTGGCGATTTCGTTGAGCAGGCGTCGGGCGGGATGACAGCTGCGACTGAAAAAGCGCTTATCCAGCACTGCAACCTTGAGCATGGGGATCTGCATACGTCCGATCAGGCTGCGCAGAGAATGCGGCAGGTTGTGATCGGCAAGAATGAAATCGAAGAGCATGGCAATCAGGTTGATGACATCCTCATCAACCCCTTCGACCTTGCGGTAGGTGCCGCTCTTTACACTGACGCGAGTCAACAACTGCTCAAGCTGCTGGTGCAGGTCGAAATCATCAGCCTCGCAGGCCGGCGGTACATAGTGCTGCAGATGAGAAAGCAGGCGCAGCAGATCACGAGTACTGATCGGCTGCACCGGGCTACACGCCTCAAGCCGCGGCGCTACACGTCCACGCACCCTCGACAGCAAACTTTGCAAAGAGGCGAATACCGCCTGCTCGTTGGCATCCAGCTCTATATTCGGCTCACCACATTGGCAGGAGGTGTCCTCGACGCTTGGTATGGGACGGTGCTGCGCTCGACGCCGATGTACCGCTTTGAGTTCAGGCAGAATCCCGGTCGCCATCAATAACTGATTGGCTTCGCCATACAGTTGCTGGGCGTCCTGCAGGACGTAACGCTCGAAAAGCTTGAGGATGATCAGCTTGACCTTGATGCCCACCCCCAGATTGCGCCCAGCCTGGAGAAAGTACTCACATAGCATGGCCGGGCCGAGTGGATTGCGTCGGTCATCGAGAGGCTGGCCGGTCAGTGCGCTGAAACGCAAGGTCAGCTGATTGAGGGCAAAGCCGTCGCGCGCAAGAATCCGCTCGACCATCGCCTCCAGCACGCTGGAGCGCTCTTGCTCGTTCAAAACCGTCTGAGCTGACTGTTCACGGCTGCCAGACTGCCCGGGTAACAGCATCTCGGCCTGCCCCATGCGCCCGAAGGCTTCATAGAAGCAGTCCAGGTAGCCACGCTCGATATTCTTGCTTTTCAGCCGCAGGTCTCGCATGGCTTCGAACAGTGCGTTCTGCTCACTGTTACTGACCGCTTTATCAGCCATCTCGAACAGCATGTCGTCGGCATTCTCGAACAACGCCTGCAGCCCTTGACGCAGTTGTAATGCAGCTTTGTCACGCACCTGCAGAAGCACCACCGGCAGACGAGCCATAGGCGCGTTGAGCGCCTGATCGATGGTGGCCTTGATTGGCACCACCTTCCCGTCTTTGTGCATCCCGGACTCCTTGCAGGGTAGATTTTTGTAGTGAGGCGACAGATCGTCAAAGCCATGACGTCAAATACAAGTCGCATTATCTGGCAAAATCAAGACACTCGCCAGCACGGGCTGCCCTATAATCCCGGGCAATTAGCTTGTGGAGCCTGCCATGCCGAATTTACGCCTCGCCGACCTGACCGCCGAAATCGAAGCCAACGTGCGCCGTGCGTTGCTCGAAGACGTTGGCAGTGGCGACATCACCGCCCAGTTGATCCCGGCCGAGCGCCTTGCCAAAGCCACTATCATTACCCGCGATGCGTGCGTCATCGCCGGCAGTGCCTGGGTCGATGCCGTGTTTCGTCAGCTCGATCCGCGGGTAGCGGTGCATTGGCAGGTAAAGGACGGCGAGCGTGCCCAGCCCAACCAGCCGCTGTTTCATCTGGAAGGACCCGCCCGCTCGCTGCTGACCGGGGAGCGCAGTGCGCTGAATTTCCTGCAATTGCTCTCGGGTGTGGCAACGCGCGCGCAGTTCTTCGCCGATAAAGTCGCCGATACCCAGGTCAAGCTGCTCGATACCCGCAAGACCCTGCCGGGCCTGCGCCTGGCGCAGAAGTACGCGGTCACCTGTGGCGGTTGCCACAATCATCGTATCGGTCTGTTCGATGCCTTCCTGATCAAGGAAAACCACATCGCCGCCAGCGGCGGAATTGCCCAGGCTATCAGCGCCGCCCACAAGATCGCGCCCGGCAAGCCGGTGGAAGTCGAAGTGGAAAGTCTGGAAGAGCTCGAGCAAGCCTTGGCTGCCGGTGCCGACATCGTCATGCTCGACGAACTGAGCCTGGACGACATGCGCGAAGCCGTGCGCCTGAATGCCGGCAAGGCCAAGCTTGAGGCCAGCGGGGGCGTAAACGAAGACACCCTGCGGGTGATTGCCGAGACCGGCGTGGACTACATCTCCATTGGTGCCATGACCAAGGATGTGAAGGCTGTGGACTTGTCCATGCGTCTGAGCCTGTAAACGCATTGCGGGGCAATCCCGCTCCTACCGGCTAGTGCAGCCACCGGTGGGAGCGGGATTGCCCCGCAATTTTTGCTACAGCAGAATCAAGCGTTCTGCAGACCGTCCAGGTAGCGCTCGACATCCAGCGCAGCCATGCAACCAGCACCGGCCGAGGTGATCGCCTGGCGATACACGTGGTCGGCTACGTCGCCCGCGGCAAACACGCCTTCAACGTTGGTAGCGGTAGCATTGCCATCACGCCCACCGTTTACCACCAGATAGCCATCCTTCAAGGTCAGCTGACCTTCGAACAGCGAAGTGTTCGGGGTATGACCGATAGCGATGAACACGCCGTCAACCTTGATTTCATCGAAGCTGCCATCGTTGTTCTTCAGACGAGCACCGGTGACACCCATGTCGTCGCCCAGAACTTCGTCCAGGGTGGCGTTGAGCTTCAGCTCGATCTTGCCTTCAGCCACACGTGCGTTGAGCTTGTCGACCAGGATTTTCTCGGCGCGGAACGTTTCGCGGCGGTGAACCAGCGTAACCTTGCTGGCGATGTTGGCCAGGTACAGGGCTTCTTCAACAGCGGTGTTACCGCCACCGACGACTGCCACTGGCTTGTTGCGGTAGAAGAAACCATCGCAGGTCGCGCAGGCAGAAACACCTTTGCCCATGAACGCTTCTTCCGATGGCAGGCCCAGGTAGCGAGCGCTGGCACCGGTAGCGATGATCAGGGCATCGCAGGTGTAGGTGGCGCTGTCACCTTTGAGGGTGTACGGCTTGCTGGCCAGGTCAACGGCGTTGATGTGATCGAACACCACTTCGGTCTCGAAGCGTTCGGCGTGTTCCTGCATACGCTGCATCAGTGCCGGACCAGTCAGGCCATGGGCATCGCCCGGCCAGTTGTCGACTTCCGTGGTGGTGGTCAGCTGGCCGCCAGCCTGCATGCCGGTAATCAGCAGCGGCTTGAGGTTGGCACGTGCGGCGTACACGGCGGCACTGTAACCGGCAGGGCCGGAGCCAAGAATAATCACACGCGAATGACGAACTTCAGACATGACGCTCTCCTGTCAAAGCGGGCGCTGGATTGCCCGCTTCGTATCGCCGGGGTGGCCGGCTGGGATAAAAAAGAACCTGCGAAGCACTTGGGGAAGGCTTTTGGCCGCAGGTTCTGAAAACCGTTTAAACGCAGCCTTACAGGCTGGCGGCGTTTTCCGCCAGGTAGTCGGCAACGCCTTTGGCATCAGCCTTCATACCTTTCTGGCCCGGACGCCAGCCAGCAGGGCAAACTTCGCCGTGCTGCTCGGTGAACTGCAGTGCTTCGACCAGACGGATCATCTCGTCGACTTCACGACCCAGCGGCAGGTTGTTGACAACCTGGTGCTGGACCACGCCTTGCTGGTCGATCAGGAACGAGGCACGCAGTGCTACGCCAGCATCGTGTTCGATACCGTAGGCACGGGTGATTTCGTGCTTGACGTCGGCAACCATGGTGAATTCGACTTCGCCGATACCACCCTTCTCCACCGGCGTGCTGCGCCAGGCGTGGTGAGTGAACTGCGAATCGATGGAGACACCTACCACTTCAACACCCAGCTCACGGAATTTATCCATGCGGTTGTTGTGGGCAATAATTTCCGACGGGCAGACAAAGGTGAAGTCCAGCGGCCAGAAGAACAGCACGACGTATTTGCCGCGCAGCGAGGAAAGCTTGAAGCTGTCGACGATAGAACCGTCGCCCAGAACTGCCGCCGCATCGAAATCAGGGGCTTGCTTGTTGACCAGAATGCTCATGAAAACTCCTTGAAGATCAGAATTCGAAGGCGTTGAAAAATATGTGCGCACTTTAGCGAGGCCGCAGAGATTAAGGAAATATCCTTAGACAATCCACCTTATAGGCCGGCTCTATTCATCATCAGGGACTACAGCTGTTTGCCTATGACAGTACGCCTAGCCAGGAGCCGAGCTTTGTTACAGCCCGTTTCCTCCATAGCGCCGCGCTTTCGCCAGCCGCTCAAACTCGGTAAGGTCAGCGCGTTTGCCTTTACCCGGAGTTCTCTATGCAAGCCCCTGTACTCTCTGGCCCTCAGTACCTGCGTGAAGGACTGAATCTGGTCCTGAGCCCGAGCCTGCGCCTATTCGTATTGCTGCCTCTGGCAGTCAACCTGCTGCTGTTCGTCGGTTTGATCTATTTCGCTGGCCATCAATTCAGCCTCTGGGTCGATTCACTCATGCCAAGCCTGCCGAGCTGGCTGAGCTTTCTCAACTACGTGCTGTGGCCATTGTTCGTCGCACTGGTGGTGTTGATGGTGTTCTTCACCTTCACGTTGCTGGCGAACATTATCGCTGCGCCCTTCAACGGCTTTCTCGCTGAAAAGGTCGAAGTGGTCGTACGCGGCACGGATGACTTCCCGGCCTTCAGCTGGGCCGAACTGACCGCCATGGTCCCGCGCACCCTCAGCCGCGAGATGCGCAAGCTGGGCTACTTCCTGCCGCGGGCCCTGGCGCTTTTCGTCCTGTCGCTGATTCCAGTGGTCAACATCATCGCCGCGCCGCTGTGGCTGCTGTTCGGTATCTGGATGATGGCGATCCAGTACATCGACTACCCGGCCGACAACCACAAGATGAGTTGGCAAGACATGCTCGCCTGGCTGCGCGAAAAGCGCTGGCAGAGCCTGGGCTTTGGTGGCATCACCTATCTGGCGCTGATGATTCCTTTCGTCAACATCCTGATGATGCCCGCCGCGGTTGCTGGCGCCACCTTGTTCTGGGTGCGCGAGCGCGGAGCCGAAACAGCAGCAGTACAGAAACGCTGATATCGGCGTTGATCTGTATCACGGCAGCAAACCCCTACATGGAACATGGTTATTAAAACTATAAGCCTGTAGGGGAGTGCACCATGTTTAGACCACTGATGCTGATGTTCGGGTTAATGGCGGGAGGACAGGCATGGGGCTCAGCCCCTGCCAACGAGCCCATCTTGCCGGTACAACCGGCGAAGATCACCAATGCAGCCAAGGTTGAGCTGGGCAAGCAGTTGTTCTTTGATCCACGCCTGTCCAAGTCCGGCTTCATTTCCTGCAACTCTTGCCACAACCTGAGCATGGGCGGTAGCGATAACCTGCCAACCTCCATCGGTCACAACTGGCATCAAGGCCCGATCAACTCCCCTACCGTGCTCAACTCGAGCATGAGCGTCGCCCAGTTCTGGGATGGCCGCGCCGCTACCCTCAAAGAGCAGGCCGGTGGGCCCATCGCCAACCCCGGAGAAATGGGCTTCACCCACGACCTGGCGGTGGACGTGCTGCGCTCGATTCCCCAGTACAAAGCATCGTTCAAGCAGGTGTACGGCAATGACAACGTCACCATCGACGAGGTAACCGACGCCATTGCAGCCTTCGAAGAAACCCTGGTCACACCCAACGCTCCATTCGATCGTTGGCTGAAGGGGGACAAAAAAGCCATCAGCGCCACCGCCGAGAAAGGCTATCAGTTGTTCAAAAGCATCGGCTGCGTCGCTTGCCATAATGGCGAAGCCGTAGGTGGCGCCTCGTTCCAGAAAATGGGCATGGTCGAACCCTATGCCACCAAAAACCCGGCCCAAGGTGTCGCGGGGCTGACCGGCAAGGATCAGGACCGTATGATGTTCAAGGTGCCGACGCTGCGTAACGTCGCGTTGACCTACCCCTACTTCCATGACGGCGCCTACTGGCAACTGGAAGAAGCAGTGGATGTGATGGCGCGGTTGCAATTGGGGCGCAAGTTGAGCGGTGACGAGGTCTCCCAGATCGTCGCCTTCCTCGATACGCTGACCGGCGATCAACCGAGTTTCAAACTGCCAATACTGCCACCGTCTTCGGCGCAAACGCCGCGTCCGGCACCGTTCAACTGAGCCACATCGGCTTGGTCAATGCGGGCGCCTGCCTTGTGTGCAAGGCAGGCGCCCGTACTCAGACGTTCAGTTGACTTGAAAACTGCCCCACGGCATTGACGACCTTTTTCGCCCCGTCCTGGATTTCAACGATCACCGTACCGGTGTGACCGGCAAGCATCAGCCCCTCCTCGGCCTGACGCTTGCTGCTGTCGATGATATCCACCGCAGCCTTGGCCAACTGCTCGTTCTGCTGCACCACCCGGGCGATTTCCTCGGTGGCCGTGCTGGTGCGCGAAGCCAACTGCCGTACTTCGTCGGCTACAACGGCAAAGCCGCGCCCCTGCTCTCCGGCGCGAGCTGCCTCGATGGCGGCATTGAGGGCCAACAGGTTGGTTTGTCCGGCGATGTCACTGATGGTCTTGATGATCGAACCGATGACCTGCGACTGCTTGTTCAGCGCTTCGATACCCTCCGCCGCTTCCTGCATGCACGACTCCAGGCCACGCATGACATCGACGGTCTGGGTCACCACATCCGTAGCCTTGCGCGCACTGCTGTCGGTTTCCAGCGAGGTGGTGTAGGCGATATCGGCCGCTGCAGCCACGGCAATTTCCTGATTGACCTGTTCGGTGATCACGGTAGCGAACTTGACCACTTTGTAGAGTACGTCATGAGCATCGATGATCGGGTTATAGGACGCTTCCAGCCAGACCACCCGGCCATGCGCGTCCACACGCTTGAAGCGTTCGGCAACGAACTGACCGTGGCGCAAACGCTCCCAGAACGCATGGTAGGCAGTGGAGTTGTACTCCTGCGGCTCACAGAACATACGGTGATGTTTGCCGACAACTTGCTCCAGGCGATAGCCCATGGTCTGCAGGAAGCGGTCATTGGCGGTCAGTACTTCGCCCTGCAGATTGAACTCGATCACGGCAGTAGAGCGCATCAGTGCCTTGATCAGGCTCTCATGTTCACGCGAGGTCTCGATCGTACGGGTCAGATCACTGGAGTGCAGAGTGAAAAACTTGAGGCGTCCCTCACTGTTTTTCACCGGCTGCAGAATGGAGCGCAGCCAAGCCTCTTCACCATTGCCGCGCAGCAGGCGAAACGCACCGTTGAGGTGCTCGCCGCGAGTAATTGCAGCCTTCATGCGCTGGTAGAAATCCAGTTGCTTGACGTGAGGCGGGATTATTTCCTCGATATTACGGCCAATCAGTTGATGGCTGCTGTAGATCATTTCCTTTTCGAAATTGCTGTTGACCGATTCAATCCGCCCCTGAGGGTCAAGCTCCAGAACCAGCATCTCGCTGTCCAGACTGCTTTTGACCTGCTCCATCGACAGCAGCTCTTCGCGCAACTTGAGGTTTTCTTTTTTCAGTTTGCTGTTGAACATCAACGCTCTCCTGGAGCGAAATCGGTCATTCGAGTGCCTCTGCATCGGCAGATCGGCACACATTCTTGAGTACCCGCCTGGGAAATATTTTCAGCCAGCAAGCACTAAAAACCGGGCATCACAAATCAGTCATCAATATGTCATTGCTGCGCAATCGAGGCCGCTGAAACTGGCCTTATGAGCGCCCCATCCCTGCACGTCACCCTGGTCAGCGAAACCTTCCCACCGGAAATCAATGGCGTGGCAATTACCCTTGGCCACTTGATCGAGGGGTTGTGCCAGCGAGGCCATCACGTCGAGCTGATCCGCCCACGTCAGGCGGAGGATCCGCCGGGTGACAAAAGTGACTGGCAATTGCTCTGCCGAGGCTGGCCGTTACCGGGCTATCCAGGATTGCAATGGGGCCAGGTTTCTATGCACAAGCTGATGCGACGCTGGCGCAGACAGCGTCCAGACGTGCTGTACATCGCCACCGAAGGGCCGCTGGGCTTAAGTGCTCTGAGGGCGGCGCGCAGGCTGGGAATAGCCGTGATCAGCGGCTTTCACACCAACTTTCACCAGTATTCGAGCGAGTATGGGCTGGGGATGCTGGCCAGGTTGCTTACCCACTACCTACGCGCGTTCCACCGTCGTACCCATACCACCCTGGTAGCAAGCGTCAGCCAGCATCTTGAACTAGGACGTCGCGGTTTCGACAACCTCACGCTGATGGGCCACGGCGTGGACAGCCAATTGTTCAAGCCGGGAAGGCGAAGCCAGGCATTGCGTGAACAGTGGGGACTGGGAAACGACGACATCGCGTTATTGCATGTCGGACGTCTGGCGCCGGAGAAAAACCTCGGCGTGCTGCAACACTGCCTGCACGCAGCACAGAAAAACTATCCACAGCGACGCATCAAGTTGATTGTGGTCGGTGATGGCCCGCAGCGCAGGGCTTTGCAACAGCAGCTACCTGACGCCTTGTTCTGCGGAGCCCAACGCGCTGAAGCCCTGGCCGAACATTACGCGTCCGGGGATATTTTCCTATTCCCCAGCCTGACCGAAACCTTCGGCAACGTGGTGCTTGAAGCAATGGCAGCGGGGCTGGCAGTGGTGGCCTACGATCAGGCAGCCGCCGCCCAGCACATCCGGCACGGCCACAGCGGTGCGCTGGCCATGCCGGGCGACGAAGCAGCTTTTATCGATGCCTGTAACTGGCTGCTCAATGACCCCGAAGCGTTACGACGAGTACGCTTGAACGCCCGACAACACGCCAGCCGGCAAGGCTGGTCAGCAGTTGTCGAGCAGTTCGAGGGCCATCTTCACGCTGCCTGTCGCCAAGGCCGCAACGTAATGCAGCCACCGCCGCCAGCGCTGATCATCAAGCCAGAGTCGTCAACGCTTCACGGCTGAATGGCAAAATGTCCTGCTCGCGCCCATCGCGCACCTTGGCCGCCCAATCCGGATCGACCAGCAACGCACGCCCTACTGCTACCAGGTCGAACTCATCATTGCTCAGACGCACCAGCAGGTTTTCCAGACTGGCCGGCTGCGCCACCTTGTCAGTGGCCACCATGAACTGCAGGAACTCGCCATCCAGGCCAACGCTCCCCACGGTAATGGTCGGTTTCCCGGTGAGCTGGCGAGTCCAGCCAGCAAGGTTCAGGTCAGAGCCTGCGAACTCTGGCTCCCAGAAGCGGCGAGTGGAGCAATGGAAAATGTCCACACCGGCATCGGCCAGCGGCTGCAAAAATGCACCCAGCGCTTCGGCGCTTTCAACCAGACGGGCACTGTAGTCCTGCTGCTTCCACTGCGAGAAGCGGAAAATGATCGGGAAATCAGCACCCACGGCGGCCCGTACAGCCTGGATCAGCTCGATGGCAAAACGCGAACGTCCAGCCAAATCGCCACCATACTCGTCGGTACGTTGATTACTGCCGGCCCAGAAAAACTGATCGATCAGATAGCCGTGGGCACCATGAATCTCCACGCCGTCCATGCCGATGGCTTGAGCGTCACGAGCAGCCTGGGCAAAGGCTTCGATAACCTCACGAATATCGTCATGGCTCATGCCATGGACCGCTACCTGGCCGTCCTTGATCTTCTCACTTGGGCCGTAGCCCGGCACGCTGGCATCAGGCTCGGTGCCCACACGCCGCACACTGCCCACGTGCCAGAGCTGCGGAACGATACGTCCGCCTTCGGCATGCACGGCATCAACCACCTGTTTCCAACCCGCCAGTGCGTCTTCACCGTGAAAGCGTGGAACGTTCGGGTAACCGTTAGCGGCTTTATGATCGACGGTGGTGCCTTCGGTAATGATCAGCCCGACACCTGCAGCGGCACGTCGACGGTAGTACTCGACGACCTTGGCGTGGGGCACGCCACCGGGGCAGAACGTGCGGGTCATCGGCGCCATCACCACACGGGTTGGCAGCTCAAGAGAGCCCAGTTGGAAAGGGGTGAACAGTGCAGTAGCGGACATGCGACGCTCCAAAGAAGTAGGAATGCGCCAAAGCATAGGGTCAGCGGTGTGGGTGGCCCAGCACTATTGATTTGAGTGATTTAACAGCATCGCGGGCCAAACCCACTCCCACAGTCTCATGGGAGAGGGCTTGTCCCGCGATCAGATCGACTAATCCAACGCCTTTTCGATCGCCTGCACCACGGTCGCATCATCCGGTGCGGTGCGCGGTGAGAAACGTGCCAGCACCCGACCGTCCTTGCCCACCAGGAATTTCTCGAAGTTCCAGGTAATGTCGCCAGGGAACTCGGCCCCTTCACCGGCGAGCAGACGATACAACTGGTGGCGTTCAGCGCCGTTGACGTCCAGCTTGCTGCCCAGCGGAAAGCTCACTCCGTAATTCAGGCTGCAAAACTGCTGGATTTCTTCTTCAGTGCCCGGCTCCTGCCCGGCAAACTGGTTGCATGGCAAGCCCAGCACACTGAAACCTTTGCCTTTGTATTGCTGATAAAGGTTTTCCAGCGCTGCATATTGCGGGGTCAGGCCACACTTGGAGGCGACATTGACCACCAGCACCACCTGGCCCTTGAACGGCGCCAGAGGCAACTCCTGCCCATTCAACGCCTGCAACTTCAGGTCGTGAAATGCACTCATGACGTACTCCCCTCTCCAGATCCCGGTTGCCGCTGCAGGCTGCAATCAGTAACACCAGCCCATTAAAAAAGCGCCCTGCCAAGCCGTCTTCCCCTATCTGGAGTGCGACGGACTTGCCCGGGCGCCTTCGCGACTCTCTGAGCTTAGCGCAGAAAATCAGTGGTGATGGCCACCTTCGCCATGGACGTGGCCATGAGCTACTTCTTCTTCGCTGGCGTCACGAATGGTGATGACCTTGACCTTGAAGTTCAGGCGCTGACCCGCCAGTGGGTGGTTGCCGTCGACAGTTACGTCGTCGCCATCCAGATCACGGATGGTAACGATCTGCATCTGGCCATCTGGAGCAGAAGCGTGGAACTGCATGCCCACTTCCAGTTGGTCGACGCCTTCGAACATGCTGCGGTTCAGGGTGCTGACCAGTTCGGCCAGGTATTCGCCGTAGGCGTCTTCTGGTTCGATGGCAACTTCCAGTTCGTCACCGGCAGTTTTACCTTCCAGGGCTTTTTCCAGGCCAGGAATGATGTTGCCTGCGCCATGCAGGTAAACCAGCGGAGCGCCGCCGGCGGAGCTGTCGATGACCTCACCAGCGTCGTTGGTGAGGGTATAGTCGATGGAGACAGCCTTGTTGGCGGCGATCAGCATGGGGCGAGACCTTTTGCATAAGAATGTAGAGCAACAAGTGTAACCAACGCATCGCTTGAAAGCGAACGCAACCCGGACCAACGGGCCCCCGCACCTGGCCTGCAGGAGCAGGTTTGCCCTGCGATAGAATGTCGCGGGCAGGTGGCCGGCAATCGCGGAACAAGCCCGCTCCGGCGCAATACCCGCTATCGGCTGGGTGTCGATAACGATACCCTTGGCAATTGAATTTTTTGCCACAGCTCTTTTCGAGAAGCTCGCATGCAGACATTTTTCATCGCGCCGACCGACTTTGGTGTCGGCCTGACCTCCATCAGTCTCGGCCTGGTTCGTACCCTGGAGCGCGCCGGCCTGAAAGTCGGCTTCTTCAAGCCGATTGCCCAACCGCACCCTGGCGACACCGGCCCGGAGCGCTCCACCGAGCTGGTTGCCCGCACCCACGGCCTCAAGCCACCCCAGCCATTGAGCCTGGGTCATGTCGAACGCATGCTCGGTGATGGTCAGCTGGATGAATTGCTCGAAGAAATCATCACCCTGTATCAGCAGGCATGCATTGGCAAGGACGTGGTGGTGGTCGAGGGCATGGTCCCTACCCGCCACGCCAGCTATGCCGCTCGGGTCAACCTGCACCTGGCCAAAAGCCTGGATGCCGAGGTAATTCTGGTATCGGCGCCGGAAAACGAAGTGCTCACCGAGCTGTCCGGCCGAGTCGAGTTGCAGGCGCAACTGTTCGGCGGCCCGAAAGACCCGAAAGTGCTAGGTGTGATCCTCAACAAAGTGCGCACCGACGAAAGCATGAACGTGTTCGCCGACCGCTTGAAAGAGCACTCGCCGTTGCTACGCGGTGGTGACTTCCGCCTGTTGGGCTGCATTCCCTACCAGGCAGACCTCAACGCCCCACGCACCCGCGATGTGGCCGAGTTGCTCGGTGCCCAAGTGCTCAACGCTGGTGACTACGAACAGCGGCGGATGAACAAGATCATTATCTGCGCCCGAACCGTGGCCAACACCGTGCCCCTGCTCAAGCCGGGCACCCTGGTGGTAACACCGGGTGACCGTGACGACATCATCCTCGCGGTAAGCCTGGCAGCGATCAACGGCGTACCGCTTGCTGGTCTGCTGCTGACCAGCGACAGCAAGCCTGACCCGCGCATTCTCGAACTGTGCCAGGGCGCTTTGCTGGCAGGCCTGCCGATTCTCTCGGTGAGCACCGGCTCCTACGACACCGCCAACCAATTGAACCAGCTCAACAAGGAAATCCCGGTGGATGACCGCGAGCGTGCGGAAATCATCACCGACTTCGTCGCCAGTTACTTGGATGCCGACTGGCTGCACCTGCGCTGCGGTACCCCACGCGAGCTGCGACTGTCGCCAGCGGTGTTCCGTTATCAGTTGATCCAGCGCGCCCAACAAGCCAACAAGCGCATCGTCTTGCCTGAGGGCGCCGAGCCGATGACCGTGCAGGCTGCGGCCATTTGCCAGGCCCGCGGCATCGCCCGCTGCGTGTTGCTGGCCAAGCCTGACGATGTACAGGCCGTGGCGCGGGCTCAGGGCATCACCTTGCCCGAAGGTCTGGAAATACTTGACCCGGACCTGATTCGCGAGCGCTATGTAGAACCGATGGTCAGCTTGCGCAAAAGCAAGAGCCTGAACGCCCCCATGGCCGAGCAACAACTTGAAGACCCGGTAGTGATCGGCACCATGATGCTGGCACTGGACGAAGTCGATGGCCTGGTTTCCGGGCTGGTCCACTCTACTGCCAACACCATCCGCCCCGCCTTGCAACTGATCAAGACTGCGCCGGGCTGCAGCCTGGTGTCTTCGGTGTTTTTCATGCTGTTTCCCGAACAGGTCCTGGTGTACGGCGATTGCGTAATGAATCCGCACCCTACCGCCAATGAATTGGCAGAGATCGCCTTGCAAAGTGCCGACTCGGCCGAAGCCTTCGGCATCGCTCCACGCGTGGCAATGATCAGTTATTCCAGCGGTGAGTCGGCTAGCGGCGAAGAAGTGCAGAAGGTGCGCGAGGCCACCTTGCTGGCGCAGGAAACTCAACGCAATCTGCAGATCGATGGCCCCTTGCAGTACGACACGGCCGCCAACCTGCAGATCGCTCGCGAACTGGCGCCCAACAGCCAGGTAGCGGGCCGTGCGACGGTCTTCGTGTTCCCCGACCTGAACACCGGCAACACGACCCACAAGGCAGTGCAACGCAGCGCCGACTGTGTAAGCCTTGGGCCGATGCTGCAAGGCCTGCGTAAACCGGTCAACGATCTGCCACGCGGCGCCCAGGTCGATGACATCGTCTACACCATTGCCCTGACTGCGATTCAGGCCAACCGCTCACTGGATAGCTGACCATGCTCGGATTTCTACCCGCGCCGCTGCGCGGGGTAATAGCCTCGTTGTTGCTAGGCCTCAACACCATCGTCTGCTGCACGCCGTTGTTCATCGTCAGCCTGTTCAAACTGTGCCTGCCGTTCGCGGCGGCGCAGCGGGTTACCGATGAACTGATGCGGCACATCCACGAAGCCTGGATCAGCAACAACAACGCCTGGATCAATCTGCTGGGCAAAGCCCGCTGGCAGGTCGAAGGTTTGGCTGGGCTGGACTATCAGCACAGCTATCTGATCACCAGTAATCATCAAAGCTGGGTGGATATCCTGGTCCTGCAGTACGTGCTAAATCGACGTATTCGCCCGTTGAAGTTCTTCCTCAAGCAGGTACTGATATGGGTGCCAGTGATAGGCCTGGCCTGGTGGGCCCTGGGTTTTCCGTTCATGAAGCGCTACACCAAGGCGTATCTGGCCAAGCACCCGGAAAAGGCCGGTAAAGACCTGGAGACCACCCGGCGAACCTGTGCCAAGTTCCGTGGCAAACCCACCGCCATTTTCAACTTCGCCGAAGGCACCCGCTTCGCCCTGGGCAAACACCACCAACAGCAATCGCCCTTCAAGCATTTACTCAAGCCCAAGGCTGGCGGCATCGCCTTCGTGCTCGATGCCATGGGCGAACAGTTGCAGTCGATCGTCAACGTCACCCTCCATTACCCAGCCGGCGCACCCGGGTTCTGGGACCTGTTGTGCGGGCGAGTGAAGCACTTTGTCGTACATCTCGAAGAGCTGGCCATTCCGGCTGAATTCCTGGGTAAAAACTACGACCAGGATGAAGCCTACCGCTTGGCCTTCCAGCAATGGATCAACCAGCTGTGGCAAGACAAAGACGCCCTGCTCGAGCGCCTCAAGGCCCAACACCCTGCCTGAGTAAACCTGCCCTGCCCAAGCGGGAAGTTTTCTTCCCCTTGGGACTGAGTCAAATCAACAGAAAATCACCTAGCGCTTCCAAGTTTCCTTTCAGCATCTATGCTCTCTCCACGATGTTTCTCAATAGCCATCACATGGAAAGCATGCCTATGAAACCGCTGCGCACCCTGACTCACGCCATTGCTCTCGCTTCGCTCATGACTGCAGCCAGTTTCTCGGTGCAGGCGCAGGATATCCTGATCAGTGGCACGGCCATTGAGGATGATGTGGTAACCAAAGTATTGGCGATCGACATGGACAAGCGCCTGGTAACGGTCGCAGGCCCGAATGACACCCAGGTCCCGATTCAGGTTTCAGAACAGGCCAAGGCGCTGGGCAACCTGAAGGTCGGCGATGATGTAAACGTGCATGTAACCCGCTCTGTGGCGACGGTGCTGGATACCAACGTCGGCGGCGAGCCAGGTGCCAGCAAGGAAGCCGGAATCATCCGCGCCACCAAGGAAAACCCCAATCCGGGCGGCGAAGCGTTCCGCCAGATCAAAATTACCTCGAAGATCACCAAGATCGACCTGAAGTCTCACGAAGTCACCCTGATGCCGCCAGAAGGCCCGCAGAAAGTGGTGAAAGTTGAAGACCCAGAACTGCAGGCTCGGATGAAAAACCTCAAGGTGGGTCAGACTGTCGACATCGTCTTCACCGATGTACTGAAGATCACCACCAAACACTGACCACTGTGATTAGGAACGGGCTTACCCTACGATTGCGAACTGGCTGTTACATCGCATCCCAGGATAAGCCCGCTCCCGCAGTGGTGAGTTGCAGTTAGCGCATTGTGCGACTCTCCAGGCCATCGAGCAACGAATCGATCAGGCCCTTGGCCATTTCCATTGAATGCAAGGACGACTGGACGAATCCTCGGCCAGGCTCGCGGGTGTATTCAACCGCCAGTGGCGCGGTCATGCTCGCGCACTTCAGATACAGCGCTGCATGCACCAAGGCATCTTCGACATTGACTCCTCTGCACACGGAAAATAACGGCGGATGGCCTACATCACAGAGGCCAAAAGGGGTTTCCGTGGTTTCGAGGAGGTGAAATTCTGGAAGATCGGGAACAGTTTTCTTCATGATGGAACTCCTTTTGAAGTGGAGCCACCACCAAATCGTCGCCAAACGAATGGGTGGCGGCTGTACGCGGGTTGGCGAACCGAGACAAAAGGAAAACCCGGCAGGGCGAAAGCCCTCCCGCGCACAGCCACCATAAAAACTATGGTGAGGTCTTTTGTTCGCTCCGAGTCGCCAAACCCGATCGCTGATAATGCAGCGACCCAATTAGCCTAGTGGCGTACTTCCCTCGGAGCAATCATCTGCAGAGCGACAGAATTCGTAGGATAGGTCCTAGGAACCAAGCAAAGCCAGTACAAGCCTGTTGCAGACCGCTTTTACCGACAGCAATTCAGAAAAAAGGGGAGCCATTTGGCTCCCCTTCTTACATTCGCTGAAACTTACTGGTACTGCTGGCCAGGAATCGGCTTCAGGTTGACCTCTACACGACGGTTTTGCGCACGGCCATTGGCATCGGCGTTGCTCGCGATCGGCTGGTCAGGGCCCATGCCACGAGCGGTAACGCGGCTGGCGTCAACACCTTGGGAGGTCAGGTAAGACACGACCGATTGCGCACGACGCTGGGACAGGTCCATGTTGTGCTGGCGGCTGCCGGTGCTGTCGGTATAGCCCACGACTTCAATGGTGTTCTGGTTGAACTGCTTGAAGGAGTTGGCCAGGTTGTTCAGGGGCGAGTAGAAGCTTGGAGCAATGTTCGCCGAGTCGGTCGCGAAAGTGATGTTGCCCGGCATGATCAGCTTGATCTGATCGCCCTGACGCTGCACTTCTACACCGGTATTGGCCATGCTTTCACGCAAGGCAGCTTCCTGCTTGTCGGCGTAGTAGCCGTAACCTGCTGCGGCAGCCCCTACGGCAGCGGCACCAATCAACGCGCCCTTGCCACGATTGTTATGGTCGATGGCCGCACCGGCAATTGCACCGGCCAACGCGCCCAGGCCGCCGTACTTGGCGGTTTTGCTCATCCCGGTGGAGCCCTGTTGTGCCTGACCCTGACTGTCGTACGGGTTCTGGCTGGCACAGCCGGACATCAAGGCGGCAACAGTAGCGACGATAATCAAACGACGCATGGTGAACATGGACAAGCTCCTACTGAAATTCAAAAGTGCAGGCAGACCGATTAGCGGTTCTGTGCCAGCCTTGGATTGCGAAATAGTAAAAAAATTCCGTAACGCTCAAGCGCGTACGAATGGGTTCTGACGCATTTCGTCACCCAGACGAGTGTCCGGACCGTGCCCGGTGACTACCGTGGCGTCCTCATCCAGACTGTACAGACGCTGTTTGATCGAGCGAACGATAGTCGCTTGGTCACCGCCCCACAAATCAGTACGACCAATTCCCCGGCGGAACAAGGTATCACCGGCGATCAACAGCTTGGCATCGGCGAACCAGAAACTCATTGAGCCAGGCGTGTGCCCCGGCGTGTGCAGGGCCACGCCGCAACCACACGCCAGCTCTTCGTCATCGGCCAACCAGCTGTCTGGCGATGGCACCGGCGTGTAGGGCACGCCGAACATCTGACACTGCATTTCCAGGTTGTCCCAGAGGAACTGATCGTCCTTGTGCAGGTGCAAGGTTGCACCGGTCTTTTCCTTCAACTGCCCAGAGGCCAGGAAGTGATCCAGGTGTGCGTGGGTATGGATGATGCTCACCACCTTGAGGCCGTGCGCATCCAGGCGTGCGAGGATCTGTTCATGGTTGCCACCGGGGTCGACGACGATGGCCTTCTTGCTGATCGGGTCGCCGATGATGGTGCAGTTGCACTGCAACGGGCCGACAGGGAAGGTTTCGCGAATGAGCGCAGGTTTTCCGGATTCCATGGGTGCTCCTTGAACATTGATGGCCCATTTTGACGCAGTAAAAGAAAGTGGGCGACCACTTTGGCAGCAAGCCGATCAGAACGAGTGGAAGACCAGCATCCCTCCCTCGGCATCCGGGCTGGCGTCGGAAAAACCTTTTACAGCGTACAGCTGGACTTTCCATTGCTGGTTGAGCTTATGAGTGACAAATAACGTGAGCTCCTGGATTTGCGAACCGGTGGAAACCACTTTCTGCCGCCAATCGTAGGACGCTCCTGCAGTGGTGCGTACTGCGATGGGCGTGGCGAAACCCAGGCTGGCAAATACCGGATCATCAAAATCGCTATCGCGCGGGTCGCCGTATTTTTTCCAGCCCAGCGTAGCGAAGCCGGTTACCGGGCCAAATGCCTTGGCGACATCAACCTGAGCGGTATAGTCGGTCTCGCCCGTGCCCAAACACTGGTCTTCATCTGCGGTGGGGAACTTCACCTTTCCTATCAGATCCACGAAGACGCCATTTTCACTGCCATCGAGCAGCGCATAGCTTGCGCTGCCCACCGTATCGCCGAGGCCGCTTTCTACATCCCGACAACCACCGGGCAGTGGGTCTCCGTCCGGGCCCACTTCGGGGTTGGTAATCCGCAACCAGGGCACGGTCACTTTGTAGGTCATGGGCCCGGTTTCGTACTTGCCGACAACGGGCACGTACCAGATTTCCGAGGTGGTGTCGGTGCCATAGTCACCGCTTGAGTAATCGAAGCCAACAGCAGTACTGAACGTATCGGCCAGAGCCGGCAGGCTTAAACTGGCAAACAGGCTAGCGAGCAAAGTGAGCGTAGGTCTCATCATCACCTCAAGGCCGCGCAGGGAAACGCTATCAGGCCTTGTCAGCCTAGTTGCTTATCAGCAAATTGTTGGCTGCCGACAGGGCAGAAAAAACGCCGATACGCTCAGTCGGGGCGCTCTGCTTTCTCGGGCTTTTCGACTTTTTCGACCTTTTCCACTTTTTCGGGCTTCTCTACTTTCTCCGCCTTTTCGACCTTCTCAGGCTTCTCTACTTTCTCCGCCTTTTCGACCTTCTCAGGCTTCTCTACTTTCTCGACCTTTTCCACCTTCTCGGGCTTCTCTACTTTCTCGATCTTTTCCACCTTCTCGGGCTTCTCTACCTTTTCGGCCTTTTCCACCTTCTCAGGCTTCTCTATCTTTTCGGCCTTTTCTACCTTCTCAGGCTTATCTACCTTTTCGGCTTTCTCAACCTTCTCAACCTTCTCAACCTTCTCGACTTTTTCAGCCTTTTCGCCCTTTTCGGATCGTCCGCTGCGGTCTTCCTTTTCGGCTTGCTCAACTTTCTCGACGTGCTCTGATTTTCCAGAGTTATCCACAGCCTCAGGCGTGCCGCTGTCTTCGCGACCACTGCCATGGCTGCCGTCGTCACGGTCATCACCCCCGTGGCTGGCATCAGAACGAGCGCTCACGGTCACGCCACCCTTCCCGCTACTGCCGCTGCCCGAGTGGTCATCGTCGGAATGTTCGTGGTGACCGGAGCGGTCCCTGCCCGGTGTTTCGGCGCGCTCGCTGTGCAGTTCAACCCGAGTGGCACGCACCTCTCTAGCACCACTGAGCACGCCGCTCACTCGCACCCGCTGGTCAATTGCCAATGCCGAGCCCTGCTCACCGACAATTACCGTGTCGTGGCCCAGGGTCACATTGACGCCTCCCACTACCAGGCGCCGCTCCTGCCGGCCCTGCACCAGCCCTTCGATTACTACCTGATGCACTCTGGCGGTAAACGGCATGCTCGGATCGGGGCGACTCTGGGCGACTTCCAACTGGCGACCGGTCCACTGACCACGCACGAGCACTTCTTGCGCTGCCGTTACCCGGCTTCCCAGCTTCAGCCCTTGAAGGCTACCCGTGCGGTCCACCACGCCAATGGCGCTGGACTCCTTGAGGCCCGGCGCTCGCTCGATACGGCTGGCAACTACCTCGCCACGGGCATTGCGCAGGCCGCTGACCTTGACCGGTTCACCGGGTCGCAGGCCTTCTGCGACTCTTGCGCCCTTGGCCAGGTGCACGGGCTGGCCCATTACTCGCAGTGGCGAGGTGGTATTTGGCAGCTGCGTCAGCGGGCCTTCGTAAACGTTCAGGATCGAAATGCGTCCAGCCTCGAGGCCTCGCTTGCCGGCGAAAGACTCCACCGCCACTACCTGCCCGATTGCCAGGTTTGCGCTGCTGGCTGCGACGCCATTTTCACTCACCGGTACATCTTTGCCGTAATGCACCTCCACGCCATTGACGCAGATTGAAGCGAAGCCGGTTATGGTGCCGACGATACCGGTGCCGCCGGTTCCACCGGGAGACCAAATCGGCGCACCGGTACCACCCGTTCCACCCGGGCGTTGCTGGATTGGCGCACCGCTGCCGCCCATCCCCCCGTTATCACTCTGAATCCCCGTGCCGCCCACGCCGCCCGAGCGGGCCCCGGTGCCTCCCGTGCCTCCGGGAAACTGCAGGCTCGATGCGCCCGCCATACCAATCTCATCACGGCTGACGCAGGCCGGTGCTGCGCTGCCCAAGGAGCAGAACCCCAGGCCTGACAACAGCCCCAGGGCAGCAATAAAGGTATGAGCGCGGCGCAGGAGTGAGTTCATGAGCGAGGCGTCGTCGGCGAGTTAGGCTCAGTGTAGAAATAAAGCCCGATAGTGATGCGCTGGCGTGGCTCCAGGCTGGATAGATCGCGGTTTTCCAGACTTGCGGCAAGTCGGCTGAATTCGAGCAGCGTCTGCATGCCTTCACTGGCAACTGCATCACGCAGGACCTGGACACTGCCCGGGGCCAGCGCATCGTAGTGCACACTTCGTTCGAAGAAGGGCGGCTCCTCACCGCTGAGGTTATGAACAGCTGCGCTCGCATGGTCATGCAAGTTATGGCCGAGGTACGCCGCCTTCTCATCGAAGCCCTTCTGCGGCAAAAATGCCTGAGCCTCCAGGTGCACACAGTCTTGCTCATCGAGTCGCACCACGCCCAGGCGCAACCATTCATCGAGCACCACGCGCGCACGAATGTCCGTGCTGACTTTCGCAACCAAGGCATCAAACGAGGCTTCGCCGCCAACGCTCGCCAAGCGCGGCAGAGGTAAAGCCTGGCCAGTTTCTTTACAGAAAGGTGGACTATTGCTCCAGACATTGACCAGTTGGGCGCCCAAGGTGATGTTGTCGGGGAGTGCCATGCTGGAGGCGTCAGCCTCATGGCGTAAACGCCGGACGTCCTTGCGGTGCACACCGGTCAGTAGACTGATGCGGCTGTCACTTGGAACTTTGTCGTCCAGACGGAATTCTCGATCGGCCACATCAACGAATACCTCCTTGAGCAAATCGACAAACACCGTATAGGTGATGCCCTTGCGCAACATAAGACGCACCAGCGGACGCATGACTCGTCGCAGCGCGCTTATGAGGGAAGGTGCAAGTGTGGGCGATGGCATTGGGGACATTCCTTGACAGATGGTTGCAGTAATACAGTGCTCGTACAAAACCCGCCCCTGGGTTTTGTACGAGAACCCTCAGTCAGTCAACTTCTGCTGTTATCGTCTCCAGGCTCGCCGCCGACGTGATCGCCACGGTCATCACCCGGCTCGCCCCCCACATGATCACCACGATCATCACCAGGCTCGCCGCCAACATGATTGCCATGATCGTCTCCGGGCTCACCACCAACGTGATTGCCATGGTCATCGCCGGGCTCGCCACCCACATGATTGCCATGATCATCGCCAGGTTCTGAATGGTTGCTGCTGCGACCGGAGTTCGAGTTTCCGGCCTGCCCTTGGCCGGCGTCCCCATGGTCGCTACCACTATGGCCGCTGCCGCTATGACCGCTGCCACTGCTGCCGCCACTACCATTGCCAGCATGGCCGCCACCACTGCCGCTTCCACCATGGCCACCTGAACCTCCGCTTCCACCACCATGGCCGCCGCCACTGCCTCCGCCGTGACCACCTCCGCCGCCGCCACCATGACCACCGCCACCACCTCCACCGTGGCCTCCGCCACCACCTCCGCCGTGACCACCTCCGCCGCCGCCGTGACCACCTCCGCCGCCGCCATGACCACCGCCGCCGCCATGACCACCGCCGCCACCTCCGCCGTGGCCACCTCCGCCACCGCCATCTTTGGCGTATGCACTGGAATCATGGGAAATCGAATCGGGGAGCAGAACCATGGAGGCCGACAGCACGCCTCCAATCGCTATCGCCAACAATGCCTTGGTGAATAACTTGTGAGTGTGCATCTTCCGTCTCCTGGTCATTGCCGTGAGAAACGTCGAATAAAGTTGGAAATCGATGTTTGTTTTTCTACTTTATATTTTCGTGGGAAATTTTCCCACATCAAAAAACTAGACCTGTTCATCCACGGATTCAAGCGACGCAGGAGAAAGCCGACCAGTGGTGGCCAGATGAAGTGAACAAGGATTGCGCGGTGTAGCCGCCCCTAAACGGGTGCGGCTTTACGCAGGTCCGGCAGACGAATCAATGACCAGCCCCCTTCAGGCTCAGCCAATACCACTCGCACCCCGTGACTGAGTGAAGGGTCCAGCAGCCTCGGCGCCAGATCACCCACCATCCAGTTGGCTGTATTGGAAGCGATCACGCGGCCATCGGCGGAAACCAGCACCGCTTCATGCTCAAGGCGCATCAGGCTGCGTACCAGCATGCGTTCGACGTTGTGCAACGATAGGTCCAGCCCCGCCACGCCAACGAAACGCCCCTGCACGAAAATGGGCATGGTGAAGGTCAGCACATACATGTTGGTGCCGTAGAGGTCGACGTAGGGTCCCTCGACGCTGCTGTTACCGGAGTCACGCGGACGGCTGAACCAGGGTGCGGCGGTGTAATCGTAGAAGTTTTCCCGCCGACGATCGAAGTTGGGCCGCAGCGGCAGAGTCTTGCCTGCATCTGCCAGATACCACCATTCCAGGTGCATCGCCTGGTCGCTCAAGCTGCCCGGCTCAATAATCACCCCACCGCCACAGCCGAAGGCCCCTGTGGCCAATAGCTGCTGATCAATTGCCGGCCTGAGTAAAGCCAGGTCCTTGACGTTGGGTACACGGCCTTCAGAGAGTACGCGCTCCCAGATACCGATGGTTTCATCCACCAACTGGCGGACCTGGCTGAAGATGCTCTCCAGCGTGCTGTTGAGCTGCCGAGCGCAAGCACACAGGGGGTCGTTTTCGCTCAGGGCGAACATGGTATTACCTCACGCAGGGTTGGCTTTATTATTATCCGTTCGGGTTTT
The DNA here is from genome assembly GCF_004803755.1 of Pseudomonas sp. DG56-2. Lineage (NCBI taxonomy): Bacteria > Pseudomonadati > Pseudomonadota > Gammaproteobacteria > Pseudomonadales > Pseudomonadaceae > Pseudomonas > Pseudomonas sp. DG56-2. The sequence goes on from NZ_CP032311.1 coordinate 4,926,534, forward strand.
GGGTAAAAACCCACGAAGGTCTAGGCAATTATCGCGCCGGCCTGATCTTCGTCGTCGCTGCCAGCCAATAACTCGAGTCGCAGGCTGATCAGACGCTTGATTCCACGGCTGACATGCGCCTCGGCAAGAGCACCGGCAAGCACCGTGTCATTGCTGAGCAAGGCTTCGAGAATGGCGCGGTGTTCGTGCTCGACCACCGTCACATCGCCGCCCCCGGCTGCTTCAAGCCAAAGCAATTCACCCACCTCTGACTGCAGGCGCATTTCGGCATGGGTCAAGCGCAGCGACTGTGCGGCAGCCGCCACCTCGATATGAAAACGTGCATCGGCGCGATGCCGCGCCAACCGAGTGCCTGCCTGCTTCAAGGTGTCGATGTGTTGCGCGATGCGAGCGTACTGTTCGCGTGAGCCGCGTTGGGCAGCAAGGCGTGCGGCCGTGCCGGAAATTGCCATTTGCTCATCACCCAGGTCACGCAGGTCTGGCCCGCTCATCTCGCGCAGTCGCTGCAGCAGCAGGCCTTCGGGCAACTCCACTGGCGCACAGACGAAACTGCCGCCATTGCGTCCGCGCCGGGTCTCGATCAGACCCCGCTGACGCAGCACCACCAGCGCTTCGCGCAGAGTAACGGTGGCCACCCCCAATTGCATCGCCAATTCGGTTTCACTCGGGAGCTGCTGCCCTTCGGCGAACAGGCCCAGTTCGATAGCTTCAACCAGCCGCCGCGCTACTTCATCGGTGCGCCCTTCCTGGCGCAGCCGGATGAAGGCAGTACTACGGGCAGTATTCAGGGCATTCATTGGCTCTCCATAGTCAGCATGTATTGGCCCAGATGGAGCCTGCTAAACGTTCAGTTTCGTATCTTATAGAGATTGCACTGCCTCCGACACCGGCGATTTCGGCTCTTGATCGATTAAAAATCCGTTCAAACGCGGTTTTCAAGCCGACAGATGGAGAGTTGCCGAACCTCGAACATTAAGATATGTTTTTATATGTTTAGTGTGAACAGCGGGCAACTCAACCTCTGCGCCCCCGCATTGGCCCAGCGATTCTCAACCTACAAGACTAATCAAGGGACACGCCATGCAAACCAAACTCCTGATCAACGGCCAGTTGGTCGACGGTGAAGGCGACCAGTACGCCGTTTACAACCCGGCCCTGGGCACCGTGCTGGTGAACATCGCCGAGGCCAGCAGTGCCCAGGTCGATGCCGCTGTGCAGGCCGCCGATCAGGCATTCGACGCCTGGTCTCAAACCCCGCCCAAGGATCGCGCCCAGTTGCTGTTGAAGCTGGCCGACCGTATCGAGGCCGACGCGCAGACCCTGGCGCGCCTGGAATCGCAAAACTGTGGCAAGCCCTACCAGGCAGCGCTGAATGACGAGATTCCGGCAATTGCCGATGTGTTCCGCTTCTTTGCCGGTGCCAGCCGCTGCCTGAATGGTTCGGCCGGTGGCGAATACCTGCCAGGCCACACCTCGATGATTCGTCGTGACCCGCTGGGTGTCGTGGCCTCGATTGCGCCCTGGAACTACCCCCTGATGATGGTGGCGTGGAAACTTGCTCCGGCCCTTGCTGCCGGCAACTGCGTGGTGCTCAAGCCATCCGAGCAAACGCCACTGACTGCCTTGAAGTTGGCGCAAATCATTGCCGAGCTGTTCCCGGCAGGCGTCGTCAACATTCTCTTCGGCCGCGGTCCGAGCGTGGGCGAGCCTCTGGTCACCCACCCCAAGGTTCGCCTCGTTTCGCTTACCGGTTCGGTGGCCACTGGCGCACGCATCGTCGCCAACACCGCCAGCAGCGTGAAGCGCACGCACATGGAACTGGGTGGCAAGGCTCCGGTGTTGATCTTCGATGATGCCGATATCGATGCAGCCGTAGAGGGCATTCGCGCCTTCGGCTTCTACAACGCAGGCCAGGATTGCACCGCTGCCTGCCGCCTGTATGTGCAACAAGGTGTCTACGAAACTTTCGTGAAAAAGCTGGGCGAAGCCGTGGCCAGCATTCGCCATGGCTTGCAGGACGACCCAGAAACCGAACTCGGTCCGCTGATCACTCAAGACCATCTGCAACGCGTCGAAGCTTTTGTCGAGCGCGCCAAGGCGCAGCCGCACATTCGCGTGATCACTGGCGGCAAGCGTGTTGAGGGTCCCGGCTTTTTCTTCGAGCCAACCGTATTGGCCGACGCTCGCCAGGAGGACGAAATCGTTCAGCGCGAAGTTTTCGGCCCGGTGGTCAGCATCACCCCATTCAGCGATGAAGCCCAGGCGCTGGCTTTCGCCAACGACTCCGACTATGGCCTGGCCTCATCGGTATGGACCCGCGATGTAGGCCGCGCCAACCGCCTGGCCTCACGCCTGCAGTACGGCTGCACCTGGGTAAATACCCATTTCATGTTGATCAGTGAAATGCCCCACGGCGGCATGAAGCAGTCGGGCTACGGCAAAGATATGTCGATGTACGGCCTGGAAGACTACACCTGCGTACGCCACGTGATGTTCAAGCACTAAGGACGCCGCACATTTGCGCTGAGCTGCACCACTATAAACATATAAAATAATAGGTAATATGCCATGCTTATCACCGGCATCAAAAGCCGCCCGGTCTACGACCACCTGCACCCGATGGCAGGTGGTTTACGCCACCTGGTCGTCGGCCAGGGCAGCGGCGGCACGGCCATGCTGCGGCTGATCGAGGAAATGACCCCGGCACAGCGTGAAAACAGCACGCTGCTGTACTCCACCGAATCCTTCTCCGGACACAACCACCTGGCAGCTCTACGCCAGGCCCCGGCGGGCGACTTGCAGGTTTTTGACAGCAACCATGCGCTGATCGAAGGCCTTCGTCGCCTGCTCGACACCGCCCACATGGGCACGCGTCTGTACCTCAGCGGTTCGGAAAGCTTCATCGGCACCACTATGCAGGCGGCTAATGCGGTCGATCTGAACCGCGATGAAGTACTGCGTGAACACAGCGGCACCCTGGTTCGTCGCGTCTGGTGCGCTCACTGCGACACCTACACCGAAAACGTCACCCACCGCGTATTCACCTGCCCCGGCTGCAAGCTCGACCTGGTCGTGCGCGATCACTACTCCCGTCGCCTGGCCGCTTTCCAGGGCATCAAGGCCGACGGTGAAGTCCCAGGCGAAATGCCTGCTGCCGAGGAGCTCGATACATGAATACCCACAACGGAACCCTCAGTGTTCGGGTTGCGCGCATCGAGAACCTCACCCCGGAAATCAAGCGCTTTACCCTGGTGGACCTCAATGGCAAGCACTTGCCTGCATTCTCCGGTGGCAGCCACGTGGTCGTGGTGGTCGAGGACGGTGACAAGACCCATCGCAACGCCTATTCGCTGATGGGTTCGCCCTACGACTCCAGCGCCTACCAGATCGCCGTGCGCCGGGTCAGCGATGGCCGCGGCGGTTCACGCTACCTGCATGACACCCTGGAAGAAGGTGCGCTGTTGCAGATCCTGCAACCTGCCAACCTCTTCCCGCTGGCCAAGCATGCTCGCCAGCACGTGTTCATCGCCGGTGGCGTGGGTATCACCCCGGTGTACTCGCAGATGGAAGAGCTGCACATCAAACAGGCTGATTTCGAGCTGCACCTGGCAGTTCGTGGGCCGGAACACACCGCGCTGGGCCTGGAGCTGCAGGCACGTTATGGCCAGCGCGTGCAGCTCTACGTACAGGGTCAGGAAGCGCGCATGGATATCCGCCAGATCCTTACTGCACGGCCACTGGGCAGTCATGTGTATGTCTGCGGTCCGGACAGCATGATCGATGACACCCTCGACAGCGCACGCGCGCTGGGCTGGACCGACAGTCACATTCACTACGAGCGCTTTGTCGAACAGGGCTCAAACGGCCAGCCATTCAGCGTCACCCTGGCTCGCCAAGGCGTAACCATCGAGGTGCCACCAGACCAGTCGTTGCTCGAAGCAGCCGAACAAGCTGGCTACAAAGTGCCTTACCTGTGCCGTGGCGGCGCCTGTGGATACTGCGAAACCGAAGTGCTGGAGGTCGAGGGCGAGCTGGATCACCGCGACGACTGGCTTAGTGAAGAAGACAAACAAAGCAATCGCAAATTCATGCCGTGCGTATCCCGCGCCTGCGGCAGCCGCCTGGTCGTAGACCTCTAATAACAGGAACAAACGTCATGACCGCTTTCAAGCCCATCGAAACCTATTCCGACGACTACACCTACAGCAACAGCCGCGAAGCCATTACGCGCTTGCCGTTCCCCTACCCAGAAGACCAGTACATGTACTCGATGAACGTCGAGCCGCATGTTCCTTTTGGTACCGGAGCGCTGCGCGCCCAGTTCGATATCGACGAACACTATATCTCCGAGTGCCATCACCGGGCGAAAACCCTCGAAGAACAACCTGGTGTGCATTACGCCGCCTTGCCGCACATGATGGAAGCCCAGTGGGACCTGCTTGAACTGTTGATGGAATCTTACTCCCGCGACTTTCCCGAGCACTTCACCCTGGAGAAGAACGGCAGCCAGTGGCACTGGATCAACCGCCCGCTGCAGATCGATCAGACCTTCACCTTCGGCGACGCCAGCACCCTGCCGATGGACCCGATGGAATACATCACCCGTCAGGCCCAAGGCGAATTCATTCTCCTCGAAGAGCGCGATGAAACGCTGATCATGGGGGCCGGCATGGCTACCCAACGCGCCGATTACTCTTTGCGCTTCAACCTGGGCATGAGCTTCATGGAGTTCCACGGTCCGGTGCCGAAACTGCATGAAATGGGCATTCTGCAACGCGCATTGAAGTTCCTCCTGCGCCTGCGTCCGGGTCACCCGGTTCGCCGCACCAACTGGTCGATCACGGTTAACCCACGCCTGGAAACCTCGGCCGAGACCCTGCCGGACTGGGCGCCGGACCGTACCGTGGTCACAGCGGAAAATGCCGGTGATCTGGTCAACTTGCGTGTTGAACTGCAACCGTTGCATCGTCTGCCGCGCAGTAACGCCGTGCTGTTCCCGGTGCGCACCTACTTGGTAAGCCTCAAGCAACTGGCCGAGTTCGCTCCGCAGTGGGCCAAACGCATGCACCGGGTAATCCGCGACCTGGACCAGGAACTGGTCGATTACAAGGGTTTTACCCGTTATCGCGATGCAATGGTCACCTGGCTGTCGCAATACGACGACGGCACACCAGTGGACGAGAGCAAGCAGTAAGTTTCCAGATGATGAGCGCGCCCTAAGGCGCGCTTTTTTGCACCGCGTGCTAGCCAACCAGGGATTACCCCGATGAAAAAAACAATAAACAGTTTTCTGCCTGAAAGCTGGAGTCTGGTGTTCTCCGCTGCAGGTTCGGCCTACGGCGTCGGCCTTCTAGGGCTGTGGGCGCTGCCGTTCCTGATCAGCGCAATTATCAATGACCTCAAGCTCAATGAGGCACAGGCCGGCATTCTCATGTCAGCCGAATTTGTCTTCACCATGCTCGCATCGTTGCTGGTTGCGCCCTTCATGGGGCGAGCGCCGCGACGCACATTGGCGCTGCTCGGCACCATGCTGGCCATCGCTGCCAACCTGGTCAGCGCGAGCATGACCGAGCTCTATTCGCTGGCTGCCGTACGTTGTGTGGCGGGCATTGGCGCGGGCCTGGCGCTGGCTTGCGGTAATGCGTGCGTTTCCAGCGCCAAGCAACCCGATCGAATTGCCGGACACATGAACGTTCTGTCGGTGCTGCTGATGATCGTGGTGATGCTCGGCTACGCCAAAGTCATGGCCGCTTATGGTTTGCCGGGGCTGTACTACGCCATGGCCGCAACCATGGCGGTGATGTTGCTGGCGATTCCGGCGATGCCGCAGCGGGCGCCGGTGGTGGCTGCGCCTGTGAATCTGTACGCTAGTAAGGGTTCGGGCAATATCCTGCTGAGCTTGCCTGCAATCTGCATGATGTTGGCCATGTTCGTCTTCCAGGCACGCGACACCATGGGCTGGGCGTTTGTCGAGCGCATTGGCACGATGGTCGGTTACAGCGGAGATGAAGTCGGCGTGCTGCTGTCCTTCCAATCCTTCGTCGGGTTGATCGGCCCGTTACTGGCAGCCATGGTCGGCAAGCGTTTCGGTCTGAGCACCCCGGTGATCCTGGCGATCCTGCTGACTGGCGCAACCAGTTTGAGCTATGTACTTGGCGAGCACTCCAAGACCTTGTACACCATCGGTGTGATGACCATCTGCGTGACCTACTTCTACGCCCTCAGTTACCTCACTGGTCTGGCTGCGGCGCTGGATCGGGAAGGCCGGGTAGTTGCGGCGGCAAGCAGCTTCCTGAGCCTGGGCCTGGCTGTCGGCCCGGCGATTTCCGGCGGCTTGATTTCGCTGGGTGGATTCAGCCTGGCGGCGTGGGGAATTGCCGTCACCGTGCTGCTGACCTTGCTGCTGGTGATAGTCCCATTGGCGAGCATTCGTCGCGAAGAGGCTGGTTTGAAGCTGGCTGCAGCGATCTAGCCAGTCATCGTTTCGCAGGGTAAGCCCTACCGTGTGCGGCAAGACCGCCGTCACCCGGTAGGGGTCGATTGGCCCCGCGATAAATCAGGGCAGATACAGTCTGAACATGCCACCACCCAAGGCCCCGCCATTGGCGATTTCGATCCGCCCACGAACACCATTGCGCTCGTGCAACGCTGCGATCCGCGCAGCAAAGTACAAGCCCAAGCCCGTACTACCCGTCTGCGCATCGATACCTTGCACATAATCCTGCTGACGTTCGAGCATGCGCGCAGAGAAGCCCGGGCCGTCATCGTTGATGCTCAGTACTAATTGATCATCTTCGTCAGTCACCATGATCAACAGGGTATGACCGGCATAGCGGATAGCATTGTTGAGAATGTTGGCAACCACGGAACTGACCAGTTCACGGTCGAAAAAACCCAATGGGCTGGCCGTCTCGATGCGCCAGCTGGCAAGGATATCGCGGTGCTGGAGCAGGTTCTGCTGGGCCGCCAATTGCGCTTCGATAAAGTCATCCAGCTCATGGTAGTCCGGGCACATCGGTAACTGGTTGATGCCGAGCTTGTACAACCCCAACAGTTGCACCAGCATGCCATTGAGGTGGGTGAACTCATGCTCCATCACCCCCTGTTCGCTACCACTGCGCTGGGCTTCTGGCAGACGTGCCAACCACTGGCCATGTGCCTGGGTCAGGGCCGACAGCGAGTTCTTCATGTCGTGTACGGTGGAGGCGATCACCGTGGAGAAATCCAACCCCTGATTGTCCTGGTTCATGCGCCAAAAGCCCGGATGTGCAGTTTGCGGTAACGGTCATAACGACTGTCGCTTTCGGGGATGCCGGCGACGCAGGTCAGGCACGCTCGGCATTCCTCCATGATTGCCGGTGGCGGCGTTTCCCCACCTATGCGCAGCAAGGCTTGAGCGGTATTGAGCGCGATACTGATGTTCTTCGGTTGCAAGCTCAACGCGCGACGGAACTGCCCCAACGCTTCACTCAACTCACCCGCTTGATAGCTGCGAACGCCTTGACGGTTAAGGTCCACCGCTTCGGTCACCGCGCCGAGCACCGTCGGGTCCTCCGTCAGGCGCGACACGCTCTGCATCACCTTGGGATCGTCACCGTAGGTTTCCACGCAGCTTTTCAGAATCGACGTACCGGCCGATTCCTGACCCAGCTTCTGCAGCTGGCTGGCCACAACCAGTGCGGCCTCAACGGAGAAAAACTGCTCCATCTTGTCCAGCCGGGTCATGGCTTGCTCGGTCAGTTTGGCAGCGGTTTCCGGGTCGCCGGCCTGCTGCAGGCTGGCGGCTTTCATCAACCGGGCACGCACCTGCAAACCTTGGTCTTCGACGTTTTCCTTGGCAACTTCGCTAAGCACGGTGTTGATCTCCACACGCGTGCGCGCATCGAGGCCGTTGCCAGCGTTCTTATTCATCAGTGCCTGGACCAGGCCGAGGTTACTTTCCGGGTCTTTGTATCGAGAACTCTGGCCCTGGCTGACTGCATGCCGGTAAGCCTTGGAAGAGGTGTCGAAGTCATCGTTGCTCAGCGCCAGCTTGCCCAGCATCATTTGCCGGCGCACCGCCAACGGAGACAAACGCACCGCTTCCTCCAGGACGCCCTGGGCGCGCTTGCTTTCCCCTTGGGCGATCAGCACCTCGGCCAACCCGTCGTATAGGCCCGGCATCATCGGGAAGGCTTTAAGCGCCTGCTCATACACCCCTTGGGCCTGGGCCAACTGGTTGCGCTTGTACAGCAAGCTACCCAGGGCCGCGTAGGCCCAAGGGGTGGCCCGGCTGGAAATAATACTGGTGAGAAACTTGCCCAGCTCATCGAAGCGGTTCAAGTCGCGCAGGGCATCGGCGCGGTAGCGCAGGCACAACGGCGCAAAGCGCGGGTCTTTTTTGCACAGCTCGGCGCACGCCGCCAGCACCTCGGCTGGGCGACCACGATCGAGGGCCTGCAGGATCGGCTTGAGCAAGGTCTTGCGCTGCACCAGTTTTTCCAGGCGCTGGGCCAGGCCAATACGGTTGAATGGCTTGGTCAGGTAGGCATCCGGCTCGTGCTCCAGAGCACTGAGAACGATGGCCTGGCTGGTTTCGGCGGTGACCATGAGAAACACGCACTCATGGCTGATCAGCTTGTCGAGGATCAGGTCCTCGAGCACTTGCTGGCCATTCTTCTTGCCGTCCCCAAGGTGAAAATCCTGAAGAATAAAGTCGTAGCGTTTCTGTGCGCACATGCGCAGGGCCTGCTCACCACTGTCGGCTGTGTCGACATCGCGCACACCCAACTCACGCAGCATGGAACGGGCCGAACTGCGAAAATCCGAGAAGTCGTCGACGATCAGAAAACTTTTTTGGCTGTAGACCTGCATCCACGAAACCTGACATGGCAAAAAATAAGAAGGATGCACAGAGCTCAACAACCTCAGCCTGGCTTCGCGGGTAAATCCAGGGACGACATCAGCATCGTCACCCTTGGCTTGTGGTATCGGCCGGGCGCAGCATTTGCTTGAGCTGCTTGGCGGTAAAGGTCAGTACTTGATCACCAATAGCAGGGCCATTGCGGTCATTGATCACCTTGAAATCGTTCAAGTCCAGAAACGCCAAGGCGCCGCGAGTGCTGTTGCGCACCTTGTCCTGCGCCACCTGCGTTGATAACGCTCGATATCTTCACGCGCAACCACGCCGGACGTGCTCTGGCGCAGGCCCGGATCACGGCGTCGGCGTCATGAGCAAGCGCTCAACAATGATAGCTAGTAGCCATCATCCTGGATCCGCACTTGCTCGTAAAGCTGTGGATAAAAGAAGCCTCAGCGAGCAACCTGGCAGGTCATCTCCGAGCCGTACCATTTCACTTTGGCTTCGCCCTGATGCTCCCAGAACTCGACGCCCTGGCTGCCATACTTGCTGCCACTTGCCGCCGGCTGGGCAATCGCGATGGTCTGATCACCGCCGTAGGTGAGCACCGCCGCTTGGGGCTCGAGCTGGTTGTAGAACACCGCGGTGAAGGGCTTGTCGTTGTTGTTATCGTCACAGTCAAACTCGACCGCTGGCGGTACTTGCACAGCGCCAGACTGGATCTGTAGTTTGACGATGCGCACCTGATATTGCTCAAGCACACAGGCATCGGCGTCAGAGGCTTTCCAGCATTCGTCCCGGCCTTTGATCCAGCCCCGTTGGGTTGCCTTGAGTTGTTTCTGTCCGTCGCTATCGGCCTTTGCCAGCATTTGCTTGTAAAGCGCGGAAAGGTCTCGATCAAGTTTGCTCAGTTGCGGGCTCTGGCAGACTTTGAGCTCCACACCCTGCGCTTTGTCGCAAGAAAACGACGGCCCTTCAGCTGCTTGTACTGCACCTGCGCAAAATAAAGCGGCCAGCAGTAGTTGCGTACGCGCGCGGATCATTGGTGAAACCTCCAGCAAAAAATAATCTGCCAGAGAGTACAGCAGATATTTTTCCCCTGCCCTTATCCAATCGTCAGGCTAGCAAACCCAGGGCCTTGGCTCGAGCGACAGCTTGGGTCCTGCGCTCGACGCCCAATTTGCTGTTGATATGACTGGCATGGGTCTTGACGGTATGCAGCGAGATAAACAGACGCTCGCTGATCTCTTGATTGGAGCAGCCCTGGGCGATCAACTCCAGCACCGACTTCTCGCGTGCACTCAACGCTTCACAACTGCCGCCCACTGCCTCCGGAATGTCCTGAACCGGTAGCAGCGCCAGCAAACTGGCTTGCGCTGCGCTAGCCGGTTGCAGCAGCAGCTGTTCGCGCAACCATTGCGGATGCTCGTTCAACAAGCTTTGAAAAGGTTGCAGGGCGCCACCTCGCGCCGCCTCCAGGCTCAAGGTCAGCAGGTCACGGGCTTGCGCCGGGTTGTTGTTGCCCAGCAGCAAACTTGTCCACTGGCATAGCGCGGTGACACAAAGCATATGCCCACCGCTTGCCTGTCCACGTGCAACCAGCGCCTGCAGACGTTGACCGGCCTGTTCCAGGCGCCCCAGGGTACGGTCGAGTGAGGTTTGCAGCACCTCGATATGCAGTGGCAGCAAGGGATGGAACTCCGGTGCTGCAGCAGGCTTTTTGCCGCCGTAGGTCTGCCCCAGACGCAACAGCCAGGACTCGGCCAGGTCGATGCGCCCCTGGGCCAACCAGAGCTCGCACTTGATCAGGGTGATCATGGCCAAGTAGAAAATCGGTGGCACGTCCCATATGTGCATCAGCCGTTCGGCTTCGGCCAGTTCGGCAAACGCTTCGGTGAAGCGGCCTTCGCGGCCATCCAGCGAAGCGATCACACAGTGGCCGATCAACACGCTGATGTCGCGACAGGCTCGCGCTTCGATCAGCCCCGCCCGCAGGCGGCTGCGTCCGGCCTCCGGCTGCAGGCGCGCAACCAGCAGATAGCCTTCGTATAACGTCAAGCGCGCTCTTGCCGCATACAAGCGTTGCGCCGACAGCCCTTGCAGGCGTTGCAAGCCCTGACGCACTTCATCCAGCGCGCGCAGCACCTCGCCACGGGCATGCAGCACCCGCGCGCGATCGTAATGAGCAAGGGCTTCGAACAGTGGGTTGCCGATCCGTTGCGCCAGTTCCAGCGCTTCGCGGTTCCACGTGCGTGCCCGCGAAAAATCGGCATCGGCAATGGCCAGGTTCGATAGCGTCGACAAGCACACCAGACGCTGGCCGTAGCGTTTTTGCGGCAAGCTGCGCAAGGCTTCTACACAGAAGATGCGGGTACGTTCGCGATCACCACGACCGCGAGCGATCACTCCACTGAGCGCCAGCCACTGCGCCAGCATCGATTTCTGTGCGGTTGCCGAGGGGGCCGGCAGAAACCGACTCAAGTGGCTGGCCAGTTCTTCGGCGGCGTCCAGTTGCCCAGCCAGGCCCAGGGCCCAGCTGTACAAGACGATCAGCCGTGGTGTGCTGATCAGCAAGCTGTCAGGCAGGTCCATTTTCCAGCGCAGCAACATACCGACGTTCTGTTCGGCCAGCAGTTGCTCTTCAGAAAGGTTCTGCACCAGGTTGGCGGCGACATCCAGGTGCCCCGCACGCAATGCCTGCTCGACTGCCTCGTCAAGCAATCCCTGGCCGTGGAACCAGCGACAGGCGCGCAAGTGCAAGCTCGAAAGCGGCAAGCTGGTTTGACGGCTGCGCAGCAGGTCGGAGAACAGGTGATGGTAACGATACCAGCGGCCATGTTCGTCCAGCGGCACCAGAAATACCTGATGCGCCTGTAGATAACCGATGATCTCGGCACTGTCATGGCTTTCCCGCAGCGCATCGCACAGCTCACTGCAGAATCGCTCCTGACAGGCTGTGTCGTTGAGAAAGCCCTGTACTTCGGCAGGCAGAATGTCGATCACTTCTTCAAGCAAATAATCGCGAATCAAACCCTCGCCACCATGCAAAGCCTGCGGCAACGCGTTGTCGCCGCCCGATTCGCTGACCGCCAGTTGCCAGAACCTCAGGCCGGCGATCCAGCCGTCACTGCGTTGAATCAGATTGTCCAGCGCCTGACCGCGCAAACCGCTGGGTTGTTGTCCCAATACAGCCAGCGACTCGTCGGGTGTCAGACGCAGGTCCTGCTCGTTGAGCTCGAGCAATTGTCGCGACAGGCGCAGCCGCGCCAGGTGCCAGTCAGGGCGCAGGCGGCTGGTTACCAGCAGGACCAGCCCAGGTGGCAGATGGTTGAGGAAGAACTGCAAGCAACGGTCGAGCACTGGCCCCTGCACCAGATGGTAGTCATCGAGTACCAACAACAAAGGATTTTGCGGCTGCAGGTGACGGGCCAGCTCATCGAGCAGCCCATCGAGCCATTCTTCGAAGGCAAAGGGTTGGTGGCGCTGGCGCATTTTGAGCAGGCCCAGTGACTGGTTGCCCACGGCCGGGCAAACCTGCTGCAAACCTTCAAGCAAACGTTCGAGAAAACGTCCCGGGTCATTGTCGCGGCGGCTCAACCCCAACCAGAGACTGCTCCAGTGGTTGGGCAGGCTTTGGCAGAACTCCACGGCCAGCGAGCTTTTGCCGAATCCTGCTGGTGCTGTCACCAGCAACAGGCGACCACCCAGACCAGATTGCAGGCGCTGGCACAAGCGCGCCCGCGGCACGTGCCCTTCGGGCAGTGGCGGACGATAGAAGCGTCCTTCCAGGACGTTCATGGCCTGGCTGGCGAACCCTTGCGTACGGGACAGATCAGTCATGGCCGGCTCGTTTTAGTTAGAGAATCTTCGGCAACACAGATCTGGGCAGACTAGCGGTTATAAACGCGCATTTGAAGATGATTGCGTCGTCTTGCCGAAAAAAGACTACAACAAAAAGCGACAGTTCCTATCCCGCTCCCACCTGCATAAACAGAAACGCCCCGGCAAGCCGGGGCGTTCTGGGAGATCACAAGGAGGTTTGAAACTTAGCGCACACCTTCCTGGCGAAGCGCTGCAGGCTGGAAGTCAGCCTTGACTGCGGTAAACCCGAAGTCGTAGGCCTTTTTCTCTTCGTTCTTCATGCCCAGTGCCAGATAACGGCCCGACTGCAGGTCGTAGATGGCTTCCAGGGTGTACCACGGCACCTCGACGTTGTAGTAGTCCTGGGAGTGCGCTTCGGACACACGCCACAGTTGGTTGCGACCGTCGTACTGGTCGATCACTGCCGCTTGCCAGGTGTCTTCGTCAATATAGAAGTCACGTTTGGCGTAGATGTGACGCTGACCCGGCTTGAGGGTAGCAACCACGTGCCAGACACGGCGCAGCTCATAACGGCTCAGGTCCTGGTTGATGTGACCGGCCTTGATAATGTCGCTGTATTTGAGCTTTGGATCGTCAAGCTTGTAGCTGTTGGAGGCGATATACAGCTCTTTCTTGCCTTCCAGCTTCCAGTCGTAGCGATCCGGAGCACCGTTGAACATGTCCAGGTTGTCGGAGGTACGCAGGCCATCGGCGGCAGTACCCGGACCGTCATAGGACACCTGTGGCGCCTGGCGTACACGACGTTGACCGGCGTTGTACACCCATGCCTTACGCGGCTCTTTGACCTGGTCGAGGGTCTCGTGGACCAGCAACACGGTACCGGCCAGACGCGCAGGCGCCGTCACCTTCTGTTTGAAATAGAACAGGATGTTGCCAGGGTTGCTCGGATCGTAATCCTTCATCCGGTCACGGAAGACGAATTGATCCTGGAAATACACCAGGCTGTACGAGCCATTTTGCTGCGGCGTGGCCTGGGTTACCAAGCGGGTCACGCTGCCACCACGGTAGCGGGTGATGTGGTTCCAGATCACCTCCACGCCGCTTTTCGGAATCGGGAACGGCACTGCTGTATCGAAGTTCTCCAGACCGTTACCACCGCCTACCAGGTTGGTGCTGGTGGCATTTTTCTTGATCGCGGCAAACACTGCATCCGGAACCGTCGAGCCGCGGTGAGTGGTGTACACCGGGATCTTGTAGGTGTCCGGGTAGCGCTTGAACATCGCTACCTGGCCAGGCGACAGTTTGTCCTTGTACTGGTCAACGTTCTGGGCAGTGATGGTGTACAGCGGCTTTTCACCCGCGTAGGGGTCAGCAAGAAAACCTTTGCTATCAACGGCGCCGGCCGACTTGGTCAGCGGTTTCCAGGCACTGATCGAACCATCGGCGTTACCGGCCTTTTCCGCGCCCATTGGCGTCAGGGTCGAACCCAGCTTGGCGGCCTCGTCGGCGGACACCGCCGCCATGACACTGGTGGCCAGCAGCGACAGGCCCAGTACACCGGCTTGCAGCAGACTCTTGGTCATTTTCATGTTTATGCTCGTCCTGAATCGGTGTTCTTAGAAGTTCACGCCAAGGCTGAGGGCGACGAAATCGCGATCATCCACAGTGCTGTACTTACCATCGAAGAAGTTGGTGTACGACAGGCTGGCGGTGTAGGTGTTCTGGTACTCGGCGTCCAGACCCAGGCTGACTGCCTTGCGGCCTTCCTCGAAGTTGCCACCAGGACCCGGCGAGTAACCGGAAACGTCATGGGACCAGGCTACGTTAGGCTTGAGGTTGACCCCGGCGAAGACGTCGTTGTAGTCCCAGATGGCGCGAGCGCGGTAGCCCCAGGAAGTGCTGGTGGTGAAACCGTCGTTCTCGCACTTGCGTGAAAGGTTGGCCGAAGAAGCGTTGTTGCCCGCACCGGCGATGGTTCGGCTGTTGAGGAACTCACAGGTACTGACCGGCCCCGTAGGCTCCAGTGGCCCCGGACCAAATACTGGGTCACGGCCGTAACGCATCTTGTGCGCACTTTCCAGACCACCCACGTGAGTCACACCAACTTCACCGACCACGGTCAGGCGGCTGGCGCCCATGACTTGATCGAAGAAGTGGGTGAGCGTTGTCTGGAACTGGGTGATTTCCTTACGGGTGTAGCCATGCTGGTCCTGGCCTGGAACGCCTTTGAGCAGCGAGGCATTGCCAAAGCCTGGGATTGGCGTGACACCGGAGTAAAGAATGTCCGTGGTATTGAGCTGAACTGGCGCGTTGGGGCGGTAGCTGAGCTCACCGCTCCACGCGGTGCCGGTGGACAGCGTGGTGGAGAAGCTCAGGCCGTAGAGGCGGATGTCTTCCGGGTACTCGACGAAGTACTGCGAGTTACCGGCGACGATCAACGGCGCCAACTGCGCCAGCGGCCCCTGAAGGTTGCTCAAGCCGGCATAAACCGAAGGATCAGCACCGGTGGCACTGAAGATCGGTGCGCGGCTGTGGTAGTTCATGAAGTAGGCGCCAAACTCGGTGTCCAGCGGCTCGAACATGTAGCGCAGTGCCACACCGAACTGACCACTGTCACGGGCATCGCGATCCGGGCCACGGGCTACCTTCACCCCTTCCTGGTTGATGTCGACACCTTGGCTGGCGAGGAAGCCCAGCGCTTGTGGCGACAGGCTGCGGCTGCTGTTGAGCAGGCGCAGGTTGTCGGTACAGCCGTCGGCGATGACGTCAGGTTGCGAGAAGAAAGTACCGCAGTTATCAACAACGGTCTGGTCCCATTCGATCTGGTAGAACGCTTCAGCCGACAGGTTGTCGGTGAGGCTCTGGGACACATAGAACATGTTGACCGGGATCAGACCTTCCTTGACCTCGGCACCTGGGCGACGGAAGGCGGCGACGTCGATAGGGTTGATCGAGTTGATACCACCGCCAATGAAGGTACTTTCACCCCAACTGACGACTTGCTTACCCAGGCGCACCGAGCCTGGCTGATCGGCAATGGCGTAGTTGTGATAGACGAAGGCGTCGAGAATCTCACCACCCGAGGACTTGGCGCCCTCTTTGCGGTTGGAGTCGCTGATATCCTTGAATGGACGGCTTTCGTCCTTGAGCTCGAAGTCGTACCAGTACTTGCCGCGTACGAATACACCGGTATCACCGTACTTGAGTTCCAGGTCGTGAATGCCCTTGAAGATCTTCGAAAAGGTCTCACCGCTCTTGAAGTTCAGGTGACCATCGTCGGAGGTCTGCGACAGACCCTGACCGCCGTTGTTGACGCCGATCAGATTCTTGTTCGGACTCTCCGTCGACCAACTGGCGCCGACAGACAGCGAGGAGTCAAACGACCCTTCAATTTCACCGATGTTGAAACTGACGCCGAATGCAGGACCGGCGAGCGTAGAAGCGAGGCTGACAGCCAAAGGCAGTTTCGCCCGGCGCCAGAACAGATTTGCTGATGTCATCGACGCTACTCCATGTACTTTCTTTATTTTTATGGCAGTGAGTCCTTTGCAGAAACGCCTCGTTCGACAGGTGTGAGCGCACCTTGTACGTCGAGCAAGTGGCTAGGCACATGCGTGTGCTGCCCCCCATTCCTGAAAATCCCCTGACCCGACTATAGCCAGCAGGTACTTCTGCTTGATCCCTCTAAAGTGTGATTTGCATGTTTGCCCCAGTGGCGTGGTTGTTGAACCGGCCACAGCGCTGGCGAGGGGAAGAATGGCCGAAAAACGACATTTTACAAGGTTGGGATGCGTCTAGCCCGCGGATCGCGCCCAAGCAGGCGCGACCCAGGGCGGGTCACAGCGTCGAGAGAAAGGTACTGTTACTGGCTTGCCATTGAGTGATGTCGAGACGGATACGCTTCTTGTCGAGTTTGCCGACGCTGGTCTTGGGAATTTCAGTAACAAGGGCAATCTGACTCGGAATCGCCCACTTGTTGATGTGGCCAAGCTCCACGAACGGCTTGAGGTGCTCCTTGAGTGCCTTGGCATCGACGCTCTGCTGCTCATGCACCACCAACAGCGCAAAAGGACGCTCACCCCACTGAGGATCGGCCACGCCCACCACCGCCACTTCGCGGATCGCTGGATGGCGACTGATCAGGTCCTCCAACTCCAGCGAGGAAATCCACTCGCCCCCGGTCTTGATCACGTCTTTGATGCGGTCGCGAATATCGATCACGCCCATGCTGTCGAGCGTAGCCACATCCCCGGTGTGCAGCCAGCCTCCCTGCCACAGCTCGGCGCCTTTCTCCGGCTCGCGGAAGTAACCCATGGTCAACCAAGGGGCGCGCAGCACCAACTCACCCTGGGTTTCACCATCGTTCGGGAGGAAGTTGCCCTCACCGTCGACAATCGCCGATTCCACCAAGGGCACCGGTACACCCGCCTTGATCCGATAAGTGATGCACTCATCTTCGCTACCGGCCAGCAGCTCCTCGTTGAGGTGGGCACAAGACACCAGCGGGCAGGTTTCGGACATACCGTAGGCCGCCGTCAACTGAATGCCATGGGCTTTGGCTGCCTCGTACAAGGCTCGGTTCAGGGCGCTTCCGCCAATGATGATCTTCCAGCCGCCAAAGTCCTGCTCTTGCGCGCCCTTGGCATTGAGCAGCATTTGCAAAATGGTCGGCACACAGTGGGAGAACGTAACCTTTTCCTTGCGCCACAGTTCACACAGCAGTTCCGGTTCGTAGCGCCCCGGATACACCTGCTTGATTCCCAACATGGTCGCCACGTAGGGAATTCCCCACGCGTGCACATGGAACATTGGCGTGATAGGCATGTAGACATCGTCACTGCCCAGCAGGCGCACGCTGTCGATACTACCGGTAACGGAAGCGGCAGCCAGGGTGTGCAGAACCAATTGCCGGTGAGTGAAATACACACCTTTGGGGTTACCGGTAGTACCGGTGGTGTAGAAGGTGGTGGCTACCGAATTTTCGTCGAAATCGGGGAAGTCATAGACCGGGCTGGCCGCAGCCAGCAGCGCCTCGTACTCACCCACAAGATTGGGCAGGTCGGCGGTCTTGGACTCGGCGTCGGTCAATAGCAGGGTCTTCTCGACCGTGGTCAGTTGCCCTGCAATCGCCTGGTAGAGGCCGACGAAATCGCTGTTGACCAGCACGAAGCGGTCTTCGGCATGGTTCATGGTGTAGAGGATCTGATCCGGTGACAGGCGCACGTTGATGGTATGCACCACCGCGCCAATCATCGGGATGGCGAACATGCATTCCAGATAGCGATGGCTGTCCCAATCCATCACCGCCACCGTATCTCCAGCCTTGACCCCGGCTTCGGTCAACACGTTGGCCAGGCGCGCAATACGCTCGTTGAGGGTCAGGTAACTGAAGCGCAGTTGATCGCGATAGACGATTTCGCGGGTTTTCTCGTAGCGGCTGCCTGACAACAGCAAACGCTTGATCAACAGGGGAAACTGATAAGCGCCCTCGGCGGGAGGAATGACACGAGTCTGCAACATAAGGGTCCCTTTTCTGGAGTGCACGTGCTGGGCAAGACATGGCCCACTCTAGAACGCCCTAACGCCGGCTAAATCAGCCAAAGGAATGATTTAGCCGGAGGTGTGATTACAGGCAATTTGCCATCAATGCATCTCGGTAAAAGCGATTTTCACACCCAGGGCAATCAGTACCGCACCCATGGTGCGATCAAACCAATGTCCCATACGAGCGAATCCGGCGCGTACGCGCTGCTGGCTGAACAACATGGCGACCAGACAGAACCACAGACCGGTGGCGGCGGCCAGATAAACGCCATACCCGGCCTGAATCGCCAGCGGGGTGTGCGGATTGATGACCACGGTGAACAGCGACAAGAAGAACAAGGTCGCCTTCGGGTTCAAGCCATTGGTCATGAAGCCTGCAACAAAGGCTGCGCGTGGTGTGCGCTCGACCGTGGAGGCCTGCACTGTCTCGCTGCCGGGTGCAGCCGGGCCGGCGCGCAGGGCTTTGAAACCGATGTACAGCAGGTAGGCCGCTGCCAGCCATTTCAAGGCATTGAACAGCACGATCGACTGCGACACGATCAGACCGATACCCAACAGCGAATACCCGACATGCAGAAAGATCGCCATGCCGACGCCAAAGGCAGTCCAGGTGCCAGCGCGCCGTCCATGTGTCACGCTCTCGCGCACCACCACGGCAAAATCAGGACCGGGGCTGGCCACGGCGAGCAGGTGAATCAGGGCAACCGTCAAAAATTCAGCCCAATACATGGGGGCTCCTTGCGCGAAAAGGGAAATACAAAGAACACGTACATTACGCCCTCGACATACCATGTAACAACCTGTGAGCCGCTTGACTCTCCCCTTAGGGGCAGGCGCTAGCGTGGCTGCTTTACATCACAGGCCGCCTTCAATGAACAAACGTGTACTGGTGATTCTCGGACATCCCTCGAGCCAAAGTTTCTGCGCCGCATTGAGCAGCGCCTATATCAGTGCATCCCGAGCGCTTGGCCATGATGTGCAGGTACTGGAGCTTGGCACGCTGAACTTCGATCCTCTGTTACGCCAGGGGTACCGCCAAGAGCAGCCATTGGAGTCCGATCTGTTGCACGCGCAGGCACTGATGAGCTGGGCGCAACACCTGGTGTTCGTGTTCCCCATCTGGTGGGGCGGAATTCCTGCCTTGTTGAAAGGTTTCCTGGACCGTGTCCTGCTTCCAGGCTTCGCTTTCAAGTACCGCAGTGGCTCGCCCTTCCCCGAGCAACTGCTCAAGGGTCGCAGTGCCGATCTGCTGGTGTGCATGGATACACCCCCTTGGTACTACCGCTGGGTCTACCGAATGCCAGGTCTGGAACAGATGCGCCGTACGACCTTGCGCTTTTGTGGAATCAGGCCAAAAAAGACGCTAACGTTTGGCCCCATCATCAGCTCGACCGCAAAGCAACGCGATGCCTGGCTGCAACAGGCCCGCACGCTGGCCGGCACCGGTTAAAAGGGATTTTCGATGTACATTGGCAAAGCGGCGCAGCTTTCCGGTGCCACGATCAAATGCATACGCCATTACGAAAAGATCGGTCTCCTCCCCCCGCCTCGACGCCAAGGCAACTATCGCATCTACGATCAACAGAGCGTGACCCTGGTCAGCCTGATCAAATGCGCGCAAAAGCTCGGTTTCAGTCTCAAGCAGATGCAGGCGCTGGTCGATGGCAACGATCCCGGCGCATTACCGTT
Source organism: Pseudomonas sp. DG56-2 (assembly GCF_004803755.1). Classification (NCBI taxonomy): domain Bacteria; kingdom Pseudomonadati; phylum Pseudomonadota; class Gammaproteobacteria; order Pseudomonadales; family Pseudomonadaceae; genus Pseudomonas; species Pseudomonas sp. DG56-2. Next base: position 4,946,428 of record NZ_CP032311.1, read on the forward strand.
GGCTCGCATTCACCAGGCCATTGCCAGCAAGAGCGCCCAACTGCAGGCCCAAATCGCCGACCTGCAGCAGCAACAGCAAAACCTCGAAGCTTTTGCAGCGAGCCTTGAGCAGACCCGATACGATTGCTTCAGCTACCCGACCTGAGCCCGACCGACCTTACTGGAGCTTCCATGTCTGTCCCACGCCGCGCCGTATTTCTCGACCACCACTCCCTGGACCTGGGCGACCTCAATCTGGATCGCCTGCGCGGTTGTTTCGACGAGTTGCAACTGTATCCGGCGACCGCCCCTGAGCAGGTAGCGCAGCGCTTGCAGGAGGCGACCGTGGCGATCAGCAACAAAGTGATGATCGATGCCAGCACCCTGGCCGCCTGTCCGAACCTGAAACTGATCCTGGTGTCCGCCACCGGCACCAATAATGTCGACCTGCAGGCTGCGCGGGCTCACGGCATTGTGGTGAGCAATTGCCAGGGCTACGGCACGCCCTCTGTCGCCCAGCACACCCTGGCCCTGCTGCTGGCACTGGCCACTCGCCTGCCCGACTATCAGCACGCTGTTGCCGCCGGGCAATGGGGCAAGGCCAAGCAGTTCTGCCTTCTGGACTTCCCTATCGTCGAGCTTGAAGGCAAAACCCTTGGCATGCTCGGTCACGGTGAGCTAGGCGGTGCCGTTGCTCGCTTGGCAGAGGCCTTTGGCATGCGTGTTCTGCTAGGGCAATTGCCGGGACGCCCGGCTCGTGAAGATCGCCTGCCCCTGGACGAACTGCTTCCCCAGATCGACGCCCTGACCTTGCATTGCCCGCTCAACGAACACACGCGCAACCTGATTGGCACCAAAGAGCTGGCCCTGCTCAAGCCCGGTGCGTTTGTAATCAATACGGCCCGGGGCGGCCTGATCGACGAACAAGCCCTGGCGGATACGTTACGGGCAGGTCATCTGGGTGGCGCTGCCACCGATGTGTTGAGTGTCGAGCCCCCAGTCGATGGCAACCCGTTACTGGCTGCTGACATCCCACGGCTGATCATCACCCCGCACAGCGCCTGGGGAGCCGTGGAATCGCGCCAGCGCATCGTCGAGCAGTTGAGCGAAAACGCAGAAGCCTATTTTGCCGGCCGTCCACGCCGACAGGTCGGTTAAGCCACGCCCGGCTCTGCTAAACTGCGCCACTTTTTTCAGGAGCCGCCATCCATGGACCCGCGCAGTGAAGTGTTGCTTCGTCAGGCCGAGCTATTCCAGGGCTCGCTGTTGCTGGCCGGTTTGCCTGCCGACGACCTGCTCGGCAAACTGCCCGCAGCACATGGCTGGTGCTGGCACGCCGGTGACCAGACGGCTCTGGATGCCCGCTTTGCAGGCCGTAGCCATTTTGGTGTAGAGGCACCCGCCGAGCATTTCGAAGCGGCTGTGCTGTTTCTGCCCAAGTCCCGCGACCTGGCCAATTACCTGCTCAATGCCTTGGCCTCGCGCCTGGCAGGCCGCGAGCTGTATCTGGTGGGGGAAAAACGCGGGGGTATCGAAGGCGCGGCCAAACAACTGCATGCCTTCGGCAAGCCTCGCAAGCTCGACAGCGCACGCCACTGTCAACTGTGGCAAGTCACCGTCGAGCACGCACCCGACGCCAAACCGCTGGAGAGCCTGGCCGAGCGCTTCGAACTGGACATGCCCGAAGGGCCGTTGAAGATCGTCAGCCTGCCGGGTGTATTCAGTCACGGCCGCCTGGATCGCGGTAGTGCCCTGCTGCTGGAAAATCTTCAGCAATTGCCGGTCGGCCACGTTCTTGATTTCGGCTGCGGTGCCGGTGTGTTGGCCTCGGCGCTCAAGCGCCGTTATCCCCAAAGTCGGATCACGCTGCTTGATGTCGACGCCTTTGCCGTCGCCAGCAGCCGCTTGACCCTGGCTGCCAACGGCCTGGAGGGAGAGGTAATCTGTGGTGACGGCATCGATGCTGCACCTTACGATCTGGATGTGATTCTAAGTAACCCGCCGTTCCATACCGGGGTACACACCAATTACCAGGCATCGGAAAACCTGCTAAAAAAATCAGCCGATCATCTGAGAAAAGGCGGCGAACTTCGGCTTGTTGCCAACAGCTTCCTGCGCTACCAACCGCTCATCGAAAGTGCGCTGGGCAATTGCCAGATACGGGCCGAAGGACAGGGCTTCAAAATCTATCAGGCAACACGCGGTTAAAATCAACCCTTGCCGAAACGGATTTGCCTAGGCAGAATCCGCTCCGTCCTAGGGGAGTAGTCTCCCGCGAGCACCCAGCTCGCCCGGTACGCGTCAACATACTTGGTCAACAGACCATGGCGCGTGCGACCCACGGTCCGCATAGACGGACCCAGGGTTTGACAAGACCTATGACACGAACACCTTACCCGGGGCGGGAAGGCTGTACGTGTCATAGCCGTGTCGACCCGCCCCCGTAGGAACCCTGATGCTGGAATCACTGCTCGTCCCAACCGCGATCGTGGCCCTTGCCGAAATTGGCGACAAGACCCAATTGCTCGCGCTTATCCTTGCCGCCCGCTTCCGCAAGCCTTGGCCGATCATCGCCGGTATCATCGCCGCCACCCTGGCCAACCATGCTGCTGCTGGCGCTGTCGGCGCCTGGTTCAGCACTTTCTTCTCTGCAGCCACCCTGCACTGGATTCTCGCTGCCAGCTTCGCTGCCACCGCCCTGTGGACCCTGATTCCAGACAAAATGGATGACGACGAAGCCAGCTCCGCCCGGCGCTTCGGGCCTTTCCTGACCACCCTGATTGCGTTTTTCATCGCCGAGATCGGCGACAAGACTCAAGTCGCCACAGTGATGCTGGCCGCCCAGTATCCGCACCTGATCATGGTTATCATCGGTACCACCCTGGGTATGCTGATTGCCAACGTACCGGTGGTGCTGGCGGGCAACTTCGCCGCAGAAAAACTGCCACTGACCCTGATTCGTCGCCTCGCATCGGCGGCCTTCTTTGTCCTGGCTGCCGTGGCGGTGTACTCAGCGATGGAAGTCAGTGGCTGGATAGGCTGACTGTTCGTATCAAGCCGGCGATGGGCCGCTCGGCGGCCCGGGCCCAGCTTACTTCTTAGCCTGTTCGTACAGCGGCATCACTTTGGGGATCGCCGCTCGCAACGCAGCCTGGCGGCTGTCGGAAGCTGGGTGAGTGCTCATGAACTCCGGCTGCGAACCACCCGAAGCCTGGCTCATCTTGTCCCACAGGGTGATCGCGGCATTCGGGTTGTAACCGGCACGGGCCGCAAGCTCCAGGCCAATCAGATCAGCTTCGTTCTCGTTCGAGCGGCTGTTGGGCAAGGTCATGCTGTACTGCACCACAGTGTCGGCAATCGCCAGGCTATCCTGGCCAAGCCCCAGCAATGCACCCGCACCCTGACGCGCCATCTGCACACCGTAGGCCTTGGACATAGCCTCACGCCCGTGTTCACGCAGGGCATGGGCGATTTCATGGCCCATGACCGCGGCGATCTCGTCGTTGGTCAACTTGAGCTTATCGATCAGGCCGGTGTAGAAGAAAATCTTGCCACCTGGGCCGCAGTTGGCGTTGAGCTCATCACTCTTGATCAGGTTAACTTCCCAGTTCCACTGCGCCGCATCCGGGCGAAACTTCGGTGCCTGGGCAATCAGACGATCGGCAATCACCTGCACCCGCTTGGCATCGGCGCTGGTTTTGTCGAGCACACCTTTACTGGACGCCTCGCCCAGGGTCTGCTGGTAAGACTGTGCATACATCTGGTTGACTTCATCGGTCGAGAGCATGCTGAACATATATTGCTTACGCTCGACACCCACGGCGCCGCCGCTGGTGGTGTTTACTGCCTGGCATCCGGCAAGTAGCACACTGGCACTCAGAGCACCGATAACAAATGACTTACGCATGAAAACACTCCATTCGAACATGCCGCGTATCCTAGGCCGAGTCGATTGAGGCCGCTACACCCCAAACGAAGAAATCTCCAGGCGGCTGGTTACGCCGGGGTCAGGCACTCAGGCCCATTGACCTTGGGATCGTTGACGAAGTTGGCCAGCACGCGCTCTCGTAAAGGTGCCTGGGCGCTGGCCAGTAACTCATACAAGCGTGCCACAGGTGTTTGCAGGTCCAGCCATGCTGCTTGACCGGCGGCATCGAGAATCAGCGGCCGACGCTGGTTCACTGCAGCCTGGGTTACCACCGCAGTACTCAGCCAGACCTGGTCCTGCACCGGATAGGCCTCCCAGATCGCGGCAAAAAACAACGAAGAGCCTTCTCCAGGCGTCAACCAATAGGGCCTTTTGCGCACCGTACCGCGCCATTCGTAAAAACCGTTGGCCGGCATCAGGCACCGACGCAGGCGAAACGCCTCGCGAAACATCGGCTGCTCGGCCAAGGTTTCGGCCCGGGCATGCGCGGGCGTTCGCGACAAATCCGTCAACCAGGCTGGGGTCAGCCCCCAGCGCGCGCGGGCAAGTTCCACCTGGCCTTGCTCTGCATTTCGCTGGATCAGTACCGAAGCGCCGGGAGAAATATTCCATTGAGCCTGCTGGTCGGCCGGAAACCCCGGCAATGCAGCAAAGGCAGGCGACCATCTAAACAGCGCGTAACGTCCACACATGGGGGATAAAGACCTAGCAAATCAGGGTTCCCGGAATGTGCTCCGGTTCGTCGCCAGCCAGTGGCTGGGCACTATTGTACGCGGCGATCATCTGCCGTGCGTACTCGGCCTGGTCATCGGCAACCGCCAGGGCCAGCAAGCCCTGCATCGGTAGATCGCCCATGGCGCCCATCAGGTCCCGACCGATCAGGTGGACCTTGATCCCTTCACTTTCAAGCATTCCGATCAGCATTTCGGCTTCCAGCAGGCTTTCCGGCTCATAAATTCGCTGCATCAGTCGTTCTCACCGTAAACATCCAGCATCCACTCCTCCCCGTGCACTTGCAGCACGAAGCGGATCGGCTTGCAGCAGACCTGACAGTCTTCGATATATTCCTGATCGCCACCGGACAGGTCCACCGTTGTCTCGACTTCTTCACCACAATAAGGGCAATCGTAGATCGCAGTTTCCAGCATCGCGGCCTCCCGAGTGACTTGTGCGTATAATTGCCGGTCTATTTACAGGACCTGCGCGTGTTCGAGCCGTTTTTCGAAGCCCGGTCCTACCTATTACCCTAGCCGTTTCCAACAAGAGAGCATGATGGGCGAATTCGATGCCATCCGACCGTACAACGACGCTGAGGTCCCTGCCGTTCTGGCACGCCTGCTCAGCGACCCGGCATTTCTCGATATCCTCACCCACTTCCGCTTTCCGCGCGCTGCCGGAGCCTTTGGCTGGTTGCTCAAGCCACTGATCGCCCGACGCCTACGCAAAGAGTTTGCTGGCGTTACTTGCGTTTCGACCCTGCAGGACAAAGTCGAGTACTACGTCGACCATACCATCGAGCGGGCAACCGACGGGGTCACCTACACAGGCGTCGAACTGCTCAAGTCCGGAACGGCCTATTTGTTCCTGGCCAACCACCGCGACATCGTCATGGACCCGGCATTCGTCAATTACGCGGTGTACCACGCCGGCCTGCCTACGCCGCGGATCGCCATCGGTGACAACTTGCTGCAAAAGCCGTTCGTCAGCGACATGATGCGCCTGAACAAAAGCTTCATCGTTCACCGTTCAATCAGCGGGCGGCGGGAAAAGCTTGCCGCCTACCAGCTGCTTTCAGCCTATATCAACCATTCGATCCGCAACGACGGCCAGTCGATCTGGATCGCCCAGGCCGAAGGTCGTGCCAAGGATGGTGACGATCGCACTGATTCAGCGATCCTGAAAATGTTCCACATGAGCCGCAAGGACGAGCCGTTCGGCGCGGTTATTCAGTCGCTGAACCTGAGCCCGGTGTCGATCAGCTACGAATACGACCCCTGCGATCAGGCCAAGGCGCGCGAGTTGTACATTCGCGCCACGACCGGTACCTACACCAAGGCACCGGGCGAGGATGACCTGAGCATCGCCCAGGGCATTACCGGCTACAAGGGACGCGTACACATCAACTTCGCGCCACCGGTAACGACGTTCTTCGAAGACACCAAGCAGTTGGCAGTGGAGATCGATCGGCAGATTCTGGCGGGTTATCGCTTGTTTCCGGTGCACTACCTGGCTTATGCGCAGTGGGCCGATGCCGACCCGCAACTGCAGGTGCCGACGGCCGACCAGGTGTTCCCGGCCCCAGAGCTGGACCGCGCCCAAGCCGAATGGCAGCGCCGCCTGGACGCTTGCCCGCTCGAACAGCGCCCCTACCTGGTGCAGCAGTACGCCACGCCAGTGCGCAACCAGTACCGGGTCAAGGCAGGCTTGGCGCTCTGAGAATTACCTGGAGGCACCAACGGGGCGCGTAGCCGCCCCCTCTCATACCCAGGTGCTGAACCAGGACAACAGCAAGGCCAGCGCCAGGAAGGCAAAGCCCAGGATGTAGTAGAAGCGGTTGATGCGCAGCGTCATGCCATCGACCACCGTCTCGTCGCTCGGGGCCTTGGCCACTGCCAGCGCTTCACGACGCCGCGCGCTGTGCAACAACAGGCCGCCAGGGCAGGTAATCAGCAGTGCCAACAGGTTGATCAGCTTGGCCGGATGGGCAGCGATCAGCCCCCAGAACATTTGTAACGACATTTACAGCACCTCGAAAAGCGACGTAACAACGGCGCGCATTTTACCCAAGCCTCCCTTTGTGTCCCGGCTTTTGCGACCAACGACGATCATCGTCATGCGAGCGTCATCCGGATGCCTCACCTGAAGCAGCCTGAAATCACCTACAAAAAAGCCCGACGACTGCCACACAGTCATCGGGCTTCTTCAGGTGTACGGGTTTAGCGGGCTTATTCGCCGAGGATCTGGCCGATGGCCTGGTCCTTGAACAGACGGGTAAGCGCGTCGCTGAGGACATCACCGACCAGCTTGGTGTTGGTTTCCTGGTTTGGCGCCATGCCGAAGCGCTGGTCCAGGGAGGCACCATAACGGCCGCTGTAACGACGGTTGGCATTGGCAACGTCGGCCTTGAAGGTCGCACCAATGGTGGCCTCGGTGACGTACATGCCTTCTTTTGGCGACTGATACTTGAGCTCTGCCAGGGTCACGGTCAGCTGCGGGGCGTTGTAGGCGTTCGGCGTAGGGGTGAAGCCCAGCAGGCGTACTGCCGCTTCTGCCTGAGCTTGCAGCTTGGGCAGGATATCGTTGCCGGTAACCGTAATAGCGCTAGTTTCAGGGTACAGGCCACCGCGGGTGCCCAGGGTTTGCGACGCACGACCATCGACCACCTTGACCACGACCGGCTGGCCATGGCCTACCGGCGCGAGCTGGGCGGTGAGTTTTGGTTGCGGGCTGAGTTGTTGCGGGCTGTGGGCACAACCGACCAGGGTCAGACTGGTCACCGCGATCAAACCGAACAACAAACGTTGCAACATGCTCATCTCTCCAGAATAGGCAGCAAAGGCCGCCAGTATACTCAGCGCAGCGCGGCCCAGCCATCGCTGTGCCATTAGCGAATGAGACAGGCAAGCGCGGCGCCGGTTCGTTGTCACAATCGTTTAATGACCCCACCGGTATGCTGGCGCCAAGAACACTTGAAGAGGTAGACCGCCATGTCCAACTTCTGGACTTCACTGCTGACCCGCCGCCCCATGCGCAACTTCGCGCGCCTGGATGCTCAGGGTATTTGCCTGGCGTTCAAGCAGTGCGCCGATCAGCCTGCTGTCGGCAATTGGGTGCAAATCAACGAAATCTGCCTGACCTGGCTCAATCGCCCGCTGCCCTCTAGCGCAAGGGTTTGCGCGCGCCCTGGCGGCAACTGGATCCAGCGCAGCCTGGCCGCCTGAGCCGTGCATCAATAAAAGTCGCTAATAAAGATCATTTCTGCCCGAGACATCGTTATAATCTCCCCCCGATTATAAGGACGTCTCCTGATCGGGCCTCGCAGCACCGCCAATGTTCACCATTCGGCATCCTCCGCACCGCCCACAGAGAGCCTTCCACACAGGTCTTGCACCAGCCAGTGCCAGCATCATTCGGCCCTCTGCTCTGCCTGAACCTGCCGGGTCTGCCATCGCGCAGCCCTTTTTGAGGTTCACGACTCCAAAAGAGCGTGAAAAAACGGGTTTTCACAACTTCACGAGAGTGTGGCGAGCAATGAACAGTCTGGCATGTGCAAAAGCACCGAAAGTGTCCCTAGCAGCCCTGAACAGCTGGCAACAGCTCTCTTCCAGGATGAGAGCCTGAGGCCGGTCCATAACGCACGACGGACACCTTGACCATAAGTCGAATTGCCGCATCGGTCTTAAAATGCGTTCATAAGCAACGTAAAGCCCGTTTGGCGGTGTCCGCTGAAGTTGCAAAAACTGCGAAGAATCGGACATGGCGATCCTGGCTAGGCCAGTGATCCTATGCTGTCAATTTGGTGCTGTAGATTTTGGAGACGCGTTAAATGGCGCAGAACGAAGCAGTCGATGTGGTATTGGTAGGGGCAGGCATCATGAGTGCCACCCTGGCCGTACTGCTAAAGGAACTCGACCCGGCCATCAAGCTGGAAGTCGTCGAGTTGATGGATTCGGGTGCCGCGGAAAGTTCCAACCCGTGGAACAACGCCGGGACCGGCCATGCCGGGCTGTGTGAACTGAACTACACGCCGCAGGCCGCCGACGGCAGCATCGACATCAAGAAAGCGGTGCTCATCAACACTCAGTTCGAAGTGTCCCGGCAGTTCTGGGCCTACCTGAGCAAGAAAGGCGCGTTCAGCTCTCCACGGGCGTTCATCAACCCGGTTCCACACCTGAGCTACGTCGAAGGTGAAAAAGGCGTCGATTTCCTCAAGAAGCGCTTCGAGCTGCTCAAGCAGCACCATGCCTTCGCCGAGATGGAATACACCGAAGACAAATCGGTCATGAACGATTGGATGCCGCTGATGATGCCGGGTCGCCCTGCCGACCAGACAATCGCCGCCACCCGTGTCATGAAAGGTACCGATATCAACTTCGGCGCCCTGACCAACAAACTGCTCAAGCACCTGGCAAGCACGCCGGATGCCCAGGTCAAGTACTGCAAGCGCGTGACTGGCCTGCGCCGTAACGGCAGCGGCTGGACCGTCAGCATCAAGGACGTGAACAGCGGCAGCAGCCGTGAAGTGGATGCTCGCTTCGTATTCCTCGGCGCCGGTGGTGCTGCACTGCCATTGCTGCAGCAGTCGGGCATTGAAGAGAGCAAGGGCTTCGGTGGCTTCCCGGTCAGCGGTCAGTGGCTGCGTTGCGACAACCCGGAAGTGGTCAAGAAGCACCAGGCCAAGGTCTATAGCCAGGCCGCTGTTGGCTCGCCACCGATGTCGGTACCACACCTGGATACCCGTGTCGTCGACGGCAAGACTTCGCTGCTGTTCGGCCCTTATGCCGGGTTTACCACCAAGTTTCTCAAGCACGGCTCGTTCCTCGACCTGCCGCTGTCGGTGCGCATGGGCAACATCGGCCCGATGCTCGCCGTGGCCCGCGACAACATGGACCTGACCAAATACCTGGTCAGCGAAGTGATGCAGTCGATGGAGCAACGCCTTGACTCCCTGCGCCGCTTCTACCCAGAAGCGAAAGCCGAAGACTGGCGCCTGGAAGTGGCAGGGCAGCGCGTGCAGATCATCAAGAAAGACCCGAAAAAAGGCGGCGTGCTGCAGTTTGGTACAGAACTGGTATCAGCCAAGGACGGTACCTTGGCCGCGCTGCTGGGGGCTTCCCCAGGTGCATCGGTGACCGTATCGATCATGCTTGACCTGATCGAGCGCTGCTTCCCCGAGCAGACCAAGGGTGCCTGGGCCGCCAAGCTCAAGGAAATTTTCCCGGCCCGGGAAAAAGTCCTGGCTACCGACGCTGCCCTGTATCACAAGATCAGCGTGCAAAACGACGAAGCCCTGGGCCTGGTCGAAAACAGCCCGGCGCAGCATTACGCGTAACGCACCGGCAATAAAAAACGCCCTTCGGGGCGTTTTTTTATGCACGCACGTTAATCAGCTGCGTGCCTTGTCGATGATTTCGATGTAGTCAGCGGCGTTGCGCTGATCCTTGATCACGTCGACGAACGTCTGACCATGCTCGTCCTTGCCGTCGACATCCAGACCCGCCTCAACAAAGAAACCGACAAAACGCTCGAAGTCATCGATGCGCAGGCCACGATAAGCCTTGATCAGCTTGTGCAGCGAAGGTGAAGTAGCATCCGCCGGTTCGAACTGCAGGAAGGACTTGATGTAGTCGTCACTGATCTCGTCGCCAATCACTTGCTTCTTGTCTTTACGCATTACCGACTCCAACTGAACCATCACGGACATTTTCACGGGCCGGCAGTTTACCCCTGCCCGGCGTCGGCGCTCAACGCGCGCGTACGGCTCCGGTATGCAAATCGGCCCAGACGTGACCATTGGCGTAACTGAGGAATTGCACGTAGACCGTGTTGTTGCGCAGCAGATCGATAATCACCTGATATTGGCTCGACGGGTAGTTCAGGCTCAGCACTTTGCGCTTGTCATCGAACACGGCTTTTTTCAGGCTCTTACTCTCGGCGTCAAAGCTGATCACTACCTGGCTGACCGTAGTCCCCTTGCTCAGCGGCTTGCCCTTGAGGCGCAGGGTCAAAGGTGACGTCACCGGGATCGGCTGCTGGTTTGACTGTCGCTGGTTACCAACGACTACTGAGTAGTCGGTGACCTGGAGCAGTTGCTGAAACTCGGGCACTTCCTGACGCAAGGACAAGTCATCCGGTGGCAGGAACTGACTGTGCAAGGGCGCAGCGGCCAGCGGCATGCTCAGTAACAGAAGGACAGGGACGATCGCACGCATGACAGGCTCCTCGAGGCGGCCGGGCACTTTAGCATGGGACGGTCATATCGCGGAGCAAGCCCACGGTTGATAAGGCGTGGCCGATTCACTCGAACTGAGCGCGCATCCAGGCTTGATACTCAGCCACCCCTGGCTCGCCCTCGCGCGGCGCCCAGTTCGCCATCTCACCTTCGCCGACCGGGCGGTAAGGACCGGATTTGCATTCGAACATCATGCTATCGGCCTCCAGCACAACCAGGCCATGGTAGGTGCCTGGCGCTAGATCCACGCCCAGGCATTCCCCACCGGCTTCGAGCACCCGCTTGTCCAGCACCACGCCTTGCTCGTCGAAGATCAGCAGCCCCAACTTGCCACGCAGCACGATCAGGCATTCCGCCTTGTCAGCCGACAGATGCCGATGCGGCGGGATGTAGGTCGAAGGCTGGAGCCCTACCGCCATGCGGTGGCAGGGTTCTTCCATGGCGTGAAAATTATGGTGCTGGCGGCCACGTGGGTTGGCGGCAGCCTTGCTGGCCAGCTCGGTAAACAACGATTGGTCGAGAAATCCGGGCTGGCGCATGGGGTCAGAGTCCCTTGACGGCAAAAATACCGTTGGCGTTGCGCCAGTAGCCTTTGTAGTCCATGCCGTAACCGAACACGTAACGGTCGACACAGCTCAAGCCGCAGAAGTCAGCCTTGAGTTCGGCACTGGCCTTGCGGTCGTGATCCTTGTCGATCAGCACCGCCGTGTGCACGGCGCGGGCGCCAGCATGCTTGCAAAAATCGATGATCGCGCTGAGGGTGTGCCCTTCGTCGAGAATGTCGTCGATGATCAGTACGTCGCGGTCAATGAACGAAACCTCGGGCTTGGCTTTCCAGAACAAATCGCCGCCGCTGGTCTGATTGCGATAGCGAGTAGCGTGCAGGTAGGAAGCCTCGAGCGGGAACTGCAAGTGGGTCAACAGCTTGCCGGCGAAGATAAGGCCACCGTTCATCACGCAGAATACCACCGGGTTACGTTCGGCGAGCACGTCGCTGATCTGGGCGCCAACACGAGCAATGGCGGCCTCTACTTCGGCTTCGTTGTACAGGCAGTCAGCCTCTCGCATGACTTGACGGATATGCTCGAGATCAGCGGACATGGCGCTCTCCAGGGGGCTGCAAATGAGAAAAGCGGGCAAAGGTACGCATCCCAGGGCGTCAGATCAAGCATTTATGGACTAACGTCCAGATTGCCTAGAGGACACACACGGCTGAATAGATTAATCTACCGCGGTTTTTTTGCCCGCCCCCCGGAGCTTTTCCTATGCCTATCCGTGAGATCCGCCATCCGCTGATCCGCCACAAGCTCGGCCTGATGCGCCGCGCTGACATCAGCACCAAGAATTTTCGCGAACTCGCCCAGGAAGTCGGTACGCTCCTGACCTACGAGGCCACCCAGGATCTGCCACTCGAAACCTACGAGATTGATGGCTGGTGCGGTAAGGTCCAGGTCGAGAAAATCGCCGGCAAGAAGATTACTGTAGTACCAATCCTACGCGCAGGCATTGGCATGCTCGAAGGCGTGCTCAGCCTGATTCCAGGCGCCAAGGTCAGCGCCGTAGGCGTTGCCCGCAACGAAGAAACCCTCGAAGCCCATACCTACCTGGAAAAGCTTGCCCCGGAAATCGATGAACGCCTGGCGTTGATCATTGACCCGATGCTGGCCACTGGCGCGTCGATGGTTGCCACCATCGACCTGCTGAAAAAAGCCGGCTGCAAGGATATCCGCGCAATGGTCCTGGTGGCTGCGCCGGAAGGTATTGACGTGGTCGAGAAGGCGCATCCGGATGTGCAGATCTACACCGCTTCGGTCGATGAACGCCTGAACGAGCACGGCTATATCATTCCGGGCCTGGGCGATGCTGGCGACAAAATCTTCGGCACCAAGCAGAAGGACGCCTGAACATGCAGGATGAGTTCAACGACCCGCTCTGGCGTCAGGTCGTCTCCGGCGCACAAATGCTCTTCGTAGCCTTTGGTGCGCTGGTACTGATGCCACTGATCACCGGCCTCGACCCGAACGTCGCGCTGTTCACCGCCGGTTTGGGAACTCTGCTGTTTCAGGTCGTCACCGGTCGCCAGGTGCCTGTGTTCCTGGCGTCCAGCTTTGCATTCATCACCCCGATCATTTTAGCCAAGGGCCAGTTCGGCCTGGCCGAAACCATGGGCGGGGTGATGGCAGCCGGGTTTGTCTACACCTTCCTCGGCCTTGCCGTGAAGATCAAGGGCACCGGCTTCATCGACCGCCTGCTTCCCCCTGTAGTGATTGGCCCGGTGATCATTTCCATTGGCCTGGCCATGGCCCCGATTGCCGCCAACATGGCAATGGGCAAGGCCGGTGACGGAGCAGAGCTGCTGCCGTACGGCACCGCAATGATGATTTCCATGCCAGCGCTGCTGACCACGTTGATCGTTGCCGTATTCGGCAAGGGCATCTTCCGTCTCGTGCCGATCATCGCAGGTGTACTGGTAGGTTTTGGCCTGTCGTTCTACTTCGGTGTGGTCGATACCGCCAAGATCGCCGCCGCGCCTTGGCTGGCCGTGCCGCACTTCACCGCGCCCGCCTTCAACTGGCAAGCAATCCTGTTCATCGTACCTGTCGCCCTGGCGCCAGCCATCGAGCATATCGGTGGGGTGATCGCAGTAGGTAGCGTGACAGGGCGTGATTACCTGAAGAAACCAGGCCTGCACCGCACCCTCCTCGGTGATGGTATCGCCACCACCACTGCCGGACTGTTCGGCGGCCCGCCCAACACGACTTACGCCGAAGTCACTGGCGCAGTAATGCTGACCAAGAACTACAACCCGAAGATCATGACCTGGGCGGCAATATTCGCTATCACCCTGGCCTTCATCGGCAAGTTCGGCGCCCTGCTGCAGAGCATTCCAGTACCGGTAATGGGCGGAATTCTGTGCTTGCTGTTCGGTTCGATTGCCGCGGTGGGCATGAATACCATGATCCGCCACAAGATCGACCTGAGCGAAGCGCGCAACCTGGTGATCGTTTCGGTGACCCTGGTGTTCGGTATTGGTGGCGTGCTGGTCGGTAGCGGTACTGGCCCGGACGATTGGGGCCTCAAAGGCATCGCACTGTGTGCGGTGGTGGCGATCGCCCTGAACCTGCTGCTGCCAGGCAATGACGGCTGGAAGAAAAAGGCGCTGGACGACCAGTTGCCTTGATCAATCGGCAGGAGCCGGCTTGCCCCGCGATGCGATAGGACTCGACGATCGCAATCGCGGGGCAAGCCGCTCCTACCGGCTACTCAAGGCTCAGGCTTTTTCGCACATGCTTTTCAGCGCCTGCACCCACTGCGGGTGGTCATTCAGGCAAGGCACCAACACCAGTTCCTCCCCGCCTGCCGCGGTGAACTGCTCACGCCCACGGTCTCCGATCTCTTCCAGTGTTTCGATGCAGTCGGCGACGAAGGCCGGGCACATGACCAGCAGCTTCTTCACTCCCGCTTTGCCCAGCTCATCCAGGCGCGCCTCAGTATAGGGTTCGATCCATTTCGCCCGCCCCAGGCGCGACTGGAACGACACCGACCATTTGCCGTCGGCGATCCCCATCTTTTTCGCGAACGCCTGCGCTGTTCGCAGGCATTGTCCGCGATAGCAGACCGCAAGCATCTGCGCTGAAGAGTCCCGGCAGCAATCCTCAGCCTGAAAATCATGCTTGCCCGTGGGATCGAGCTTTTTCAAATGGCGCTCGGGCAAGCCATGGAAGCTCATCAGCAGATGGTCGTAATCCTGTTCAAGGTAGGGTCGCGCACTTTCCACCAAGGCATCGATATATTCCGGCTGATCGTAGAATGGCTTCAGCACCACCATTTGCAGTGGCAAATGCTGATCGGCTATCACTTGCCGAGCCTGCTCGACCACCGTGGTTACCGTGCTATCTGCAAACTGAGGGTACAGAGGCGCCAGGGTGACCTTACGCACACCCTGCGCGGCCAGGCGCTGCAGCACAGTCGGCAACGATGGCTCACCGTAACGCATGGCAATTTCCACCGGGCCATGCTGCCAATGCTCACGCATCGCTGCTTGCAGGCGGCGGGTCAGCACCACCAGTGGCGAGCCTTCATCCCACCAGATCGACGCGTAGGCATGGGCCGATTGTTCAGGACGCTTGATCAGGATCAGCGACACCAGCAAGCGTCGTACCGGCCAAGGCAGGTCAATGACGTAAGGGTCCATCAAAAACTGATTGAGGTAGCTGCGCACATCAGCCACCGAAGTGGAGGCTGGCGAACCCAGGTTGACCAGCAGCAGAGCGTGATCGGTCATGCAACGTCCTATTTCAGAGGCGACCAGACAAGTCATCCAGCGCCGATTGCAAATCATTGAAGCGGAAAGTGAACCCTGCGGCGAGCAAGCGCACCGGGCGTGCTCGCTGCCCGCCCAACAGCAGCGTCGACAGCTCACCCAACCCCGCTTTTAACACCAGTGCCGGCAACGGCATGAAGGCCGGGCGATGTAAGGTGCGTCCCAGGCGCTTGGCAAACTCACGGTTGCGCACCGGTTCCGGGGCGCAGGCATTATATGGACCGCTGGTATCGTTGTGCTGCAAGAGAAAATCAATCAAGGCGATTTGATCGTCTATATGAACCCACGGCATCCATTGTCGGCCATCACCGATCGGCCCGCCCAGGCCTAACTTGAACGGCAGCCGCAAACGCGACAAAAAGCCGCCCTCACTGGACAGCACTAGCCCCGTGCGCACCAGCACCACACGCATACCCAAAGCCTGCGCACGTAGCGCCGTTTCCTCCCAGGCAATGCACAGCTGGCTGGCAAAATCCTCCTTGACGGGCTGTGAAGCCTCGGTCAGCTCACGTTCGCCACCATCGCCATACCAACCTACCGCTGACCCTGAGATCAGCACTGACGGGCGCTGCTGGCGCTTCTCAAGCCATGTAAGCAATTGCTCGGTGAGCGTTATGCGACTCCCCCAAAGCACGGCGCGACGATGAGCACTCCAGGGGCGATCCGCTATCGGTGCGCCGGCCAGATTGATCACCGCATCAATGGGATCATCCTCATTCAGGGCTTCTAGCCTGGCGACGCCTTGTACCCCGGCACCACACAGCCTGGGCACCTGTTCAGGCCGCCTGCTCCACACAGTCAAGCGATGCCCCTGGCCCAGCCAGCGCTGACAAAGCTGTTGACCAATTAAACCTGTGCCACCGGTCAGCAATATATGCATGGCTGTGTCCTCACATGGCGCGCCCTGGTCTATTTTTAAGATCAAGGCACTTTTTTGACCCAACGACCCTCGGATAAACATAGGCCAACCAGCGGGAACGAAGGAAGGCATCTTATACGGAAGTTAGAAGCTGTACAGGTTTGCCCAACGGAGTAGTCTTAAACCATCACGGTTCAAAGAGGCCATCATGACCGTACCTATTGCCATCATCGGTGCCGGTATTGCCGGGCTGTCCGCCGCCCAGGCTCTGCAGAAAGCCGGACAAACCGTCCACTTGTTCGACAAGGGCCACGGTAGCGGGGGGCGCATGGCCAGCAAACGCAGCGAGGCCGGCGCGCTTGATCTGGGGGCGCAGTACTTTACTGCCCGCGACCGGCGCTTTGTCGAGCAGATCCAGCAGTGGGTCGTTGCCGGCTGGGTCGCCGAATGGAAACCCCAGTTGTACACCTATCAAAACGGCATTCTAAGCCCGTCACCGGACGAGCAGACCCGCTGGGTCGGCGTGCCGCGTATGAGCGCCATTACCCGCGGCTTGCTCAAGGATCTGACGGTCAACTTCACCTGCCGAATTGCCGAAGTGTTTCGCGGCAAGAACTACTGGCACTTGCAAGATACAGAGGGCTGTAGCCACGGCCCGTTCAGTCGGGTCATTGTCGCGGTACCGGCACCTCAAGCCACACAGTTGCTGGCTGCCACACCCAAGCTTGCAGCTGCCGCTGCGGGGGTGCAGATGGACCCGACATGGGCTGTCGCCCTGGCCTTCGATTCACCGCTGGATACCCCTATGCAAGGTTGCTTCGTCCAGGACTGCGCCCTTGACTGGCTTGCACGTAATCGCAGCAAGCCCGGCCGCGACGCGCACAAGGATACCTGGGTGCTGCATGCGACCTCTGACTGGAGCAAACAGCACATCGACTTGAGCAAGGAAGCGGTGATCGAACACCTACGCGGGGAGTTTGCCGAGCTGGTGGGCTGCATGGTCCCGGCGCCCAATTTCGCCCTCGCCCATCGGTGGCTGTATGCACGCCCGGCCGGCAACCATGAATGGGGAGCCCTGGCCGATGCCGATCAGGGCTTGTATGCCTGCGGCGACTGGTGCCTGTCCGGACGCGTCGAAGGCGCCTGGCTCAGCGGCCAGGAAGCGGCACGACGATTACTCGAGCATCTTGAATAGGTCCTGGGGACGCTCGCTGGGTATCTGCAACAACGGCCTGGGCATGTTTTGTACAAACTCATTTACTTGTGCAGTTTTGTCTCTATGATAAACCTGTACAATTAATTTTATTTGTACAAGATTAAACACGGGGCCCGCCTATGGACAGCTCTCACTCCGCCCGCAAGCCAAAAATCGCTGTAAGCGCCTGCCTGACCGGTGCCCAGGTTCGCTACAACGGCGGGCACAAAGCGTCGCGCCTGTGTGCAGTATTAGGCGACTACTTCGAACTCGTTCCGGTCTGCCCCGAAGTAGCCATTGGCCTGGGGATTCCTCGCGCCCCGATTCGACTGGTAGGTAATTCGCAATCCCCGCAGGCCGTAATGAGCCACGACTCCGCGCTGGAGCTTTCCGGGCCATTGCAAGCCTATGGGCACCAGATGGCCAGAGAGCTCACCGATATCTGCGGCTACATTTTCATGCAGAAGTCTCCATCCTGTGGGCTCGAGCGCGTCAAGGTCTACCGGGCGAACGACAAGCCTGCACACGTTGACGGCCGCGGCTTGTACGCGGCAGCGTTCTGCGAGCAACGCCAGGATCTGCCGGTCGAAGAAGATGGGCGCCTGTGCGATCCCGTGTTGAGGGAAAACTTCATCACTCGCGTCTACGCCTTCGCTGACTGGCAGCAATTGCTGGCCAAGGGTCTGAGCCGTGGCGCGCTGATCGCTTTTCATGCGCGCTACAAGTACCAGTTGATGGCCAACAATCCACAGCAGTACAAGGTATTGGGCAAGCTGTTGGGCAGCATGACCCGCGATGATGATCCGCAGGTACTTGGCCAACACTATTTCACTCAGTTGATGCTCGCCCTGCGCCGCTGTGCGAGTCGCGGCAACCACAGCAACGTGCTGCTTCATCTGAGCGGCTATTTGCGCACTGCGCTTAGCCAGGATGACCGCCAGGAAATCCGCCAACTGATCAATCAGTATCATGCAGGCATCGTCCCTCTGGTCGTACCGCTAACGCTGCTCAAGCATCATTTGCGCTGCCATCCCGATCCCTACTTGCAGCAGCAGGTGTACCTGCAGCCGCACCCGGAAAGCCTTAGCCTGCGCAATGCCATCTGAGACGCAGCTACCCAACAGGAATGACCATGCAACTTATCTGGCTGCGTAGCGATCTGCGCGTACTGGACAACACCGCGCTATCCGCTGCCTGCGAGCGGGGCCCTAGCGTGGCGCTCTGGCTTGTAAGCCCGCAACAGTGGCGCAATCATGACGATGCACCGTGCAAGATCGACTTCTGGTTACGCAACCTCGCATTGCTGGAAAAACAACTCGCCTCGCTGAACATTCCATTGCTGGTGCGCGACGCCGACACCTGGGACCAGGCACCCGACGTGCTGCTCAAGGTGTGTCAGGAGTATCAGATTCAGGCGCTGCACCTGAACGAAGAATACGGCGTCAATGAGCACCGGCGCGATCAGGCCGTGAGCGACAGGCTGGCACAGGAAGGCATTGCCGTTCATTCCTACCTGGATCAACTGCTATTCAAACCTGGAAGCATCCTTACTCGCAGCGGCGGCTATTTCCAGGTCTTCGGCCAATTCCGCAAGGTTTGCCTTGAGCGCTTGCGCCTGAGCCCGCCGGCCCTGCAACGCGCCCTCACACCTCAACAACCGCTGGAAATCACCAGCGACGAAGTTCCTGCCCAGGTGCCGGGATTTGCAGTGCCCCCCGCCAGTCTGCGCAATCTCTGGCCTGCCGGTGAAGATGAAGCGAATGCGCGCTTGCAACGATTTATCGATGAGTCCGTTGACGATTACCAGACGCAACGGGACTTCCCCGCCGTCGCTGGCACCAGCCAACTGTCCCCCTACCTTGGCGCAGGCGTCATTTCGCCTCGCCAGTGCCTGCACCGGGCCCTGGCACACAACTACGGGGAGTTCGATAGCGGTAGTAGCGGATTGGTGACCTGGATAAACGAACTGCTCTGGCGTGAGTTCTACAAACACATCCTGGTGGGTTATCCGCGCGTCTCGCGAAACCGTGCCTTCCGCCAGGAAACCGAGGCCCTGCCTTGGCGTGACGCCCCTGAAGATCTCAAAGCCTGGCAGGAAGGCCGTACCGGCTTTCCGATCATCGATGCGGCGATGCGCCAACTGCTCGCAACCGGCTGGATGCACAACAGGCTACGCATGATAGTGGCGATGTTCCTGACCAAGAACCTGCTGATTGATTGGCGCGAAGGCGAACGCTTTTTCATGCGCCACTTGATCGACGGCGATCTGGCCGCTAACAACGGAGGCTGGCAGTGGAGCGCCTCCACCGGGACCGACGCGGTGCCGTATTTCCGCCTGTTCAACCCGATCAGCCAGTCGCGACGTTTTGACAGCAAGGGCCGTTTCATCAAGCAATGGCTACCGGAGTTGGCAGATTCCGATGAAAAAAATGTTCACAACCCTGTCCTACAAGACGGATTGTTTGCTACAAATGATTACCCCCCACCCATTGTGGACCTCGGTGGCAGCCGTCTTCGGGCGTTGAGCACTTACAAGGATGTGCTTACGAAACAGGTTGAGGAACCATCATTTGAGCCACCCTATTGCCCGGCGTGCCTGGATTACAGGTGCCAGCAGCGGTTTGGGACTTGCACTGGTAGAAAAACTACTGGAAGAAGGTGATTTTGTAGCGGCCAGTGGTCGCTCCAGTGCAGCCTTGCGCAACCTGGAATGGCAATACGATGCAAAATTTCTGCTATTGGATGGCAATCTCAGCAATCCGCTTGAAGCGACAGCGGCGGCCCAACAGATCTACTATCGATGGGGCGCGTTGGACTGTTTGATTATCAACGCCGGCACCAGTGATTACCTGGCAAGCGATGTCTCGGCCGCGACGTTGTTCGCAAGCCTCGTGCGCAGCAACCTCAACGCCGCCCGGTATTGCCTGGACAGTGCCTTGACGTTACTGCAAAGCGGAAACTCGCCCCAACTGGTGGGTATTCTCAGCCGATACTCAGCGCTACAGTTGAACGACCCCAGCCATCCCCCCGGAGCCAACAACAGCCTGACCGGATTGTTCGAGGCTCACCGCGCCGCGCTGGCTGCTCAGTTCATCGACATGACGCTCATCGCTGCGCTCAACAGGAACTCACCGCAAACATCGGCATCCGTTACACCAGAACGCTGGACAGCGAAAAGCGCCGCGGAGGTGATTGTTGAGCACCTGCCAAAACGTCAAGGCAACCTGGTGCTGGAAGCGTTGCACCAGCACGATCTCTGGCCACTTCCGAAGTAGGCATTCGGCCCCACAGTTACTGCGGGGCCGACGTTGAACTACAGCGCCATACGGTAGTGCAGCGAATAACTTTCTACGCCATCGTTGGGGGTTTGTAGCCCGGCGTTGGAGTAGTGAATAGCGCGTACGCCCACTTCATGCCCACCGGCAAAGCGCAGGCCAAAACCGATACGGTCTTCAAACTGAAAGGACGACCCCAGTTTGTTGTCTTCGATCTCGGTACTGGAAAACGCCGCGACCCCAATACCGGCTTCGATATAAGGCTTGACCGACTCGCCAGCAAATTCGTAGACAAATACAGGAGCAAACGAAAGACTGTGATTACTTGCGGTTTCGTCGCCCTCCCAATAGGTGTATCCGGCATCCCAATAGCCAGTGAGCCGACCAACGCTGGTCTGCCACCAACTGGCATCCCAGTTCGACTGCAAGCCAAGGCGATAGGTCATGGTTGAATCACCCGTCTGCCCAACCGACAGGGAAACATCAGCCGCTTGAGTTGTAAACGATTGCCCCAGGGTCACAGCTGCAATAGCAGCCAAACAAAGCAGTTTCCTCATGAGAAACGTCCTTTTTCCTAATGCTAATATTGATTCTTTTGTCTCATCGGACAAATTATAGAAATCAGTGGTGTGGCGTTAGTTCATCTGGATATCTGCGTTTATCGCACTTTCTACAGCAAGAAGCTTCGCACACTGTCAGATTTATTCCACAACATTGGCAGTATCTTGTGCAAATGATCCGGGCTGGCGCTGGTCCAGAACTGCGCGGCACGTGCAGGGCCGTCAGACAGCAAGTGCCGTTCGCCCAACAGCCGTTGCAGTTGACGCGCGACAGCCGCCCCCGTATCGATAATGGCAATGTGTGCTGGCACCAATTGCGCCAACAATGGCTTGAGGAACGGGTAGTGCGTACAGCCCAGAATCAGCGTGTCGCACCCTGCATCGAGCAACGGCTTCACGTAGCCCTCAAGCAAGTCACGCAAATGCTGACTGCCAAGGTCGCCTTCTTCGATGCACTCCACAAGCCCAGGACAGGGCTGCGTTATCACACGAACATCGTTGGCAAAACGGTCAAGAAGCGCGGCGAACTTGGCACTCTGCAGAGTCCCGGTGGTGGCAAGTACACCGACGACGCCACTGCGGGTGGCGGCAGCGGCTGGCTTGACCGCAGGTTCCATGCCCACCAACGGCCAGCTCGGATACTGCTCACGCAGGTCGGCGACTGCGGCGACAGTCGCCGTGTTGCAAGCAAGCACCATAGCCTTGGCACCTTGCTCGCGGAAAAATTCGGCAACCAGGCGGCAACGCTTGCGGATAAATTCGGGAGACTTCTCGCCGTAAGGAATATTTCCACAGTCGGCGACGTACAACAGCGACTCGTTGGGCAACAAACGCTGAATCTCGGCCAACACCGATAAGCCACCCACGCCGGAGTCAAAAACGCCGATAGGCGCTGCTGCCGGATCAGTCATCCTGTGCGCCACAAACGCTGCAACCAGGATCACGTTTGACGCGCAGCTCGCGAAAACGGCTGCCAAGGGCATCGATCAGCAGCAACCGCCCCACTAGCGGCTGGCCAAAACCCGCCAGGACCTTGAGCGCCTCGAGCGCTTGCAGGCTGCCGACCAACCCTACCAGCGGGCCTATCACCCCGGCTTCGCTGCACGTTAGCTCGGCTTCGCTGCCATGACCATAGAGGCAGTGGTAGCAAGGGCTTTCCGGACGTCGCGGATCGAACACCGACAATTGCCCCTCAAGGCGAATGGCTGCACCACTGACCAGTGGCTTGCCTTGCGCTACGCAGGCGGCATTGACCGCCTCGCGGGTAGCGAAATTGTCGGTGCAGTCGAGCACCAGGTCCACAGCCTGCACGGCTGCGGCCAGTGAGTCTTCGTCCAGGGCACTGCGATGGGCGACCAGGCGTATTTCAGGGTTGATCGCCTGCAGCCGCTTCAGGGCCGAATCGACCTTGCTCAAGCCAACCGATGACGTGTCGTGCAGGACCTGGCGCTGCAAGTTGGTCAGGTCGACGCTGTCGAAGTCTGCAAGGTGCAGTTCTCCGACGCCCGCTGCGGCCAGATACAACGCCACCGGCGAACCCAGGCCACCCAGACCGACGATCAAGGCCCGGCTGTCTTTCAGCCGCAACTGACCGTCGATATCTACCTGGGAGAGCAAAATTTGCCGGCTGTAGCGCAACAGTTCCTGATCACTTAGCACGATAGTCGCCCCAGGCTGATACGTTCGTGTCCACCCAGATCGATACGACTCTCGATCTGCTCGAAATCATGCAATGCCAGCAGTTCACGTACCAATGCGGCCTGATCGAAGCCATGCTCGAGCAACAACCAAGCGCCCGGTTTCAGGTGCGCAGGCGCCTGGCTGATAATAGTCCGTAGATCGTCCAGGCCATCAGCCCCGGCCACCAGAGCGCTGCTCGGCTCAAAGCGCACATCACCGGATTGCAGGTGCGGGTCCAGGGCGGCGATATAGGGTGGGTTGCTGACAATCAGATCAAAACGCTCGCCATCGACGGAGTCGAACCAGTGGCTGCTACGCACCTGGACGTTATCCAGTTGCAGGCGCTGACGGTTGCGCTCGGCCAAGGCGACTGCCTCAAGTACACGGTCGACAGCCATCACCTGCCACTGCGGGCGTTCGCTGGCCAGTGCCAGTGCAATGGCCCCGGTACCCGTCCCCAGATCCAGCACCTGAACGGGCTCACGCGGCAGCAGCTCAAGCGCTGTTTCTACCAGCAACTCGGTGTCCGGGCGCGGAATCAGGGTGTGGGGCGCAACTTCCAGGTCCAGGTTCCAGAAACCTTGCTGGCCGAGAATATAGGCCACCGGCTCGCCGCTGCGGCGGCGCTGCAGGTATTGGGCAAAGGTCAATGCCGCTTCGCTGCTGACGATGCGCTCCGGCCAGGTATGCAGGTAGCTACGCGATTTGCCAATTGCAGCCGCCAAGAGCAATTCGACATCCAGGCGCGCCGTTGGCGAATCCGGAAGCTCCGCAGCGCGGAGCAGGCTGGCGATAATGGTCATTTACTCACCCAATGCGGCCAGTTGGTCAGCCTGATACTCCGCCAGCAGCGGCTCGATCACGGCATCGACTCCTCCGGCCAGCACTTCATCCAGGGAATACAAGGTCAGATTGATACGATGATCGGTAACCCGGCCCTGAGGATAGTTGTAAGTGCGAATACGCTCGGAACGGTCGCCCGAGCCAACCAGCAGCTTGCGCTCGCTGGCAATTGCATTCTGCGCCGCACTGGTCTGAATGTCGTTGAGCTTGGCCGACAGCCAGGACATCGCGCGAGCGCGGTTCTTGTGTTGGGATCGTTCTTCCTGACACTCGACTACTGTACCTGTAGGCAAGTGGGTAATACGCACTGCCGAGTCGGTCTTGTTGATGTGCTGACCGCCCGCACCGGAAGCACGGTAGGTGTCTACCCGCAAATCCGCCGGATTGATCTCGATCGCCACCTGTTCGTCTGGTTCGGGCAGTACCGCCACGGTGCAGGCCGAAGTATGAATGCGACCCTGGGATTCGGTTTCCGGCACCCGTTGCACACGATGCGCACCAGATTCGAACTTCAGCTTGCCATAGACATGATCGCCTTCGATGCGAGCGATGATTTCCTTGTAGCCGCCGTGCTCCCCCTCATTCTCCGAGAGAATTTCCAGGCGCCAGCCCCGCCGCTCGGCATAGCGCGCGTACATGCGGAACAAATCGCCAGAAAAGATCGCTGCCTCGTCGCCACCGGTACCGGCTCGGATTTCCAGAAACACGTTGCGCCCGTCGTTGGGGTCCTTGGGCAATAGCATGCGCTGCAACTGACTTTCCAGTTCGACCAGCAGCTCCTTGGCTTCGCGCACTTCTTCCACGGCCATTTCGCGCATGTCCGGGTCGCTGTCCTTGAGCAATGCCTGGGCACCGGCCAAGTCATCCTGCACCTTGCGCAACTGGGCGTAGGCCAAGGCTACGGGCTCGACTTCGGCATATTCACGGGAATAGGCGCGAAAGCGGGTCTGGTCGGAAATGACTTCAGCATCACCCAACAGGGCGGTCAATTCCTCGAATCGGTCCTGGAGGGTATCCAGTTTATTGAGCAGCGACGCTTTCATTGCGGGGGTTTATCCGTCGATCCCTCATTGAGGGCAAAGAGTTCCTGAGCCATGGCCAACGCATCGAGGCGGCCTTCGGCAGAGAGCTTTTTCAGTTGCACACTGGGTGCATGAAGCAATTTGTTGGTCAGCCCGCGCGCCAATTGCACCAGCACCTCTTCAGCGCTGCCACCATTGGCCAAAAGACGCTGGGCCTTTTGCAACTCTTCGTCACGCAGGCGTTCGCTCTGTTGACGGTAAGCCTTGAGTACATCGACCGCCGCCAGCTCGCGCAGGCGCAGCATGAAATCCTCGGCACCTGACGAGACCAGCTCCTCAGCAGCCTGGGCAGCGCCCTGGCGGCTCTTGAGGTTTTCAGCGACTACGTCGTGCAAGTCATCGACGGTGTACAGATACACATCGTCCAACTCACCGACTTCGGGCTCGATATCGCGCGGTACGGCGATATCGACCATGAAGATGGGCTTGTGCCGGCGCAGTTTCAAGGCGCTTTCAACCGCGCCCTTGCCCAGAATCGGTAGTTGGCTGGCGGTGGAACTGATGACGATATCGCTGTTGACCAGTTCCTGCGGAATATCTGCCAGCAGTACAGCGTGAGCACCGAACTGCTCGGCCAGGGTGCTGGCTCGCTCCAGGGTACGGTTGGCAACCACGATACGCCGGACACCTTGCTCGTGCAGATGCCGCGCGACCAGCGTGATGGTCTCACCCGCGCCGATCAACAATGCCTGGCTACGGCCCAGGTCACTGAAAATTTGCTTGGCCAGGCTGACCGCGGCAAAGGCCACCGAGACTGGGTTTTCACCAATGGCAGTGTCGGTACGCACCTGCTTGGCCGCGCTGAAAGTGGCCTGGAACAGTCGGCCAAGCAACGGACCAATGGTGCCGGCTTCGCGGGCCACGGCATAGGCAGACTTCATCTGGCCGAGGATCTGCGGCTCACCGAGCACCAACGAGTCGAGCCCGGAGGCTACCCGCATCATGTGCCGAACCGCATCATGATCTTCGTGGACGTAGGCGCAAGCCCGCAGTTCATCGAGACTCAGCTGATGGTACTCGGCCAGCCAGCGCAGAATACTTTCCGCTGTCAGGTGGTCCTGCTCTATATAGAGCTCGCTGCGGTTGCAGGTCGAAAGGATCGCGGCTTCGCGGCTGGGAGTCAGTCGGCAGAGCTGCTGCAAGGCGTCCACCAGCTGCTCAGGGGTAAACGCCACGCGCTCGCGAACGTCTACCGAGGCAGTCTTATGGTTGATACCGAGTGCAAGAAAGGCCATGCAAAGTCGCTGATAATGACAAGAAGCCGATAATTGTCCTACTTCGCAGGTTCCAGAACAACCACCGCTCGCTATTGTCTCTATAGTCTACCTCTACTAAGACCTTCGCTTATGGGTTTGCCCCTGCGCTTGTGTCATGATGATCCGACCGCTGGTAAGCCGCCTAAATCCTCAATATGAATAGATCCTACGCGTTGTTCCTTGCCTTTGCCCTGCTTCAGGGCTGTCAGACCCTGGCCCCCGAATCGACGGATACCCAGGCGCCTGCCCTTGACGCTGCACAGCAGCCGGACAAGCCTGTGGTGTATGGATCGTTCAGCCAGGACACCATCTACAATCTGTTGAGCGCGGAATTGGCCGGCCAGCGCAATCGCTTCGACATTGCCCTGGACAACTACGTCAGCGAAGCGATCAAGACCCAGGACGCCGGCATTTCCGAGCGTGCCTATCGCATTGCCGAATATTTGGGCGCCGATCAACCGGCGCTGGACACCGCCCTGATCTGGGCGAAAAACGATCCAGACAATCTCGACGCCCAACGTGCCGCTGCGATTCAGCTGGCGCGGGCTGGACGCTACGATGATTCGATGACCTACATGGAGAAGGTCCTCCAGGGCAAAGGCGACACCCACTTCGATTTCCTCGCGCTATCGGCTGCGGAAACCGATCAGGACACTCGCGACGGCCTGCAAAAAAGCTTCGATCGCTTGCTGCAGAAGTACCCGGACAATAGCCAACTGGTATTCGGCAAAGCCCTGCTGCTACAACAGGACGGCAATGCCAGCGCAGCCCTGGCACTGCTGGAGGAGCACCCACCGGAAGACGGCGAGATCGCCCCGGTACTCCTGCGCTCGCGCCTGCTACAAAGCGTAGGTCGTGGGGATGAGGCCCTGCCGCTGCTGCAGAAAACCATCCGCCAGTACCCGGACGACAAACGTCTGCGCCTTACCTACGCCCGCACCCTGGTTGAACAGGATCGCCTGGACGATGCCAAGATCGAGTTTTCCAGCCTGGTCGAACAGTACCCGGATGACGATGAGCTGCGCTATTCCCTGGCCCTCATCTGCCTGGAAACCAAGAACTGGGATGAAGCAGCCGGTTATCTGGAAGAGTTGATCGAGCGCGATAGCCATGTCGATGCTGCCCACCTGAACCTGGGTCGCATCCATGAGGAGCGCAATCAACAGCAAGCGGCACTGGACGAATACGCCCAGGTCGGCCCGGGCAACGACTACCTGCCCGCCCAATTGCGTCAGGCAGACATCCTGGTTGCCAACGGCCGCAGCACCGAAGCTTCGCGGCGCCTGGCCCTGGCCCGTGAGATCCAGCCCGACTATGCCATCCAGTTGTACCTGATCGAAGCCGAAGCCCTTGGCAACAACGACAAGGATGCCCAGGCCCTGCAGGTGCTGGAGCAAGCACTGAAACAATACCCGGACGACAACAACCTGCTGTACACCCGGGCCATGCTGGCAGAGAAACGCAACGACCTGGACCAGATGGAAAAGGATTTGCGCAGCATTATTGCCCGCGAGCCGGAAAATGCCATGGCCCTCAACGCCCTGGGCTACACGCTGGCTGACCGCACCTCGCGATATGCAGAAGCCAAGGCGCTGATCGACAAAGCCCATCAGATCAATCCGGACGACCCCGCAGTGCTCGACAGCCTGGGCTGGGTCAATTTCAGGATGGGTAATCTCGACGAGGCCGAGCGCCTTTTGCGCCAGGCCCTGGAACGTTTCCCTGACCATGAAGTGGCCGCCCACCTGGGTGAAGTGCTGTGGTCCAACGGCAAGCGCCGCGAAGCACGCCAGATCTGGGCCAAGGGTTTCGAAGCCCAACCAGACAGCCCAATCCTGCGCAAGACTATTTTGCGCCTGACCGGATCCGAGACTCTTTAAGCCTATGTTTTTGCGCCACTGCATCACCTTCAGCCTGATCGCCCTGCTCACCGGCTGTGCCGGATTCGGTTCCCGCGAGGCCCTACAACAGGGCCAGGGCAGCCCACAACTCTGGCGCGAGCACAAACAACAGCTGAGCACGCTTGATGGCTGGCAGATCAACGGCAAGGTGGGAATCCGCGCGCCGAAAGACTCTGGCAGCGGCACCTTGTTCTGGTTGCAACGCCAGGACTACTACGACATTCGCCTGTCCGGCCCGCTGGGTCGTGGCGCTGCGCGGCTGACCGGTCGCCCGGGAGGCGTAGTGTTGGAGGTTGCCAACCAGGGACGCTATGAAGCGAAGAACCCGGAAGCACTTCTGGCCGAACAACTGGGCTGGGAGCTACCGGTTTCGCACCTGGTCTGGTGGGTTCGCGGCCTGCCCGCACCCGACAGCAAAAGCCAGTTGACCCTGGGTAGCGACAGCCGCCTGGCAAACCTCAAGCAGGATGGCTGGAACGTCGAGTACCTGAGCTACACCGAGCAGAACGGCTACTGGCTGCCCGAACGCCTCAAGCTGCATGGCCAGAACATCGACGTTACGGTGGTAGTGAAAGACTGGCAACCACGCCAGCTGGGGCACTGAAATGTCACGACTGACCTTGCCGGCACCCGCCAAGCTCAACCTGATGCTGCACATTCTTGGTCGCCGAGCCGATGGCTATCACCTGCTGGAAACACTGTTCCAGTTTCTCGACTACGGCGATGAGCTGTCTTTCGCAGTGCGCGATAACAGTGAAATCCGTCTTCACAGCAACATTGAAGGCGTACCCCATGACAGCAACCTGATCGTCAAGGCAGCGCGCAAACTGCAGGCACTGACCGGCTGCACCCAAGGCGCTGACATCTGGTTGGAAAAAGTCCTGCCCATGGGCGGCGGTATCGGTGGTGGCAGCTCTGATGCCGCCACCACCCTGCTCGGTCTGAATCACCTGTGGAAACTTCAATGCAGTGAAGATCAGTTGGCCGAACTGGGCCTGAGCCTGGGCGCCGATGTTCCGGTTTTCGTCCGTGGTCACGCTGCATTCGCCGAAGGTGTAGGCGAGATCCTCACCCCCGCAGACCCGGAAGAACCCTGGTACGTCGTGCTGGTCCCGCAAGTATTTGTTAGTACTGCAGAAATTTTTTCGCATCCGCAGTTGACACGTGATTCTTTGCCCCTTAAGATGCGCCCCGTTCCCAAGGGAAACAGTCGAAATGACTGTCAACTGGTAGTAGAGCAAAGTTACCCAGAAGTACGTAACTCACTGAATTTGCTAAACAAATTCACTGAAGCTAGACTTACCGGAACTGGAAGTTGTGTGTTTGGGGCCTTCCCAAGCAAAGCTGAAGCTGATAAAGTTTTGGCCCTTCTTGCAGATACCCAATCAGGGTTTGTAGCAAAGGGAAGCAACGTTTCGATGTTGCATCGCAAGCTTCAAAGTCTGCTCTAGGAATCGAGTACCAAGTACTCGCAGCAACAGATACAGGGGCGTCGCCAAGCGGTAAGGCAGCAGGTTTTGATCCTGCCATGCGTTGGTTCGAATCCAGCCGCCCCTGCCATTTTCCTATACTCATCCAGGTATACCCTCAGCCTTCAGGTACTGCGCGTGTCCAAGATGATGGTCTTTACGGGGAACGCTAACCCCGATCTGGCTCGGCGTGTCGTACGTCAGCTGCATATCCCACTGGGTGATGTTTCTGTCGGTAAGTTCTCCGACGGCGAAATCAGCACTGAGATTAATGAAAATGTTCGTGGTAAGGACGTTTTCATCATTCAGCCGACTTGCGCGCCAACCAACGATAATCTGATGGAACTGGTAGTGATGGCCGACGCCTTCCGCCGCTCCTCAGCGTCCCGAATCACTGCCGTGATTCCTTACTTCGGATATGCCCGCCAGGATCGCCGTCCGCGTTCGGCGCGTGTTGCAATCAGCGCCAAAGTTGTCGCTGACATGCTCACCGTCGTTGGTATCGACCGTGTTCTCACCGTCGATCTGCACGCAGACCAAATCCAGGGCTTCTTCGATATTCCGGTAGATAACATCTACGGCTCCCCCGTTCTGGTGGATGACATCGAAGACCAGCGTTTCGAGAATCTCATGATCGTGTCCCCGGACATCGGCGGCGTCGTGCGTGCACGAGCTGTTGCCAAGTCCCTGGGTGTCGATCTGGGTATCATCGACAAACGCCGTGAAAAGGCCAATCACTCCGAAGTGATGCATATCATCGGCGACGTCGAAGGACGTACGTGTATTCTCGTCGACGACATGGTCGATACCGCCGGCACTCTGTGCCACGCGGCCAAGGCTTTGAAAGAACACGGCGCTGCCAAGGTTTACGCCTACTGCACGCACCCTGTCCTGTCGGGTCGAGCGATCGAGAATATCGAGAACTCCGTGCTGGACGAACTGGTGGTAACCAATACCATCCCGTTGTCCGCTGCTGCACAAGCCTGTGCACGTATCCGTCAACTGGATATCGCACCGGTTGTTGCTGAAGCGGTCCGCCGCATCAGCAATGAAGAATCGATCAGCGCAATGTTCCGCTGAGGGTCCTGCCCTCGCGAAACGCTCGTTGACGAAAAGCGCCCCGCCCCAACACCTGTTGTTGGGGCGGGGCTTTTTTGCCCACCCCGTTTGGCGCTGGTCGCAAACGCCTGCGGGAGATGGCTATTTTGGAGATACAAAATGACTGAATTCACTCTGAACGCCCAAGCGCGTAACGACCTGGGGAAAGGTGCGAGCCGCCGCCTGCGTCGTCTCGCCTCCAGCATCCCTGCCGTAGTTTACGGTGGTGACAAGGAAGCTCAATCCCTGACCATCGTGGCCAAGGAAATCGCCAAACTGTTCGAAAACGAAGCTGCTTTCAGCCACGTGATCGAACTGAACGTTGACGGCGTCAAGCAAAACGTCATCGTTAAAGCGATGCAGCGTCACCCTGCCAAGCAGTTCATCATGCACGCTGACTTCGTCCGCGTTGTTGCTGGCCAGAAACTGACCGCCAAAGTACCAGTTCACTTCGTCAACGAAGAAGCCCCGGTCAAGAAAGGCGGCGAAATCTCCCACGTAGTGGCCGAGATCGAAGTTTCTTGCGAAGCCAAGGACCTGCCTGAGTTCATCGAAGTCGACCTGGCTAACGCCGAAGTCGGCACCATCGTTCACCTGTCGGACCTCAAAGCTCCGAAAGGCGTCGAGTTCGTCGCTCTGGCCCACGGCAACGACCTGGCTGTTGCCAACGTCCACGCTCCGCGTGTTGCGCCTGAAGCTGCAGAAGGCGCTGCTGAGTAATTTCAGCACGCCGGTGTTGATCGGGTTACAGTGCCCCGCACTGTAACCCCAACTCCAAGGAAGAGCCCCTGACGTGACCGCCATCCAACTGATCGTCGGCCTGGGAAACCCTGGCCCCGAATACGAACAGACCCGGCATAACGCAGGGGCTCTTTTCGTAGAACGTATTGCCAGCGCCCAGCGTGTCAATCTGACTGCTGACCGCAAGTATTTCGGCCTGACAGCTAAATTCAGCTTTCAGGGCAACGACGTTCGTCTGTTGATCCCGACCACCTTTATGAACCGCAGCGGCCAGGCCGTTGCTGCACTGGCGAACTTTTTCCGCATCCCGCCAGATGCCATCCTGGTGGCTCACGACGAACTCGACCTGCCTCCTGGCGTCGCCAAACTCAAGAAAGGCGGCGGCCATGGTGGGCATAACGGTCTGCGCGACATCATTGCGCAGCTCGGCAACAACAACGACTTTCACCGTCTGCGGCTTGGCATTGGCCACCCGGGTGACAGCAGCAGGGTCTCCGGTTTTGTCCTGGGCAAGGCGCCGCGCGCCGAGCAGGAAAAGCTGGACGCCAGTATCGATTTTGCCCTCGGCGTGCTGCCGGACATCCTCGCCGGCGACTGGACGCGTGCGATGAGAGAGCTGCACAGCCAGAAGGCCTGACTCCACGAAGAGGGATTCACCATGGGTTTCAATTGCGGCATCGTCGGTTTGCCCAACGTCGGCAAGTCCACCCTGTTCAACGCCTTGACCAAATCCGGCATCGCGGCAGAGAACTTCCCCTTCTGCACCATCGAGCCGAACAGCGGCATCGTGCCGATGCCTGATCCGCGCCTGGACGCCTTGGCGGCCATCGTCAAGCCGAACCGCGTGCTGCCGACCACCATGGAATTCGTCGACATCGCAGGCCTGGTAGCCGGTGCATCCAAAGGTGAAGGTCTGGGCAACAAGTTCCTGGCCAACATCCGTGAGACCGACGCCATTGCCCATGTGGTCCGCTGCTTCGAAGACGAGAACGTGATTCACGTTTCCAACAGTGTCGACCCCAAGCGCGATATCGAGATCATCGATCTGGAACTGATCTTCGCCGACCTCGACAGCTGCGAGAAGCAACTGCAAAAGGTCACGCGTAATGCCAAAGGCGGTGACAAGGATGCCCTGGCCCAGAAGGCTGTCCTGGAAAAGCTGATTCCGCACTTCACCGAAGGCAAGCCTGCGCGCAGCCTGATGAAGGACATGGCAGATGACGAGAAGGCACTGATCCGTGGCTTCCACCTGCTGACCAGCAAACCGGTCATGTACATTGCCAACGTTGCCGAAGACGGTTTCGAGAACAACCCGCTGCTGGACG
The DNA here is from genome assembly GCF_004803755.1 of Pseudomonas sp. DG56-2. NCBI lineage: Bacteria > Pseudomonadati > Pseudomonadota > Gammaproteobacteria > Pseudomonadales > Pseudomonadaceae > Pseudomonas > Pseudomonas sp. DG56-2. The sequence continues at coordinate 4,978,895 of NZ_CP032311.1, forward strand.
TTGTTCGCGCCATCGCTGAAGAAGAAGGCGCCGTCGTGGTACCGGTGTGCAACAAGATCGAAGCAGAAATCGCCGAGCTCGACGAAGGCGAAGAAAAAGACATGTTCCTCGAGGCCCTGGGCCTTGAAGAGCCTGGCTTGAACCGCGTTATCCGTGCAGGCTACGGTCTGCTCAACCTGCAGACCTACTTCACTGCAGGTGTACAGGAAGTTCGCGCCTGGACCGTACGCATCGGCGCCACCGCCCCACAGGCTGCTGGCGTGATCCACACCGACTTCGAAAAAGGCTTCATCCGTGCCGAAGTGATCGCCTATGACGACTTCATTCAGTTCAAGGGTGAGAGCGGCGCGAAGGAAGCCGGCAAGTGGCGCCTGGAAGGCAAGGACTACATCGTCAAGGACGGTGATGTGATGCACTTCCGCTTCAACGTCTGATTGGAGCATCCCGTCTCAGTGTGTTAACTCACGCACTGAGAAACTGCTCCCTGAAAAACCGCGCCTGGTCGCGGTTTTTCTGTTTCTGGATGCCGTTAAAACGTCGCCTTGACCTGTAACCCTAACGCCAACGCATTCCCCCTTTTCTTGCCAAAGAACGCACCAGGCTCAATGTAGTACTGCAGGTCCGGGCGCAAAAGCAGCCAGGGTGTGACTTGCGCACCATAGTTGAGCTCCAGCATCTGCTCTGCATTGTCCAGCCCCGCGATCATGTCGTATTCCCCCGGGCTGCCGGCAGCCGCCTCCTGTACGTCTCGCGTGCGCGAGTTGAGCACCGCACGGCCGTAACCAAACGAGATGGAGTCTTTCGGGCGACTTGCAAAAGGCTTTTGCTTGACCAGTCCTATCGAGTACCAGCGGCGCATCGGCGAGGTTGCCGCATTGCTGGTGGCCGCCTGGCCAAAAAGGCGCAGCACGCTTTCCGGATCTTGCTCATCTTTCCAGATTGCCTGGTCCATCAACACGTAGGCGCCTGTGCGGTTGCTGCTTTTTTCCGTGCTGCCAATTTTGGCAGCGTCGGAGGTGTCGTAGTACCACCCCACCTTGTACTGGCCATCAAGAAAATCGTCGTTATCGAAGATCGCTTCCAGGGGCAAAATTGCACCGGTGGTACCGTTACTGGGCATGGAGAAGGCTTTGGAGGAGCGCATGTTGTACTCCGGGTTAACCTGGAATACAGCCGTTTGCAGCGTCAATGATGGGTTGACGTTGTAGCGCAACTCACCGCCCCAATGTGCCGTCGGATAATTGCCCCAGCCACTGCCGCTGCCCATGGTCAGCGGATGTGCACAGAAGCCTGCGCTGACAAAGTTGGCCAGGATTGGCATGCCGCCAAAGTCGGTGCCCATTACCATGAAGCCAACCTTGGTCGACAGGTCTGGCGAAAACAGCTTGCGCTGATAGCTGAACTCGGTCAGCCGAGTGTACTGACCACCATAGTTCTCCTGTGCGGACAGGCGGTTGCCGAGCAAGTCTTCCGTAGCGCTGTGTCCGCGACGATCATTGACGATGATCTGCACCACTCCCGCATCAGGCGTGTCCAGCAGTTTGCTCAGATCGAACTGGGCGCCAATGCGAATTTGTTGGGCGTAGCGTGTACCGCGCTTGATCCCGCCGTGCAGGTTGGAAATGGTTTCAGAACTGTAGTCCCCCGTGAGCTTGACCCCCGCGTCGGCCAGTTTCTGGCGTTCGCCCCCCCAGTCGCCGGTGAGTGTCGAACGACTCATCAGATCGGAGGTGTCAGCCTGTGCTGAGGATAGTGGCAAGATGCATAGCGACAGACCGCTGCACAGGCTGCTGGTCAGCAGTGCGCGGAAAGAAAAAAACATCCCAGATGTGCTCCGTTTCAAAGATGTGGGTGCTGCAAAAATAATCCCCGTAAACGGGGATTATTTTTCAACAAGGTCAGCCGAGGCGTTACTTGCTAGCGCTGTCGGGCAGCGCATAGGCGATGATGTAGTCGCCCACATCCGGGGAATGGCTCATCCCACCGGCGGAGATGACCACGTACTGTTTGCCTGTGGCGGGTGACTTGTAGATCAACGGAGCCGCCACTGCGCCAACCGGCAGGCGCGCTTTCCACACCTCTTTACCGGTTGCCGAATCGAGTGCACGCAGGTAGTAGTCCTGGGTACCGGCAAAGAACACCAAGCCGGACGCGGTCGAGGTTGGGCCACCGAGTGTCGGCATACCCAGGGGGATCGGCATCTTCGTCTTGATACCCAGAGGCCCGGTGTCCTGGACGGTTCCCAATGGAACCTGCCAGGCCAGCTTCTGCGTGTTCAGATCGATCGCGCTCATGCTGCCAAAAGGCGGGTTGTTGCATGGCACGCCCAGTGGCGACTGCAGAATGTCGATTCTGATACCACCATAGATACCGGCAACTTGCGGACGAATTGTGCCCATGAAGCCTGGTACTTCATCAGTCGAAACTTTGAATTTCTTGGTGTTTTCCTTGGTGACCAAGGACATTCGCAGCGGCACACGCATGTCATTGACGAACATCATGCCGGTGTTTTCGTCGATGGAGATGCCACCCCAGTTCATGCCACCCAACAAGCCTGGCCATTCGATATAGGGCTTTTCAGTTGGCGGCGTGAAGGGTCCAACGTAGACCGAGTCCTTAAACATGATTCGGCAATAGAGTTGATCGAAGGTACTCACGCCCCACATGGACTCTTCCGTCAGTGGCTCGGCACCGATCACCGGCATGCCAACCGAGTACGGCTGCGTCGGCGACAGGTGCTCGCCTTCGGCTGCTGGCGAGGTCGGTACTGGACGCTCCTGAACTTCAGTCACCGGCTTGCCGGTACGCCGATCCAATACAAAGATATGACCGGTCTTGGTGGTCTGGATCAGCACCGGGGTGGTCTCGCCCTGAGCATTCTTCATGTCATAAAGAACAGGCTGCGAAGGCAGATCGTAGTCCCACACATCGTGGTGGACGATCTGGTAGACCCATTTGGCCTTGCCTGTGGACGCGTCGACGGCGACCACTGCCGAGCCGTATTTTTCCTTGGCCTGGTTCCGATCACCCCCCCAATAGTCGGGTGGGCCGTTACCGGTTGGCAGGTAGACCAGGTTCAACGCTTTATCGTAGGTCGGAATGGTCCATACGTTCGGCGTTTCGAGCGAGAACTGATGATCGTCGGCGGCTGCATCTGCGCTCTCAGGCGCGCCTACATCCCAAGCCCATACCAACTTGCCGGTGAGCACGTCGAACGCCCGCACAGCGCCTGAAGGCTCGTTTGCGACGATATCGCGTACCCAGCCACCCACGACGGTCAGGTGGCCCATGACCACCGGCAGCGAGGTTGGGTGATAGCGCTTGCTGTTCTCTGTCGGGCCCATGCCTTTCTTGAGGTCGACATAGCCGTTGTCGCCAAAGCTTGGGCACAGCTCGCCGGTGTGGGCATCGAGCGCGAACAAGCGGGCGTCCACCGACGACACCAGAATGCGCTGGCGGCATTGCTGGTCGTTGCTGTACGACGCCTTGACCTCGGCCGTGAGACTGTCGTCCTTGTCGATATCGTAGTAACCGACGCCGCGGCAGGTTACGTGCTCTTCACTTTTGGCATGCGGATCGAACTTCCAGATCGGCTTGCCTGTGTCACCGTCGAGCGCTGTAATCAGATTTTCCGGGGTGCAGGAGTACAGAACACTGCCAATCTGCAGCGGGGTGTTTTCGTCCACACCCGCGCCCGCGCCAGTGGTTCTGCGGCCTGTTCTGTAAGTCCAGGCAACCTGCAGCTCATTGACGTTTTCCGCAGTGATTTGCGTGTAGGGTGCAAACCGGGTGCCCGACGCATTGCGGCCAAAGAACTCCCAGTTTTCCGGGGCTGATTGGGATGCCTTCGAAGCAGGCATGGCCGTCGTAGCCACTGGGTTGGAGATCGCACCGTGCGGAAAAAACGCCGCAACAAATGTAGCGATCAGTCCCAGGAACACGGCAAAACCAAAACGGTTAGCCAAGCGCTGCGTGCGCAAGGAAGTGCCAGCAAGTGCTGCACTTACCCACAGACTAAGCGTGAGAATAACGGCCGGAACGACCAGGCGCGGAAGCAATTGCCAGTAACTGAACTGGCGTACCTCGTAAAAGGCCCAGACACACGTCGCCAGGAATATAACCACAGAAAGTGCAAGGCCAAGTCGCTTGCGAAGTAGATAAAGTGCAGCTAACAGCAAATACGCCAGGCCTGCTATCAAGTAATAACTTGATCCGCCCAACGCCAGCAATTTGATCCCGCCATAGATCAATGCAAGCGCCACGATAAAAGCCAGCAAAGAAAACAGCACCCTTGCGACGTCACTGATTGAGCGTCTTCCCTTATGGGAAAGATTGTCGTCCGTCATATGTAAATATGCCCTGTTGGTGAATACAGAACGGCTCCCACAGAAGGTGAGCAAATCGGCCGAATGATCGGACCGTCCTGTATCTGGCTACGCGTGGTTAGTTCAAAATCCCTATGCACTACCCTGCCGAGGCAAGTAAGCATGGAAGATCAGCGGCGCACATTGCCGCCAATACGTTTAGGCCCGGATGCTGACGTTAGGTCGCCGCAACCCGGCAGTCTGGAATCGAAACTCGACGCGAGTTCGATATTCAAGATGGAGTCAAGGCGGCCGCTACCGGTTTGGATAGATAGCTGCGCGCCCTGACTCTAGGGACAGTTTATCGCGATGGCCTTTGGGGATAATTCCAAAAGACTGGAAAACAATGTTGATGAAACAGTAACAATCCGGCGACTCGCTGGGTTAACTCAGCCAACTCGAGTTGAGCAATATGAAGCTGAGCATCATCCATAATACGAGTGCCAGATGGGTTAACTGCAGGCCCTCCTGGCGTATCCAGTAACCAAACCAGAGTCCTCCCAGCAACATGGCGAAAATAGAACCCAGCGCTGCACTCAAGGAAAGATTCAGCCACGACCGAGCGACTTCCAAGCTATCGCCAAATACAAGGTTGTAGCAGCCCGTCCACGCGCTGACGACTGCTGCCAACTGCAGCAACACAATGATCGACAGGGCCAATTTGTGCAGAGCAGGAGAGTCCATGCTTCGCTTGAGCAACGGAATATCGATCCGCGGGTGCTGCTTGAGCGGAGCCATCGACAGGGTGGCGCCAACGGCCCCCACCGAAGCGGAAAACGCCTGAAGGTTGTTGATCAGAGCAATACTCAGCCACAGGCTGAACCCCAGGAAGTGGACAGCCAGAAAAAACAGCTGCGAGGTTTCCGTATCCATCACAAGTCCTTGCACATTAATTATTGAGAGGCCATTGCCTGCTGGAGCTGCGTGCTGGTTGCAGGCGTTCTCCAAGCGAGTGCTTTGTACAGATCGACGACATTTCGATAAGACGCGGTTTCTGCCTGGGAGATGTCCTGGCGCATTCGGAGCAACTCGCGCTGGCTTTCCAGCACTGCCTGATAGCTGCCCGATCCGCTGTCATAACGCCGACTGGCGATATCGAACGAAACCTCGGCATGCCGGGCTGAACGCACCAGGGTTTGCAGGTGCCGCTGATGCTCGGTGAGCTGCACAATCGCCCCTTCCACCTCTTCGATAGCGAGCAGGAGCACCTGCTCGAAGCGTTCGGTTTCAGCCTCGGACAATGCTTGCGCAGCGCGCAGACGCGCCCGAACGCTCCCTAGATCAAACGCCGGCCAGGTCACCCCGGGGGTCAGTTCGAACGCGCGCGAGGCGCTGCCGACATCAGCATTGCGTAAGGCAAAAAAACCGATAAAGCCGCCAAGACTGAGTCGGGGATAGAAATCTGCGGTTGCCGCGCCCACTTCCTCGACCCGCGCCGCCAGCAGCCGCTGAGCGCGAATCACATCAGGACGATTGAGAATCAGGGCATTCGGATCCCCGAGTGGCATCTGCCGGGCCAATGGTAGTGGTGGCGCGTCCTCAAGCGGCACAGGAGCACTGCCTGGACGCCGGCCAGATAGCACTTGCAGGCGATACAGGTTTCTTTGCAATCGGCCCTGGAGTGGCGCAATCGCCGCCTGCGCAAGCAGCAACTTGCTCTGGGCGCTTTCACGGTCTTCAGGCAAGCCACTGCCCAGCAGCATCTGTGCTTCGACCATGCGCACAGTCTCCCCCCAACTGCGCACTTCATCATTGGCCAACAATAATTGCTGGCGCAAACCTTGCGCCGCGAAATAGGTCTGCGCCACTTCAGCGGCAATGCTCAGTTGCACCTGTTCGACATCGGCCTGCGACGCTTCGACTCGTGACTGCGCAGCGCTGCTCAAATGATCGAGACGGCCAAACAGATCCAGCTCCCACTGCACGTCGAGCCCTGCTCGCCATGATTCGGACAAACTGCGCTGCGGTCGAGTGTCCGGCGCTTCCCGTTGCTCAATGCTGCGTTGATAGGTGAGCTCGCTGGTAACCACCGGCAGTCGTTGCAGCGCTTGCTCATCGAAGTTCGCCCGCGCCAGCAACAGGCTCGCTCGGGCCTGACGTACATCGCGGTTGTGCGCCACAGCGGTAGCGATCAGTTGCTCCAGCTGAGCATCGTCGAAAAACGTCCACCAGGCTGCGTCAGGTTGTATGGCCGTGTTTGCAAACTCCCGCACCTGGGGACTGACGTATTCGATTGGCGCCACCTGCGGGGCCTTGCCTTCGGGGCCGACCGAGCAAGCAGCAAGGCTCAGCAGCGCACTCAGCAGGACCGGATAACGTTTCAGGTTGTTCATGGTCGCTCCTCAGGCAGCACGGATGCCAAGACGCCGTTCGGCTTCTTCAAGTTGCTGTTGGCGCGGGCTGTGGACTCGGTGATCCCGCGCCAGCCAGACGTAGATCGTCGGCAGTACAAACAGGGTGAACAGGGTCCCCACCACCATGCCACAGACGATCACCACGCCAAGGCCGAAACGGCTATTGGCTCCCGCCCCACTGGCAAACAACAGTGGCACCACACCAAATGTCATCGCCGCCGTGGTCATCAGTACCGGACGCAAGCGAATCTGCGCAGCGCGAACGATTGCTGCCGTTCGATCGAGGTTTTCACGAACCTGTATCTCGTTGGCAAACTCCACCATTAAAATGCCGTGCTTGCTGATCAGGCCAATCAGGGTAACGAGGCCTATCTGGGTATATATATTGAGCGTGGCCCAGCCCAGTGCCAGTGGCAGCAAGGCGCCGCAAATGGACAAGGGCACCGTCACCAGAATGATCAGTGGGTCCATCAGGCTTTCATACTGCGCAGCAAGCACCAGATAGATCACCACCAAGGCGGCAAGAAAAGCCCACATCAAGGCAAAGCCTTCCTGCACGTATTGACGGGATTCCGATTGCCAGTCATGACTGAAGCCCGGCGGCAACTCGGCAGCGAGCTGCTGCAAAAAATCCACGGCCTTGCCCATTGAGACACCGGGTGCGGCTATCGCCTGCAGCGTGCTTGCATTCTGCTGATCGAACTGCAGCAAGCGGTTTGGCGCCACCGTCATTTCCAGGCGCACCACCACCGACAGCGGCACAAGTCGACCGTCACTGGCACGCACGTATTGACGGGCAAGCGCCGCGGGGCTCAATCGCTGATCATGGATGCTTTGCGGAATAACGTCATAGGAACGGCCATAGAGCGCGAAACGATTGATGTACTGCTCGCCGACCAACACGCCAAGCGACTCGCCGATATCCTCCATGCTGATACCCAGGCTGGCAGCCTTGGCTCGGTCGATGCTGATTTTCACCACCGGATTGTTGTAGTCCAGGTCGCTGTCGACCATGCTGAACAGGCCACTCTCGCGAGCACGCTGCTTGAGCGTTTCCATAGTCTGATACAGCACGGGGTAATCCTGAGCGCTGCGCAACACCATTTGCACGGGCAAGCCACCGCTGGAGCCTGGTAGCGAAGCCACCTGGAAAGCGAAAATGCTGCTGCCCTCGACGTCACTCGCCGCATGCTGCAGCTCTGCCTGAATCTGCGCCGCCGAGCGCTTGCGCGCTTCCCAGGTCGTCAGGTTGATACCGCCGAAACTGCTGGCCGGTCCATCCGTCCCATTGATGATCCAGGTGTCGGTGGTTTCCGGAATCGACTTCATGACTTGATCCAGCTTGCTGGCGAAGCGTTCCACGTATTCAAGGTTGGCATGCTGGGGCGACTTGATTGCAGTCAGCACCGCCGCCTGATCTTCCGGTGGCGCCAGCTCGCGCTGCGGCAACTGGTACAACCAGGGCAGGCTCATGCACACCAGCAACGCCACACCACCGCTGATCCAGCGCCTGGAAAGGGAATGGCCAAGTGCCTGTCCATAAACCGCCGCCAGCCCTCCAAAGAGCTTCTCGGCCAACTTGGCCATTGGTCCATCCTGCTGACCCGGTTTGAGCAACAGCGAACTCATCACCGGCGACAAGGTGAGCGCCACCACCCCAGAAACGATTACTGCACCCGCCAGAGTCAGGGCGAATTCGCGAAACAGCGTACCGGTCAGCCCGCCGATCAAGCCGATCGGGGCGTATACCGCCGCCAGAGTCAGGGTCATGGCGACCACCGGACCTGCGATTTCACGCGCACCGGCCAAGGCAGCGGCAACCGGCGACTGACCCTCCTCGATATGCCGATGAACGTTTTCAACCACGACGATGGCGTCATCCACCACCAAACCGATGGCTAGCACCATCGCCAGCAAGGTCAGCAAGTTGAGGCTGAAGCCAAACATCAACATCAACCCCGCAGCCCCCAGCATCGACAGCGGAATAGCCATCACCGGTATCGCCACGCTACGCAGCGAGCCCAGACACAGCCAAATCACCACAACCACAATCAGCATCGCTTCGAGCAGTGTGCGAATTACCTCGTGGATCGAAGCCTCGATAAAGCGCGCCGTCTCGTAGGCCAGTGCAACAGTTACCCCAGGAGGCAGGGTTTTCTCGATCTGCGGCAGCAGCTCACGAATGCCATCGACGATGACCAGGGGGTTGCCCGACGGTGTGGGGAAAAGTCCCAGATGCACTGCCGGCTTGCCATCCATCGTTGCACTGGTCTGGGTTGCGGCAGCATTGAGCTCGACGGTGCCCACATCACGCAGGCGCACAAGATCGGTACCGTCGTTGCGGATGATCAAGTCGCGAAATTCTTCGACGCTGGTCATATCGGTATCGATACTGATGTCGGCAAGTACGTACTGCCCGCGAACCTGCCCCGGCGTGGCCTGGTAGTTATTGTTGCGCACGGCTTGAGCGATATCTGCGGCCGTTACCCCACGCCCCGCCATGCGCTCGCTGTCCAGCCACAAACGCATGGCCAGGTTCTGCCCGCCAAAGGTCTGCACCTTGGCAACACCCTCGATGCCTGAAAACTGCGGCTCGACCACGCGTGAGAGGTAATCGCTCAGTTCCGGGGTCGACAATGTATCGCTGGCAAAGCCTACGTAGGCCACCGCTGTCGAGTCGCCCGCGGATAGTTCCACGACCGGGTCGTATGCCTTCTCCGGCAACCGGTAGCGCACCTGGTTCACCTTGGCCATGGTTTCGGCCAGGGCTTGGGTCGAGTCCCGATTGAGGGTCATGCGCAGGGTGATCAGGCTGCGCCCCTGAAGCGACGAAGAAGATAAGTAATCAACGCCCTCCACCGAGGACACGGCCTGAGTGATCGGCTGAGTGATAAAGCCTTGCATCAACTCGGCGGACGCCCCCGGGTACTGCGTGGTGATGGTGATGGTCGAACTTTCGAGCAGTGGGTACTGACGAACGGGTAGTTTGGCCATGGCGAACAGCCCCACCAGCACGATCAGACTGCTGACCACCAACGCCAGCACCGGGCGACGAACGAACAGGTCAGTGAACCTCACGACGGTGCTCCCCGACGGCGCGTTGCAGAGTGTCCTCGGCCACCGTTTCAACGTGCATGCCATCACTGAGTTTGAGCTGACCGGAAACGACCACCCGATCACCTTCCTTCAATCCCGAACTGACCTCTATCTGTCCCTGCCAGCGCTCCCCCGTGGTGACCCCGGTGCGACTGACGACAATGCCGCGCTCATCATCCTGGGTAGCGATGAATACCGTTTGCCCGTAAGCGGTGTAGGTTATCGCCGTCTCAGGCACGGCAAGCACCGAAGACGGTCGCAGCGCATTGAGACGGACACTTGCATACATGCCGGGCTGCAACTGCCCATCCGGATTGGCCAGGGTTGCCTGCACCTGCACCTGGCGTGCCTGGCTGATCATCGGATCGACCGCCGTCACCTCGGCGGACAACTGCCGCTGTGCAAACGCATTGACCGCAAGTGCCAACGGTTGTCCGACGCGCAGCACTGGCGCATCTTGCTCATCCAGCGAGAAATTGACGTGCAGATAACGTGCGTCCACCAAGCTGACAACGGCTTCGCCAGCATTCAAATGCTGCCCCAGGTGAACTCGACGAATTCCGACCGTTCCAGCAAAAGGTGCACGGATCGCCTTTTGCGCAATCAACGCTTCGATCTGAAGCAGCTCTCCCTTGGCCACCTCCACAGCGGTCGACGCGCTCTCAAACTGCTCCTGCGTAGCAACATTTTCTGCTCGCAGCTTGCGTGTACGTTGCAACAACGTCTCGCTGTTATGCAATTTGGCTCGCAATTGCACACGCTGGGCCTGCTCCGGCGCGTCGTTGAGCTGGACCAGCAACTGCCCAGCCTTGATCACTTGCCCGGATTCGAAGGCAATGCGAGTGATACGACCCGCCGCCTCCGCCGCCACCAGAACCTGGCTGGCGGCTTCCAACTCTCCTGCGGCAAGGGACTGGCGTGGAATATCCAGGCGCACGACCTTGGCCAGTGCCACCTTGGTTGCCGGCCACGCAGCAAGTTCCTGCTCTGCCGAACGGTTGCCAGTAAATGCATACACACTGGCCAGTCCGCCGACCACTGCGGCACCCACAGCCAAATACATCCTTTTGCCCATGCCTTGCTCCGATCCTCAGGGGTGTGCTCACTGCCAGTTGCAGGAAAGATCGGAGCGGACTATAAAACCTCAACTTAACTTGAGGTCAACAACTGTGGCGGGGAAAGAAAGAACGGATAGCTCGCGGTCACTCACCATCGGTGAAGTGGCCAGACGCAGCGGTGTGGCTGTTTCCACCCTGCACTTCTATGAGTCCAAAGGTTTGATCGCCAGTACGCGAAGCGCCGGCAATCAACGGCGCTTCCCAGCCTTGGTGCTACGCACCATCGCCATTATCAAAGTGGCGCAACGCACCGGTATTCCACTGGAGGAGATCAAAAACGCCATCGGTAAGTACCCACCCAACAGCAAAGTGACGGCGGCTCAATGGGGGGAAATGTCATCAGCCTGGCGAGAAGACTTGAACGCCCGCATCCGCACCCTGGAAGCGTTGCGCGACAGCCTGGACAATTGTATCGGCTGCGGCTGCCTGTCCCTGGATGACTGCCCGCTGCGCAACCCTGATGACGCCTTGGGCAAAGAAGGCCCAGGGCCGAGAGTCCTGGAAGGCGAAGGTATACGGCGTTGTTGAGCTGCGGATTTAAGGCCTGTCTCGGTGGCGTGCAAGACGAGGCTTGTTTGCCTCATCAGCGCCACCCGCGCACCGGCGACTCACTACCGCAGAGTGAAAAAAGAGGACCAGCGGGGCTAGGCACATTTTAAGTTGTACGATAACGTATCTCTACTCGAGTACCACTGCGTTTCCCAATGTGTCCTACAGGGTGTTCTACAACAATGAATCCACAAGAACTGAAATCCATCCTCTCCAGCGGCCTGTTGTCTTTCCCGGTCACCGACTTCAATGCCCAGGGCGACTTCAACCGCTCGGGCTACATCAAGCGCCTGGAATGGCTGGCCCCATACGGCGCCAGCGCCCTGTTTGCAGCCGGTGGTACCGGCGAATTCTTCTCCCTGGCTGCCAGTGAATATTCGCAAATCATCAAAACTGCGGTCGACACCTGCGCCACCAGCGTGCCGATTCTGGCCGGTGTCGGCGGATCGACCCGTCAAGCCATCGAGTACGCGCAAGAAGCGCAGCGCCTGGGCGCCAAAGGCCTGCTGCTGCTGCCGCACTACCTCACCGAAGCCAGTCAGGACGGCGTTGCCGCCCACGTTGAAGCGGTGTGCCGCTCGGTGGATATCGGTGTGGTGGTTTACAATCGCAACGTCTGCCGCCTGAATGCCACGCAACTGGAGCAACTGGCTGAACGCTGCCCGAACCTGATTGGCTACAAGGATGGCCTGGGTGACATCGAGTTGATGGTGTCGATTCGTCGCCGCCTCGGTGATCGTTTCACCTACCTCGGCGGTTTGCCGACTGCCGAGGTCTACGCCGCGGCTTACAAGGCCCTGGGCGTGCCTGTGTACTCCTCGGCAGTGTTCAACTTCATTCCGAAAACCGCGATGGATTTCTATCACGCCGTCGCCCGGGACGATCACGCTACCGTGGCCAGGATCATCGACGAGTTCTTCCTGCCCTACCTGGACATCCGTAATCGCAAGGCCGGTTACGCCGTGAGCATCGTCAAGGCCGGGGCCAGGATCGCTGGCTACGATGCCGGCCCGGTACGTACGCCACTGACCGAACTGACAACCCAGGAGTACGAGATGCTGGCCGCGCTGATCGACAAGCAGGGTGCGCAATAACGGCTGACGCACCCTGGCGGCCAAGGGTCGCCGGAGCCGAAGCCTGAGCGCTTCGGCTCCACACAACCAGAACCCCGCACAAAAATAATTAGTGGGAGTACATCTGCATGCAAGCGACTAAAAAGACGCATGTACGCTATCTGATCCTGTTCATGCTGTTCATCGTGACCACGATCAACTACGCCGACCGAGCCACCATTTCCATTGCTGGCTCCAGCTTGCAGAAGGATCTGGGTATCGATGCGGTCACCCTTGGCTACATCTTCTCGGCTTTCGGTTGGGCGTATGTGCTGGGACAGATTCCCGGTGGCTGGCTGCTTGACCGCTTTGGTTCAAAGAAGGTCTACGCTCTGAGCATCTTCACCTGGTCTGCGTTTACCGTACTGCAAGGCTTTGTCGGCTATCTGCCGGTGGCCAATGCGATCATTGCTCTGTTCATGCTGCGCTTTCTGGTCGGTTTCGCCGAGGCGCCGTCGTTCCCTGGCAACGCCCGAATCGTCGCGGCCTGGTTTCCGACAGCCGAACGCGGCACGGCTTCTGCAATCTTCAATTCAGCGCAATATTTCGCCACCGTACTGTTCGCCCCGTTGATGGGCTGGATCGTTCACTCCTGGGGTTGGGAGCACGTATTCATCGTGATGGGGGTGCTGGGCATTCTGTTCTCCGTCGCCTGGCTCAAACTGATCTACAACCCCAAGGAACACCCGATGGTCAGTACTGCCGAGCTTGAGTACATCGAGCAGAACGGCGGCCTGGTGGACATGGACAAACCCAAGCAGGCTGGCAAGAGCGGACCGAAATGGGACTACATCAAACAGTTGCTCAGTAGCCGCATGATGCTCGGTATTTACCTGGGACAGTACTGCATCAACGCAATCACCTATTTCTTCCTCACCTGGTTTCCGGTGTACCTGGTGCAGGAGCGAGGCATGTCGATCCTCAAGGCCGGCTTCATTGCCTCCTTACCAGCGATCTGCGGCTTCGTCGGCGGAGTGCTGGGCGGGATAATTTCCGACCACCTGCTGCGCCGTGGCCACTCGTTGACCTTCTCACGCAAGACACCGATCGTTATCGGCCTGCTGCTCTCGACGTCGATGATCATCTGTAACTATGTCGATGCCGAATGGATGGTGGTCGCCATTATGGCCCTGGCGTTCTTCGGCAAAGGCCTCGGTGCGCTCGGCTGGGCAGTGGTATCCGACACCTCGCCAAAACAGATCGCCGGCTTGTCGGGGGGTATGTTCAACACCTTCGGCAACATCGCCTCGATTACCACGCCGATCATCATTGGTTACATCATCAGCGCCACCGGGTCGTTCAAGTGGGCACTGGTATACGTCGGCGCCAACGCCCTGGTAGCCGTGTTCAGCTACCTCGTGATAGTCGGTCCTATCAAGCGCATCGAACTGCGCGAAGATGCCAGCAAGAACGGTAATGCCCAGGCGCAACCAGCCAGCGGTACCCTGGCTGAATCCCGTCATTGAGTAAAACGCCTGCGACCGCGGTTGCAGGCCTGCTGATCAGCCTGAATAAAGTACAAGAAGGGCCAACCCATGCACATGATCGAACACGCTGACTCACCACGCTACGTACGCCTGCATGAACAGGACAACGTTGTTGTCGTGGTGAATGATCAGGGGGTCGCTGAAGGCAGCCGCTTTGCCGATGGCCTGACGGTGGTCGAAGGGATTCCGCAAAGCCACAAGGTGGCACTGGTAAACATCGCCAAGGGCGAACCGGTGGTGCGCTATGGCCAGGTAATCGGCTACGCGCTGCAAGACCTGGTTCAAGGTAGCTGGGTGAAGGAAACCCAGCTGGCCATGCCATCGGCTCCAGCACTCGACAGTCTGCCGATGTCTGACGCGGTCCCCGCTGCACTGCCGCCATTGGAAGGCTACACCTTTGAAGGTTACCGCAACGCCGACGGAACCGTCGGTACCCGCAACATCCTCGGTATTACCACGACAGTGCAGTGTGTGACCGGGGTACTGGATCATGCAGTCAACCGCATTCGCAACGAGTTGCTGCCCCGCTACCCCAATGTCGATGACGTGGTCGCCTTGACCCATAGCTACGGTTGCGGTGTGGCGATCAACGCCCGCGATGCCTACATTCCGATTCGCACCGTGCGCAACCTGGCCCGCAATCCCAACCTGGGCGGCGAAGCACTGGTCATCAGCCTGGGCTGCGAGAAGCTGCAAGCCGGGCAAGTGATGCACGAGGATGATGCTAGCGTCGACCTCAGCGAACCTTGGCTGTACCGCCTGCAGGACGCCAGTCATGGCTTCGGCGAAATGATCGAGCAGATCATGGCGCTGGCTGAAACTCGCTTGAAAAAACTCGACCAGCGCCGCCGCGAAACAGTCCCGGCTTCGGCGCTTATCCTCGGCATGCAGTGTGGCGGCAGCGATGCATTTTCCGGCATCACTGCCAACCCTGCACTGGGCTACGCCTCGGATCTATTGGTTCGCGCGGGCGCGACGGTGATGTTCTCGGAAGTCACCGAAGTACGCGACGCCATCTACATGCTCACCTCTCGGGCGCAAACGCCGGAAGTCGCGCAGGCGCTGGTACGCGAGATGGATTGGTACGATCAGTACCTGCAACGCGGCGAGGCCGATCGTAGCGCCAACACCACGCCAGGCAACAAGAAAGGCGGTTTGTCGAATATTGTCGAGAAGTCCCTGGGCTCGATCGTCAAATCCGGCAGCAGCGCCATCAACGGTGTGCTTGGCCCTGGCGAGCGTGTTACCGGCAAGGGCCTGGTATTCTGCGCCACCCCGGCCAGCGATTTTGTCTGCGGTACGCTGCAACTGGCGGCCGGGATGAACCTGCATGTGTTCACCACCGGGCGCGGCACACCTTACGGGCTGGCCATGGCACCGGTGGTCAAGGTCTCGACCCGTACCGAGCTTGCCGAGCGCTGGCCTGACCTGATCGACATCGATGCCGGGCGCATCGCAACCGGGCGCGCCAGCATCGAAGAGCTGGGCTGGGAGTTGTTCCACTACTACCTTGATGTAGCCAGCGGCCGCCAACAAACCTGGGCCGAACGCTACAAGCTGCATAACGACATAACCCTGTTCAATCCTGCACCCATCACCTGACAGCAAATTAGCCACAAGGCGCTGTACACAGCCTTGCGCACCGCTTGAGTCTCGTAGAGTCATACGATGTCGGTTATCCAACCTTACTTACAGAGCCAGGAGATTTCCATGCCCACCGTTCTCGGCCACAACTTCATTGCCGGCGCACGCAGCGCTGCAGGTACCCAGCAGTTGCAAAGCCGCGACGCCCACAGTGGCGAAGTCCTGCCGTTCACCTTCATCCAGGCCACTGAAGCTGAAGTGGACAGTGCTGCGCGCGCAGCCGAAGCCGCTTTCGTACAATTCCGTCAACTGAGCCCGGCCCATCGCGGTGAGTTTCTGATGGCCATCGCCGACGAGCTAGACGCCCTGGGCGATGACTTCGTCGCCATTGTCTGTCAGGAAACCGCCCTACCCCCGGCACGTATCCAAGGCGAACGCGCGCGTACCAGCGGACAGATGCGCCTGTTCGCGAACGTGTTGCAACGCGGCGACTTTCTCGGCGCGCGCATCGACCTTGCGCTGCCCGAGCGCAAGCCAATGCCACGGGCCGACCTGCGCCAGGTGCGCATGGGAGTCGGTCCGGTTGCAGTGTTCGGCGCCAGTAACTTTCCACTGGCTTTCTCCACCGCCGGTGGTGATACCGCCGCCGCTCTGGCCGCAGGCTGTCCAGTGGTGTTCAAGGCGCATAGCGGCCATATGGCCACGGCTGACCATGTTGGTTGCGCCATCGTTCGCGCCGCCGAGCGTACAGGCATGCCTAAAGGTGTGTTCAACATGATTTTCGGTGCCGGTGTCGGCGAATGGTTGGTCAAGCATCCAGCAATCCAGGCGGTTGGCTTCACTGGCTCACTGAGCGGCGGCAATGCCCTGTGTAAAATGGCCGCCGAACGCCCGCAACCGATTCCAGTATTCGCCGAAATGTCGAGCATCAACCCGGTCATCCTGCTGCCCGAGGCGCTGACCAGTCGTGGTGAAACCGTTGCTCGCGAGTTGGCAGCCTCGGTGGTCATGGGCTGCGGCCAGTTCTGCACCAATCCTGGACTGGTGCTGGGTGTCAGCTCACCAGCGTTCAGCGCTTTCCAAGCGCATCTGCAGGAGCAGATGGCAATTCAGGCGCCACAGACCATGCTCAATGCCGCAGGCTTGCGCAGTTACAGCAAAGGCCTGGAACACTTGCACGCTCATGCAGGTATCAGCCATCTGGCAGGACAGCCTCAAGAGGGCAATCAAGCTCACGCGCAGTTGTTCAAAGCAGATGTTGCGCTGTTGCTTGAAGGAGATGAGCTGCTTCAAGAAGAAGTGTTCGGTCCCACCACCATCGTTGTCGAAGCGCGCGATGATGCCGAACTCAAGGCTGCCCTGCAGGGCCTTCGCGGCCAGCTGACAGCCACCTTGATTGGCGAACCCGGCGACTTGCAGGACTATCAGTGGCTGGTACCGCTGCTGGAACAGAAGGTTGGGCGGATTCTGGTCAACGGCTATCCAACCGGGGTCGAAGTCTGCGATGCCATGGTCCATGGCGGCCCGTATCCAGCTACTTCCGATGCCCGTGGCACCTCGGTTGGCACCTTGGCAATCGACCGATTCCTGCGCCCAGTGTGCTATCAGAACTATCCGGAGGCCTTGCTGCCAGACGCCTTGCGCAACAGTAATCCACTGGGATTGAAGCGCCTGGTCAACGGTGAATGGTCGGCAGATCCGATTGCCTGAATGAGCTCCAGGTCCGGCCCGCCAAGAACGGGCTCCTCGCAAGGGGCGGTTGGAACCGCCCTCTTGCCTACTGCTGTTGCGCCTCGGCCTCTTCGTGAGCCAGGCGCAGGCGCTCGCGGCTGTTGGTCAGGTGCAGGCGCATGGCTGCACGCGCCGCATCAGCGTCCTGGCGGGCGATGGCCTCATAGATGGCTTCGTGTTCGTGGCTCAGCCGGCTCATGTAGTGCTGCTGGTCATCATGGGCCAGCCGTGCCGAGTTCAAGCGGGTGCGCGGAATAACGCTGGTACCCAGGTGAGACATGATGTCGGTGAAATAGCGATTGCCGGTGGCCATGGCAATCTGCAAGTGAAACTGAAAGTCTGAAGCCACCGCGTCGCTGGCATGGGCCGCGCTTTCATTGAGTGTATCCAGCGCCTCGCGCATCGCTGCCAGCTGTTCGGCACTACGGCGCATGGCAGCCAGACCCGCCGACTCCGTTTCCAGGCTGATTCGCAACTCCAGCACCGCCAGCACTTCGCGCAAGGTAACGATAGTCGCCGGGTCGATGCGAAAGCCACTGGGGCTCGGAGTATCGAGCACAAAGGTGCCGATACCATGACGAGTCTCCACCTGCCCTGCAGCCTGCAAGCGGGAAATTGCCTCGCGGACCACCGTACGACTGACGCCCTGCTCTTCCATGATCGCCGATTCGGTCGGCAACTTGTCGCCGCGTTTGAGGTGGCCGTCGCGAATGCGCTCGGTGAGGATGGTCACCAGCTCCTGAGCCAGGCTACGCGGCTTTCTGCGGGCTCGCGGCAGTGCACTGTGGTCTTTCATATCGAACATCTGTCCCGAATATTCTTCAACCCGGATGATAGCGCAATCGGTTGTACGATCACATGCAGCAAAAGCATTGCTGCTTGCGGATCATGATTGCTAGAATGAGAACGATTAACAATCATGTTTTTATCAAGGTTCCCGCGACGATGCAGTCCAGTGAGACACTGCAGTCGACCGATGTCGACCTGCTCTACCGCACCCATCATTCCTGGCTGCGCAGTTGGCTTCGAGGCAAAGTAGGGTGCCAGGAGCATGCTGCCGATCTTGCCCAGGACACCTTCGTTCGCCTGCTCAAGGCACGCCACGCTGCGCCACTCAAGCAACCCAAAGCCTACTTGAGCAGCATCGCCCGGGGTTTGATGATCGACCAGTTCCGGCGCAAGGCACTGGAGCAGGCCTACCTTGAAAGCCTAGCGGCACTACCGCAGTGCGAAACGCCGAGCGAAGAACAACGCCTGATCATTCTCGACACCCTGGAACGTCTTGATCAGTTGTTACAGCAACTCAAACCGCGCACGCGCCAAGCCTTTCTACTGGCGCAACTCGACGGCATGAGCTGTCCGAATATCGCGGAGCAATTGGGGGTGTCCAGGGCAACGGTGGAGCGTGACCTAGCCAAGGCCCTGTCCACCTGTTATCGGATGCGCTATGCCGACGCCTGATTCATCTCCCAAGCAGCAGCATGTCGACCAGGCTATCGAATGGCTGGTGAAGTTGCGTTTCGACACCCCGACAGTACAGACCAACCAGCGCTTTCAACGCTGGCTGGAGCAGCCCGAACACGCTCAGGCCTGGCAACGGGTTGCCCAGATGAGTGATGAAATCACCAGCCTGCCTGCGTCGCTCGCTCGCAACACCCTGCAAACCACCGAACGCCGACGTATTAGTCGGCGGGACAGCCTCAAGCTGCTGGGTCTACTCACAGTGGCTAGCAGCTTGGGCTGGATCAATCGTAATCGGCTCGGGCTCTCACCGCTGCTGGCTGACAATCACACCGGTACTGGCGAGCAGCGTACGCTCGACATCCAGGATGGCAGCCAGATCAAACTCAACACCGACAGCGCTATCGATCTGCATTTCAATCCGCACCAACGTTTGCTGACGCTGGTGCGTGGCGAAATCATTGTCGATGTCAGCAACGATACTGCCCATGGCAACGCCCGGCCGTTTCGTATCCAGACCAGAGATGGTTATCTGGAAACTCGCGACAGCCATCTGCTGGTACGTGAAAACTCCAACGGCATGCTCCTGGCAATCAAGCGCGGCGAAGTGAAGATGTATCCAGGCGCCGCCTCGGCGAGCAATGTGCCGCGTATCGTCTATCCAGGCGAAACGCTGTTGTTCGATGCTCAGGGACAAGTTCGCCAAGCCTTGACTCACAGTGACCCCTGGGGCTGGAGCGATGGCGTGCTCAGCGTCCAGCAGATGCCGTTGGGCGAGTTTGTCACTGAACTTGGCCGTTATCGGCCGGGGCTGCTGCGTTGCGCCGATGAGGTCGCGGCGCTCAAGGTCTCAGGCACCTACCAGTTGGCCAATACCGACCAGATCCTCAACCTGATTGCCCAATCGCTGCCAATCCGCGTCGACTACCGCACGCGCTTTTGGGTAAGCATTTCAGCATCCTGAAAATTGCAGAAAAATAAATGAGGTGGAATCTCATTTCTGTTCGGCCTGAAGGAATAAAGCCAAAACGCTGCCACTTTGTACCTTCAGGAGTTGTGCATGATGTCCCCTCGATTCATTCAACGCACCCGTTTGCGACGGGCCGTACATGCCGCACTGGTTGGTGCAGTGATAGCCAGTGCCGTTGTTGTTCCGCAGCTGGCCCATGCTGCCCCCGAGGGCAGCGGCCAGACCCAACAATGGAACATCGCCGCAGGCCCCTTGGCCCCGGCACTGGACCAGTTGGCGCGCCAGGGCCATCTGAATCTGTCGTTTGACGCCAGCAATCTGCAGGGTAAACACACCTCCGGCGTACGGGGCAATTACGATAGCAGCCAGGCGTTGAGCCTGGTGTTACAAGGCACCGGCGTGCAGATCCAGCAACAAGGTGCCAGCAGCTATCTGTTGCTTGCTCCGATCGATGCGGGCAGCGCCATGCAATTGGCCCCTACCAGCATTGGTGCCGAACGCCTGGGTGAAACCACCGAGAATACCGGCTCATATACCACCGGGGCGGTGACCATCGGCAAGATGCCCCAAAGCCTGCGACAAACCCCGCAATCGGTGACGGTGATCACCCGCCAGCGCCTGGATGACCAGAACATCACCAACCTCACCACCCTGCTCGAACAAACCCCTGGCGTCGTGGTGGACTTCACCGACAGTGAGCGGGTCAATTACATTTCCCGCGGCTATACAATCGACGCCATCCAGTACGACGGCGCGACTGTGGTGCAGGGCAGTGGCGGCGGGTCGTTCATCCAGAGTGATGCTGCGATCATCGACCGCGCCGAAATCCTGCGCGGAGCGACCGGCATGCTACGCGGCGCTGGTAACCCTTCGGGCACTGTCAACCTGGTGCGCAAACGCCCTACGCGCGAGTTCCAGGGAGAAGGCAGCGTCACGCTTGGTTCGTGGAATGCCCAGCGCTACGTTGCCGATCTCTCCGGACCACTGACCGAGACAGGCAACGTGCGCGGACGGGTCATCGCCGTGCATGATGACAAGGACCATTTCCAGGATGCGCGAATGGAGCGCAAGGAAACCTTCTACGGAGTGCTCGCGTTCGATCTGGACGAGCAGACCACCCTGACCACCGGCCTTGAATATGCATCTCTGGACGCTACCGGGGCCTGGGGCAACCTACCGGCCAATTACGACGGATCTCCCCTGCCACTGGGTCGCAGCACCTACCTGGGGGCCGACTGGAACCATTGGGACCGAAGCAACCTGCAAAGCTTCGCCGAGCTGGAGCACTTTTTCGACAACGACTGGCGGCTGAAACTGATGGCCACCCAAACTCATTTCCAGTTGGATGACCACGGCTTCAAGCAAACCTATTTCACCCGCGCCAGCGGCACCGCCAACCCGACCAACAATCCTTACCTGATGAACTATCAGGTCACTGAAGGCGATGGTGGTGAAAGCAAGCAGAACAACCTCAGCGCCACCCTCAATGGCCCCTTCCAGTTGTTCGGCCGCACACACGAACTGATGGTCGGGGTTGAGCGTATCCGCAACGACTCCTACGCCTCGGCCACCAATTTCACCACCTCAGGTGTATTCGACATTCGCGAATGGGACCCCAAGTACAGCCTGCCTGAACCGGACATCAATATCACCGCCCATCCCGTGCGAACCCGTACTACGCAGCAAGCCGCCTATGCGACGTGGCGTATTTCACTGGCCGAACCGCTGACCGCAATCATCGGTGCTCGTGCCAACTGGTATGACTACGAGCAGGAAAACAACACCCGTAGCAATGGCAAATTCAGCGTCGACAATAAAATCGTGCCCTATGCCGCACTGATCTACGACCTCAATGACAATTTCAGTACCTACGCCAGCTACACGGAGATTTTCAACCCACAGACCGCCACCGACATCAGCGGCGGCGTGCTCGACCCGGTAACGGGCGAAGCCTACGAAATGGGGATCAAGGGTGAGTTCTATGAGGGTCGGCTGAACACTTCGTTCGCGATCTTCCGTATCAACCAGGTCGGCAATCCTCTCGATGATCTCAGCGGGCCCTTCCCCTGCCCGCCAAACTACGCCAGCGGCTACTGCAAAGTGGCAGGGGGCAAAAACCGCAGCGATGGTTTCGAACTGGAAGTTTCAGGTGAAGTGCTGCCGGGCTGGCAGGTCTCCGGTGGCTACACCTACAACACCACTGAGTACCTGAAAGACACCGTCAGCAACACCGGCAACGCAATCCGCACTACCGACCCCAAGCGTATGCTCAAGTTGTTCACCAGCTACCGTTTGCCGGGTGAGCTGAGTGCATGGACAGTCGGCGGCGGTGTCCAGGCCCAGAGTGATATTTATGCACGCAGCGGCAATGCCGAAGCCTCGCAATCGGGCTATGCGGTGTACAACGCCCTGCTCGGTTACCGCTTCAACGAGCACTACTCGCTGCAGTTCAACGCCAACAATGTTTTCGACAAAAAGTACTATCGCCAAGCTCGGCCGACAGCAACCGGCTACTACTTTGGCGACCCTCGCAACTTCAACGTGACATTGCGCGGAACCTTTTGACACCAGACTCTACGCAGCCCATGCCGCCACAACCTTAAATAGCATCGCCTACCGAGCCGCTGCTCTGAGCCGGTAGGCCTTGCGATTGGCATTGCGAGCAAAGCAGACGAACAGCGCCGCCATGGCCGCCAGTGCCATGGGCAAGCCATGGGGAGCAACTTCCATTGCCGCGCCACTCACCAACGGCCCGACCAGACTGCCGACGCCCCACAGCAAACCAACACTGGCGTTAGCCGTGACCAGATCCTGCCCCTTGAACTGCTGGCCAATCAAAACCAGCGCCAAAGTGTAGACCCCACCGGCAACAGCACCCAGCACCACCAGCGCCGGCCACAGCAGCCATTGCATTTGCAACAGCCATGGCAAGGCAATGCCGATGAGCATCGCCACGACGCCACAGATCAGGTGCACTCTGGTTCGCTCACTGCGGTCCGCCAGCCAGCCAAGCGGCAACTGGAACAGCATGTCACCGGTCAGAATCACCGTGACCATCAACGCTGCCACGCCCACCGCAAAGCCATGGCTTGAGGCATACACCGGCATCAGCGAAAGAATCACCGCGTCGAAGAAAGAGAAGAACAGCACGCCCATGCACAGGGCCGGTGCCACCTTGAAGAACCCTGCCAGAGAAAAACTCTTCTCGGCTTCTTCACCATGTTCGACGTGGTCGTCTGGCACGGTCAACACAATGCAGATCAGGGCCACGCCATAGCAGGCAGTCACCACTGCTGTCACCCAGGCGCTTTGCGCGCCGACCAGGGCCAGCATTGCCGGGCCAAGCATCTGGAAGCCGGTGAAGGCCGTGGCGTACAGGGCCATGATTTTGCCGCGGTTGTGCTCCGGACTCAGTTCGTTGACCCATGACTCGCCGAGAATGATCGCAATGCCCATACCGACACCCAGCCCCAGGCGCAGCAACCCCAGCAAATAGAGCGATGAGAACGCCCATTCGAGCAGGCCGATGCTCAAGGTGCACAGACCAAAGCAGAGCAAATAGATAGTGCGCCGAGTCAGATGTCGACAACAGGCATCGACCATGAAAGCCGAGAGCATCATTCCTGCCGCCGGAATCGCCGAGAGGATGCCGATCTGCAGGGTGCTGGCACCTGCCTCGAGCAGTCGCAGGGACACCAATGGCAGGCTTGCCCCAAGACTGAAACCAACCACCGAAACGGCGAACAACAGGCCCGCCAGAAAACGCTTGTTCATTACTACTCCACTCACCGCCTCCGGCGCGATATCGCTCCCGGGCGCGGCTAGACACGACCATGAAAATGTTCAGGTGCACAACGACCGGCCACGGCTAGACACCGGGCGAATAACGGCCTTGTCAGAGGGCGTGGAGGTGTGGGGAGAAGGTAAAGGCGAACAGCACACTGCGCCGACGCTTGAGGACAGTATCGCTCGGCCAATCGCAGCAGCGGGTCAGGATGACCGGCTGGCAGAACTGGTAGGAGTGTTGGGAGCGATTCATCAATCGGTTACACATGTGAGGACGGGCGGCACTCTAGGAGAACCAATGCCACCCGTCAATAGCCCGATCTTGAGCCTTCAGCGCTTTGCGGTAGACGGTAGCAAAATCGCCAGCAGGCCGAACAACGGCAGGTATGAGCACAAGCTGTAGACGTATTCGATGCCTTTGAAGTCGGCCAGGTAGCCAAGCAATGCGGCACCGATACCGCCAAAACCGAACATCAAGCCAAAGAAGATCCCGGCGATCATGCCGACATTACCCGGCACCAATTCCTGGGCGTACACCACAATGGCCGAGAAAGCCGAAGCCAGGATGAAGCCAATGACCAGGCTGAGGACGCTGGTCCAGAACAGGTCGACATAAGGCAGCAGCAGCGTGAACGGGGCAACACCGAGGATGGAGAACCAGATCACCGCCTTGCGTCCGATACGGTCACCAATCGGTCCACCGAAGAACGTCCCGGCGGCCACGGCGCCAAGAAACAGGAACAGGTACATCTGTGAACTGGCAACCGACAGATCGAACTTCTCGATCAGGTAGAAGGTGTAATAGCTGGTGAAACTGGCCATGTAGAAGTATTTGGAGAACACCAACAGCGCAAGCACCACCAGCGCTCCGGTCACTCGACCGCGCGACAAACCATGAGTCGCCGCTTGGCCAGCCTTGGCCTTGAACACGTTCAAGTGCTCGCGGTACCAACGACTCAAACCATAGGTAACCAGCACCGCAAAGACCGCGAACAGGCCGAACCAGACCACATTGCCCTGACCGAACGGAATGATGATCGCTGCCGCCAACAGCGGGCCGAAAGCCGAGCCGGCATTGCCACCCACCTGGAAAGTCGACTGCGCCAGACCAAAACGACCGCCCGAGGCCAGCCTGGCAATACGCGAAGTTTCCGGATGGAAGGTTGAAGAACCGATACCTATCAAGGCCGCCGCAAGCAGGATCATGGCAAAACTGCCGACGTAAGCCAGCATGACGATCCCCACCAACGTACACAGCGTACCCAGCGGCAGCAGGTTCGGCATCGGTTTGCGGTCTGTATAGAAGCCTACCCAGGGTTGCAACAGCGATGCTGTGACCTGGAACGTCAGGGTAATCATGCCCACCTGGGCAAAGCTCAGGTCGTAGTTGGCTTTGAGCAGTGGGTAGATCGACGGCAGCACTGCCTGGATCAAGTCGTTGATCAGGTGGGCCAGCGCACACGCGGCGATGATCCGCATTACCAGCGGGCTGCTCTGGGCAGCCGGGGCGCTTACGGGTGTAGGGGACGAGGCGCTGCTGACAGCCATGACAAACTCTTCCATCCGGTGGTTGGGATCCAATTATCCAGAATTCGTTAGCAAGCGCACTATTATTTTCGACGAGCGTTACATCTACACACTTGCTAATAATTCTCACTAACTTTAGCATTTTATTTATCACCCACCACTCCTGCCTCTTAGAGCAAACCGCACGCCATGTCCAACGATCCGGACAATCGCAGCCTAACGCTGCTTTATCAGCAGCACCGCAGCGAACGGACATCGCCGCGCGACTGGGCCTCGATCCTCGCGCCGTGGAGCGTCATTTGAACAAAGCCCTGAGCCATTGCGCAGCGGCCGCCCTGAATACTTCACGCAAGACTGAACAGCCATGAGCACAGCGCCAAATTCAGCTGAACCGACCGAAACTGGCGACCGTGAACAACAGGCACTCGACTGGTTCACCAGGCTGCGCGCCGATGACCTCGACGATGAGCAAATGCAAGCGTTCGAGCGCTGGCGTCTGACGCCGGAAAACGCCCGGGTATTTGCCGAAGTCGAGTTGTTCTGGCAGCAATTGGAAATGCCAGCCCGCCGCCTGCACAAGATCGAACGGCGCAGCGCCCCTCGCTCCTGGGGCGGCTGGGCGGTAGCAGCGAGCATCTTGCTGATCAGCGGCCTGGTCATGCTGCAACTTCCTCTGCTGCAACGCTTGAACAGTGATGTGGCCACCGCTCCCGGCGAGCGTCGGCAGATTCAGTTGGCCGACGGCTCCAAACTGACACTTGGCAGTGCAAGCGCCGTGGATATCGACCTGCGTGGGCCCGTGCGCAAGATTCGCTTGGTCCAGGGGCAGATGTTCATTGATGTAACCCACGATGGCCGTCCTTTTGTGGTGGACGTCAACGAGGCACAAGTTCAGGTACTGGGCACGCGTTTTTCGGTGAGCCGTGGCCACGATCATGATGAGGTGGTGCTGCTCAAGGGCAAGGTCGAAGTCAGCAGCCGTAGTGGCGACAAGCGCATGCTTGCTCCTGGCCAGCGCTTGACCCTGAGCGGCAGCCGCCTGGATCAGGTCGAAAATGTCGATGCCGAGCGCTTGCTGGCTTGGCGCAGTGGACAGTTGCGGGTACGCGAAGTCCCTTTGCGCGATGTGCTGCAGCAACTTGCCGATTATCAGGGCAGCCGCCTGCTCTACATCGACGAGCAGGTTGGTCGGCGTCTGGTCAGTGGCAGTTTCAACCTTGACCAGGCCGGGGCTGCCCTCGATGCCCTTGCCAGTAACCAGAACCTGCACATCGACAACCTTGCAGGGCAATGGATCATCGTTCGCTGATCTGGGCGAAGAATATTTTTCCGCGCACTCGGTAATTCCTGATTCTGCTGCGTCACACCTCCACATAAGAAGCATTAACATTTGTATTCTCTGGGGGAGGACACATGCAGTACCCACGCGATTTCGCTTTCACGCGCCAGCCGCTTGCCCGCGCCGGCGCCCAGGCCGTCACGGGTGACGATGATCCCCGGGGCCGCCTCGAGGGCATCGCTAAGGTTGGTAAGACGTTGGTCATCGAGGCGCTGGCGGGTCATCACCGTTAGCGATTGCGGGGTTTCCTGGGGCGTCAGGTTCAGGCGTGTCGAGCTGCTTGAGGAGTAAGTGGTGTAGAGCCCGGTGCCTTCGGTGGTGGAACCGGGCGCCTTACCGGAAATACTCATGGCATCCAGCTGCAATGCACCGCTCAATTCCATCGGCAAATCGACGACGAAGCTGTCGGCGTTGGGCTGGCTAAAACGAGCGTTGCTGCCTGCGGTGAGTGCTTCCAGCGCCTGGGCTGCGACCATCAACCTTATTCGCAAACGCCCGACTGCCGAAGGCCAGGCCAGCATCACACGCGCGTCAGATGTTTCCGGGCCGCTGACCGAGACAGGCAACATTCGCGGTCGCCTGGTCGCTGACTACAAGACCGAAGGCGCTTGGATAGACCGTTACAAAATGGAGAGCCAGTTGCTTTATGGCATCAGCGAATTCGACCTGAGCGAAGACACGCTGCTGACCCTTGGCTTTAGCTATCTGCGCACCGATGTCGACTCACCTTCGCGTACCGGTTTACCCACACGCTTCAGTACAGGTGAGCGCTCCAACCTCAAGCGTGCGATCAACAACGCACCGACCTGGTCATACAACGACCATGAACAGACCAGCTTCTTCACCTCACTGGAACAGCAACTTGGCAACGGCTGGAGCGGCAAGATCGAATACAGCCATTCCGAGAACAAGTTCGACGAAGTGTTCGGCTTTCTCATGGGTGACCTGCACCCTGACGGCAGCGGCCTGAGCCAATTGCCGGTGCGTTTCTCCGGCACCCGCGTCAGGACAACCTCGACCTGTACGTCACCGGTCCGTTCAGCCTGTTCGACCGCGAGCACGAGTTGATCGGCGGCGTGACGTTGTCCAGGTACAACGAAAACGTCCCAAGTTGGGGCGGATGGCGCTACGACTACAACGCTACCCCTGGCGCGGCAATCGACAATATTTTCGACTGGGACGGCAAACAGCCCAAACCGGACTTCACCATCAGCGGCAAGTCCTCCATGGAGGAAACTCAATACGCGGCCTACCTGACCTCGCGCCTGCACCTGACCGACGACCTCAACCTGATTCTCGGCAGCCGAGTAATCGATTGGAAGCGTGACAGCGAAGACCGCCCATACGGCACCGCCAGCACCGAGGTCAATCGTAAGGAAAGCGGTGTATTCATCCCCTACGCCGGTGTGGTCTATGACCTGGACGAAACCTGGGCGTTGTATGCCAGCTATACCAAGATCTTCAACCCGCAAAGTTCCTGGGTACGCGACGAAAACAATCAGCCACTCGACCCCATGGAAGGCGTGGGTTACGAAGTCGGCGTCAAGGGCAGTCATTTCGACGGCAAGCTGAACTCGAGCATGGCGCCGTTCAAGCTGGAACAGGACAACCTGGCAATCTGGCAACACGACGATGTCTATGAGGCCAAGCAGGACACCACCTCCAAGGGCCTGGAGCTGGAGCTCAACGGCGAGCTGGCCGATGGCTGGCAGGCATGGGCGGGGTACACCTATACCCTGACCACCGACAACCAGGATGAACGCATCGCCACCCTGATGCCGCGTCACAGCTTCAAGACGTTCACCAGCTACCGCCTGCCTGGCGTACTGGACAAGGTCACCGTGGGCGGTGGGGTCAACTGGCAAAGCAAAGTCGGTCTGGACCTGCACAACTTTACCCAGAGCAGCTACGCACTGGTCAACCTGATGGCACGCTACGACATCAGCGAGAACCTCAGTGCCAGCGTCAATCTGAACAACGCCTTCGACCGAGAGTACTACTCCATGGCCTCGTCATACGGAAATTACGGCGCACCACGTAACCTGATGACCACGTTCAAATACGACTTCTGAACCGATGATCGGCTAAGCGGTTGATCGTGCGTAAAATTTTTTGAAAAGATGTGTTGACACAACATCGTTTCAAGCGAATAATGCGCGCCACTTGGCTACATAGCTCAGTTGGTTAGAGCATAGCATTCATAATGCTGGGGTCCGGGGTTCAAGTCCCTGTGTAGCCACCAAGTACCGATTCATAGATGTCTACAGCAGTCTGTGAATCACCTCAAGAAGCCCGCCTAGTGCGGGCTTTCTTGTTTCTGGCTCTACGCCTCTGCCCCCACTCTGTCCTTTCCCTGCCCCTTGATGAAAATCGAACCCAAGGGTAGCTCCATGGTGAATGGGAATCTGCTCACGATGGACATACATGACCACGCAGGGCGCACAGCAGTGGCTTTCCAAAACATCGAGACGCCTGAGACAACATAGCGCGCCCTGAACCAATACTGGCTTAATGAGAAAGATTGTCATTATACTCTGCGCTCTCCCGGTTCTGCCCGAGCAAAGGAAAGCGCTGCCGTGCTGGAAAAATTGTTCACTCAACATTCGTCTGCCCTGCACCGCTATCTCTTGCGAAAGAAATGCACACCGAGCCTGGCCTCCGATCTGGTGCAGGAGACGTTTCTGCGTCTTGCTCAGTTGGAGAATCTGGAGAGTGTTCTTCGCGCACCGTCCTATCTGTTCCGGGTCGCGCACAATCTGATGATTGATCATTATCGACGCTACGGCGACAAGCGCTTCGACAACGATCCAGCAGCGCTCTTTGACACGCTGGTCGACGAAACCAGTCGCCCGGAAGAACAAGCCATCGATACCCTGGAACTGGAGCAACTGGAAAGTCTGCTTGAGCGTATGCCATCACGTACCCGCGACGTGTTCCTGCTCCTTCGTGTCGAGGGCATGACGCACAAAGAGACCGCGCGCTATTTACGGATATCTACAAGCTCTGTACAAAAACACATGGCGATGGCTCTGGCCAAAATCGGCAGGGCGCTTGATCCAGGGCCAGAGAATTAGGCCTTGTGGATTATAAAAAGCAAGAAGGTAACCAGACTAAACCGTGAAAGCTTCCCCCCAGAGTATCGACCCGATAGAGCACGAAGCTGCCGATTGGGTGGTGCGCCATCGCCAAGGCCAGCTTTCATCCCGAGAGTTGAAGGCCTATCGCCGCTGGCTGGCTGCAGACCCTTTGCACGCTGCTGCCGCGCAGCGAGTTGATCGCGCCTGGCAGGCCAGCGCCCAGCTCAAACAGTATCGCGGCTACGTAAAACCCCAACGCCCACCGCGCCGCAGCTGGCTGCAAATGCCACTGGTAACCGGTAGCACCGTGACGGCATTAGCACTTGGCTGCTGGATGCTGCTGGCGCCACCCTTCTGGCTCCAGGCCATAAGCAGCGACTACCACACCGGCTTCGGTGAAGTACGCCAGATCACCTTGGCAGATGGCAGCCAGGTAGAGCTGGGTAGCCACAGTATTCTGAACATTGCCTATGGCGATCAGCGTCGCGTCGTACACCTGAGCCAGGGCGAAGCCGTGTTCACGCCTGCTCCTATGAACGAACAAGAGCAGCGACCCTTTACGGTCAGTACGCCTGGCGCAGATATCACGGCTCGCGGTACTCGGTACCTGGTAGGTGTGGGGGACAATCGCGAAGGCTGGGTAGGAGTGTTGCAACACCGGGTGGAGGTCAATCTGGTCCAGCGCGAGATCAACGATGTGGCCGGTTCGACCTGGCTCGACGAAGGCAATAGCCTGACGTTCAGTCCCTTGCAAGGCCTGACTCCTTTGTCGATCTCCCCGCAAGAGCTGGCAAGTTGGCAAGAAGGTCGCTTGGTGTTTCAACGCGAATCCCTGGCCAACGCGGTCTCGCGCATCAACCGTTATCGAACCGGTCTGGTCATGGTCAAGGGCGAGGCGTTGCGCGATGTCCAGATCAGCGCGGTAATGCGCCTGGATAACCTCGACGACGCCCTCCAGCGCCTGGCAACACAAGCCCATGCCCGCATTATCGAGTTTCCAGGGTTGACGCTGATCTACTGAAGCCAGCAAATAATTCAACTAATGAATAAAAAACAAAATATATAGACCTTAACGATCTATCGCATTTCCAATGCTGGCCCGTTCTTACTAACGTAAATAAATCTTATTTGCTTTTAGTGAGGCCGGTTTTGCAAACGCAAGAGAACAACAACAAGCGCAAGTCACCCACGCGCACACCTCTGGCGCTGGGCGTACAGCTCGCCGTATTGGCACTGATCGCCGAGGCAGCAATACTCCGTCCAGTGCTGGCCAACCCCACCGAACCTGCAGCACACACCATGCCCCAGGCCGCTGTCCATACCTTCAACGTGCCCTCAATGGCACTGGACGAAGCATTGGTACTGCTGGCCCGTCAATCCGGCGCCGAGCTTTACATTGGCAGCAGCAACTTTGCCGGTGCTTATGGCAACCCGGTCCAGGGTCGACTGTCACTGGACGCTGCCCTGCAGCAATTACTGGCCAATCAAAATGTAACCTACAGCGTTGCCGGGGAGCCGGATCGACCGGTCATTCAAGTGCAAACGGCTGCAGCTTCAGCGGCTACCAAAGACGACCTGCACCCCACCTACGTACATGGCATGGAGTACCAGGAGTCACGCGACGAGAAGGGTTACAACGATATCTACGACCAGGATATTTCCTCGGTCTATGCCGGCAAGGAACAGATCGAACGCTACAAGGGCGCCGCCCCTGCCGACCTGTTCAAGGGCATGCTCAATGTCTACAGCGGCGACGCTCGCAACAGCGGCGCACTGGACCCGAACATCCGAGGCATCCAGGGACCAGGGCGGGTACCGCTGACCATCGATGGTACTGAACAGGCATTGACGGTTTATCGCGGCTATATGGGCGCCAGCAATCGCAACTACATCGATCCCAACCTGATTGGTAGTATCAAGGTCATCAAAGGGCCAAACCTTGAGCGCAACGTTTATAGCGGTGTCGGTGGCGCAGTAGTGGCCAGCACCCTCAACGTCGATGACGTGCTCAAGGAGGGTCGTGAGTTCGGCGGCGAATTCAAAATCGAGGGCAGCAACAACTCGGTTTCGCCCAAGCTGCCGACGCTGATGACCGGGCAGATGCCCGGCCCTGACTACAAGTACTTCCCGATCAGTTCCTATTTCGACCCATCGCTGTACAAACAGCCGCGGACCAGCAGCAGTAACGGGCTGCTGTCCAGCGACGACTATGCCTATCGCCTTGCCCTGGCAACGCGACAGGAAAAATTCGAGCTGCTGACCGCCTACGCCTACCGGGAAAAAGGCAACCATTACGCGGGCAAGAACAAGAGCGATTTCTACTCCACTGGAAAGCAGGTCAACGGCCGCTGGGACTACATTCCCAACCTTGCGAACATCTACAAACCAGGCGATGAGGTGCCCAACACCTCCAGCAAGATGGAATCGTGGCTGGGCAAAGCAAAACTCAAAATCGATGTAGGCCAGTCTCTGGAGTTCGGCTACCGCGACACTGATTCGCTGTACGGCGAAATCCTACCATCGCGGATCTCGTTCTTTACTCCCGGCAGCCTATATGACGCAACGACACATGGGGTGCCACAGTGGCCACTTAGCCATGTGCAAAGCAAAGCCTACAACCTGGAGTACAAACTAAAGCCTGAGGGTAATCCGTGGGTGGATTTTTACTCCAACCTTTGGGCCACCAATACCCGCAGCGACACTTACAGCAGCGGTGGCGTTCCCAATCAGACCACCATGGCTGATCCAGCCTTCAGAAACACCGCAGTGGCAAACGCCAAACATGACCGTGTCGGCCTGACCGCCAGCAACACGTTCAAACTGCTCGATAGCCTCGATCTGACCCTCGGCGGTAGTTACCAGCACGAAAAGCTCAGCTCTAACGACGACTACTACGATACGGCGATCAGCACCACACTGCGTATGTACCCGCGGGCTGGGCGCAGGGAAGAGCAGGAATACAATTTCAATTTCGATTGGCGCCCAGTGACCTTTGCTCGTTTCAATGCCGGGATGCGCTATTCCTCTTATTGGGCTTTTGATGATTATCTGAAGGAGAGCCAAGAGCGTAATGGCATTACCAAGGCAAATGTGCAAACCGGCCAGCAAGTTGCTTACACCACACAAAAGCTCCTGACAGAAGCTGAATGGGAAGCAAAAATCGCCAAAATAATTGAAAGCTCCAAACCCTTCTGGGACATGTTCGGTATGACGGAGGAACAACGCCAAGAGGATATAAGAATAACCAGAGAGCAAACCCCACGCCTTCAGGAAACCCAACATCTAGCAGACTGGGCGCACAATGGTAAAGGTAAATATTCTCGCAGCAACAACCCCTGCGTTAACTTCCAGGACCCCCGGGAAAAAATTATTTCATGCAGCAATTACGAATATGGGTACGGCGAAATAGATGCAGACGGCAACCCCGTCAACTATGAAAAAGATGTAAGCGCCAAGCATCAAAGGGATCATGGCTGGACACCGACACTCTCTGCCACGTTCTACACCTCTGATAATGGCCGGGTCTATCTACGTTACAGCGAAGCCTTGCGTTACCCGAGCATGTTTGAAAGTACTATCGGTTTCTCTTCCTCAATGAACCCATGGGGACTAGAGCCAGAGCATGCGCATAATTACGAAGCCGCCTATATCCACAACCTATCTGGCCTCGGCGGCAGCGAAATTGCCGACATCAAGCTCAGCTATTACCACAACACCACCAAGAATGTGATTGAGCGCAGCCCCCAGATGCGCTTCTCCAACCTTGAGAAGCAGACCACTGCAGGCCTTGAGCTGCAGGGCCGCTACGATAACGGACGCATCTTCACCGATTTGAGCATCGGCCATGTTTTAAAAAATAAAGTCTGTGATGAGAGCTCGGCTATCTCGCTCGACGCAACGGGCAGCACCTCAAATTGCGTAGATGACGGTTTTGTCGGCGGTTATCTGGTGAGCATGGCAATGCCTGAATGGTCAGCCAATCTGGGCCTAGGTGCACGATTCTTCGATCGTAAGCTGGAAGTTGGCGGGCGAGCCATCTATTACCGTCAACATGAAAGCAAATTTTATGATAACTACGGTCAAAGTGCCATGATCAGTTATTACCTGAATACACCCATGTCATGGGACAAGATTGTCACCTATGACGCCTACATAAACTACAAGCTGACTGATGACGCTTCAATAGAGTTGACCGGCACTAACTTAAGCAACCTCTACTACATCGACCCACTGACCCGCTCGGCGATGCCCGCGCCCGGCAGAACCCTAAAACTTGGACTGACCGCAACTTTCTAAATCGGAGGTATCAAACGGGTGGCTAACGCGCTACCTGGCAAGTGCTTGACGTGTTGAATTAACTCAAATTACTTAATGGATGATGAAATGAAATCTTTCAACTACACCGTACTGGCAGTTGCAATTTTTGGCCTGACCGGCGTTGCTCAGGCAGCGACTTCGTCCGCACAAAGTTACGACAACGCAATCATCGTTGACGGAACTCAAGGTACAGGCACGCCGAATCACCCTAGCGCCAACGGCGCTCCGGCCGTGGGTGTCAAAGCCTTTTACAACGGCGCGAAGGTTGCCTTCAGCGGCCTTAAAGGTATGGTCGCGACCGATGCCAATGGGGTGACCAGCATTACGCCGGCAATGATGCCTACCTCCCACTCGGCCTTGGGTAATTTTGACTTCAAACAAGTAGCGAGCCAGCAGGTGTACTACGGCGAGTGGTCGCAGAACGGTGTCCACAACGATCCGACCCGCGCTGTTTACTACTCCGGTGACACGGCGGGTCGCGTATTGCCCACGGCCAGCGTGACCTACGCGGTACAGGGCATCAACAACTACTCCGGCGCCAACCTGTTGTCCGGTGACCTGACCGCGTCGTTCGGCACGGCCTCGCCAACCTTGACCGGTGCGTTGAGCAATAGCGCGCTGAAGGTTTCACTGGCAGCCAATATCAACACCGCTGATGCCAGCTTCAGCGGCGCAGCACAAGCACTGAACCCAACCACCAACGCCCAGCTCTCCAAAGGCACCACCCAAGGTAGCTTCTTCGGCGCAGGCGCCACCGCGTCGCTGGCCGGTATCGCCAAGTTCACCGATCGCAACTATGACACTGCATTCGGTGGCGTTCGCAAGTAAGTAGTGGGTTGAACCTGTAGTAGCACCATAAGCCAGTGCCTGGCGTTCAGGTCCTGGCTTTTGGTGCGCTGAAGTGACTCTGAGAGCCTGGAAATGCCCCAGCCCTATTGCATGCGATCTTTCACGCCGCACCTTATTTCATTTTTCCTGTTGATGTTCACCACAGCGGGCTTCGCTGCCGACCAGGACACCAGCCTGCGCCTGAACCAGTCTATCGAGTACCGCGCCAACCAACAGGAACGCGAGTTTCTAAAGGACGAACTACCTAACGACACCGCCGCGCCGCTATTGAACATCAATGGCCAGAACTACAGTGTCGGCAACAACCTGGATGAATTGGGACGCGCCGTTTATCTATCAATCGAACGCCAGCAATGGCTGCACGCCAAGGACTACCTCAAGCGCTACACCACCCTGCCCGGCCACGACCCGATGCTCACCGCTTATGCCAATGGTGCCTTGGCCCGCGCCGACGGCGACCTGGAAAAGGCTGAGCACTACTACCGCCAACTATTGGGTATGCAGGCCGACTTCCTTCCAGGGCGCCTGGAGTTGGCGCGCGTGCTGTTCGAAAACCGCAAGGACCGCGACTCCAGTGCGGTATTCGAGCAGATCAGCAACAGTCTCAGCCCTGCGGATGCGCAGGCCATGGGCTTGGGCAAGACTGTCGACAGCTTTCTCCAGGCTCTGGATCACCGCGAAGACTGGCAAGGGTCGCTCGCCATAGGTCCAATCTGGAGCGACAACCTCAACCAATCCTCCGAAAGCACGGTGACCTACCGCATGGATACCGCGGAAGGCACCTATTTGATCAAGCGCTCACTACCTAAAGCGGTATCTGCGCAAGGTGCAGATTACGAGGCCACACTGAACAAACGCGTGGCCATCCGCGGACACCATGGCCTGTTCGTGCGTTCGCTGCTGTACGGCCAGGCCTACGATAAGGAGAGTAAATATAACGAGGGCACACTGATCAACAACGCCGGTTAAAGCTATCACGACGCTCGCAATCAGTACTCGTTGGGCCCCTCGTTCGAGTTCAACACAATTGGCGACAACGCCATGTACAGCGCCTGGGGTTTGCGCGGCGAATGGATGCATACACTATCACCCACACGCATGTTCAAGCTCGAAGGCGAATACAAGGACATGGTCTACAAACACGATATCAACACTAATCTGGATGGTGATATCAGCTCGGTGTACGCCACCCTGTGGCAGGCTTTGCCCCGGCAGTGGACGCTTTTCGGCGGCTTGGACATCAGCGACCGCAACAGCCAGGACCGTACTGCCGCCTATTTGCAAAAAGGTTTGCGCCTTGGTGTCGCCAAGGACTTTGGTGTTGGCGTCAATGCAGTGTTGTTCGCCTCCTACCGCAAGCGCCAATACGATGCTTACAGCGCCATACTCGATGCGCGTCGCAACGACGATGAACAGAGCTACACCTTTATTCTGCGTGCTCCACGCCTGGCAGTGCACGACATCGTTCCCAGCCTGACAGTCAAGTACAACAAGGTAGACAGCAACATCGACTGGCTGTATGCGTACGACAAAAACAGCATAAGTTTCAAACTGGAAAAGCAGTTCTAGCTGGTTTCGCCTACGGCCGTTCCAGCGCAACGCGGGTGATCCATGGTGTGTAATATTCGAGCCTGATTGGCAGGCTGCGCGCCAGCAAGCGCAATGCCCGCTGACTGTCGTCGGCAGGTAGTACTGCCGTGACCTGCAGCACTTCAAGTGCCTCGGCGTCATACAGCAAATAACCATGATGATTGCGCGCCAAGCGTTCGAGCACCTGACTCAAGGGTTGCTCGTGAACCAGCAGTTGATGCTGCAGCCAAGCCTGTTCCAGCGCGGCGGGATCAATGCTCTGCGGTGCGCCCAACCCTGTAGCGTTGAAGTGCACTTCCTGCCCACCGTGGACAACCAAGCGCTTGCCATCGCTTTCGACATGCGCGGTGGAATCGATCATCGCCACACGGGTGGCATCACCAAGCTGCTCGACGACAAACCGAGTGCCCATGACACTGACGCTGCCATGCTCGGTCAATACCAGGAAAGGCCGCGTGGCATCCTTGACCACATCCATCCGTACTTCCCCTTGCACCAGGCGCACAGTACGGCGTTGAGCATCGAACTGTAGATCCACGGCGGTGTTGCCATCAAGGCTGATAAGGCTGCCATCGGGTAGTTGTTGTGAGTGCCACTCGCCATTGTTGGTACGGATGTCCGCCAGCAAGTAGGACGGCGGAAACTGTTGTATCGCCAAGCCGACCGGCAACAGTAGTAACGCTGCCAGAGCCAGCGCCTTGATTGGCTGACGCAGGGTGCGCCGTCGGACGATGCCGTCCAGAGCCACCCGTGCAGGTTCGCGGGACAACTCATGCAACGCTGCCAGGCTTCCCTCCAGTCGTTCGATGGCCGCCAGGTGTTCTGGATCAGCGTTGAGCCAGTCACGAAAAGCATTGCGCTCGACCGTATCGACCTCACCGTCCAGGCGCACCAGCCATTCGGCTGCCTCTTGCAGCGCTTTCACAGAAGGTGACTTGTTCATGAGCGTTTGTCGCTGGCGGCATGACACTGCAACACGGCCGCTGTCTGCGCGTCACCGCGCGTTGGCCAGAACCACCGCCAATCCCAGGCCAATCAAGGCCACGCCAATGACTCGATCGACCAGCAATTGCCGATCGAGCATGATCCGACGCAAGGACGGCGAAGAGAAAAACACCGCAACCAGACTGAACCACAGCCAGTGAGCGACGGACATGAACAGACCATAACCAAGACTGGTTGCAAGAGAGCTACCCGGTTGTACAACTTGAGTGTAGGCACTGACGACGAACAACATGGTCTTGGGATTCAGGGCATTGGTCAGAAACCCTGAACGCAAGGCTGTGCCTACCCCAAGCTGGTTGGAAGCCGGGTCGCCATCGAGGGAAATGCATGTGCGATTGGTCAGCGATTTGTAACCGAGGTAGATCAAATAGCCCGCCCCCAGCACCTTCATCGCCAGGAACAACGAAGGGGTCTGACTGATGATCAGGGCAATGCCGAGGATCGTGTACATCACATGCACCTGCACCCCCAGCGCGATGCCCAGTGCCGCCGACAAACCGGCACGCCTGCCAAAGGCGTAACTGCTGCGTGTGACCATGGCAAAGTCCGCGCCCGGGCTGATCACCGCCAGGATGGTGAACAAGGCAACGGCGATGAGTTCATTCACGAAAAGCTCCTCGATCGGTTAGACAATCGCACAGATAAAGTTATGGATGGCCATTATCGAAAGCTTCGTGCTGGGCAAAAAGCGATTTATAGTGCAGTAAATCCGCTAGTTTTTCTCACCGATATGAAACTGCCCGCACTTTCGGCCTTTCGTTACTTCGACGTCGCTGCGCAGACCGAAAGCTTCGTCCGCGCAGCCGAAATACTTAACGTCACCCATGGCGCAGTGAGCCGTCAGGTACGTTTGCTGGAAGAGTCACTGGGGGTGACGCTGTTCGAGCGCCGAAACCGCGCCGTGTTTCTCACCCCTGCCGGTCGTGCCCTGCATGGCACCACGCTGTCGGTCTTCGAACAGTTGCAAGGCGCGGTCTACCGCCTCCAACAACAAGCTCGTGAGGACGTATTGGTACTGTCCTGCGAGCCGACCATCGCGATGAAATGGCTGATTCCCCGCCTGCCGGACTTTCATGCCGCCCACCCGGACATCCACTTGCATCTGGTGGCTGCCGGCGGCCCTGTCGATTTTTCGCGAAGCGGTGTCGACCTGGCGTTACGGCGCGACGATTTTCGCTGGGAAGCCAGCCTTCACGCCGTGAAGATCTGCGATGAACGGGTGGGGCCGGTTAGCAGCGCCAACCAGATTGTTCCGGGCCATGGCCTGGATGGTCTGCGCTTGCTCCACAGCGCCTCACGCCCCGGTGCCTGGAACACCTGGCTGGAATTGACCGGCGCATCAGCCAAGGACACCCGCCGCGCCGTTTACGAGCATTTCTACCTGTGCATACAGGCCGCCATGGCCGGACTGGGTGTGGCCATGGCGTCATTCCTGATGGTGGCGGACGAAATCGCCAGCGGCCAACTGTGTGCTCCGTACGGCTTTGTTCGCGATCAATCGGCGTACTACCTGCTGTGCCCTCCCAGCATGGCCAACGACGAAAAGTGCCTGCGCTTCACCCAATGGATCAGTGCACAAGCCGCCACTTGCCTGGCTCATTTGCTATGAGACGTAGCGCCAGCGGGCAAAGTACAGAAGGAAGAATGGGCACTTAAGTCCCCACCCCAGGTGCGAAAGCCAGCGGTATCGATATGAATGCGCCCCGAAGGGTAACGACCCAGTCCCATGTTCCAGGCTTTGCCCTGGGTCTGCCAGAACGTGCATAGCGGTCTGGGGTCGGTCCCCGCTGGCAGCAATACATCCACTGCAAACGCACGCATATGGGCACTGTCGAAGGCGCCACCGGCACAGCGATTGAGCCGCGGCGCGCGGTACGTGGAGACCACTTCATAGCGCCGCAGCACGCCTTGATCCGCCAGCGTTTTGAGCAACTGCAGCGTCGAACGCACCGCTGGCCACTGCGCGGCGGGCGCCACCGCGAAAGGCTCTGCCGAGCACAAGCGCCAGTCACTGGCACTGCGCAGCAACTGATAGATAGGCACGACACCATACAAGCGCGCATCCACCAGCATTTGCCGGAACGCCCGGGTTTCATGATCGCCTGCCCATTGGGCAAACATATACACATCCCTCTGATCGGCGTTTGCCTGGGTGCCGCACAGCAACGTCAGCAAAAGCCCTGCATGAATCCCAGCCCTGCGCCACCCCACCATTGGCATCTTCTCCTTCCCAATCCCCGCGAAACGCCTCCAGTATGGCGCCCACTCCCACTCTGAGGAGCTACTGACAAGGAGTTAAGCATGTACACGACAGTTCGATGGGGCCTAGGCCTGGCAGCCCTGGCATGCAGCGCGACTGCGCTGGCCGATGCCCAACTTGACCTGGGCAGCACCGAGCGAGTAACGCGGCTTTTCGCTTACCCCAACAACTGCAATGTCATCTGTTTCCGCGACTGGAGCCTGGAACAGACAGTCGAGCATTACCTGACCATGAGTGTTCAGCGCGATGGCTATACCGCTGCCACGGTGCGGGTCAGCCGTGACAACCACAATCTGTATGCTGACATTCAGGGCGTTCCCGCTAGTTACAGCACACCCCTGGCGGCTTTGCTCGACGCTGGCGAGTTGGCCTTCCAAGGCGCCAGTCGCCTGAACAACGACGGCAAGTGGGCCTACAACTGGAACCTGTTCCTGCCGCTGGGCATGGCCCTGGATAACCGTCGCAGCATCGAGTTGTTGCACTTCCCGCCGGACTACTCACTGACTCAGGCTCAAGACTATCTGCGCTCCAACACCACCGATCGCTGGGCGACGCTATTGACCTACAACGGCATTGCTGCCGAACAGACACCGGCCTACCAGACCATCATCGACATCGCTCCGATCGCCGCGCCCGCCAGCGCCGGCAAGGATCTGGAAGGTGTGTATGAGTACTTCAAGGATTACCAGTTGCGCATGGTCAAAGAGCTCACCCGCGATGCCCATGGCACTGCCCTGCCGATGGTCGCGTTCGGTGCGCCGGTGCGAAGTTGGATCGAGCAACAATACGGACCAGCGCTCACCGTATTGGGGCTGGTAAGCATCAGCCCTCAGAGCGGTCAACAGGTGCCGGTGCTCGGCGCCAACCACCCCAGCGCAATCTGGTATGCCGCTGATAAGAAAAACCACGATGGCGATCAAGATAAAGCTGATCGTGCGGGCTTGAAAATGATGGGCCAGGATTTGAGCGCCGCCTGCTGGCAGGCGGGCATGGGCCGCAACCCGCACGCAGATGCCCAGGCGACGCTGAACGCATGCACGCAGAAGTGGCAAGTGACGGCGAAGAAGCAGACATGCGAATTGTACTTCCGCACGGTGGCCAAGATGACCCGGGATCAGGCAAGCGCCAAGTGCAACAGCGGATCGATAACCCGGACCCTGCGCGAACTGAAGAAGGCGTGAGCATCGTCGTGGGACAGACCCACAGGCTCTCGATTGCCCTGTGGGTTTGCCCTCGACACGATCTCACTCAGTCCTGTGGACGCAACCGATACTGTGGCGGCAATTGGTCCAGGCCACTGATGGTTGCATTCAGACTCTTCCAGCGTCCGTCCTTGATACCGTAGATACAGCCATGAATCGACAGGCTCTGCCCACGGTGCCAAGCATTCTGAACGATGGTGGTGTGTCCGACGTTAGCCACCTGCTGGATCACATTCAGCTCGCACAGGCGGTCAACACGTTCTTCTTCGGTGGGCAATTGCGCCAACTCACCGCGCTTTTCGTAGTACAGGTCTCGAATCGAGCGCAGCCAGCCATCGATCAGGCCCAACTGACGATCCTGCATCGACGCCCGGACACCGCCGCAACCGTAGTGCCCGGTGACCAGAATGTGTTTCACCTTGAGCACGTCCACTGCGTACTGGATCACCGACAGACAATTCAAGTCGGTGTGCAGTACCACGTTGGCTACGTTGCGATGAACGAACAGGTCGCCTGGCAACATGCCGACGATCTCGTTTGCCGGAACCCGCGCATCCGAGCAGCCGATCCAGAGGTATTCAGGGGTCTGCTGACGCGCAAGCTTGGCAAAGAAATCCGGATCCTGCTGCTTGATCGCATCGGCCCAGCGCTCGTTGTTATCAATCAGTTCTTGTAGATCGTGCATGGTCAAGCCTCGTGGTTGGTGCCCATTTGTGACTGGCGCAAGCCCGTTCGGGTCACGCTTTGGAATCTTCCGGCAGCCGTCGGGTCCACCCATTACAGCCACCCGCAGGAGACTGACCATGACTCAACCCCATCGTCCGCCACACGCTCCCGAACCGGCCCCGATCGACGACGACGAAGACCGCATGGGCTCGATGCAAGAGCTGCACTTTGATGAGAATACTCCCAACGTCGACAGCGGTTTCGATCCAACCGACGACGACCTCGAACCTGAAACACTGATTCCCGAGGATGGAGCCCGCTCCCCTTCGGAGCCAGGCGCAAATCATCCGGCCGATTGGGACCTGAGCGTGGTCGATGAAGGCGAAATTGGTGGCGGCAACGGCCTTGATGAGGCCGAACTGGCTCGTCGCGACCCACTGGACGGCAAGCCAGAGCGCTGAGCCTTTCAATCGATCAGAGTGCAGGCCATTACCAGGGCATCTTCCCGACCGCCAGCGACCGGATAATAGTCACGACGTCGGCCGATTTCATTAAAGCCATAGCGCTCGTACAGGCGATACGCAGACTGGTTGCTGGCGCGCACCTCAAGGAAGCACTCACGGCCGTTCATCTCGTAGGCGCGCTTCATCAGCTCTTCAAGCAAGCGTAAGCCCAGGCCACGGCCTTGGCTTTCCGGCTTGACGGTGATGTTGAGCAGGTGCGCCTCGTCGATAATCACATTGATTACGCCATGACCCACCTGCTGCTCGCCTTCGAACATCAGCCAGATTTCATAGGATTTGAGCCCGTCGAGGAAAATCCCGCGGGTCCAGGGGTGGCTGAAGGCCGCATATTCAATCTTCAGTACAGCGTCCAGGTCCGCCTCGGTCATCCGGCGGAAGCTGATTGTGTCACTCATCACTTGGTTTCCAGCGCGCCATAAGCCGGCGCATGGCTTGCCAGACGTGCGCCTTGCGCTGCGGCTCGTCCATCAACAATTCGAGGCCGGGCAAGGCCCAGGCAGTGCCCAGCCCTTCTATCGGCAACTCGCGATAATAAGCTTCGGCGTCCGCCTCGCCGGCAAAACGCACGGCGGGCAGGCCAATCAGCCACAAACAGGCACAGGGCGTCTCTTCAAGCCGGGCCTGGATGAAGCCCTGGACAAAATCGGTCGCCGCTTGCGGGCCCTGGTCGAGATTGCCGCGCACCAGCAACGGCCAGCGCACCGGCTCGCCAATGATCTGCGGGCTATCAGGCAGTCCGGCGGCACGCAGCATGTCCTTGAGCAACAGGTAGGAAGGGTCACGGCTCTGGAACGCCTCGCCCGTAGCCAGTTCCACCAGCAGCAGGCAATTGCCGGCACGCAGCAACTGCAGGGAAAAACGCGGCGGTGCAACTGGCTTCGGCTTGGTGATCTCGGCCGCAGGCTCGGCTTTCTCTGCTGGCTTACTGGCTGCCTTGGCGTCGGTGCCAGGGCGGGGAATCTCGATTTTCGGTCGCTCGCCGCTGCGCGCAACCGGCGTACTGACCGCCACCCGTACCGGCTGTGCCGGTGCCTCATCGAACTCGGGTACGGCCTCAGGCACCAGCGCCAGCAACAGCTCCGGGCGCGAAGGGGCGGCGAACGGCAGTTCGGTACGCGGCAGCCAATGCACCACTTGCATGGCATTGAGATAAGCGCGGCGGCGGGACTCGATTAACAAGAAGGATCGGCCATCTGTGGATAAGTCAGGGCCGATATTCTACCGTTGTTCGCGCTCCGGTGCCGCTGTTGATCGGCAGAAAACCGCCCGACAGCAGCTTCTAGCGATCAGGGGGTGAATCGACAGGCACTTGATGCAGTACAATCGGCGCTTTTATTTGGCAACGAGTCGACCCGCCAATGATCGAACCCAAGCGCGTCCTGCGCGCCCTAGCCGAACACTGGGCCCTGCTCGAGCCGTTGTGCGAGCGCTTCGACGGGGGCACCCTGAGCCTCGGCGAACTGCGCCAACAACTGGCCAACCAGCAGTTGGAGAGCACGCCCCAGGACATTACCAGCCTGCTCGACGTGTGGATCCGCCTGGATATTCTGGTGCCCGTGGCGAAAAGCCCCAACCGTTTCGAGCTCAACGCCCAGATCCACGACTTCCTCGCTTACCTGCGCCGTGAGCACCGCCTGGGCCTGTGCCTGGAAATCGAAGCCTACCTGCGCCACCTGGAACGTCTCGCTGGCCACATCCAGGACGCCTTCGAGATTCGCGACGGTAACGATCTGGCACGCCAACTGCGCCTGCTGGACATGCGTGTGCGCGAC
This sequence comes from Pseudomonas sp. DG56-2, assembly GCF_004803755.1. Lineage (NCBI taxonomy): Bacteria > Pseudomonadati > Pseudomonadota > Gammaproteobacteria > Pseudomonadales > Pseudomonadaceae > Pseudomonas > Pseudomonas sp. DG56-2. The sequence continues at coordinate 5,022,635 of NZ_CP032311.1, forward strand.
GTTTTGAAGAAGCTCGACAACGACGAGCAGGCCCTGGTCGCCGTGGCCGAACGCGCTAAGACCAGCGACCGCCAGATCCCACTGCGCCAGCGATATGCCGAAGTCCTGGCCACCTGGGACGAATACGTCGAGCCGATGATCCAGCTGGTCAACGCCGATGGCGCATTCGAACAGGGTGTACGCAAGGTCGAGACCGTTTTGCTGCGCCTGCTTGGCGAACAGGCACGCCTGGGGCACCTGGTCGACGACGACATGCTCCTGCGCACCCATGCGCGCATCCTCGAGATGCAGACCAGCGCCCAGTTGACCTTGCGCCATGCTCGCGAACTGCTGTTGCCGCTGCGTGAAGAAGCGCGCCGTCACAACGCCGTAACCCGTGGCGCAGCCCTGGCGCTCTCGGTCATCCGGCGCAAGGGCCTGGACGCGGTACCGCAAGCGGCCATGCCGATGTTCACGCGACCACAAAGCACGTTTCTCGGCAGCGCCAGCCAGGTCGAAGCCTATGTTTACGCCCTGGCCCGCTTCGAACCCAAGCCTGCGCAATTCCCGAAAGCGCATAAAACCCGCAAGGGCGAAACACCGCGAGCACCACGCACCGTCAAGGAAATGCTCGAGCGCTGCGAAAGCGCCCTGCCACTGCCCGACCTGATGGTCTGGTTGCTGGAGCAGGAGCCCGAAGGCGCCACCGACGAGCTGCTGTACTGGTTCTCACGCCTGTCCCGGGAAAAGCGCTTTAGCCGCGAACGCCTGGAGCGCTGTGAATACACCACCCGCGAACACCTGGTCAGCCTGCGCTCGTTCGCCCTGACATCGAGCCGCGAACCATCGCCTGAGCCTACTGCGAGCCCTGCCAATGCATCTTGATCTTTCCGAATTGCCTCAGCTCGCACCGATCTTCCGCGAGTTGTTCAAGGGCTTTCATATCAGCCGCCGCGACCCGGAGCTGTACGCCCAACTGTCGAACTTCCAGGACCAGTACCGCGGTCTGTTCAAGGCCCTTGGCTTCGAACTGGTATGTGATACCCGCGGTTTCTACTACTTCGTCCCGGACCTGGCCGCCGCCCAGGTAAACAAAACCGCCCAGCGCCTGTCGCTGTTCACCTTCATCCTGGTCGAGCATCTGGCCGACCAGGGCCGCGATCCGATGTCGGTGCTCGACGGTGGCAGCCTTGGCCGTGATGAGTTGCCGTCGATGCTGGAGAAATACCGCGACCTGTTTATCCAGGCTGAAGTACAGACACCGGACGAGCTGGAAGAAAAAATCATGCGACGCATGACCCAGCTGGGTTTTGCCCATGAAGAAAACGGCATCTACCGCTTCCTGCCACCGATGCACCGCTTTCTTGACGTCTGCCTGTCGGTCCAGCAGGACCGAGACCTTGCCGCCAGCCTGCACAGCAACTTGCCACTGCCAACACCGGTGTTGGTCGAGGAAGAGAGCGCAGAAGAGCTCAACAAGACCGACGATCCACTCGACCTCAGCCCGTTCGAAGAAAGCGAAGAAGACGCCTTGGCCCGAGCCATCGCCGAAGAGCAACAGGAGATTGACGCATGAGCCAGGAACGCTACGGCATTCGCCGCTTCGCATTGCTCAACACCGCCGGTTACAGCCTCGGCCTGTTCCCCCTGGAACACCCGCTGTCGGTCTACGGTGCCAACAACCTGGGCAAGAGTGCCTCGATCAACGCCCTGCAGTTCCCGATCCTGGCACGCATGTCCGACATGAGCTTTGGCAAGTACAGCCTCGAGCAGTCACGCCGCTTCTACTTCGCCAGCGACACCAGCTACATCCTCTGCGAGGTCAACCTGCCCCACGGCCCTCACGTGATCGGCGTGGTGGGGCGCGGCCCGGGCGGCGGTTTCGGCCATCAGTTCTTTGCCTATGCCGGTGAGCTGGACCTGGCTCATTACCAGAAGAACGACACCTGCCTGCGCCAGAAAGAACTGTTCAACAACCTTGAGCGCAATGGCCTCAAGGCCTACGAGCTCAAGCCTGACGAACTGCGTCGACTACTGGTCGGTGGCCATACCACTATCCCGCTGGATCTCACCCTGATCCCGCTGCGCTCCACCAGCGAGCAAAGCCTGAAGACGTTCCGCGCCCTGTTCATCAACCTGCTGCACATGCGTGAAATCACTGCCGCCAAGCTCAAGCAGCTGTTCCTCGATGCCTTCGAGCACAGCTTGCGCTCGGGCAGCGTCGACTACATTGCCGCTTGCGAAGAAGCCTTCCGCGATGTGCGCCGGATGGAGCAGGATTACAACTCGCTGGTCGCCGCCGGTCCGCTGGTCGAAGCCCTGGCCAACGGCGTGGCCCAGCGAGACATTCTGCGCGGCAAGCTGCATCGCCTGTCGCCGCTGCTCGACTCGCTGCTTGGCACCTGGCAGGACTACGCCAGCGCACGCAAGGAAGAACTGGTCATTCAAGCCGAGCACTACAAGAACGAACAGGACAGCCTGCAGAACGACCAACGTGGCGGTACCCAGGAGCTGATGCGCCTGGAGCGCGAGATCACCGGCGTGCAGCGCTGGCTCGGCGAGCTGTCGGTACTCAAGCACCGCTTTGCCCTGGTCGACGACGTCAAAGTGCTGGAGCAGCAACTGCTGGCCGCCAAGGACGCCCACGACGAACTGGCCGGCGCCCTGGCCCAGTCGCGTCAGTTCAGCGCCGAAGACCTCGAAGAGCGTCTGCGTGAGCTGGAGAAACGCCTCAAGTCGGTCAAGCAGCAGCTCGACCATGCCGACAACAACAGCTATGCCCGTCTGCGCGAAGAATTCTCCCAACAGGATGTCGAGCGCCTGATGCGCCTGTTCAACGGCGCACTGTTCAGCCTGCCGCTGGGCGAACGAGGCATCGAGCTGGATGACAGCGACGTCTGGGTCAAATCCCTGGAAGCGGTGCTGGACGGATTCAAAGGCGAACGCTTCGAAGTGCCTGGCCTGTCCATCGACCTGTCGCATATCGAGCCCCCTGCCCTGCAGGCCCTGGCCGATCGCGCCGCGCTACGCGACCAAAAAGAGCGTCTGGAAAAAGAGTTCAAACAACTCAAGACCCAACAAGCCGTCAGCGCGGATCGCGCCGCCAGCAAAACCCAGACCGAAGCCCTCTACCAGCAAGTACTGGATGCGCAAAAGGCCCTGGAAGACTTCCGTCGCAGCCAGACGCTGGCCGCAGAAGAAGACGACAAGCTCGAACAACTGGCGCAGATGGAAGCAGCCCAGGATGAATTGAAACGCTCCAGCGACGCCTTCACCGAGCGAGTCCAGCAATTGTCGGCCAAGCTGCAGCTGGTTGGCCGGCAGATCGCCGACATGGAAGCCAAGCAGCGCACCCTGGACGACGCCTTGCGCCGTCGCCAATTGCTGCCCGCCGAGTTGCCATTCGGTACGCCGTTCATGGAGCCGGTAGACGATTCCATGGACAACCTGCTGCCCCTGCTCAACGACTACCAGGACAGCTGGCAAGGTTTGCTGCGCGTCGATGGCCAGATCGAAGCGCTGTACGCCCAGGTTCGCCTCAAGGGCGTGGCCAAGTTCGACAGCGAAGACGACATGGAACGCCGCCTGCAACTGCTGATCAACGCCTACTCGCACCGCACCGAAGAAGCCCTGACCCTGGGCAAGGCGCGCCGTGCAGCGGTGACCGATATCGCCCGGACCTTGCGCAACATCCGTAGCGACTATGACAGCCTTGAACACCAGCTGGCTTTGTTCAACCGCGAGATCAACAAACGTCAGGTTTCCAACTTGCAGAGCTTCCGCATTGTTCTGGCCCCGAACAAGGAAGCACTCAAGCACATCGACCAGATTATCCACAGCGCCGGGCAGTACGAAGAAGGCGAGACGCTGTCGGTGTTCGACCTCAACGCGAGCGCCGAGCAGGACAACAAGAACGAAGAGGCCAAGGAGTACCTGGCGCGACTGGTGGCGGCAAACCACAACCAGCTGGGCTTGAAGGATCTGTTCGAACTGGCCTTTGAAATCACCAAGGTCGGTGGTCAGCCAGTGATCCACACCGACATCGACGGTGCGGCATCCAACGGCACCACCATGACCATCAAGGCGCTGACCAACATGTATTTGTTGCTGCACCTGATGGACCGCGACCTGGCTGGCCGCGTACGCCTGCCCTACTACCTCGACGAAGCGGCCGACATCGACGAACGCAACCAGGCGGCCTTGCTGGAAACCAGTCTGCAGTTGGGCTTCGTGCCGATTCTGGCGAGCGTGAAGCCACAGGTGTCGGCACATGTTGCCATCGACCTGGAAGGCGGTAGCGGACCGAACGGGATCTACATCGACGAAGCGGACTGGAAATACATCAGCCGCCGCGACGTGGAAAAGGCAGTGGTGCGCAACGAAGAAGAGGAAGAAGCTTCAGCGTGAGGTCGATCGCCGGGCAAGCCCAACCGTGAGAGCGGGTTTGCCCGGCGATGCGTTGAGCCCGGTGTTACTGGGCCCAAGGCAGGATAGGAATCGCGGTGACCGCATTCTGCGGGCTGCCTTCAATCAGGCGGTCCGAGTACACCAGGTAGACCAGGGTGTTGCGCTTCTTGTCGAGGAAGCGCACAACCTGCATCGTCTTGAACACCAGCGAAGTGCGCTCCTTGAACACTTCGTCACCGTCCTTGAGCTGCTCCTTGAGGCGAATCGGCCCAACCTGGCGGCACGCAATCGACGCTTCGGCTCGGTCTTCAGCTAAACCCAAGCCACCTTTCACGCCACCGGTCTTGGCCCGCGACAGGTAGCAGGTCACGCCATCCACTTTCGGATCGTCGAACGCTTCAACGACGATACGGTCGTTGGGTCCGACAAACTTGAACACGGTCGACACCTGGCCAATTTCTTCGGCCGATGCCAGCACCGGCAATGCCAGCAGCGCGGCTGCCACAATTCCCTTGAACACGATTGTTTCCTCAGACCAGAATCAGGTTGTCGCGGTGCACCAGCTCCGGCTCGGCAATGTAGCCCAACAAACCTTCGATGGCTTCAGATGACTGTCCGATGATTTTTTGTGCTTCCAGCGCACTGTAGTTAGCCAGGCCGCGAGCCACTTCCAGACCGTCAGGCCCGACGCACACGACCATTTCACCACGGCGGAAGCTGCCTTGCACCGTTTTGACCCCTACCGGCAGCAGGCTCTTGTTGGCCTGGCGCAGGGCTTTGACTGCTCCGTCGTCGAGCACCAGGGTGCCACGAGTCTGCAGGTGGCCGGCCAGCCACTGCTTGCGCGCTGCAAGCATGCCACGCTCAGGTGACAGCAGCGTGCCAAGGCGTTCGCCGGCCTTGAGACGGTCGAGCACGCGCTCCAGACGACCGCCAACGATGATGGTATGGGCACCGGAGCGGGCAGCCAGGCGAGCAGCGCGCAGTTTGGTCTGCATGCCGCCACGTCCCAACGCACCACCGGTGCCACCGGCTACGGCATCCAGGCTCGGATCGTCGGCACGGGCTTCGTAGATCAGTTGCGCGTCGGGGTTGTTCCGCGGGTCGGCATCAAACATACCGTCACGGTCGGTGAGAATCACCAACAGGTCAGCTTCGACCAGGTTGGCCACCAGCGCGGCCAAGGTGTCGTTGTCGCCAAACCGAATCTCGTCGGTGACCACCGTGTCGTTTTCGTTGATCACCGGCACTACGCCCAGCTCCACGAGCGTGCGTAACGTGCTGCGGGCGTTGAGGTAACGCTTGCGATCCGAGAGGTCGTCGTGGGTCAGGAGGATCTGCGCGGTATGCCGGCCATGCTCGGCAAAACTCGACTCCCAGGCCTGCACCAGCCCCATCTGGCCAATCGAAGCTGCAGCCTGCAGCTCATTCATTGCGCTCGGTCGCTTGGCCCAGCCCAGGCGGCTCATCCCGGCGGCGACCGCCCCGGACGACACCAGCACCAGCTCAACACCCGCCTCATGCAACGCTACCATCTGCTCGACCCAGACACCCATGGCCGCACGATCCAGACCCTTGCCATCGGCGGTCAACAGCGCACTGCCGATTTTCACCACCCAGCGCTGCGCACCCGTCACCTTGCTCCGCATCTTCTTCCAACCTATATAGATCTTTAGATACTAAAACGCCGCTCCAGAGAGCGGCGTTTAGTGTACTGCAACGAATCAGTCGCGCACGTAAATGATTTCCGGACCGTCTTCGTCGTCATCATCCCAATCGTCGTCATCGTCGTCGCCGATGTCGTGCACGCTCTTGACGCCGCTACGGCGCAAGGCGCGAGCATCGTCGAGCGCCTGCAACTGGGCACGGGCTTCGTCTTCGATACGCTGATCGAGCTCAGCCAGCTCGTCGGCATAGGCCGGATCGTTGGCCAGACGGTCGGCGCGATCTTCGAGGTAGCGCATGATGTCGCGGCTGAGCTGTTCGGTGCCTTGCTTGGAGATTGCCGAGATCACGTAGACCGGGCCTTCCCACTGCAAACGCTCGACCACTTCCTTGACGCGCTCGTCGCGCTCGTCATCCATCAGCATGTCGGTCTTGTTCAGCACCAACCAACGGTCACGCTCGGCCAGCGACGGGCTGAAGCGGGTCAGCTCGTTGACGATGACTTCGGCGGCATCAGCGCTGCTGCTTTCATCCAGCGGGGCCAGGTCAACGAGATGCAGCAGCAGGCGAGTACGCGCCAGGTGCTTGAGGAAACGAATGCCCAGGCCTGCACCATCGGACGCGCCTTCGATCAAGCCGGGAATGTCGGCAATTACGAAGCTCTTCCAACGGTCGACACTGACCACACCCAGGTTTGGCACCAGGGTGGTGAATGGGTAATCGGCGACTTTCGGCTTGGCCGCCGAGACCGAACGGATAAAGGTGCTCTTGCCGGCATTCGGCAAGCCCAGCAGACCGACGTCGGCGAGCACTTTCATTTCCAGTTTCAGGTCACGCTGCTCACCCGGTTTACCTGGAGTGGTCTGGCGTGGCGCACGGTTGGTACTGGATTTGAAACGGGTGTTGCCCAGACCGTGCCAGCCGCCCTGAACCACCATCAGCTTCTGACCTGGCTTGACCAGGTCGCCGATGACTTCCTGGGTAGCGGAGTCGATTACGGTCGTGCCGACTGGCACACGCAAAATCAGGTCGTCACCTTTCTTGCCGGTGCAGTCGGTGCTGCCACCGTTGGAGCCACGCTGGGCCTCAAAGTGACGGGTATAACGGTAGTCAACCAGGGTATTGAGGTTTTCGTCGGCGACCATGAATACCGAACCACCGTCGCCACCATCACCGCCGTTGGGACCACCATTTTCAATGAATTTCTCGCGGCGGAAGCTCATGCAACCGTTACCGCCATCACCGGCTTTGACCCGGATCGATACTTCGTCAACAAACTTCATAAAAACCGCCTCTCGTCAGCTTGACGAGCTGAGTGACACAAAGACATAAGGCTCTTGCAAAAGTGAGCGCGGCGGCCCCCGTCAACGACCGAAACACCAGCGCCGGCAGCCCATACAAACAGCTTTGCAAGAGACTCACCCCACAAACGAAAAAGCCCCGTCGCGAGACAGGGCTTTTCCAGCGTCAACGCGATCAGGCCGCGACGATGCTCACGTAACGACGACCGAAGGCGCCTTTAACTTCAAACTTGATCTTACCCTCGATCTTGGCGAACAGGGTGTGATCCTTACCCATGCCAACGCCGTAGCCAGCGTGGAATTGGGTGCCGCGCTGACGCACGATGATGTTGCCAGGAACGATAGCCTGGCCGCCATACATCTTCACGCCAAGGCGTTTGGCTTCTGAGTCGCGACCGTTACGGGTACTACCACCAGCTTTTTTGTGTGCCATGGTTCAATTCTCCAGAAATGGGGATTTAGGCGATTAAGCCGAAATACCGGTGATCTTGATTTCGGTGAACCACTGGCGGTGGCCCATACGCTTCATGTGGTGCTTACGGCGGCGGAACTTGATGATGCGCACTTTGTCGTGACGACCTTGCGAGATCACTTCAGCAACAACCTTGGCACCAGCAACGACTGGAGCGCCGATGTTCACGTCGTCGCCATTGGCAACCAACAGAACGCGGTCGAAGGTAACGGATTCGCCAGTGGCGATTTCCAGTTTTTCGATTTTCAGGTATTCACCTTCGGCGACTTTGTACTGCTTGCCACCGGTAACAATTACTGCGTACATGGGTATTTCTCCGATAATCCTGCTCACCCAGCTCTTTATAGTAAGAGTATTGGCTGGCATGGCTGCATAGGGCTGGAACGGCCCAGTGCAATTGCGTAAGGCAGGTGCTGCCCAGGAAGTTCAGGGTGCGCGATTGTACGCAAGGCGTGCATCCCTTGCAAGTCCTGCCCCCGGTTTGCCCGGACCGCGCCTTGACAGGCCGGGACCCGCGACCTAGCATGCCGCGCAACCTTTATGGAGCACCTGTGGCCGATGCAACCCCAAGCTTTCTACCGTGCGGTAGCGGATGACTTCAGCGCCGTTGACGAGATTATCAAGAAACAGCTGACTTCGCGTGTACCGCTGGTATCGAAAATCGGCGACTACATCACTTCAGCTGGTGGCAAGCGCTTGCGCCCGTTGCTGGTGCTGCTGTGTGGCAAAGCCCTTGGTCGCGAAGGCGACGACGTGCGCCTGCTGGCCGCCACCATCGAATTCCTGCACACCGCCACTTTACTGCATGACGACGTCGTCGACATGTCCGGCATGCGCCGCGGCCGTTCCACGGCCAACGCCCTGTGGGGCAACGCACCCAGTGTGCTGGTGGGTGACTTCCTCTATTCGCGCTCGTTCGAAATGATGGTCGAACTGGGCTCGATGCCGGTCATGCAGATCCTCTCCAAGGCTACTCGCGTGATCGCCGAAGGCGAAGTCCTGCAGCTATCGAAGGTACGCGACGCCAGCACCACCGAAGAGGTCTACATGGACGTCATTCGCGGCAAGACCGCGATGTTGTTCGAAGCGTCGACCCACAGCGCCGCTGCCCTGGCCCAGGCGACGCCTGAGCAGAGCGAGGCCTTGCGCACCTTCGGTGATCACCTCGGTGTCGCATTCCAACTAGTCGACGACCTGCTCGACTACAAGGGCGATGCACAGACCCTGGGCAAGAACGTCGGCGACGATCTGGCCGAAGGCAAGCCAACCTTGCCACTGATCTACACCATGCGTGAAGGCACCCCCGAACAGGCGGCCCTGGTACGCCAGGCCATCCAGAAAGGCGGCATCGAAGACCTCGAGAGCATCCGTGCAGCGGTGGAAGCCTCTGGCTCGCTGGATTACACCGCGCAATTGGCCCGCGACTATGTAGCCCGTGCCATCACCTGCCTGGAAGTGCTGCCAGCCAGCGAATACCGCGACGCCCTGGTGGAACTGAGCGAATTCGCAGTCGCCCGTACCCACTGATCCGCACCTCCCCAATCGCGGGGCAACCCCGTTCCCACTGCGGGAGCGGGCTTGCCCCGCGATTGCATTCGCCCGCTGGCCAACAAAACCCTATATAATGTAGGTTTTGTACCTGTACGTCTTGAGGAACCCTAGTGAGCACTTTGCCACCCTGCCCTAAATGCAACTCCGAATACACCTACGAAGATGGCGTCCAACTGATCTGCCCCGAGTGTGCACACGAGTGGTCCGCCGCTGGTGAAACCGAGGCAGCCAGCGATGAAGCGGTCAAGAAGGATTCGGTTGGCAACGTTCTTCAGGACGGCGATACCATCACGGTGATCAAGGACTTGAAAGTCAAAGGTACCTCACTGGTGGTCAAGGTCGGCACCAAGGTCAAGAACATCCGCCTGTGCGACGGCGACCACGACATCGATTGCAAGATCGACGGCATCGGCCCGATGAAGCTGAAGTCCGAGTTCGTCCGCAAGGTCTGACCCTGCCGGTTTCGAGGCTGGCGCCCGGCCTCGAAACAACTTGCTGCACCATTGGGCGCTTTTTTACCAATAGACCCTTGCTATTTTGATAATAAGAATTATTCTCATTGGACGCTTCCAAGGAGAATAGCCATGACTTATCTGATAGACGCCTGGCTTGACCGGCCGCACCCTTACCTTCGTATCCTGCACCGGGAAACCGGCGAAGTCTGTGCCGTGCTCGAACAAGAAGCACTGGACGAACTGCGCGATCAGGGAGACCTGGATATCAATGGCTTGAACTCAAGTGAGCCGATAGTACTCAAGGAACTGGTGAGGAACCTGTTCCTGTTCTGCTACGCACGGGCGTTGCGCCCTGGCGGTGGAACCGAGTGGAACTGAACAGCATCGGGGGGCGAGCCCGCGCCCACAGCAGTTACAACCCTGTGGGAGTGAGCTAGCCCCGCGATAGGTGTTACAGGACGTCCAGCAGCTCGACGTCGAATACCAGTACGCTGTGCGGCGGAATGCTGCCAACGCCCTGAGCGCCGTAAGCCAGCTCGCTCGGAACGTACAGGCGCCACTTGCTGCCGGCATTCATCAGTTGCAGCGCTTCGGTCCAGCCTGCGATCACGCCGCCAACCGGGAATTCTGCTGGCTGGCCACGTTCGTAGGAGCTGTCGAAGACGGTGCCGTCGATCAGGGTGCCGTGGTAGTGAGTGCGAACGCTGTCGTCGCGGCTTGGCTTGGCGCCTTCGCCTGCGGTCAGCACTTCGAACTGCAGACCCGAAGCCAGGGTGGTGATGCCATCACGCTTGGCGTTCTCGGCCAGGAACGCTTTGCCTTCACCCGCAGCCGCTTCGGCCTTGGCAGCAGCTTCAGCTTGCATCACTTCACGGATGACCTTGAAGCTGGCCGACAGGTCTTCTTCACTGACGCGGCTGTCTTTGCCGTTGAATGCGTCGGTCAGGCCGGCCAGGATGGCGTCCAGGTTAACGCCCGGTGGCGGGTTGTCGCGCAGTTGGCCACCCAGCTGACGGCCGATGCCGTAGCTGACGCGCGTTTCGTCGGTAGACAGGTTGATTTCGGACATTTGCTTGCTCCGCTGCAGGGCGCACGACAACCGCGCCCTTTATGAAAAGGGCGAGCAGCCTAGCACACTGCGGCAAAGCAGTTCAGCTACCAGGCGGAACGTCGCGGCATCGGTATTTTCATATCGCCATCGCCGGCACTGCTTCCTCCGCACATCTCGTCATCCATCGACCAATGGACAAGGTGCACAGGCACGGCAGGCAAACCATTGAGCAGACGTTGCGCATCGACCACCGAATGCACTTTCAGACGCTGCCCCTGCGTATCGGAAAGGGGGTGGGCATGGCCTTTGACACGGGCCTCAAGAATGAAGTCGCCGCCTTCGATGGCAATCAGGTTGAGCTCTTCCACATGACCGGCCTTGGCCTCAGTGTTCAGTTGTTGAAGGTTCATTGCGATACCTCGCTACTGGAACGTGGAGCAGGCACTTCGAGTGACGGTTCATTTTTTGTACAGCACGCGTCAAAGCACAAGGCAAAAACACAACCGCCCGTCCGTTTTGCAACGGACGGGCGGTCAGGTAATACGCCTGGCAGAGCGATCAGTGCTTGGTCAGCTTATCCAGATAGCCCATGGCGAATGCCGACACTACGAAAGTCATGTGGATGATCACATACCACATCAAGTATTCGGTCTCGATGTTGCGTGCATCCATGAACACCCGCAACAGATGGATCGAGGAAATTGCCACGATCGACGCTGCAACCTTCATCTTCAACGAAGATGAGTCCATCTTGCCCAGCCAATTGAGCTTTTCCTTGTCCTCATCAATGTCCAGTTGCGAGACAAAGTTCTCGTAGCCGGAAATCATCACCATCACCAGCAGCCCGCCCACCAGCGCCATGTCGATCAAGGACAGGATCACCAGGATGAGGTCGGCTTCAGCCAGGGAAAAGATATTGGGCAATACATGGAAGATCTCCTGGAAGAACTTCAGTGCTAGCGCCAGCAGGCCCAACGACAGACCAAAATAGATCGGAGCGAGCAGCCAGCGCGAGGCATACATCGCATTTTCGATAATACGTTCCATTGATAACTCGTCAGGTGGCATTAAAAGCGAACAGGAGTATAAACAGCCAGCCATGACAGAAAAAGCCCGTGGCACGCTGACACAGGCAGTACCGGGCGAGATTGGCGGGTCCGGAGGAACGCTTCAGGTTTCCGGATGGAACTGGAAGTCACCGACGTGGTGGACGCGCTCGCCATTGATCCGGCGAAGCTGGGCTTGCAGATGCACGCACCAGATCTGCGGATCATCCGCCAGCTGATAACCGTGAAGGGTCAAGCTGTCGACGATAGCATCGAGTACCGACTCAGCCACGAAAGGCCCATGAAACGGCCCTTGAGCCTTGATCGCAGAAGGTTGTTCGCCCGCCATCCCTGCGGCGAAAAGAAGGGTCCACATGCCGTTGTCGCCGGCCAGCGGACGAATACTGCATTCAATGCGAGTCACCAGGCCCAGGCATTGACGAGTAAGGCTGAGGCTGCGCGGCATGGCGTCGATCCTCGGTAAAACCCCTGTTCAACCCTGCGCACAGGGCTGTTTCATTCCTGTAGTGACTACAGTCCTTAATGTGAAGAATAGAAGAGATTTGCTTTCGCGTGAAAAAACCGGCGCCCAGCGGTCACAGCCGCTGGAGCGCCGATAATTTGACTCAGGACGATTTGACCTGGGCCAAGGCCAGTTCGGCCTGCTCTTTCTCGGCCTCCTTGAGGTCTTCCTCGCTGATCATCTCGGCAATCACTCGCAGGCGTTCGACTACACGGGCGTTGACACTGCCTTCAGGGAATTCGCCCTCGGCATTCGGCTCGCCAGCAGGCTCGCCTACCAGCAGGCTCAAGGCTTCGTCGGCCTGGCTTACCGCGTAGACATGGAACATGCCAGCACGTACGGCCTGCAGAACCCGCTCATCCAGCATCAGCGTGGCAACGTTGGCGCGCGGGATGATCGCCCCCTGCTCGCCCGTCAGTCCTCGTGCTTCACAGAGCCGGAAGAAGCCTTCGATTTTCTCGTTGACCCCACCGACCGCCTGTACTTCGCCGAACTGGTTGATCGAACCGGTGATCGCGAAGCACTGCTTGAGTGGCGTCTTCGACAGGGCTGAAATCAGAGTGCAGGCTTCACCCAGCGATGCACTGTCACCGTCCACATATCCGTAGGACTGCTCCAGGGCAATACTTGCCGAAATCGCCAGCGGGAATTCCTGGGCATAACGGCTTCCCAGATACCCGGTGAGGATCATTACTCCTTTGGAGTGAATCGGTTGGCCAAGGTTGACCTCGCGTTCGATATCGACAATTCCGCTGCCACCTGGATAGACCGTAGCGGAAATGCGCGCCGGCACACCAAAGGCCGAATCCCCGACCTCCAGCACGGTAAGACCGTTGCATTTGCCTACAGCGGCCCCTTCGGTATCGATGAGGATGATGCCGGCCAGCATGTCGTCGAGAATTCGCGCCGACACCCGACCGGTACGGGTAGCCTTGGCCTTCAGCGCCCGCTCGATATGACCGACATCGGTCATATCGTCGCTGGCCAGGTGGCGAATGAAGTCTGCCTCACTGACCAACTGGAACAAGTCGCCAATACGCGCTGACAGGCGCCCCTGATTTTCGGCCAGGCGCGCGCTGTAGGTCGCCAGCCGCGCCACGGCATCCCCGGTGAGCGGCGCCATGCCCTCTTCGCTGGTGCGGGTCTTGAGCAACTGAGCGAACTGCTCCAGGCTTTCATCGACCATTGGAATGTCTTCATCGAAGTCCACCAGCACCCGGAACATCTCCTGGAAGTCCGGGTCGTGGTCTTGCAGGGCGTAATAGAGCTGGCGCGAACCGATGATCACGACCTTGATGTTCAGCGGCAACATTTGCGGATTGAGGGTGACGGTAGCCAAACGGCCGTACTCACCCAACGGCGACTCCATTTTCAGCTTGCGCGACTGCAGGGCTCGCTTCAGGGCGTCCCAGACAAAGGGCTCGCCAAGCATCTTCTCGGCTTCAAGAATCAGGAACCCACCGTTGGCCCGATGCAAGGCGCCAGGACGCAACTGACGATAGGTGGTGTACAAGGCGCCCTGGTCAGTGCTGTATTCGATCCGGCCAAACAGATTGTCATAGGTCGGGTGCGGCTCGAACACTACCGGCGCACCACCACTGACGTGATGGCCAACCACCAGACTCGGGGCATATTGCTCTTCCAGGAGCTTGCGCGCCTGGGCGTCGGTCTTGCTGTCATCGACCAGTTGCTCGACCACTGTGCGCAACAGATACACCTGCACGGCCTGCAGGTAAGCGCAGACGGCCGCATTCTCCGCGTACTTTTCCGACAGCGGCGCCAACAATGGCTGCAGCGCCAGGGTAATGGTTTCCTCGTTCAGCTGACGCAGCTGATTGTTCGACTCACGCTTCCACTGCGGCAGGCTGGCGAGTTCTTCGTTGAGGCGCTCCTCCAGATCAGCGATATCGTCGTGAAAGCGCTCGCGCAGGGCCTCTGGCAACTGCGCAAACTCCGCTTCATCCAGCGCCTTGCCATCGGCCATCGGCGTAAAGGCAACGTTGCTGCTGTCACGGTACAGGGCTACGTCTTTCTCCAGCGACGCGCGCTCGATCACATCCAGCGCGCGGTCGTATCGCTGGTTGAAAGCGCGGTCGATGGCGCTTTTCTTCTGCTGGTAGGACGGATGCTCAAACACAGCCGGAAAGGTTGCCAGCAAATTGTCGATCAAACCGCCAATGTCACAAATGAACGATCCTGCGCTGCCTGGCGGCAGTTCCAGGGCCCGGGGTTCACGAGGGTCATCGAAATTGTTGACGTAGACCCAATCCGAGGGCGTCTGCAAGCGCTTGCCTTCGGCCTTGAGGTAACGTTTGACGAACGAGAATCGCCCGGTACCGGGCTCACCCATGACAAATACGTTGTACCCAGGACGAGGCATGGCGACGCCGAACTGCAAGGCTTCGACAGCACGTTCCTGGCCAAGCACACCGCGAAAAGGCTCCAGATCATTGGTGGTGGAAAAGGCGAACTGTTCGGCGGAAAACGGCCGGGTCAAGGCTTCTGGCGCAAGACGCAGGCTCGCAGCAACAGGATCGGGCATCGGGCTTCCTTACTTCGGCGGGGCGGATGAAAGCATTCTGGCGCTGCCTGCCCGCGCCTTGCAAGGCTCATCGGAACAATATGTCGCAGGGGTGAAAACCCGCGTGGCGTCAACTTCCTCAGCAATTTTTCGCAATAAATCACGGAACCCTTAGATCGTGCCTAAACTCCATTACTGCGCGGCTGGGTAAATAACCGACCCGCCCCTGGCACTCTGCTGACAGATATGCCAGACAACCCTGACCTTTGGTATCTACGACTAGAAAGAGAACAAAGCTATGAAACGGATTCTTCTGGGTACTCTGTTCACCGCGGTCTCTCTCAACGCCATGGCCCAGGCCCCTGGCGGACCTGACTGCGGCTGGGGCAACATGCTGTTCGAGGGCCAACGAGGCACACCGGCCCACTTCCTCGCATCCACCACCAACGGCACCTCTGGCAACGCCACGTTCGGCATGACCTCGGGCACCAATGGCTGCTCGACCAATGCAGCGCTGACCTATGGCGGTAAATCCTGGTTCGCCATGAACGGGATGATGAACGAGCTCTCCGAAGACATGGCCAAGGGCCAGGGTGAAGCCCTGACCACCTACGCCGTGGTACTCGGCGTAGCCCCAGAAGACCGTGCGCACTTTGCCACTGTCACCCATCAACACTTCCAGGAAATCTTCAAGACTGCAGATGTGACCGCCGAAGATGTCCACACCAACACACTGGCCATTCTGAAAAGCGATCCACGCCTGGCCAAATACGCAACCCAGGCTTAAGCTCGGCCCACCCGCCCCTAACCGGGGCGGGTTGTTTCCTGCCTCTATCGGCATCATTCAGACTTAGTTGCCCGACATGCTCAAACGCCTTGCCTACCTGGCGCTCTGTGCCTGCGCCCCGCTGCATGCTGCGCCCTCGATCGATGACTCACGCCTTTCACAATTGGCTGCCGATCGTTACTGGATATCTTTGGGCCACTACGAAACAGCCAAGCTCGGCGGATGGCGCAGCTATGTCGATGACCGGCGCTTCTTCCTTGCCGAGGACGGTGCGCACCATCCCGACCAGGAGTTGCGGGCCACGGTTGCGGCGCTGTATGCCCCGGCAAACCTTGGCGACAAGCACGCACAATGCGTATTTCCGGCGCGCACGCGGTGGCTGCGTGAGCAACTGCAACTCACCGACCTGCCTGCACCCGACTGCAAGGAGTACACGCAGTGGTACAAGGATGTGTCGCCACATAGCGCGGTAATGATCTTTCCGGCGGCCTATCTCAACAGCCCGTCCTCGATGTTCGGTCACACGCTGCTGCGCATCGACCAGGCCGACGTGCAGAGTAACGAGACGGCCCTGCTCAGCTATGCGGTCAACTTCGGTGCCTACATTGAAGGCAACGACAACAGTATTCTTTATGCCTGGAAAGGCCTGATGGGCGGTTATCCGGGGTTGTTCGCCCTGGTGCCCTATCAGGAAAAGCTCTCCGAATACCGCAGCCTGGAGAACCGCGACCTGTGGGAGTACCGGCTCAACCTTACCCCGGAAGAAACCGGACGTATGGTCGAACATATCTGGAGCTCAAGCAGATCCAGTTCGACTACTTCTTCTTCGACGAAAACTGCTCCTATCGCCTGCTGGAACTGCTCCAGGTGGCCCGCCCCAGCCTGGACCTGACTTCACAGTTCCCGCTCACTGCAATACCCACCGACACAGTCAAGGCGGTCAAACAGTCCGGCCTGGTGGAGCGAATAGATTATCGGCCCTCACGCGAGCGCGAACTGCTCGAGCGGGCCAAGCCTCTGGACGCCAGCGAACAACAGCAAGTGTTGGCAGTAAGCACCGATACCACGCTGTTGCAGAGCCCCGCGTTCACCGCCCTGCCCCGCGAGCGCCAGGCCTTGATACAAGATGCCGCCTACCGCCTGGAACGCTATCGGGCCAACGGTCAGGAACGTGACCCTGCGCGAACCCAGCGCAGTTTCGAATTGTTGCGGGCGATCAACCGCAACCCGGCGCCAGAACTGGACATCGAACGTCCAGGCCTGCCCGAAGATGGCCATCAGTCTCGCACCTGGCAGTTGGGTGCAGGCACTCGCGAAGACCGCGCCTTTGCCGAATACGGTCTGCGCATGGCGTATCACGACCTCAACGACAACGCGTATAGCTTCCCACTCGGCGCACAGATCGAAATTCTGCAACTAAAGGTACGCCAGTACGAAGGCAACGACTGCAGGTCCAACGCCTGGACCTTGCCACTATCCGCTCGATGACGCCGCGCAACACCCTGCTGCAGCCGTGGTCGTGGGCAGGTTACCGGCGGTCTTGAGCGCGTACTGGGCAAGCATGAGGATGAAGTGCTGTCAGCCACCGTCAATGGCGGCGCAGGGGGCACCTGGCAGCTGCTGACGAGTTGCTTGGATTTGCCCTGGGTACAGGTGAGGGTTGAGCACAATAACGCTTGCCGAAGTCATTTCTCCGGCAGCAGGCTTCACACCGCCTGCTATGGCGCAACCCGTTGGGCACGTTGAGCCTTGAAGGCAAAGGCGATTATTTCACCAATGGCGAGGTACGCCGCAGTTTGAGCCTGAACCAGCAATGGGAGCTGTCCCGCGACCTGGGCTTGCGTCTCAGCGCCAAGCGCGAATTCAGTCAGTTGGCGACGGCGCAGAACGAGCTGATGCTGGAATTGAAGTGGTACTACTACTAGGCCTCGATCACCCAACACCTTGATCACATCCTTTTGACAGCGCGCCGACAAGCCACGCCCTAGACTTTTCCAGGCACGTGGAGAATCTGAATATGTGGCGGTACGGCGCAAATAATGGGAATGGCGGTGGTGCTCGGCGGTTGCCAGACAACCCACGAGCAATTGATCAATCAAGGTTATCCGCCCGCCTACGCTGACGGTTTTCAGGACGGCTGCAGCAGCGGCCGCCAGGCCGCTGGCGTAATGGCTGGGGATTTTCGCAAGAATGTACCCCGCTACCTGCACAGCCGGCAGTATGAAAGCGGTTGGGATGATGGGTTCCGCCAATGCCATTCAATGCAGGAAAACCAGGACTTGCAGAGCTACCGCGCCAGCCATTGGGATGAACGCAACGAACAGTGGCAGGAAGAGAAAGACCGCGATGCAGCCCGCGCCTATCGACGCAAATAGGTCGCTTGTACGCAATCGATGCAACGGATGATCTGTCAGCATGGTCTCCTCTAGAAAGGAGGACATCATGAGCCGAGCATTCGTCAACGAAGACCAGGCCGCCGCGCAGGCGGACCAGCCGGTAGAGCGCAGGATCAGCGAACAATCCAACTATGTCACCGCTCAAGGGCTTGTCCAGTTGCAGCAGCGGGTAAGTGCACTCAATACCTTGCGCGCTGAGTTGCAGTCTCAAGGCGAGCACTCAGACAAACAACGCCTGGCCGACACCGAGCGACCTGCGCTATTTCAACGTTCGCGTGCAGAGCGCGCAAGTGGTGCCCAAGGCTACTTCCACAAGCAAGGTACAGATCGGCAGCCGGGTGACATTCATTGATGAACAAAACCAGGAGCACCAGGTGCAACTGGTCGGTGAAGATCAGGCCGATGCGGCCAACGACCTGATCAACTGGGGCTCACCGCTGGGCCGCGCCCTGTTGGGTGCAGCCCCTGGCGATGAAGTGGTGTGGCGACGACCCGCAGGGGATCTGTCGATCGAGATCGTCGCCGTTACACCAGAGGTTTAAACCACACCCTGGGCCAGCATGGCGTCGGCAATTTTAACGAAGCCGGCGATGTTGGCGCCTTTCACGTAGTTGATCCGGCCATTTTCCTCACCGTAGTGAACACAGGCGTGGTGGATCGACTGCATGATGTTGTGCAGCTTGCTGTCTACCTCACCAGCGGTCCACAACAGGCGCATGGCGTTCTGCGACATTTCCAGACCGCTCACAGCCACACCGCCAGCGTTGGACGCCTTGCCTGGGGCGAAGAGAATGCCGGCGTCGATGAAGATATCCACAGCGTCGAGGGTGGTCGGCATGTTCGCGCCTTCGGCCACACAGATGCAGCCATTGCGCAGCAGAGTACGGGCGTCTTCACCATTGAGCTCGTTCTGGGTTGCACATGGCAGAGCGATGTCGCAAGTCAGACTCCATGGGGTTTGACCCTTGAGAAATTCCAGACCGAAACGCTCGGCAAGTTCGCTGATACGGCCACGCTTGACGTTTTTCAGCTCCATCACTGCGTCCCACTGCTCGTCGGTCATGCCCGCTTCGCAGTACAGGGTGCCTTCGGAGTCGGACAGCGAAATGACTTTGCCACCCAGGTCCATGACTTTGCGCGCAGCGTACTGGGCAACGTTACCGGAACCGGAGATGGCCACACGGCGACCGTCGATACGCAGGTCTTGGCGCTTGAGCATTTCTTCGGCGAAGTACACGCAGCCATAGCCGGTGGCTTCGGGACGAATCAGGCTGCCACCGTAGGTCATGCCCTTGCCGGTGAGCACTGAAGTGAACTGGTTGGCCAGGCGCTTGTACTGACCGAACATGTAGCCGATCTCGCGGGCACCGACACCGATGTCACCGGCAGGCACGTCCAGGTCTGCGCCGATGTGACGGTACAGTTCGCTCATGAAGGCTTGGCAGAAGCGCATGACTTCGGCGTCGCTCTTGCCCTTCGGATCGAAGTCCGAACCACCCTTGCCGCCGCCCATGGGCAACGAGGTCAGGGAATTCTTGAATACCTGTTCGAATGCCAGGAACTTGAGTACGCCCAGGTTTACTGAGCGGTGGAAACGCAGGCCGCCCTTGTACGGACCGATGGCACTGCTCATCTGGATGCGGTAGCCGCGGTTGACGTGGACCTTGCCGGAATCGTCGACCCATGACACGCGGAACAGAATTGCACGCTCCGGTTCGACCATACGCTCAAGGATACCTGCCTGAAGGTAATGCGGATTGGCTTCAAGGAAAGGCCAGAGGCTGCGCAATACTTCTTCCACTGCTTGGTGGAATTCAGGTTGGGCCGGGTCGCGCTGTTTCAGGCGCGCAAGGAAGTCTTCGACGGATTCGATCATTTAGACACTTCACCAGATAGAGATTGGACTTATTGGTTTTTTCCAGACTTTACCAAGAACCAGTCGCACCGCAACAGGGCGTTATGTCGTTTTTTCGAAATTAAATGGTGCATTTGTATAAGTGTATACATGTTCGCGCGCATATCGTCGGGCAAGCCCGCGGCCACGGGAAGCCCTGCACGTGGGGACAGTGCGCTTTTCCTGAGAAAACAAAACGGGGCCCGAAGGCCCCGTTTCAGTGCAAAACCCGCAGGTTTATGCCAGTTTTTTGTGCCGTACCCGATGCGGCTGGGCAGCAGCTTCGCCCAGGCGCTTCTTACGATCGGCTTCGTACTCGGTGTAGTTGCCTTCGAAGAACACCGCTTGCGAATCATCTTCGTAAGCCAGGATGTGAGTGGCCACGCGGTCAAGGAACCAGCGATCGTGAGAGATCACAATGGCGGCGCCAGGGAAGTCCAACAGGGCTTCTTCGAGCGAACGCAGGGTTTCCACGTCAAGGTCGTTGGACGGTTCGTCGAGCAGCAGGACGTTGCCGCCCTCTTTCAGCGTCAGGGCCAAATGCAGGCGACCACGCTCACCGGAGAGGTCCTTGACGAACTTCTGCTGATCGCCACCTTTGAAGTTGAAGCGACCCACATAGGTGCGCGACGGAATCTCGTAGGTACCGATACGCAGCTGATCGGAACCGTCGGAGATTTGCTGGAACACAGTCTTGCTGCCGTCCAGGTCTTCGCGGCTCTGGTCAACACAGGCCAGTTGCACGGTTTCACCGATTTCGATGGTGCCCGAATCCGGCTGCTCCTTGCCCATGAGCATGCGGAACAGAGTCGATTTACCAGCACCGTTACCGCCGATTACGCCAACGATGGCGCCTTTAGGCATGCTGAACGACAGGTTGTCGATCAGGACGCGATCGCCATAACCTTTGGTGACGTTTCTTGAACTCGATGACCTTGTCACCCAGGCGCGGACCGGCCGGAATGTAGATTTCGTTGGTTTCACTGCGCTTCTGGAACTCCTGCGATTGCATTTCTTCGAAGCGTTGCAGACGGGCCTTGGATTTGGACTGACGAGCCTTGGCGCCTTTACGCACCCACTCCAGTTCTTCCTTCATGGCCTTTTCATGTGCCGACTGCTGCTTGGATTCCTGGGCCAGACGATCCGACTTGGCTTCCAGCCAGCCCGAATAGTTGCCTTCGTATGGAATACCGGCACCGCGGTCAAGCTCGAGGATCCAGCCGGCAACGTTGTCGAGGAAGTAACGGTCGTGGGTAATCGCTACCACGGTGCCCGGGAAGTCGTGCAGGAAGTGCTCCAGCCAAGCAACGGAGTCGGCATCCAGGTGGTTGGTGGGTTCGTCGAGCAGGAGCATGTCTGGGGCAGACAGCAGCAGGCGGCAAGAGCCACACGACGTTTTTCACCACCGGACAGGTGCTCGACCTTGGCGTCCCAGGCCGGCAGACGCAGTGCATCGGCTGCGACTTCCAGTTGGCGCTCAAGGTTGTGGCCATCGCTAGCCTGTAGAATGGCTTCCAGCTTGGCCTGCTCGGCGGCCAGCTTATCGAAGTCGGCATCCGGCTCGGCGTAGGCTGCGTAGACTTCGTCCAGGCGCGCCTGGGCGTCCTTGATGACGCTGACCGCTTCCTCGACCACTTCACGAACGGTTTTGGTCGGATCCAGTTGTGGTTCCTGTGGCAGATAGCCGATATTGAGGTCAGGCATCGGACGGGCTTCGCCGTCGAACTCTTTATCGACCCCGGCCATGATCTTCAACAGGGTGGATTTACCCGAGCCGTTCAGGCCCAATACGCCGATTTTGGCGCCGGGGAAAAACGACAGGGAGATATTCTTCAAAATTTCCCGCTTCGGCGGGACAACTTTGCCCAGCCGATGCATGGTGTAGACGTATTGAGCCATGGAAAAACCTAGCGTCAGAGACGAAAAAATGAATGCGAAACAGATGATGGAAGCCGCGACTTCCCGGAAAGGGCCAAAGCTACCGTAATGCGCCTTGTTGGGCAAACCATCGACGAACAGAGCTGGCACTTTGCCACGTTTGCGGGCATGCTAGCCGGTCCGTGGGTGCCGGGCTTATAGTGCTCGACCAGAGTAGCCGCCAGGACCGCGGCCCTTGCCAGCCAGCAACTCTAAACCTGCCATCCAGCCATACCGCAGGATCATCGCTTGACCAATCTCTCTCAGCCGAAATCCCTGCGCAAGCCGTCCAGCGCGTCCGGCTCTCCATTGCGTGGCTCGCTGAAAAGCGCGTTGGCCCTACTGGTCCTGCTGCTGCTCGGATTGCTGCTCTGGCAACTGGTCGACCAGTATCGTCATACCCAGGCCGACGAGTATCAACACAGCCTCGATGCCAATGCCGAGCTGGCCGACCACATGACCTTGAACATGCAACTCAAGGCCCAGGTCGCAAAGAACATTCTGCAGCCTTACCATTCGTCGCCAGAGCCGACTCAAATGCCGCATGTGCTCGCGCACCTGCGTGCACAGTTGCCGGCCTTGCAAAGTGTGGTCTGGATCGACGCAAACGAGCAGGTGCTGACCGACAGCCTAGGCAGCACGCCAGATCTGCCTACGCTGCAGGAGCTTCTGCGCCTGAGCCAAGGCCATGACTTTTACTTCAGCAACTCGGCGGACAATAGCCAAGTCTATTTATTGCTGCGCCAACCCGGCGACTCACCGGGTCATTGGTTCTTGCGCCTGGGATCGGCGTACTACAGCGTGCTGACCGCGCATCTTGATCGCCCCAACCACCCGCTGTGGCTCCTGGAAAACAGCCGTACCGGCGAAATCATCAATCGCCACCATCCCGCCCCGGGCAGCGACGAACCGCTGCAAAGCGTGATGCTGGCCTTTCTGGATAACAGCACCTGGCAGTTGCGCGGGCTGTTCGATGCAGGATTGGCCCGCCAACAACTTCTCCCGGCGTTGATCGGCAAATGCGTGCTGGGCTTGTTCTGCGCGCTTATTCCCTTGCTTGCCCTGGTCAACATGCGACGCCGGCAGCGCCTGCTACAGGAAAGCCGCCGTCGCTATCACGATATTTTCGAAGGGACCGGCGTCGCCCTTTGCGTGCTCGACCTTTCCGGCCTGCCCAGCCTGCTGGAGCGTCATCGCCTGCGCAATCGCCAGGCCCTACAACAGCGCCTGGCATACGATCGCTCGCTCCGCCGCGCCTTGCTGCAGGAACTGAAGGTCACCGAGGTCAACCAGGTGGCCCTGCAATTGCTCGGGGTAAACTGCTGCGACGGAGCCTGGCAATGCCTGGTGGAAGGAAATGACGCCGGTATCGACGGTATTGGCGTGCAACTGCTCGAGGCGGTGCTGGACAACCAGCGACAGCTGGAACTGGAAGTACGCTTGCCGATTGCTGACGGCCAGGACTTGCACCTGTGGTTGATGGTGAAGTTCCCCGAGCAGCAGCGCGACTATCAGGCGGTGATCCTCAGCATCAGTGACATCACCAGTCGTAAACAGGTCGAGCTCTCCTTGCTTGAGCGTGAAAGCTTCTGGTCTGACGTGGTACGCACCGTACCCGACCAGTTGTATGTGCAGGATGTCCAGAGCAAGCAAATGATCTTCAGCAACCGTAATCTGGGCCACACCTTGGGTTACGACCGTGTCCAGCTTACGCAGATGGGCGAACGCTTCTGGGAAATTCTCCTGCATCCGGAAGATGCCACGTGTTATCAGCAGATTCGCCAGCAGTTGCTCGACTCCAGCGGTGTCGAACAACTGCATTGCCAATTGCGCTTCCGCCACCAGGATCAGCGCTGGCGGCGCTATGACATTCGCGAGCAAGCCTTGACCCGCGATCACAATGGCGTGGTTACCCGCATCATCGGCGTGGGCAAGGACATCACCGATCAGATCGAAGCCAGCGAATCGCTGCGCGACAGCGAACAGCGCTATCGCATGCTCGCCGAGAGCATCAGCGACGTCATTTTCTCTACCAACAACCAGTTGGAGCTCAACTACGTCAGCCCCTCGGTGCAGAACGTGCTGGGCTATGAGGTGGAATGGATCTTCGACAACGGCTGGCATTCGACCATCGCCAATCCGACTCAATTGACCGGTATCTACAATCTGATCGAGCGCCTCAACCGGGCCTTGGACGATCCTGAGCAACTGGAGCAATTGCGCACCCAACTGCCGAACCAGTTGTTCCTGTTCGACTGCCTGCGTGCAGACGGTCGCAAGATTCCCATAGAGCTGCGCCTGGTGCTGGTTTGGGACGATCAACAACGTTTTGAAGGTATCCTCGGTGTCGGCCGGGACATAAGCCAGCAGCGTCGGGCCGAAAAAGACCTGCGCATGGCCGCTACAGTATTCGAACACTCGACCTCGGCCATCCTGATCACTGACCCAGCCGGTTATATTGTCCAGGCCAACGAGGCCTTCAGCCGGGTCAGCGGGCATGCCGTGGCTGACGTGCTCGACCAACTGCCAAGCATGCTGACCGTTGACGAACACCAGGAAGCGCACCTGCGCTACGTGCTCAAGCAGCTCAACCAACGCGGCACCTGGGAAGGTGAAGTGTGGCTCAAACGGCGCAGTGGCGAGCACTACCCGGCCTGGGTCGGCATTACTGCGGTTCTCGACGACGAGGGCGACCTGGCCAGCTATGTATGCTTCTTCACCGACATCAGCGAACGCAAAGCCAGTGAGCAACGCATCCATCGCCTGGCCTATTACGACGCCTTGACCCACCTGCCTAACCGCACCTTGTTCCAGGACCGCTTGCACACGGCCCTGCAACAGGCCGAGCGGCAGAAGGCCTGGGTGGTGTTGATGTTCCTTGACCTTGATCGTTTCAAGCCGATCAACGACTCCCTCGGTCACGCCGCCGGCGACCGTATGCTCAAGGACATGGCAGAGCGCCTGCTCGATTGTGTCGATGATGATGACACTGTGGCACGCATGGGCGGCGATGAGTTCACCTTGCTGCTGCAACCCCGAGCGTCGCGAGAAATGGCCCTTAACCGCGCCATCAACGTTGCCGAACAAATTCTGGGCAGCCTGGTACGACCGTTCGTGCTGGAAAATCGCGAGTTCTTTGTCACTGCCAGTATCGGCATCGCCCTGAGTCCTCAGGACGGTAGCGAACTCAGCCAACTGATGAAAAACGCCGACACCGCCATGTACCACGCCAAGGAGCGTGGCAAGAACAACTTCCAGTTCTACCAGGCCGACATGAACGCCAGTGCTCTGGAACGCCTGGAGCTGGAAAGCGACTTGCGCCATGCCCTGGAACAAAACGAATTCACGCTCTACTACCAACCGCAGTTCAGCGGTGACGGCAAGCGCCTGACCGGCGCCGAAGCCCTGCTGCGCTGGCGCCATCCACGACGTGGGCTGGTCCCGCCCGGGGACTTTATCCCGGTTATCGAAGAACTGGGGCTTGTCGTCGATGTGGGCGATTGGGTGCTCAAGGAAGCCTGTCGCCAGCTCAAGGCCTGGCATCAGGCCAAGCTGCGGGTGCCGAAGGTGTCTGTAAACATCTCGGCGCGGCAGTTCTCCGACGGTCAACTGGGCGAGCGCATCGCCACCATTCTCAAGGATACCGGCCTGCCACCGGCATGCCTGGAGCTGGAACTGACCGAAAGTATTCTGATGCGCGAGGTCCACGAGGCCATGATGATCCTCGACAGTCTGAAGAAGCTTGGCCTGAGCATCGCGGTCGACGACTTCGGTACCGGCTACTCGTCACTGAACTACCTAAAACAGTTCCCCATCGATGTGCTGAAGATCGACCGCACCTTCGTCGACGGCTTGCCCGAAGGTGAACAGGATGCGCAGATCGCCCGAGCCATCATCGCCATGGCCCACAGCCTGAACCTGGCAGTAATCGCCGAAGGCGTCGAAACCCATGAGCAATTGGAGTTTTTGCGCGAACACGATTGCGACGAAGTACAGGGTTATCTGTTCGGACGGCCGATGCCGGCCAACCAGTTCGAAGCGCAGTTCAGCAACGAGACCCTGTTCATGTTCGAGTAAGCGTCAGTCCCATGCACGCAGCTTGTCAGTCATGAGCCCCATTTGTCTGCGACATGATGCCCTTTCATATGCCAGACAAAAGCTGATGAGGTAGAATGCCTGCCTATTTCAGCACGATCCTTGAGGACCGCCATGTTCAGCCGTGATTTGACCATTGCCAAGTACGACGCCGATCTTTTTGCCGCTATGGAGCAAGAAGCTCAGCGCCAGGAAGAGCACATCGAGCTGATTGCTTCGGAAAACTACACCAGCCCGGCTGTCATGGAAGCCCAAGGCTCGGTTCTGACCAACAAATACGCCGAAGGCTACCCTGGCAAGCGCTACTACGGTGGTTGCGAATACGTCGACGTCGTTGAGCAACTGGCTATCGACCGCGCCAAAGAACTGTTCGGCGCCGACTACGCCAACGTCCAGCCTCACGCAGGCTCGCAAGCCAACGCTGCCGTCTACCTGGCACTGCTGTCTGCCGGTGACACCATTCTGGGCATGAGCCTGGCTCACGGTGGTCACCTGACCCACGGCGCCAACGTCAGCTCCTCGGGCAAACTGTACAACGCTGTCCAGTACGGCATCGACGCCAATGGCCTGATCGACTACGACGAAGTAGAGCGTCTGGCCGTTGAGCACAAGCCAAAAATGATCGTCGCCGGTTTCTCGGCCTACTCGCAGATCCTGGACTTCCCACGTTTCCGCGAAATCGCCGATAAAGTCGGTGCCTACCTGTTCGTCGACATGGCTCACGTTGCCGGTCTGGTCGCTGCAGGCGTGTACCCGAACCCAGTTCCTTTCGCCGACGTGGTCACCACCACTACCCACAAGACCCTGCGCGGTCCCCGTGGCGGCCTGATCCTGGCTCGCGCCAACGCCGACATCGAGAAGAAGCTGAACTCTGCCGTTTTCCCGGGCGCCCAAGGCGGCCCGCTGGAGCACGTCATCGCCGCCAAGGCTATCTGCTTCAAAGAAGCCCTGCAGCCTGAGTTCAAGGCTTACCAGCAGCAGGTCGTGAAAAACGCCCAAGCCATGGCCGGTGTATTCATCGAGCGCGGTTTCGACGTGGTTTCCGGTGGTACTGAAAACCACCTGTTCCTGCTCTCGCTGATCAAGCAGGAAATCTCCGGTAAAGACGCCGACGCCGCCCTGGGTCGCGCCTTCATCACCGTCAACAAGAACTCGGTGCCAAACGACCCACGCTCCCCGTTCGTCACTTCCGGCCTGCGCTTCGGCACCCCGGCCGTGACCACTCGCGGCTTCAAGGAAGCAGAGTGCAAGGAACTGGCTGGCTGGATCTGCGACATCCTGGCCGACCTGAACAACGAAGCGGTGATCGACGCCGTGCGCGAGAAGGTCAAGGCCATCTGCAAGAAGTTGCCGGTATACGGCAACTGATCGCAGTTGACTGAAAAGCCCGGCTCTTGAGCCGGGCTTTTTATTGG
This sequence comes from Pseudomonas sp. DG56-2, assembly GCF_004803755.1. Classification (NCBI taxonomy): domain Bacteria; kingdom Pseudomonadati; phylum Pseudomonadota; class Gammaproteobacteria; order Pseudomonadales; family Pseudomonadaceae; genus Pseudomonas; species Pseudomonas sp. DG56-2. The sequence continues at coordinate 5,050,110 of NZ_CP032311.1, forward strand.
TTATTGCTCAGTAATTTCTCAAGGCCTGCTCAAGGCTTCAAACCCTTCACGGATCGTTGCTTCGGGCAGGTCGTCGGCGATAAACACCATCACACTTTCCCTTGTCTCACCTTCGGCCCATTCGGTATCCCAGTCGAAACCATAAAGTTTCAACACGCCTTGGAACACCAGGCGCCGATCTTCACCGGCGATATTCAGCACACCTTTGTAGCGCAACAACTGTTTGCCATGATCTTCCAGCAACTGATTCATGAAGTCGCTGAGCCGGTCGATGTCCAGCGGCGTTTCAGTACGCAATACCAGACTGGAAATGCGATCAGGGGTGAGCGCCTGGGTAACAGGCCGCAGGCTCAAGCCACCACCGAGGTCAGCATTGAGATTGAAGCCGCGTACATCAAGCAGCTCGGCCAGATCGATGCGCCCATGTTCGACCACCCGGATCGGCGCGCGCCGGTTGATTCGGCCAAGGCGTTCACTTAACGCCGTAAAGCTGGCCGGCTCGACAAGATCGGTCTTGCTCACCAGCAAGCGGTCGGCAAAGCCTACCTGTGCCTGCGCAATGGCCTGGGTCAAATGCTGCTCGGCATGAGCCGCATCGACCAAGGTGATGATACCGTCGAGGATGTAGCGGTCGCGTAGCTCCTCTTCAATGAAAAAGGTCTGCGCTACTGGCGCGGGATCAGCCAGGCCTGTGCATTCGATTACCAATCTATCGAAGGCAATATCGTCGGCATCCAGTCGCTCAAGCAGCAGAAACAGCGCTTTGGTCAGGTCAGTGTGAATACTGCAACACACGCAACCATTGGCCAGCGTCATGACCTGCACCGGTTCATCGCCAAGCAGTTGGCTGTCGATACCGGCATCACTGAATTCGTTTTCGATCACCGCGATCTTCAGGCCATGTTCAGCCTTGAGCAGATGGCGCAGCAAGGTGGTCTTGCCGGCCCCCAGAAAACCGCTGAGTACTGTTACGGGAATGGGCGCATGCAAACGGAAAATCTCCTGAGCTGAAATGACTGTGGGAGCTCGGCAAGCCGGGCTCCCACAGGTTGTGTCGCCGTCAGTAGCTGTGGTTCAACAGCACTTGGGCCCACTCTTGCCGCCGTAGCGGGCTTCTTGGCGTTCGCGGAAGAACTCCTCGTAGCTCATCATCGGCTTGTCCGGATGCTTGGTCTGCATGTGCTCGACGTAATTGTCGTAGTCGGGCATACCGACCATCAGGCGGGCTGCCTGCCCCAGGTACTTACCCAGTCGACCGAGATCGTTGAACATCACTGCATTCCTCTTGAGTTACGCATCCGGCAGTGCCTGAAACGGGGACTCTTTGTCAGTCCGTTCTTTCTTGTTCAGGGCGCCAATGCCGACCTTGAGAGCAAAGAACAGAATGCTGAAGACCACGAACAGGAACAGGCCGGTCAGGGCCGCGTTGGTGTAAGCGTTGAAGATCACGTGTTGCATCTGACCGATGTCCTTGGCCGGTGCCAGTACCTGACCTGCATCCAATGCAGTGCTGTACTTGTTGGCCAACGCCAGGAAGCCGACTGCCGGGTTCGGATCGAAGAGCTTGATGAAGCCAGCAGTCGTGGTGCAGATCAGCAGCCACACCGCCGGCAGCAAGGTGACCCACATGTAACGCTGGCGCTTCATCTTGATCAGCACCACAGTACCCAGCATCAGCGCAATACCGGCGAGCATCTGGTTGGAGATGCCGAACAGTGGCCAAAGGGTGTTGATGCCGCCCAATGGATCGATGACCCCCTGGTACAGCAGGTAACCCCAGAGCGCCACACAGCCTGCGGTGGCGATCAGGTTGGCAGCCCAGGATTCAGTGCGCTTGAGCGCTGGAACGAAGCTGCCCAGCAGGTCCTGGAGCATGAATCGACCCGCTCGGGTACCGGCATCCACTGCAGTAAGAATAAACAGCGCTTCAAACAGGATCGCGAAGTGGTACCAGAAAGCCATGGTGTTTTCACCCGGCAGCACCTGGTGCAGGATCTGCGCGATCCCCACCGCCAGCGTCGGCGCACCACCGGCACGCGCCAGAATGGTGTGCTCGCCAATGTCCTTGGCGACCGCTTCCAGTGCATCAGGTGTGATCGCAAAGCCCCAGCTACTCACCGTCTGGGCCACCGACACCACATCGGAGCCGACGACCGCGGCGGGGCTGTTCATGGCGAAATACACGCCTGGCTCAATCACCGAAGCGGCAACCATGGCCATGATCGCCACGAACGACTCCATGAGCATGCCGCCGTATCCGATGTAACGGGCGTTGGTTTCGTTGTCCAGCAACTTGGGCGTGGTGCCCGACGAGATCAGCGCATGGAAGCCCGACACCGCGCCACAGGCGATGGTGATGAACAGGAATGGGAACAGGGTGCCCTTCCAGACAGGGCCAGTGCCGTCGGTGAACTGGGTCAGCGCCGGCATTTTCAGCTCAGGTGCGATGATCAGAATACCGATGGCCAGACCGACGATGGTACCGATCTTGAGGAACGTCGACAGGTAGTCACGTGGTGCCAGTACCAGCCAGACCGGCAGTACCGCAGCAACGAAGCCGTAGCCAACCAGCATCCAGGTGATCTGTACACCGGTGAAGGTGAACGCCGGGCCCCAGACCGGATCCGCGGCAACCTGCCCCCCCAGCCAGATGGACAGCAGCAACAGCACCACGCCCATCAGCGAGATTTCCCCGATACGACCTGGGCGGATGTAGCGCATGTAGATGCCCATGAACATTGCGATCGGAATGGTCGCCATGACCGTGAACATACCCCAAGGGCTCTCGGCCAGGGCCTTGACCACGATCAGCGCCAGCACCGCAAGGATGATGATCATGATCAGGAAGCAGCCAAACAGCGCGATGGTCCCGGGAATACGCCCCATTTCTTCACGGACCATGTCACCCAGCGAGCGGCCGTTGCGACGGGTCGAGAGGAACAGGATCATGAAGTCCTGCACGGCACCGGCCAGCACCACACCGGCAATCAGCCAGAGCGTACCGGGCAGGTAGCCCATCTGCGCAGCCAGCACCGGGCCGACCAACGGGCCTGCACCAGCGATGGCAGCAAAGTGGTGACCAAACAGGATGTGCTTGTTGGTCGGCACATAGTCCAGACCATCATTGTTGAGCACCGCGGGGGTAGCCCGACGCGGATCCAGCTGCATCACCTTGGTGGCGATAAACAGACTGTAGTAACGGTACGCGACCAGGTAGATAGCCACTGAAGCGACGACAATCCACAAGGCGTTGATGGCTTCGCCACGACGCAGGGCAACCACACCCAGCGCACAGGCTCCTATGACTGCCAGCGCCAGCCACGGAATGTGGCGTAGCAGGCTATTATTGTTGTTCATGGTTTGCTTCCAGCTAGTGGATAAAAGACTGCCTTTCGAGTCTAGCGATACTGTCAGGAAAGACCACCCCCCACGTTGGTCTAGAGCCCTCAACGCGGGTTGAACAACGCTCGTTATGCGCCCTTGCGCGGACCATGGCAAGTGTTGAGCTATAGTCAGGAAGAACCCCGGAGTGACTGAACATGAGCGACCACGAAGAACGTCGACGTTTCCAGCGTGTCACCTTCGATGCCCCAACCCTTCTGCGCCAGGGAGAGCGAAGTTGGGAGGTCGAGTTGCTCGACTTGTCTCTCAAAGGCTTGCTGATCAAGTGTCCAGAGCCCTGGGCTCCCGATCTGACCCAGGATTTCGAGGCCATCGTCACGCTCAGCCCGGAGGTGACGTTGCAGATGCAAGTCGAACTGCGCCATGAAGAGGGCCATCAGTTGGGCTTTATTTGCCTCTATATCGATGTCGATTCAATGAGTCATTTGCACCGTCTTGTGGAACTCAACCTGGCAGACAGCACAGAAATGATGCGTGAGCTGCGGGAATTGATCGAAGTTTAAAATCTTTTAGCCTGCTACCTAGTTTTCCGCTCTTGGCATTTCTGTCCGTTTGGACAGCTTTCCAACCCTTTCCTGTGTCCCCACGCAGCCTTGCGAGGCCTGCGTGCGGGTGTTGGAACGATAACTGCATTCACTTACCGAGCCAAATGGCCTGTAAGACTGTTCCTACGCAAATCTAAAAATTGTATACAATTGTTCTGGCGTTCCCATGCCGGACTTGTCTACAGTAGCGCCACAACAATAAATCAGAGACCCCGTCCATGAATACGTCCTCCCCTAGCACGTCTTCAGCCCCACGTCCCGAAGACGAGAATCTGGGCCTAGGTGCCAACCTGGCGTACGGCCTGCAACACGTTTTGACGATGTATGGCGGCATTGTCGCGGTACCCCTGATCCTTGGTCAGGCCGCGGGCCTGACGCCGGCGGATATCGGCCTGCTGATCGCTGCATCGCTGTTTGCGGGTGGGTTGGCAACGCTGCTGCAAACGCTGGGTCTGCCCTGGTTCGGCTGCCAACTGCCATTGGTGCAGGGGGTTTCGTTTGCAGGCGTGGCGACCATGGGTGCGATCCTCAGCAGTGAAGGTGGCGGCGGCTTGCCTGGCGTCCTTGGCGCTGTCATGGCAGCGTCCTTTATCGGGTTTCTGATCACACCGGTGTTCTCGCGGATCACCAAGTACTTCCCGCCACTGGTGACCGGTATCGTCATCACCACCATCGGCCTGACGCTGATGCCAGTTGCAGCACGTTGGGTTATGGGAGGCAACAGCAAAGCCCCCGATTTCGGCAGCATGTCGAATATCGGCCTGGCAGCACTGACCTTCGCCATCGTCCTGATCCTGAGCAAACTGGGCAGCGCAACAATTTCGCGCCTGTCCATCCTGCTGGCCATGGTGATCGGCACCCTGATTGCCTGGTCGCTGGGCATGGCCGATTTCAGCAAGGTTCTAGACGGCCCGCTGGTCGCGATGCCTTCGCCCTTCCACTTCGGCATGCCGACCTTCCACATCGCCGCCATCCTGTCGATGTGCATCGTGATCATGGTTACCTTGGTGGAAACCTCGGCAGACATCCTCGCTGTCGGTGAAATCATCGACACCAAGGTCGACTCCAAGCGCCTGGGTAATGGTCTGCGCGCCGACATGGCATCGAGCATCCTGGCGCCGATATTCGGCTCGTTCACCCAAAGCGCCTTCGCTCAGAACGTCGGGCTGGTGGCGGTCACCGGTGTGAAGAGTCGATATGTGGTGGCAACCGGTGGAGTGATCCTGGTGGTACTGGGCCTGCTGCCCATCATGGGCCGGGTGATTGCCGCCGTACCGACTTCAGTCCTCGGTGGCGCCGGCATCGTGTTGTTCGGCACCGTAGCAGCCAGCGGTATCCGTACGCTCTCCAAAGTCAGCTACAAGAACAACGTCAACCTGATCATCGTCGCAGCCTCGCTGGGCTTTGGCATGATCCCGATCGCTGCTCCCAACTTCTACGCACAATTCCCTAACTGGTTCGAGACCATCTTCCACTCCGGCATCAGCTCGGCAGCGATCATGGCCATTGTCCTGAACCTGGTGTTCAACCACTTCACCGCAGGCAACTCCGACCAGCAGTCTGTATTCGCTGCCGCCTATGAACGCACCATCCACTACTCGGATATCTCCGCCCTTCGTGACGGTGACTACTTCGAGGACGGCAAGCTGTTCAACGCTGATGGGATAGAAGTTCCAGTCAGGGGGGAAGGCGAGCATGGAGAGCCGCCAGCGCGACGAGAGGCCGTGTCGGAGCATTGATCCGACAGGCTGAAAAAATAAAAGGGCCGGTGCACATGCACCGGCCCTTTGGTTTTATTGGCACCTGATCGTTATTCGAACAGCGCATCCAGCGCCTGTTCCAGCCGGGTTACCGCAATTACCTGCAACCCTGGTGGTGACTCCTTCGGTGCATTGCCCTTGGGTACGATGGCGCGCTTGAAACCATGCTTGGCCGCTTCCTTCAGGCGCTCCTGCCCACTGGGCACGGGGCGTACCTCCCCAGACAGCCCCACTTCACCAAAAACCAGCAGGCCGTTGTCCAGCGGACGATTGCGCAAACTGGACATGATCGCCGCCATCAGCGCCAGATCGGATGCCGTTTCCAGCACCTTGACCCCACCGACCACGTTGAGAAAGACATCCTGATCATGGGTGGGAATACCACCATGCCGGTGCAGGACCGCCAAGAGCATGGCCAGGCGATTCTGGTCCAGACCCAAGGTGACCCGCCGCGGGTTGGACAGGTGGCTGTCGTCAACCAGTGCCTGGACTTCCACCAGCATTGGCCGAGTGCCCTCCCACGTCGCCATCACGACGCTGCCGGGCACCTCTTCCTGGGCTCGGGTCAGGAAGATCGCCGAAGGGTTGGAAACCTCCTTCAAACCACGGTCAGTCATACCGAATACACCCAGTTCGTTGACTGCGCCGAAACGGTTTTTCACCGCTCGCAACAATCGCAGGCGTCCATCGGACTCGCCCTCGAAATACAACACCGTATCGACCATGTGTTCCAGTACGCGCGGCCCAGCCAGTGCACCCTCCTTGGTAACGTGACCCACGAGGAAGATGGCCGTGCCACTCTGCTTGGCGTAACGCACCAACAAGGCTGCACTCTCGCGCACCTGGGATACACCGCCGGGTGCCGACTGCAACTGTTCGGTAAAGATGGTCTGGATCGAGTCGATCACCATGACCTTGGGCTTTTCCAATCGGGCAGTGGCGATGATGGTCTCGATGCAGGTCTCGGTCATCACTCGCAACTGATCCTGGGGCAAGCCCAGGCGCCGCGCTCGCATCGCGACTTGTTGTTGTGACTCTTCCCCCGTGACGTACAGTGCCGGCATACGGGTAGCGATGGCACACAGGGTTTGCAGGAGGATAGTGGACTTGCCGATGCCCGGATCACCACCGATCAGCACCACCGAACCGTCGACCAAACCACCGCCTAGCACACGGTCCAGTTCTGCGCTGGCGGTACTGAACCGTGGAATTTCTTCGATACTGACTTCGGCCAGGGTCTTGATCTGGGCTTGCTGCCCCGCCCAGCCGGTACGTCCACTGGGCGCTGCGGCGGCGCCGCTCTCCAGTACGGTCTCGACCAGGGTGTTCCAGGCACCGCACTCGCCGCACTGCCCTGCCCATTTAGGAAAGGTCGCGCCGCATTCGGTGCAGCCATACATGCGCTTGGCCTTGGCCATGGGGGACAGTCCTCGGAAAAAGGGACCATGATAGCCGACCTGAGTGACCTGGACCGCTTCAGAAACCGACAAAACTATTCGATATAACTGCAGTCTGTTGCAGCAGCGCGGCGCATGAAGCGGATAGCTGATTTACACTGCGTTTACCAACCTCATCTGTTACAAGGAATAAACCATGGGCGTGCTCAGTGAATTCAAGGCCTTCGCGGTCAAAGGGAATGTGGTCGACATGGCCGTCGGTATCATCATCGGCGCAGCCTTCGGCAAAATCGTTTCCTCCTTTGTAGGCGATGTGGTCATGCCACCCATTGGTCTGCTGATCGGTGGAGTGGATTTCAGTGACCTGGCCATCACCCTAAAAGCTGCTGAGGGTGACATACCCGCAGTGGTGCTGGCTTATGGCAAGTTCATTCAGACCGTCCTTGATTTCGTCATCGTCGCGTTTGCGATTTTCATGGGCGTAAAGGCCATCAACCGCCTCAAGCGCGAAGAAGCTGCGGCGCCAACACTGCCTCCAGTACCGACCAAGGAAGAAGAGCTGCTGGCCGAGATCCGCGACCTGCTCAAGACCCAGAATCGCCAACCCTGACACAACAAAAAACGGCGCCCCCAGGCGCCGTTTTTTGTTGGTGGTCGATTTACCAATAGTTCTCCACCGCCACTTGGCCGGGGCGGCGACTCAAACTCAGTTGCAGGCCCCGCTGCTTGAGTGCCTGGCGAGTGTCATCGATCATCTGCGGATTACCGCAGAGCATGACCCGCGAATGCTCCGGCGTAAGTGCCAATCCTGCCGCACGCTCAAGCTCGCCATTCTCGATCAGGGTAGTAATACGATCGTTCAACGCACCTGGATGCTGCTCTCGGGTAACCACCGGAATGAATTGCAGTTTACCGGCGTATTCGGCCAGGTAATCGCGTTGCTCAAGGCCGGCGATCAAATCCTGATAGGCCAGCTCCTTCGCCTCCCGCACCGAATACACCAGCTTGATCGAGTCGAAACGCTCCCAGGCTTCGAAGTCCTGAAGAATCGACACGAACGGCGCGATGCCGGTTCCCGTAGCCAGCAACCAAAGGTCACGACCATCGACGAAACGATCCAGGGTGAGAAAACCGAAGGCCTGGCGATCGATGAGCAAACTGTCACCTTCCTTCAGGCGACTCAGTTCGCTGGTGAATTCACCACCCGGAACGACAATAGAGAAGAAATCCAGATGCTCGTCATGCGGCGCCGAAACCATTGAATAGGCACGCCAGACCACACTGCCGTCCGCCTTGGTGACACCCAGCCGGGCAAACTGGCCGGAACGAAAGCGAAAGCCCGGATCGCGACTGGTCCGCAAGCTGAACAGGCTGGGGGTCAGCGGCTGGACGTCGAGCAACGTCTGTCGGGTGAACTTTTCAGCGCTGGCAGTCATGGCTTACTCCAAAAAACAGATGCGCCCAGTGTCGCGCAAACCTAGCAGGATAAACACCGTCGGATTGTAATGACATCGTTGCAAAAATCCTTTGAACCCCTGTAGACCCCCAGGGTCCGAAATTTACCTCACCCGCAATTTTCAGCGGTAGAGGTCGAAACCGCAGCATGCAAGTCAGACATTTCCTACACTCCTTCCAGATAACGGAATCAAGTTCTAAAATTAGGGAGATTATCGCCATGAACCAGTGGAGGGAGCGGCAGCTAGAGATTCTGCTGAACGAAACAGATGAAATAAAAAGGTTCGAACTCGCTTCAGCCTTGGCGAAATCACTGAATATGGAATATTTTTCATTTACCGCATGCCTACATTCCCAAGCCCTGCACCCGCCCGTCGAGACCTTCAACAACTACCCCAAAGCCTGGAATGATCGGTACTGGCAGTGCGCCTATGCTGACATCGATCCGGTTTTCGCCCATTGCCAAGCATCCGCGCTGCCCATTCTGTGGCACGAAGAGGTTTTTCAGTCGACCCCTGAATTCCGCGACGCCTGCTGCTGTCACGGTTTACGCTTCGGTTGGAGTCAATCCCACCACGACGTGCACAAAAACCACAGCATTCTGAGCGTAGCCCGCAGCCATACGCCGGTGAGCATGGAAGAGTTCCACAACAACGCCGGACATACCCTCTGGATGTGTAACTTGATGCACGAGCTGATGCTGGCTCGACAGCTGAAAATGAATCCGCCAGCCTACCAGCTCTCACACCGCGAACTGGAAGTGCTGAAATGGTCAGCTGCCGGCAAGACGGCGGGAGACATCGCCTGCATCCTGACCCTTTCCCAGAGCACCGTACATTTCCATATCCGCAACTTTATCACCAAGATGGACTGCACCAACAAAGCGGGCGCGATTGGGAAGGCTGGCGTGGACGGTCTACTGGACTGACCCCTTGCGCGGCAAAGCGCTGTAGAATCACGGCCCTGTAACGCTCCGCCGAACTGGCGGTGTGATCTTGCCTCAGAGCCTTACGCCATGCCCTTGTTGACCAGCCCTTTCGCCGAACTCGACCTGCTTCGTCAGCCCGAGCAAGCCAATGACCCTTTGCAAGCCTTCGATGCTGCCGATGAGTACCTTTTGGAACATCTCGCCGAACAGCCACCCGCTGCAAATGCGCGAGTATTGGTGCTCAACGACAGCTTTGGTGCCTTGGCCATCAGCCTGTGCCGCCATGCGCAGGTGACCAGCAGTGGTGACTCGTACCTGGCCAGACTGGCGCTGGAGAAAAACCTGGTGCGCAACGGCCAGCCATTCGACGCAGTGCCGTTCACGCCCGCCAGTACCCACTGGCAAGGTCCGTTCGAGCGAGTGCTGGTGCGCGTCCCCAAGACCCTGGCATTGCTCGAAGAGCAGCTGATTCGCCTGCAGGCGCAACTGGCGCCGGGAGCGCAGGTGATTGCCGGGGCAATGATCAAGCACCTGCCTCGCGCTGCCGGTGACCTACTGGAAAAGTACATCGGTCCGGTACAGGCTTCGCTGGCACGCAAAAAAGCCCGCCTGTTGATCGCTACCGCTCAGACGAAGGGCCCTTTTACCTCTCCCTACCCATCGAGCTATCAACTCGATACACCACGCCTGCACCTGCTCAACCATGCCAATGTGTTCTGCCGCGAAGGCCTGGACATCGGTACCCGGGCGTTTCTGCCCCACCTGCCCAATGATCTTGGCTCTGCCCGGGTCGCCGACCTTGGATGCGGCAATGGTGTGTTAGCCATCGCCAGTGCGCTGAACAATCCGCAGGCACATTACACCTTGGTCGATGAGTCCTACATGGCCACTCAATCAGCATTGGAAAACTGGCAAGCGGCCCTGGGCAAGCGTGAGGTCGTGATACGCGCCGATGATGGCCTGGCCAGTCAGCCAGCCCAGTCATTGGACGTCGTACTGTGCAACCCGCCTTTCCACCAACAACAGATAGTCGGCGACTTCCTCGCCTGGCGCATGTTTCAGCAAGCGCGCGAAGCATTGGTGGTCGGGGGGGCGCTGTACATTGTCGGCAACCGCCACCTGGGCTATCACAGCAAACTGGCGCGCTTGTTCCGTGGCGTCGAACAGGTGGCAGCGACCCCCAAGTTCGTGGTGCTTAAAGCGCGCAAGTAAGTCAGTGCAGACAATTTCACCCGGACAAAAAAAGGTTGTTCACGGAATTCCGGGAACTACGCACCGGGGCCTGCTAGCGAGTGAGCACCGGAATGTGGCTCGAATGGCGATGAACATATCCGTTTGTTGGGGTGGCACTACTGGCCGGCTTCGCTTTTACGGCGACCCACTTTCGTCGGGGTGTATGGACCGGACACATGGTGGACACGTGTACGGAGACATCGTTGACACATTATCGCCTGCCATCCGGGTTGTCCCTTCGGTAGGTTGAGTGTAGGTATTGCGTAGTCGGGTGCAGCCTAGACAAAAGGGATGCGCCGTAAGAGCGCAAAGGAGATCCGAAACCGCCTAAGCCAATGGATCAGCACTGGCTGAATGGGGCACCACCTACGCACCGGAATGTGGCTCAGGTGTCGATGGGCATATCCGTTTGATGTGGTGGCACCACTGGCTGGTTTCGCCTTTACGGCGACCCGCTTTTGTCGGGGCAAAAGTGGGCAAAACCCCCTGTCCCTGCATCCGGCCCTACGCTGCGCTTCGGGTTCCCTCATTCCACCCTTGCTCCCGTGGGGACCGCGCCGAAGGGCCGTCCTGGCCCTGCGGCGCTCGCCGGCCATCCATGGCCGTCGCCCCACTACGCAAGGGTTCCATTCGGCCTACTGAAGGGACGATTTGTGGCGTCTGCACGATTTGTGCAGGTAGAAGCACAGCAGCGGCAACGGCAACAGCGAGGTGCTGGTGTGCAGCTTTTGCTTTTGATCTGGCTCTTCGTACATCGCCAGCCCAGACACCCTGGATCGTCCCTTCAGTAGGCTGAGTGTAGGTATTGCGTAGTCGGGTGCAGGCCATGGATGGCCTGCGAGCACCGTAGGGCCAGGACGGCCCTTCGGTGCGGTCCCGACGGGAGCAATGCCGGAGCGAAGGGACCCGGAGCGCAGCGTAGGGCCGAATGCAGGGACACACGGTTTTGGTTCCTTTTGCCAAGACAAAAGGGACCCGCCGTAAGGGCGGAAGGGGCCAACAGCGCCGCCGCATCGAATGGATAAGCTCACAGCCTCAAATCCCAGCCCAGCCCAGCCCAGCCCAGCCCAGCCCAGCCCAGCCCAAAGATCATGCCCCTGGGATTTCGTGAAGAACCAAAAAAAAGCCCTTCGCAACCTGAGCTGCGAAGGGCGCTAAAGCCGCCGCAAGGCGGGATGGGAAATACGATCAGTGCGTGCTCAGGCCTGCGGCAGCCATGAACATACGCATCAGCCAGGCCACAATACCCAGGGCGGTCACGCTGCCTGCCCAGATCACGACCAGCCAACCCAGGCGCTGCCAGAGCGGCTTTTTCTCTTCCTCAAAGGTTTGTTTGCCAGTCATTTCAGGCCCTCCTAGTGGTAGCCATCTTCATGGGTCACCTTGCCGCGGAACACGTAATAGCTCCAGAAGGTGTAACCGAGGATGAATGGAATGATGAACAGCGCCCCCACCAGCATGAAGCCCTGACTCTGCGGCGGTGCAGCAGCGTCCCAGATCGAGATTGATGGTGGAATGATGTTCGGCCACAAGCTGATGCCCAGGCCACTGTAGCCCAGGAAGATCAGCGCCAGGGTCAGCAGGAACGGCGTGTAATGGGCATTGCGTGCCACGGCCCGCAACAAACCGTACAGGGTCACCAGCACCAGGATTGGGACCGGCAGGAACCAGAACAGGTTCGGCAACGTGAACCAGCGCGTGGCGATCTCCGGGTGCGCAAGCGGCGTCCAGATACTGACGATACCGGTCACAGCCAACAGCACCAGGGCCAACGGCCGGGCCAGGTCGTGCATCTGCAACTGCAACTTGCCTTCAGTTTTCATGATCAGCCAGGTACAGCCAAGCAAGGCATAGGCAACGATCAAACCCAGCCCACAAAACAGGCTGAACGGAGTCAACCAGTCAAGGGAGCCACCGGCGTAGCTGCGGTCGACCACGTTGAAGCCTTCGATAAAGGCGCCAAGGGCCACACCCTGGAAGAATGTAGCGGTCAGCGAGCCCCCGATGAACGCCTTGTCCCAAAGGTGACGTTTTTCAGCCGTTGCCTTGAAGCGAAACTCGAAAGCCACACCGCGAAAGATCAGGCCGACCAGCATCAGCATCAATGGTAGATAAAGCGCCGAAAGGACGACTGCATAGGCCAGCGGAAAGGCGCCAAACAGCGCGGCACCGCCCAGTACCAACCAGGTTTCGTTGCCGTCCCAGACCGGTGCGACGGTGTTCATCATCACATCACGGTCCTGCTCGCCCTTGACGAAGGGAAAGAGAATGCCGATTCCCAGGTCAAAGCCATCCATGACCACGTACATCATGATGCCGAAGATGATGATCACGGCCCAGATAAGCGGAAGATCAATACCCATGACTCAGTTCCCCTTGCTCAGGCTGGCGTGTTCGTCATCAGCAGCAGACAGCGGCCGTGCTGGCGTACGTTTCTGGCCAGGACCACCCGGCGTGGTTTCATCACCTTCGCCGATTTTCGGTCCCTTGCGCACCAGACGCATCATGTAGCCCAAGCCCGCACCAAACAGGGCGAAATAGACCACCACGAACATCACCAGGGTTATCCCTAACTGGGCATAACTGTGATTCGAGACCCCATCGGCAGTGCGCATCAGGCCATAGACCACCCAAGGCTGACGACCAATCTCGGTGGTGAACCAGCCGGCGAGAATCGCGATCAGGCCGGAAGGTCCCATCCACAGGGTCAGATAAAGGAATGGCCGCGAGCTGTAGAGCTTGTCACCCCTGCGCAGCCAAAGGCTCCACACACCAACAAGGATCATCAGCATCCCCAAGCCAACCATCACTCGGAACGACCAGAACACCACGGTAGAGTTTGGCCGGTCTTCCTTTGGAAACTCCTTCATCGCCGGGACTTGCTTGTCCAGGCTGTGAGTCAGGATCAAACTGCCCAACGCCGGAATTTCCAACTTGAAGCGAGTGGTCTCGGCTTCCATGTCGGGAATCCCGAACAGAATCAGCGGGGTCGGCTCGTCGCCGACGTTTTCCCAATGACCTTCAATTGCCGCGATTTTTACAGGCTGGTGCTTTAGGGTGTTGAGTCCGTGGAAGTCACCGATCACCGCTTGAATCGGCGTAACGATCAAGGCCATCCACATCGCCATCGACAACATCTTGCGAATCGCTGGGTTGTCACGCCCACGCAGCAGATGCCAGGCCGCCGAAGCGCCGACAAAAAATGCGGTGGCGACAAATGCCGCAGTAGCCATGTGTGCCAGGCGATAAGGGAACGACGGATTGAAGATCACCGCGAACCAATCCACCGGGATCACTACGCCATTGACGATTTCGTAACCTTGGGGGGTTTGCATCCAACTGTTGGACGCAAGAATCCAGAAGGTGGAAATGATAGTTCCGAGGGCCACCATGACCGTGGCGAAGAAGTGCAGGCCTCGACCAACACGGTTCCAGCCAAAGAGCATGACGCCGAGGAATCCGGCCTCGAGGAAGAAAGCGGTAAGCACTTCATAGGTCAGTAGCGGTCCGGTAATGGACCCGGCAAAATCGGAGAATTTGCTCCAGTTGGTCCCAAACTGATAGGCCATGACCAGACCGGAAACCACACCCATGCCGAAGTTGACGGCAAAGATTTTCGACCAGAAGTGGTAAAGATCACGGTAGACGCTGTTGTTGGTCTTGAGCCACAACCCTTCAAGCACCGCAAGGTAGCTCGCCAAACCAATGGTGATGGCCGGGAACAGGATGTGAAACGACACGGTAAATGCGAACTGGATTCGGGCGAGATCTAGAGCCTCTAATCCGAACATAGTGCTTCCTCTGTCAGGTAAACCGGCGTCAGGCGAAGGCCTTGGCGCCAACTGCCCCCACGGTAGTTGAGTGCGGCTAGTTGGAATTGTTCTAAAAACTTCACTTCGCAGGGAATTCGGCCGTCGGGCCCACCGTTGCAAATGAAACTATTGATCCAAATCAACGATTGCCAGAAAGGATAGTCCTGAAAGCCCTGCACAGTTCTGTGGTTGATTGCCGCAGATCAGTTGTCACTGATTTTGCGCGCCCCAAAACAGTGCACAAAAAGTCCCTCGCTCGCGTTTCCTGCAACCTACTGTTACAAACTGGTGTTAATCTGCACGCCGATTTCTTTACAGAGGCTCTACTTCGCCGATGTCAGACCATCAGCCACTGTTGTTGCGCCACCATCGTCCCTTCCTCGCCTTCTGGCTGGCCCGGGTGTGTACCGCCAGCGGTTTCCAGATGCTGACCGTGGCCATTGGCTGGCATCTCTACCAACTGACTGGCAACGTGCTTGATTTGGGCCTAGTGGGCTTGGTGGAGTTCGCGCCGCGGGTGTTGTTCATGCTGCACACCGGGCATGTCGCCGACCGCTATGACCGACGCCGGGTCGCCGCTGTGTGCCAAACTGCTCAGGCCTTGATCGCCCTGGCGCTGGTGGTGGGTAGCAGCACAAACAATGTCAGCCGCGAATTGATCTTCGTCCTTGCCTTCCTGCTTGGCAGTGCTCGCTCCTTCGAGGTGCCAGCCACCCAGGCGCTGCTGCCTAACGTGGTTCCCAGCCAGTTGTTTCCCCGGGCAGTGGCCGCTTCCGCGTCAGCGATGCAGGCTGCAACCATCGTCGCACCCGCTGTAGGCGGTTTTCTCTACGCATTTGGCAGTATCTGGGTCTATGGGCCAACGGTATTGCTGTACCTGATCGCCTGCCTGTTGACCCTGAGCTTGAACGTTCCCCGGCAACGCCCGCTGCAGGGCCGCGCCAACCTGGAGTCGCTGCTGGCCGGAATTCGCTTTATTCGCAGTCGCCCAGACATTCTCGGGGCTATCTCCCTGGACTTATTCGCTGTGCTGCTAGGCGGCGCGACGGCCTTGCTGCCGGTATTTGCCAAGGACATCCTGCTCACCGGCCCTTGGGGGTTGGGGTTGCTACGTTCGGCGCCGGCGGTTGGCGCCCTGCTCATGTCGCTGTGGCTGTCGCGCTTTCCGGTAGAGCGCAAGGTGGGTCGGGTGATGTTCACCGCCGTCGGCATCTTCGGTGTGGCGACAATAGCCTTCGGCCTGTCGACCTCGTTCTGGTTCTCTTTGGCCGTACTGGCGGTACTGGGAGCCGCGGATATGATCAGCATGGTTATCCGCGGGGCCTTTGTGCAGTTGGAAACGCCCGACGAAATGCGTGGCCGAGTAAGTGCGGTGAACGGGTTGTTCATCGGCGCTTCCAATCAGCTTGGCGAGTTCGAGTCGGGGCTGACAGCGCATTGGTTCGGCACCGTACCGGCGGTGGTCCTGGGTGGGGTGGGCACCCTGGTGGTCACCGGGGTGTGGATAAAACTGTTCCCGAGCCTGGCGGGACGGGATCATCTGCACAGCCTGGCAGCTGGAACAAATCGCTAAGCCTGAACAGCGCACTGCCGCTCACAGCATGAGGGTCAACTGGCACTCGTAGCCCTGGCGAGCCCGATAGCCATTGCCAGAATCAACCCAACCGGTGGCCCGATAAAGTGCCAGCGCTGCGTCGTTGTTGGGCTCCACCGATAATTGCAGGCGGCGCACACCGGGCCACAAATCGCGAACCAGATCGGGAATGGCCTGCATGCAGAATCGCCCTAAGCCGCGGCCCTGAACCCTTCGATCCACTTGCAAGGCGTTGATCGCCGCCGCATCGGCAGCGGCCCAAGGCGGAAGAAACGCGCCACGCTGGAGCAACAGGAACCCTCGTGGCACGCCATCGAGCAACAACGCCACACCGCGCATGTCATCACTGTCGATACTTAAAAGAATGTACAACGCGCTGGAAATATCCCCGGCATAGCGTCGCTGCTCTGCGCTGACTTCGATGTCGATCAGTTGATCACGCTGGGGCTGGCTCAGGTCACGGTAGTCAATCAGTTGCACAGCGGCTGCTCATGGGGTGATGGAGGGATCGGTGCAGAATTTGTAGATATCTGTAGTGTATCGCGACATTAATTACCGCTCGCCGAGCATGCTGGTATGATGCGCGGCTTTTTTGCGGCCCATTCAAAATCCACATACCGTCCGGTACGGTCTGTGCTTTGCTGATGGGGTCGATACATTCACGGCGCCGGGGCGCGCCACGGGGAGCAGGCATGCTGGAAAGGCTGTTTCAACTAAAAGCACACAACACCAATGTCCGCACCGAAATTCTCGCGGGCGTCACTACCTTCCTGGCCATGGCCTATATCCTGTTCGTCAACCCGAGCATTCTCGGCGAGACAGGCATGGATAAAGGTGCACTGTTCGTCGCTACCTGCCTGGCTGCCGCCATCGGTTCGACGACCATGGGCCTGATCGCCAACTATCCGATCGCCCTGGCGCCGGGCATGGGCTTGAACGCCTTCTTCACCTACACCGTGGTCCTGCATATGGGACACACCTGGCAGGTTGCGCTGGGGGCGGTGTTCATTTCGGCCGTGCTGTTCTTTCTGCTGTCGATCTTTCGCATCCGTGAATGGATCGTCAACAGCATCCCCCTGCCCCTGCGCTCGGCAATTGCGGCGGGTATCGGCCTGTTCCTGGCACTGATCGCCTTGCACAACGCTGGTATCGTGGTCGATAACCCTGCGACCCTGGTGGGCCTGGGCGATCTCAAGCAACCCGCACCGATCCTCGCCACCCTGGGCTTCTTCCTGATCGTCGCTCTGGAGGCGATGAAAGTGCGTGGTGCCGTGTTGATCGGCATTCTGGCGGTGACTGTGGCGTCGATCGTCATGGGTGTCACCCCGTTCAATGGCGTCGTGTCGATGCCGCCATCGCTGGCTCCGACCTTCCTGCAACTGGACATCAAGGGTGCATTGGACGTTGGTCTGATCAGCGTCATCTTCGCCTTCCTGTTCGTTGACCTGTTCGACAACTCCGGCACCCTGATCGGCGTCGCCAAGCGTGCCGGTCTGATGCGCAAAGACGGCCACATGCCGAAAATGGGACGTGCGCTGATCGCCGACAGTACTGCGGCCATGGCCGGTTCCCTGCTGGGCACCTCGACCACCACCAGCTACATCGAATCGGCTGCGGGCGTGAGTGCTGGCGGACGCACGGGCCTGACCGCCATCGTGGTTGCCGTGCTGTTCCTCCTGGCGCTGTTCTTCGCCCCACTGGCCGGCAGTGTTCCAGCTTTCGCCACCGCTCCGGCCCTGTTGTTCGTCGCCGTTTTGATGGCCTCGGGCCTGGCTGAAATAAACTGGGACGACATTACCGAGGCAGCCCCCGTGGTCGTGACCGCGCTGGCCATGCCGCTGACCTACTCGATTGCCAACGGTATCGCTTTCGGTTTCATTTCCTGGACCGCGATCAAGTTGCTCTCTGGTCGTCGCCATGACCTGAACGCAGCCCTGGTGATTCTTTCGATCCTGTTTGTCATCAAGCTGGGCTGGTTCAACGCATGAGTGCTGTTTTAGACCCTTCAAGCTACACCCAGCAACTCGACGCCAAGGCTGCACGCCTGCGCGAGTTGCTGGCGCCTTTTGATGCACCCGAGCCTGCGGTGTTCGATTCGCCACGCGAGCACTATCGCCTGCGTGCCGAATTTCGCCTGTGGCGTGAGAACGAACAACGCTTCTATGCGATGTTCGCCCCGGGCGAGAAGCACACGCCGATCCTGATCGAAGACTTCCCGATTGCAAGCCTGCGCATCAATGATTTGATGCCGCGGCTCAAGGCTGCATGGCAAGCCAGTTCGGCACTGAGTTTCAAGCTGTTCCAGGTGGAGTTTCTGACCACACTGGCCGGCGACGCGATGATCACCCTGTGCTATCACCGCCCTCTGGACGAGCACTGGGAGGCAGCGGCGCAGCAACTGGCCAAAGACCTGGACGTAAGCATCATTGGTCGCTCCAAGGGCAAACGCCTGGTGATAGGCCGCGACTACGCGGTCGAGGAACTGCAGGTCGCCGGCCGTAGCTTCCGTTATCGTCAGCCCGAAGGCGCGTTCACCCAACCTAACGGTATGGTGAACCAGAAGATGCTCAACTGGGCCTACGAGGCGCTCGGTGAGCGTCAGGACGACTTGCTTGAGTTGTACTGCGGCAACGGCAACTTCACCCTGCCGTTGGCAACGAGGGTGCGCAAGGTACTGGCCACCGAGATCAGCAAGACCTCGGTCAACGCCGCCTTGCACAACCTCGATGACAACGGTGTGGACAACGTGCGCCTGGTGCGACTGTCTGCCGAAGAGCTGACTGAAGCGCTGAACGAAGTGCGTCCATTCCGTCGCCTCGAAGGCATCGACCTCAAGAGCTACCAGTTCGGCAGCGTCTTCGTTGATCCGCCGCGTGCCGGTATGGACCCGGATACCTGCGAACTGACCCGACGCTTCGACAATATCCTGTACATCTCGTGCAACCCGGAAACCCTCGCGGCGAACATCGCCCAATTGCACGACACCCACCGCATCGAGCGCTGCGCGCTGTTCGATCAGTTCCCGTATACCCACCACATGGAAAGTGGTGTGTTGCTGGTTCGACGCTAACTAGGTAAGCGCGGGGCAAGCCCGCGCCGCCTGCGCTAATCCGCGCAGGCGTGGATTAGCGCAGCGCCCCTGAACACATCAGCAACGGCACCAACTGGTCGTCATCGGTCAACGCGCCGTGGTGCCCACGCCACTGGCTGGCGTGTTTTTCCATTTCACTGCGAATAATTCCACCGGCCCCTGTTGGCACCACGATCAGGTCGCCAATCCGCGCCTCTGCATGGCTGAGCAGTACATCACCGAACAGTCCTGCAGAGATGGCCTGGGCCTTGGAAAACACCCGATAATTGTCACCTAGACGATTTTGCCAACGTTCGTGGACCCGGTCCTGCTGAGCAGGAACATATAAATAACGTGCGCGAACATCCCCCGCAATCGCGCGCACGCCCTCCTGCAACACCGGATCTGAGTCGAAGTCGCGCACCTGCTCGCTATCGAGCGCCAGCATTCCATGATCCGCGATCACCATGACCTGCACCCGCTCCGGCAGTTTACCGACAATGGCTTGCGCCAACTGATCAGCAATTTCCAGTTGCTTGAGCCACGCTGGCGACCCCGGCCCGAACAAATGCCCGGCAAAGTCCAGATCACCGAAATAGGCAAAGCAAAAAGACGGTTCGCCACCTTCCAGGGCTGCGTTGATCAAGTCTGGATAGGCGTCGTAAGCAGGCGCCGGAAGAATCCGTCCGGCTTTGTAGATCGCCCTGCTGAAATCCGAATTGGCATAACGACCAAGCATGACGGTGCTGATGGCTATGCCCTGGTCGCTGGCCAGGCTCCAGGCGTCGGGAGGCACAATGAAGGACTCCGGTGAGGGTGCTGCAGCGGGCGGCACGTCGGCGCGCAGAGCTGTAGTGGTCCAGGACAGCGGCGACAACTCGGTCTGCTCGTCCAGGGCAAAACTGCAGCCGACTATGCCATGGGCACCACTGCCCAGCCCGGAAGTTACCGAGGCAAGGCTGGAGGCAGTCGTAGCCGGGAAGCCCACACGAAAGTGCGAGTCCGGTTGCATCAACGAGGCCAGAAACGGCGCATGCCGGGCATGAGCCCGCAACAGATTCCAGCCCAAGCCGTCGATCAACAGCAAGCAGGTCGCTTGGGAGCGGTCGAGTCGAAAATTGTTACGTAAACCCCGCCCTCCCAGCGCGGCAAAGATCGATTGGGTCAGGTTTGCCAGACCTGGCCAGGTCTCCCCCATCAACTGCGAGTCTCTGAGCGGCATCGCCGTGTCTCCCTCCGTGGTCAAGTGCAGAACAGGTGTAGCACAGGCTGTGCGATCAGCGCACAGAAAAGTGGGACGCGGCGCTTTGACCAATTGACCGAATTAACCATCCGGTACATTTTTGCAAGGCGCGTCTCTGCCCAAGAACAACAATGGAGTCAACCCGATGAATCCGGCTACTTCTCCCGGCATTCTTGCCGGCCTGATCGGTGCAGGCATCCAGGCCTCACGTACCCCGGCACTGCATGAGCACGAAGGCCGTGCATCAGGTCTGAACTACCTGTATCGCCTGATCGACCTGGACAGCCTGAAGCTTGACAGCAGCGCCCTTGAACAGCTGCTCAGCGCCGCCGAATGCATGGGCTTTACCGGTTTGAACATCACCTTCCCTTGCAAGCAGGCAATCCTGCCGCTGCTCGACGAGTTGTCTGCAGAAGCCCGCGGCATTGGTGCGGTCAATACCGTGGTGCTCAAGGATGGCAAACGCATCGGCCACAACACTGACTGCCTGGGCTTTGCTGAAGGCTTCCGTCGAGGCCTGGCCGATGCTGCATGTGGCAACGTGGTGCAGATGGGAGCCGGTGGCGCTGGCGCAGCGGTAGCCCATGCGCTACTGGCAGAAGGTGTCGAGCAGTTGTTCGTGTTTGACCTCGAGACAGCCCGAGCACAAGCGTTGGTGGACAACCTCAATGCGCATTTTCGCGGTGCCCGGGCACGCATCGGGCATGACTTGCCAAGCGTGTTGGGCGACGCTGATGGTCTGGTCAATACCACGCCTCTGGGCATGGCCAAACTTCCGGGTACTCCTGTACCCAAAGCCCTGCTGCGACCTGAGTTGTGGATTGCGGAAATTATCTATTTCCCATTGCAAACCGAGCTCTTGCGTGATGCCCGAGCCTTGGGTTGCCGCACCCTGGATGGGTCGAGCATGGCCGTATTTCAGGCGGTGAAAGCGTTTGAGCTGTTCAGCGGCTTGAAGCCGGATGCGGCGCGCATGCTGGAACACTTCAACAATATGGGAAGGTGAGGTACAGCGCGGAGCAAGCCAGGTTGACCTGCTCCGCGGTTGCAAAAGGTCAGGCCTGCAAAAACTTGAGCACTGCCTCGCAAATCATTTCGCGGTGCCGCGCCTTGAGCGTCGCATCTTCGAAATCGACCTGGAACATCTCGCCAAAGGTGTTGCGATTTGAAACGCGATAAAAGCAGAAAGAGTTGATCAGCAAGTGCACATCCAACGCCTCCAGGCCCTGGCGAAATACCCCCTCGGCAGCCCCGCGGCACAGTACTTCGTCAAGTGCCGCCAGTACGGTGCTGTTCATCGAGCGAATGGCCGATGAGCGCTTCACGTATTCGGCGTGATGCATATTTTCGTTGCAGACGATCCGCACAAAATCCACATTGCGGTCATGGTGATCAAAGGTGAACTCCACCAGGCGCCGGATGCCTTGACGCGGCTCCAGCTCAGCCAGGTGCAAGCTGCTCTCGGTATTGCGTATATCACCGTAGAGTTTCTCCAGCACCTCCACGTACAGCTGCTCCTTGCTGTTGAAGTAGTAATAGATCATGCGCTTGGACGTTTGCGTGCGCTCGGCAATGGCATCGACCCGCGCCCCGGCGAGGCCCTCTTGGACAAACTCGCTGATAGCCGCCTGAAGGATATTCTCGCGGGTCTTTTCCGGATTGTTCTTGCGCCCCTTACGCGCCCCTGGTGTAGAGGCGGCGCAGAGTGCTGGAGTAGTTGTCATACGGGACTCGTGGCCAACAATTAACCCGGCGATTATGAGCTGCAGGACTCAAGGAAGAAAGCCTGCAGCCCAACCCTCTACAAACGTGCTGGCGACTGCACGCCTGTGCGCGCCTTGGCCATCGCCGCCAGACGCACCGCAACATTGGCTGCGCCATAACCGCTGTAGCCATCGCGCCGCTGCAACACCTCAAAGAAGAAGCGCTCCTCGAACGGCTCGGTGTAGACGTGAAACAGCTCCCCGCCCTGGGCATCACGATCGTAAAGCACATTGTAGTAGGCCAGCTCGCTGAGAAACTCATCATCGAAGTCGAAGCGTGCAGCCAGGTCGTCGTAATAGTTGAGCGGAATGTCGAGCAAGGCCACGCCGGCCTCTTTGGCCTGTTTCACCGCTGCAAAGATGTCATCGCACTCGAACGCGATGTGGTGCACACCCGAGCCACGATAGTGGGATATCGCATGGGCAATCGCAGTATTGCGATTCTCCGAGATATTCAAGGGCAGGCGTATCGAACTGCAACGACTGCGCAAAGCACGGCTCTTGACCAGGCCATAGGGATCGGGCAACACCACTTCGTCATCGGCGGCGAAATCCAGCACGCTTTTATAAAACAGAGCCCAACTGTCCAGACCCTCAGCGGGCAATGCCAGGGCCATGTGATCGATGCGCTTGAGACCCAGGCCTTTGCCCGCGGCTTGCACGTGGCTGAAATCGGTATCGTAAATGGTTCGACCCTGCGCATCCTGATCGACCAGGTAGATCAGGCTACCATCTGGAGCACGTACAGCTGCCAGTTCACGCTCATTGGGGCCGACCAGACCACGATAAGGTTGGCCCTGGTAAGCAACCGCACGTGCCAAAGCCTGTGCACTGTCCTTGACCCGGATTGCGGTGGCACACAACGACGGACCATGGCTTTCGAAAAAGTTGTGCGCAAACGAATAGGGCTCGGCGTTGAGGATCAGATTGATATCGCCCTGGCGCAGCAAGCTGACATTCTTCGAACGGTGCGCACCAGCGCGCCTGAACCCAAGACGCTGCAGCCAATTGCCAAGCTTGGCTCCGAGGGCATCATCCACCGCGAACTCAAGGAACTCGACGCCATCGTAGGCATCGGCCGCAGGGGGCGCGAACAACAGATCGTCGAGCGGCTGTCGAGCCTGCAGTTCAAGGCGCTGGCGAGTCTTTTCCTCAAGGTACAGCAGCGAACGCAAGCCATCGGCTGCATTGGCCCGCGGCGGCGCGGCGCGAAAGCCATCGTTGAAGATTTCCAGCGACAAGGGCCCACGGTAGCCACTTGCCAGAATCGGTGCCAAAAAGCCTGCCAGATCGAACTCACCCTGCCCCGGGAAACAGCGAAAATGGCGGCTCCACTCCAGCACGTCCATCGCCAGGATCGGCGCGTCGGCCATCTGCACGAAGAAAATCTTGTCCCCAGGCACCTGGGCGATCGCCGAAGGATCCCCCTTGAGCGACAAGGTATGAAAACTGTCGAGAATCATCCCCAGGCTTGGGTGATCCGCAGCCTGGACAATTTTCCAGACCTGCTGCCAGGTATTTACATGGCGCCCCCAGGCCAGCGCCTCGTAACCGATTCGCAGGCCGCGCGCACCTGCTCGTTCCGCCAGCAGACGCAGATCATCAACCAGCAACTGATGCTCGCCCGAAGAGTCGGCAGCGACATTGCTGCACACCAGCACCAGGTCGGTTTCCAGTTCCTGCATCAAGTCGAACTTGCGCTCGGCGCGATCCAGATTGCGCTCCAGGCGATTACGACGGCAGCCTTCAAAATCTCGAAACGGTTGGAACAGGCTGATGCTCAGACCCAGGTCGGCACAGCGCTGACGGATTTCTCGAGGGCTGCCGGCGTAGTACAGCAGGTCATTTTCAAAGATCTCGACACCATCGAAGCCCGCCGCGGCGATAGCTTCAAGTTTCTCTGGCAGGGTACCGCTCAAGGATACAGTGGCAATCGAACGCTGCATTTTTATGGCTCCGATGGGCAGGCAAAACCCGGATATTGCGATTATTGGAGCTGCGCATTTATTGCTCAACAAAAAAGGGACTAACTGGTTAGTTTTGTGTTCGATTATCGCCCATAATAGCGATCCACGAATTGACCCGTTTTTGACCACAGGCGCACCATTTCGACACAGGGCAACGCGATCCACGGGCCAAAAGCTCATTGACGCTTGCCGTTTCAATCGACAGCCGGGCACCCCGGCGGCTTTGAGCATTGCGTCACCAGGCTTGACCCATAAACATAAAAATACGGGTAACCTTCCCATGATTCATTCGCAAAGCACCCGCATAGCCCAGCCAATGGTCAGTACTGCGCACGCCGGTATCGGCGACAAAATTCGAGGTGCCATGGCGGTCGGCAAGACCCGTTGGTCCATGCTTGCCCTGGTATTTTTCGCCACAACCCTGAACTACATCGACCGCGCCGCCCTTGGCGTCATGCAGCCCATCCTGGCCAAAGAAATGAGCTGGACAGCGATGGACTACGCCAACATCAACTTCTGGTTTCAGGTCGGCTACGCCATTGGCTTTGTCCTTCAGGGACGCTTGATCGACCGCATCGGTGTCAAGCGTGTGTTCTTCTGCGCCGTGCTGCTCTGGAGCCTGGCCACCGGCGCCCATGGCCTGGCCACTTCAGCGGCAGGGTTCATGGTCTGCCGATTCATTCTTGGCTTGACCGAGGCGGCCAACTACCCCGCGTGCGTCAAAACCACGCGCTTGTGGTTCCCGGCAGGCGAGCGCGCAGTGGCCACTGGCATATTCAATGCCGGAACTAACGTGGGGGCGATGTTCACGCCAATGTTGCTGCCACTGGTTCTCACCGTATGGGGGTGGCAGGCCGCTTTTTTTGGCATGGCGGCGCTCGGTCTGGTCTGGGTGATTTTCTGGGGCTTGAAGTACTTCAATCCGGAAGACCATCCAACCGTCAGCAAAGAAGAGCTGGCCTACGTGCAGAGTGAAGTTGAACCCGATCAGGCTCGTGTACCGTTCTCACGCATCCTGCGCATGCGCGGCACCTGGGCATTCGCGCTGGCCTATTCGATGACAGCGCCAGTGTTCTGGTTCTATCTGTACTGGCTGCCGCCTTTTCTCAACCAGCAGTACAGCCTGGGAATCAACGTGACGCAGATGGGTATTCCACTGATCGTCATCTACATCAGCGCCGACTTCGGCAGCATCGGCGGCGGCATTCTCTCGTCGTTCCTGATCGGCCGTGGCATGGCAGCGGTCAAGGCCCGACTGCTGTCGATGCTGTTGTTCGCCGTCACCATCATCGGCGTGATCTTTGCCGCAGGTGCCAGCAGCTTATGGGTAGCAGTGATGGCCATTGCCCTGGCTATTGCCGCACACCAGGCCTGGACTGCCAATATCTGGAGCCTGGTGATGGACTACACGCCCAAGCACATGATGAGTACGGTATTCGGTTTTGGCGGGATGTGCGCCGCCATTGGCGGGATGTTCATGACCCAGTTGGTGGGCTATATCCTGACTACCACCAATAACAATTACACGGTGCTGTTCACCCTGATCCCGGCCATGTACTTCCTTGCGTTGATCTGGATGTACCTGCTGGCACCACGCAAAGTGCCGAAAGTCGAAGCTTAACGACTGCGTTGCAACCAGGCTGCACCGAGTCCGCTCAAGCAGATCAAGGCAATACCAACCAGCCCGGCTATGTCCGGGCTGTGTCCGAACAGCACCAGACCGAGAATTCCAGCAAACACGATCTGGCAATAACTGAACGGCGCCAGCATGGCCGGTGGCGCATGTCGGAAAGCCTGGGTCAAAAACAGGTGCGCGGTCATCCCGAAAGTACCCAGTGCCACGGCCATCAACCCGTGAATCAGGCTCGGCGTCTGCCAAAACATCGGTACCACAGCGCTCATCACCAGCGTATTGAGCAAGCCGGTAAAGAAGTTGCTGGTGGTGGGGCTATCGATGCCGCTGAGTTTGCGGGTCAGCAATTGGTAGAAACAGAAACACAAGGCCGAACCAAAAGGCAGCAACACCGCAGGTTTGAACAGTTCGCCGCCTGGATGAATGATCACCGTCACCCCGACGAAGCTCACCAACACTGCCACCCACTGCCCACGAGTGACCTTCTCGCCCAGCAAGGGTAGCGACAGCGCTGTCACCAGCAATGGCGCAAGGAAGTTGACCGCCGTGGCTTCGGCGAGCGGGATGTATTGCAAGGCGGTGGTAAACAACAGGCTGGTGCCCAGCAGGCACAAGGCCCGCAGGGTCTGCAGGCCCGGCCGTTTGGTGCGCAACACGCGCAGCCCGGACTGCGGCAGAAAAATCACCATCATCAGCAGGGTATGCACCAGGTAACGCGCCCACACCACCCACAGGATCGGATAAAACCCGGCCAGGTACTTGGACAATGCGTCGTGACTGGCAAACAGGAACGTTGCCAACACCACCAGCAAAATGCCCCGTAATGGCTGGCTGGTATCGGTGAGCGAGGTAGGACGGGGCATTTGCTCGGCTCGCAGGATAGCGCTGCAACAGCAGCGGGCTGGACGGCTCAGTCTATAGGGTTATTTTGCATGGGCAACCCGCGTGGCTCGCTGGTGAGCCGCTCAAGAAGATTGAAGGCGCGTTGGATCTGACTGCCAGCCATGGGTTCGATCCCTGGGATATGTACCGATGCCAAAGAGCCACGGCCAAGGCGCCGATAATGGCGGGGCGTCTCAAGTTGCCCCGCGACCAGGTCCACTCACCTTAGAAGTCGAAAAACACCGTCTCGCCTTCACCTTGAATGCGAATGTCGAAGCGATAGGCCAACTTGCCATCAACTTCACAACGGGTCGCCACCAGTGTTTCGCGTCGTTGCGGTTGCTCGATCAGGTTGAGCACTGGGCACTGGCTGTTGGCCTGGGCCTCGTCATCGAAGTACAGGCGCGTTTGCAGATGGATGTTGATCCCCCTGGCGAACAGGCTGACATTGATATGTGGCGCCATGGGTACGCCTGCGCCATTGTTGACCACACCTGGCTTGACGGTATGCAGGGTCCATTCACCCGCATCAAAGGTGGTGGCCGTACGGGCAAAGCTATTGAAGGGTTTCTCCAGATCGAAATCGCTGTGGTACTGGCCATTGTGATCTGCCTGCCAGAACTCCAGGAATGAATCGCGCACCAAGTGGCCATTGCCGTCGTAGACGTTGCCGAACACCAGAATATGTTCACCGGGCGCATCCGGGCGTGCCATGCGGTTCCAGATTTCCTGATCACGACCCGGGTTACCGGCCGCTTCCAGGGCCAGACCAATGTGGACATACGGGCCAGCGGTCTGCGAAGGGGTTTCTGGCAGCAATTGAATGGGCATAGACACCTCCTCAGCAGTTTTCAAAATGGGTTTTGCGCTGGCCGCGCAAGACGATGTCAAAACGATAAGCCAGGCAATCCATCGGGTTGCCGTTGCTCATGTCCAGGCGTGCGATCAGGCTCTGCACTGCTTCAGGGTTGGTGATCGATTTGACGATCGGGCACATCGGAATCAATGGATCACCCTCGAAGTACAGCTGGGTGATCAAGCGCGTGGCAATCGACGGGCCGCTGATCGACACATGAATGTGCGCCGGGCGCCAGTCGTTTGGACCATTGCGCCAGGGGTACGGACCCGGCTTGATAGTGCGGAAACTGTAATAGCCTTCGCTGTTGGTCAAGGCGCGGCCGACACCACCAAAATTGGGGTCCAGCGGTGCCAGATAGCGGTCGTTCTTGTGGCGGTAGCGGCCGCCGGCGTTGGCTTGCCAGATTTCTACCAAGGTGTGCGGAATCGGCTTTCCATACTGATCGCAGACGCGGCCAGCAAGAATGATCCGCTCGCCAATCGGCAAACCGCCATTGTTGAAATTGAGCAGCAAGTCATGATCGTGCTGGCCAAACTTCAGATGGGAGAAATCCGGACCCGTGCTTTCGCTGATCGATTGGGGAATGCTCACCAGCGCCTGACGTGGCGAACGGGCAATGGAGGTTTTGTAGTCTGGGGTAAGGGCTTTTGGATGCCAGTTGCGATCACGGATAGCGAAGCGACTGTTGTCTTGCGCAGACATGCCGTTCTCCTGTCTTGGAATTATTGGAGCGCCTGGTCGTGGCAGGCGAGCTTGCAGTTTCCGATAAGCAGGCTGTAGATAACATTGAAAAGAGTCCGGGCTAACATAACCAAATGGTTATGCTTAACGCAGGAACCTGACAGAGCAATGGCGGGTGAACTAATCTTTGAGCTCATGTTTCCAAGCGCAGGAGAGCACTCATGCAATGGCGAAAAGGCAGGCGTAGCGACAATGTGGTCGATGCCCGTGGTGAGGGTGGCGGCGGCATGCGCTTCGGCGGTGGCAAGGGCCTGAGCATAGGCGCGATCCTGTTGATCGTCGGCATCGGCTGGGTTACCGGGCAGGATCCTCTGCAGATCCTCGGCCAGTTGGCTGGGCAGATGGATCAGCAAAGCGCACCGGTCAGTACTGGCCCGGCCAAAGCTCCCCCTGCCAACGATGAACAAGCAGAATTCGTCGCCTCGATTCTGGGCGACACTGAAGACACCTGGCGGGCGATCTTCGCCCAGGCGGGTCGTCAATACAAAGACCCGACTCTGACCCTGTTCAGCGGCCAGATCAATTCGGCGTGCGGGTTCGCTTCGTCGGCTGTCGGTCCGTTCTATTGCCCGGCCGATCAAAAGGTCTATCTGGACATGAGTTTCTTCCGCGAAATGGAGCAGCGCTTCTCTGCTGCCGGTGATTTCGCCCAGGCTTATGTTATTGCCCATGAAGTCGGCCACCACGTGCAGACCCTGCTGGGTGTTTCGACCAAAGTCCAGGCCGCGCGCCAGCGGGGCGAACGTATGGAGGGCGATAACGGCCTGCTGGTTCGTCAGGAGTTACAGGCCGACTGCCTGGCCGGTGTCTGGGCCTACCAGGCGCAGCAACGTCTGAACTGGCTTGAGCCAGGTGACATCGAGGAAGCCTTGAACGCCGCCAACGCGATTGGTGATGATCGTCTGCAACAACAAGGTCAGGGTCGGGTAGTACCGGACTCGTTCACTCACGGCACGTCCCAGCAGCGTGTACGCTGGTTTAAAACCGGATTCGCCAAGGGTGATATCAACCAGTGTGACACCTTCGCTGCCCGCGCCTTGTAGCCCTCGCTTCTGTTGCCGCGGCAGTCTTTGGTCTGCCGCGGCAACACCTCGAAACGACCATTGAGCATATTTGCTGAAAAAGCGTTTCAGCTCCGGCGCAAGCCGCCGATAAACCCTGCTCAAAGCATCGACTGGCCTTCAAAAAGAACAACCTTCCAGCGATATGGATCAAGAAGCACAACGTTCCTGGAGGGACTGTATGAATAGCTGGTTTGCCAACATCAGCGTCAACCTGAAACTTGGCCTGGGCTTCGGCCTGGTGCTGCTGCTCACCAGTCTGCTGGCCTTGACCGGCTGGAACAGCATGGGTGGATTGATCAATCGCAGCAACTGGATGAGCGACATAACCCAGCTCAACAGCGACTTGACCAACCTGCGCATCACCCGCCTGCAATACATGCTGACCAATGGCGACGATGCCGCCGCCGGCAACGTGCAGGTCAAGTTGAATGCCTTCAGTGAACAACAACAGAAGCTGCTTAAAAGCTTCAAGAGCCCGGAAAACGTCAAGCTGCTCCAGGACCTGGGCCAGACCATTAGCGAGTACCAGGTTTCGATCAATAAAATGCGCGCGGGCTACAAAACCAGCCTTGCCGCGCGAGACGCGATGAACCTGGCAGCCTCACGCGCCATCGAGCTGGTGGAGGCGATCAATCGCGATATTCTCGCCCTGCCCGAAAGCGACGCCAGCCGTCTGGATCAGTTCCGTACTATCACCCAGGCCAAAGAGCAACTGTTTCAAGTACGCCTGGCAGTGCGCAGCTACATAGCCGACATCAGCAGCGAAACCGAACAACTGGCCCTGCGTCAGCTGGATGGCGCGCTCGCCGAAATTGCCGGTCTGAACCGTCAGATGCCGAATGAGGCAGCGCGTATCCAGCAGTTCGAAAGTGCCGTGCTGGCTTACCGCGATGCCGTGCGCCAGTTCCGCGATGCCATTGCCGATGTTGCTGTCGCTCGCCAGGAAATGACCGTACAAGGCGCGACGATCGTCAAGACCAGTGATGCCCTGTACAAAATCCAGCTTGATCGTCGAGACAGCGAAAGTGCCCAGGCCCGAACCTTGCAGGTCACCGCTACGCTGCTGGCGTTGTTGGTCGGCATACTGGCTGCAGTGATCATCACCCGCCAGATCACTCGCCCGTTGCGCGAGACCTTGGCCGTAGTGGACAAGATCGCTTCCGGTGACCTCACCCACAATCTGCACATTACCCGTCGCGACGAATTGGGCGTACTGCAACAAGGCATCCAGCGCATGGGCGCGACCTTGCGTGACCTCATCAGCGGTATCCGCGATGGCGTAACTCAGATCGCCAGCGCTGCCGAAGAGCTGTCGGCGGTGACCGAAGAAACCAGCGCCGGGGTCAACAGCCAGAAAGTCGAGACCGACCAGGTCGCTACCGCCATGCACGAAATGGCTGCCACCGTGCAAGAAGTCGCACGCAACGCCGAACACGCCTCCTCTGCCGCTACCGATGCCGACGCTCAGGCACGCGCCGGAGACCAGGTGGTTGCCGAGGCGATCGGCCAGATCGAACGCCTGGCTGAAGAAGTGCGTCGCTCCACCGAAGCCATGGGGCAGTTGCAGCAGGAAAGCCAGAAGATCGGCAGCGTCATGGATGTCATCAAGTCGGTTGCCGAACAGACCAACCTGCTGGCGCTGAACGCAGCGATCGAAGCAGCTCGCGCCGGTGAAGCCGGACGTGGCTTCGCGGTTGTTGCCGATGAAGTTCGCGGCCTGGCTCAACGCACGCAGAAGTCCACCGAAGAGATTGAAGAACTGGTGGCCGGCCTGCAGAGCGGCACTCAACAGGTGGCCAATGTGATGCACGGCAGCCGCAACTTGACCGAAAGCAGTGTTGAACTGACGCGCAAGGCCGGGGCTTCGCTGGAAAGCATCACGCGCACCGTGTCGAGCATTCAGTCGATGAACCAGCAGATTGCAGCGGCAGCCGAACAGCAGAGCGCAGTGGCCGAGCAGATCAGCCGCAGCATCCTCAATGTGCGTGACGTCTCGGAGCAGACCGCGGCGGCCAGCGATGAAACTGCGGCCTCCAGCGTTGAACTGGCTCGACTTGGCAACCAGCTACAAACCTTGGTCAGCCACTTCCGCGTCTGAGCATAAAACCGAGCCGCTCCTACAGATCATGATCTGCAGGAGCGGTGGTGCTTACTTGATAACGTGTCCAACCCCACGACCACGTGGGTCGGAAGCGGTTTCCAACGTCGTGCCATTGACGCGGATCGCCTGGATATCACCCATTTCCCAACCTTGATCCTCAAGGATGTAACCCATCTTCTTCAGCTCTTCGGCAACCTTGCCAGTCAGCGGCGCGTAGGCATCGAAATAGATAGTGTCCTTAGGCAGCAGTTGGTGATGCACACGTTGTGCGGCTACGGCTTTTTCCAGTGGCAGGTTGTAGTCATACAGGTTGTTCAACACCTGGAAGATCGAAGTGAAAATCCGCGAGCCGCCCGGCGTGCCCAGTACCAACGTGACCTTGCCATCGCGCGTGACCAGCGTCGGCGCCATGGACGAGAGCATGCGCTTGCCCGGCTCGATGGCATTGGCATCGCCGCCCACCACGCCGAACGCATTGGCCACGCCTGGCTTGGAACTGAAGTCGTCCATCTCATCATTGAGCAGGAAGCCCGCCCCCTTGACCACGACGCCACTGCCATAGTCCCAGTTCAGGGTGTAGGTGTTGCTGACCGCGTTACCCTGCTTGTCGACGATGGAGAAATGAGTGGTCTGATGCGGTTCCAGGCCCGGACGGACTTTTTCGGTTTCGGAAATTGCCGTCGGATTGATCTCTTGGGCGCGTTTTACCAGGTAGTCCTTGGCAATCAACTTATCCACAGGCACCTTGGAGAACGCCGGGTCTCCCAGGTAATCGGCACGGTCGGCAAACACGCGCTTCTCGATTTCTGCCAACAGATGGATGTAGCGGGCAGAGTTGAGCTCGACGCCCTTGAAGTCCGCTGCACGGTTTTCCTTGATGCCCAGCAGCTGTGCCAGGGCTACGCCACCCGAGCTTGGCAGCGGAGCGGTATAGACCATGTTGCCGCGCCACTCGATCGCCATCGGATCACGCCATACAGCTTTGTAGTCCTTGAGGTCGTCCTTGCTGATCAAGCCGTTGTCGGCCTGCATCTGCGCGACCAGCAGATCGGCAGTCTTGCCCTGATAGAACTCGCTGACGCCCTTGTCGGCTATGCGCTCCAGCGTTTGCGCCAACTCAGGCTGCTTGAAGGTTTCGCCAACTTTCATGCTGCCGAAGTAGTCATTGAAGTTGGTGCTGTCCTTGAACAATCCCAAGGCATCTTCGCGATACTGGTACTGCTTGGCAGCAATTTTGAAACCGTTTTTCGCGTAGCCCACTGCCGGGGTGATCAACTCGGCCCAAGGCAACTTGCCGAACTTCTGATGCGCCTCCCACAAGCCCATCACCGTGCCTGGTACCCCGGCTGCGCGGGAACCGACCAGGCTCAGGTTTTCAATGATCTCGCCCTTTTCGTCCAGGTACATGTTGCGACTGGCAGCTTTGGGCGCTACTTCGCGGTAGTCGAGGAAGTAGGGTTTGCCATCCATGTACAGAGTCATGAAACCACCCCCGCCGATGTTCCCGGCTTCAGGGTAGGTCACCGCCAGGGTAAAGGCGGTGGCGACGGCGGCGTCTACCGCGTTACCGCCTTTTTTGAGCACTTCAGCGGCTACCTGTGCACCATATTGATCGGGGGCGGCTACCGCGCCACCCTCCAACGTCACAGCGTAGGCCGATGAGCTGGCGATTATCGCGGCACTCAGGCCCAGGGTTCGGAACATCACAACGCGCATGAGAGCTTCCTTGGTGTTGTTTTCGTTGAACAGCCATTAAGGCTGATGTCCGAAAACTAATCAAACAGCGCCGGAAAAATCGCCGTTTGCAGGAAGGTTTTGTCGCGCTTGAAGCAATCAGCAGGCGTAGATCGCCAGCTTGTGCTGAATGAAATCGAGAAAACACTGAATGCGCAGGGCCAACTGCGAGTTACGGTAGTACACGGCGTTGATTGGCTGACGATAGCCGCTGTTGAATTCGGGCAGCACCACCTGCAAGCGCCCCGTTCGAATGTCTTCATGCGTCATGAAGTGCGACAGGCAAGCAATGCCTTCTCCGGCCAAGGCCAGTGAACGCAGGGTTTCACCGCTGGAAGCAGACAGGCTCGGACGGATCAGCAGGCGATCCCCTTCGGCATGACGTATCGGCCAATGGTTGAGCGTTTCGGTTTGGGTGAAGCCCAGCAGCGAATGCTCCAACAAGTCTTCGACTCGTTTGGGCTGACCATGGCGCGCCAAATAGTCCGGGCTGGCCAAGACGTTCAGTGGACTGCACCCCAACGAGCGCGCATGCAGGCTGGAGTCGGCCAAGTCACCAATACGAATGGCCACATCCGTACTCTGTTCGATCAAATCGATGATCAAGTCGCTGGTATTGAGCTCCAACTGAATCTGCGGGTACAGCGTGCGGAACTCACTCACCCAGGGCACGATTGCGTGCAGCATGAAGGGCAAGGCAGCATTGATGCGCAGGCGTCCTGAAGGTGTCTGGTGATGGACCGACAGGTGCTCTTCGAGATCGTCCATCTGCTGCAGGATCGACTTGGCCCGCTCGAAGAAAAACCGTCCTTCTTCAGTAAGGTCCATACGCCGGGTGGTGCGGTTGATCAGCGTGGTGCCAAGCTTGGCCTCCAGGCGCGACAAGGTGCGACTGATCGCCGAAGGCGTCTGCCCGCCCTGCTCGGCCGCCGCGGAAATAGAGCCGCACTCGATGACCGAGACGAACACCTGCAATTCATCGGATCTGGCTTTCACGGCTGTACCTCGGGGTGAACGACAGCCGTGATAGATAGCCGCTTGTAGCAGGCAACGCAAGGTTTCATCAGGCCTGGATCTGGAAAACCTGGGCAAGGTGCTGCTCATAGGCAGCAACTGCGGCCTCGACGTTTGGACGCTTCATCACATCTACCGCCAGATAGGTCGGCAGCGCGCTCATACCGAGAAACTGATTGGCCTTGTGGAAGGGAAAGTACACCGCGTCCACACCCTTGCCTTCGAAGAAATCATCCGGGTCATCGAACGCTTGCTGCGGTGCGTTCCAGGTCAGAGAGAGCATGTATTGCTTGCCCTGAATCAGGCCGCCGCTGCCATACTTCTGCGACGCATCGGAACGTGTGCGCCCATCGTTGGCATAGAGACTGCCGTGACCTGCTGTGAACACTTCATCCAGGTACTGCTTCACCGTCCATGGAGCGCCCATCCACCAACCTGGCATTTGATAGATGATGACATCAGCCCAGAGGAACTTCTGCACTTCTTCGGCGTTGTCATAACCGCCATCGATGTAGGTGGTCTTGACGTCGAAACCGGCACGATCGAGGAACGCTAGGGCGGCCTCATGCAAGGTTTCGTTCAGACGGCCATCGGAGTGAGCAAATTTTTTACCGCCGTTGAGCAATAGAACTTTTTTCATCACTTGCCTCATCTGTCGTGCGATCAACTACGGCGTCTTGGCCGTCGGATCGGATCAATTTGGATGGCGGCAGATTAGAGGTAGAAACACGGCAGAAAAACCATCGCCCACGCAAATTACTTTTGTCCTAAAAGCACGAATACAACACACATTAATGAAATAAAATCAGTTCACCCCAAACCAGAGGTGCACCATGAGCGAACCCTACGGCTTCATTCTCAAAGCCAAAACCCGTCCGGAAAAAGCCGAGGCCTTCGAAGCACTGTTCCGCGCCTACGTGCAACCCAGCCGTTCCGAACCCGGCTGCATCGAATACCACATGCTGCGCGACAAGGAGGATCCGAGCCTGTTCGTGTTCTACGAGATCTGGGCCAGCAAAGCCGCGCTGGATGTGCACTCGGCCCTGCCGCACATGCAGGCATTCTTCGACAAACGCATGGACTATCTGGAGCGCGACTTCGACATTCAATTGATCGATATGCTCAGCCCGTCCTCCGCTAGCCGTTAAGCAACAGGTGCGCGCCAAGCAGCGCCAGGCCGACAAAGAAACAGCGCTTGAACAGCGCGGCGCTGATGCGTTGGCGCAACCATTGGCCCGCCAGCATGCCCAGCAGCGCCGGCGCCAGCATCAGCAAGGACGCTGCCAACGTCTGCGCACCGAGTGCATCCTGACCAGCCAGGCCCAGCGCCAACGCCAGC
Source organism: Pseudomonas sp. DG56-2 (assembly GCF_004803755.1). NCBI lineage: Bacteria > Pseudomonadati > Pseudomonadota > Gammaproteobacteria > Pseudomonadales > Pseudomonadaceae > Pseudomonas > Pseudomonas sp. DG56-2. Next base: position 5,085,646 of record NZ_CP032311.1, read on the forward strand.
GTCGACACCGTGAAAGACAGGCCCAAAGCCTGAACCATCTCATCGCGGCTCAGGCCTAGACTCTGTAAGTAAGGCACCGCAGGAATGACGAAGACGCCCGTGGCCGCGGTAACTATTCCGGTGAGCAAACCGCACACGGGGGCGCTCCAGCGTTCCCATGAGGGCGGCGTCGCGAAGCCACGAGCGACCAATCCATACACTGCATACACCAGCAGCGCCCCACCCAAAGCGTGGGCCGCCCAGGCACCACTGTTGATTCCCAGCCAGGCACTGCCCACCAGGGTGCCAACAAAGGTCATCAGCATCAGCGGCCACAAGCGCCGCAACAACGCTGCCAAATGCCCGCCCGCAGCCAGTTGCCAGAGATTGGTCAAAGTTGAGGGCACGATGAGCAGCGCCGCAGCCTGTGCCGGAGATATAGCCACCCCGAGCACGCCCATGGCAACGGTCGGCAAACCCAAACCGATCACGCCCTTCACCGCGCCCGCCAGAACAAAAGTGAGCAGTACCAGCAGCGATAGAGCCGGGCCAATTTCCTGATAAAAGCCAATGAAGTTCGTCATGGGGTCATGGTGCCTGCCGCGCCGACCGCTGAATATCTGCCATATACTGAGCCAGACTATTGCCCAGGCAGAGGCTCATGCATTTCGATCTGATTGACCTGCGACTTTTCCAGCACACGCTGGAATGCGGCAACATCACTGCCGGTGCGCAGTGCAGCCATCTTTCCCTGCCGGCAGCCAGTGCGCGTATTCGTGCCATGGAGGCATGCCTTGGTACAGCACTGCTCGAACGAAACCGCCGTGGCGTACAAGCGACCCCGGCGGGTCAGGCCCTGCTCCAGCATGCGCGGCTGATCGGCCAGCAGGTGGAGCGCTTGCAGTTCGATCTGGCCCAATATGCCCTGGGCCTGCAAGGCCAGGTACGCTTGCTGTGCAACACCGCAGCATTGAGCGAATACCTGCCTGAACTGCTCGCAGGCTTTCTGGCCGGGCATCCGGCCATCACCCTTGACGTCCAGGAACTGCCGAGTTTGCGTATTGTCCAGGCTATTACCCAGGGCGCGGCGGATATCGGCATCATTTCTACCGCCGTTACCAGCGAGCACCTGCAAACGCGCGCTTTTCGTGACGACCCGCTCGTGCTGATCATGGCGCCCGAACATCCCTTGGCCGTCCACACCCACCTGCGTTTTGCCGACACTCTCGCCCATGGCTACGTGGGCCTGTCGACGGACAGTGCCTTGAGCCTGCATCTTGAAGAGCAAGCCCTGCACCTTGGCCAGCGACTCCAGGTGAGAGTTCGGGCCGAAGGCTTCGATGGCATGATCCGCATGGTGGCCCATGGCGCAGGATTGGGGGTGGTGCCGCTGGCAGCCGTGCGGCGCTGGCAGGGCGTACTGGCCTTGCGCAGCATGAGCCTCGAAGAACCCTGGGCCCAGCGTCAATTGCTGTTGTGTGCGCGTGACTTCGCTAGCCTGCCTGGGCATGGCCAAGCGTTGGTGCGGCACCTGCAAGCCCAACAGCAAGCGGCGCAGATCGAGCGCTCGAGGTCGAGCCCAGACAACTCCAGCGACTAGATCGGACCTATGGTAACGGACCTCTCATCAGACCGTTTGGAGCTGACATGTCCGACTTCATCACCGTTCTACGCAACACCTGCCCGACCCCGGTACTGGATGCAACCAAGTGGAAACGCATTGCCGGCGACCCGCACACCGTGAACCTCAACGCCTACCTCTCCACAGATGGCAGCAAGATCATGGGCACATGGATCTGCACCCCGGGTACGTTCGAGGTGAATTACGAGAAGTGGGAATACTGTCATTTCCTCGACGGCTACTGCGTGATCACGCCGGAAGGCGAGCAACCGATTCACCTGAAGGCAGGTGATGTATTCGTGATCGAGCCGGGAATGAAAGGCACCTGGGAGGTGGTGGAGACGGTGCGCAAATATTTCGTTTTTGCCTGATTACATCCGGGCGGCCAAACAACCCGTCGCTGGCAAGGCGAGCTCCCACAGAATCAGGTGTGCGCAGTACCTGTGGAAGCCCGCCTTGCTAGCGATGCCTGGTTACTCGGGTTTGCGATAGCCTTCGACAATCGCCGAGAAGTCCTTGCCGCCATCACCGCGCAGGCTCATGGCTTGGTAAAGCTGTTGGGCCACGGCGCCCATGATTACCGGTTGATGCGCCTGGCGCGCAGCTTCGGTAGCCAGGCCCAGGTCCTTGAGCATCAACTCGGCACCAAAGCCACCGGTATAACCCCGTGACGCTGGCGCGGTCTCGACAATGCCCGGCCAGGGGTTGTAGGTATCGGAGCTCCAGCAGCGCCCCGTGGAGCTGTTGATAATGCCCGCCAGCACTTTCGTGTCGATTCCCAAGGCATTGCCCAGGGCCATGGCTTCGGAAACCCCGACCATCGAAATGCCCAGCAGCAGGTTGTTACAGATCTTGGCGATTTGGCCAGTCCCTACCTCACCGCAATGAACAATGTTGCGCCCCATCTGCGCCAGTACCGGTTGCAGCGTGGCAAACAGCGCCTCGCTGGCACCGACCATGAACGTCAGGGTGCCCGCGGCCGCACCGCCGGTACCGCCTGATACCGGTGCGTCGGCCAGATCCACACCCTGCTTGGCCGCCGCAGCGGCGACATCTCGGGCGGTCTGCGGATCGATGGTGCTGCAGTCAACCACCGGGGTGCCGGCACGCACGCCTGCCAACACACCGTCTTCGTTCAGGTACACACCGCGCACATGGGCGGCGGCAGGCAACATGGTGATGACCAGTTCGCTCTGCTGCGCTGCATCACGCGGCGAGCTGCTGATCTGGGCGCCGAGTTCGGCAAGCTCGGCCAGCACGGTTTTGTTCAGGTCAAACAGCTGCAGCTGGTGTCCGGCCTTGATCAGGTTGCGGGCCATTGGCGCGCCCATGTTGCCAAGGCCGATGAATGCAATACGCATGATGAACTCCTTAGCGCAGGCTGATAGTGGTGTTCACACCGTCGTTGACACTGTCGTCATCGAACCAGCGGCTGGTGACGGTCTTGGTCTGAGTGTAGAACTGCACCACTTGCTTGCCGTACGGGCCCAGGTCGCCAAGTTTTGAACCACGCGAACCGGTGAAGCTGAAATACGGGACCGGCACGGGAATCGGGATATTGATTCCGACCTGGCCGACGTCGATTTCGTTCTGGAACTTGCGCGCCGCAGCACCACTTTGGGTGAACAGGCCAGTACCGTTACCAAACGGGTTGCGGTTGACCAGGGCAATGGCTTCGTCGAGGGTGTCGACTTCCAGCACCACCAGTACGGGGCCGAAGATTTCCTGGGTGTAGATCTGCATGTCGGTGGTCACCCCGGAGAACAGGGTTGGCCCGACGAAGTTGCCCTGCTCAAAGCCTGGCACACTCACATCACGGCCATCGAGCTCAAGCTTGGCACCTTCCTGGATGCCGCTTTCGATCAGACCCAGCACGCGCTCCTTGGCACGCTTGGAAATCAGCGGACCGACGTCAGTGCCAGGTTCGCTACCGGCGTTGACCTTGAGGTTTGCAGCCAGCGCCTTGAGTTCGGGCAGCCACTCACGCGCCTTGCCGACCAATACCGCCACCGAAGTCGCCATGCAGCGCTGGCCAGCCGCGCCGAAGCCGGCACCGACCAGGGCGTTCAGGGTTTGCGTACGGTTGGCGTCCGGCAGCACCACGGCGTGGTTCTTCGCGCCCATCATCGACTGCACGCGTTTGCCGTGCTGACCTGCGAGGTTGTAGACGTGGGTGCCCACCTCTGTGGAACCGACAAAGGAAATGGCCTTGATGTCAGTGTGAGTGCACAGGGCGTCGACCACCTGCTTGCCGCCATGTACCACGTTCAGCACACCGGCCGGAACACCGGCTTCCAGAGCCAGCTCCACCAGCATCATGGTCGACAGCGGATCCTGCTCGGACGGTTTCAGGACGAAGGTATTACCGCAGACGATGGCCATCGGGAACATCCACAGCGGAATCATCGCCGGGAAGTTGAACGGCGTAATGCCCGCGCACACCCCAATTGGCTGACGTAGAGTATAGGTATCGACACCACCAGCGACGTTCTCAGCGAACTCGCCCATTTGCAGGCTGCCGATGCTGCACGCATGCTCGACCACTTCCAGGCCGCGGAAAATATCGCCTTCAGCATCGGCGATGGTCTTGCCTTGCTCGGCGCTCAGTACCACAGCGATACGCTTGGAATGCTCACGGATAAGCGCCTGGAGCTTGAGCATGATGCGCATGCGTGCGCCGATCGGCGTGTCGCGCCAGGTCTTGAAAGCACGCTGGCCGGCAGCGATGGCTGCATCAACTTCTTCGACAGTGGCGAACGGCACACGGGCGAGCACTTGTTGCGTGGCCGGATTGACCACGTCGCGCCATTCGCTGGTCTTCGATTCGACCCATTGGCCGTCGATCAGCAGCTTGACCTGCTCGACCTTGGTTTGGCCGGGAGTAAGGGATGCGTTCATGTGCGTTCTCCTGAAATTGTTGTTAGGGAGAGATCGACGCCGCCGGGACAACCACGACGGGCGCTTGGGTCTAGGGCTTGTTTTGGAGTATAGATGTGCAAAGATCCAATAAAAACGCACATAAAAGCCGGACCAACATGCAAAAAAACATCACTTCGCTAGGCGCTTTGAACTGGGACGACCTGAAGTTTTTTCTGGAGGTAGCCCGTACCCGCAAGGCCAGCAGCGCGGCCAAGCGCCTCGGGGTGGACTACACCACGGTGTCCCGACGCATCAGTTCGCTGGAAAGCGCATTGGGCACCCTGCTCTTCGAGAAATCGCGGACCAACGGCTTTGTCCTGACCGCTGAGGGCCAGCGCCTGCTCAGCTACGCCGAGTCGATCGAAAGCACCCTGCACATGGCTTGCGAACAGGTATCGGGCTCCGGCGTGGCGCTGTCCGGGCATGTGCGCATGGGCTGCACCGAAGGCTTTGGCAGTTTTTTTGTTACACCGCAGTTGAGCCACTTCGTCGATGCCTACCCGGCTATCTCGGTGGACATCCTGCCGCTGCCGCATTTCATCAGCCTGTCCAAGCGCGAAGCAGACATCGTCATCGCCCTGGAACGACCAGAGCACGGTCCCTACGTATGCTGCAAATTGTGCGACTACCGCCTGCGCCTATACGCCACCCAGGAATATCTGGACAGCCATGAACCAATCACCCGCAGCAGCGACCTGGCGCGTCATCAATTCATCAGCTACGTCGACGACCTGGCCTTCAGCTCGGAGTTGCTGTACCTGGCCAACCTGATCCCCTCCGCCAGTGCCAATCTGCGCAGCACCAGCGTGATCGCCCAGTACGTGGCGGCTCAACAGGGCCGTGGGCTGGCGATCCTGCCCTGCTTTCTGGCCGCACAAGACCCACGCCTGGTAGCGATACTGCCCGATGAGGTGGAGATTACCCGGCAATTCTGGATGTACTGCCGCGAGGACTTGCGCAAGTTGAAGCGGATTACCCTGTTGTGGGATTACATCCGTGGGGTGACCGAGCGCAACGCACCGCTGTTGATGGGCGAGTCGCGCACGATGAGCTTCGCCGACTGATAGCTCTTCAACAAATCAGGTAGCGGTGCAGACAACTCCCCTAAAGGCGTGGCACAGATTGTGAAGGAATGGCGTGCTGCTCAGGGCCTGCCGGGATTCAAAGACCAACGAATGGATTGTAAGTGAGCGCATGGAACTCGCTGAATTAATTGGTAGAAACCATGAAAAACACAATCAGCGACTACACAGAAAACGAATTTGTAGACCTGCTACAGCGCATCATTAGTCACGATGACACGCAGCCGGAAGTGGACAAGCTAGTGTTCCACTTTGAAGAGGTGAGCGAGCACCCTGCTGGGTCTGATTTGATTTTCTACCCAGAAGACGATGCCGATGATTCAGCGGCTGGCATTACGCAAACGGTGAAAGAATGGCGTGCTACTCAGGGCCTGCCGGGATTCAAAGACTGACGAATGGATTGCGAGCGAGCGCATGGAACTCACTGAAAATTGGTAGAGCCTATGAGAAACACACTCTGCCATTGCGTCTGTAGTGATAGGACTTGGAAGCGGATTACCCTGTTGCGGGATTACATCCGCGGGGTGACGGAGCGCATCACGCCATTGCTGATGGGCGAGTCGCGGGACGCGGGGGCAACGCCAACACATTATGCCTGTGTAATCGTCGGTCCTGACATACCCGCGATAGCGTTCCAGCAAGCGCAACGGTGCGTCGTGCGCACGGCTGGAGGTGTAATCAAACAACACGAACGTCGTAACCCCCAAACACCACATCGATATTTATAGAAACGGTTAACACTGATAATGAAAAAAGATATCAGCGACTGCACCGAAGACGAATTCATCAGCTTCATGCTCAAGCTGCTGGCTGAAAACAAATCAGCAACTGATGACGTGTTAGATGTTCTGCTGGACCAATTTTGTGAAGTTACCGGTCATCCAGATGGTACCGACCTCATTTACTACCCAGAAAATGGATCAAGCGGATCGGCGCAAGACGTCACGCGGGTGGTGAAGGAATGGCGTGCTGCTCAGGGCTTGCCGGGATTCAAAGACTAACGAATGGATTGTGAGCGAATGCATGGAACTCACTGAAAAATTCGTAGAGCCCATGAGAAACACGATCTGCCATTGCGTCTGTAGTGATAGGACTTAGAAGCGGATTACCCTGTTGCGGGATTACATCCGCGGGGTGACGGAGCGCAACGCGCCACTGTTGATGGGCGAGTCGCGCACGATGAGCTTCGCCGATTAGTCGGAGGCGACAATGATGGCGACCCGGCGGTTTTCCATTCGGCCGGCGCGGGTGTCATTGCTGGCCACCGGTACGCGACTGCCCAAGCCTCGGGTTTCGACGTTTTCCGCGCGCATGCCAATGGCCGTGAGCACGTTGGCCACGCTCTTTGCACGACGCAGCGACAGTTGCTCGTTGTAGGCCGCCTTGCCGGAAGAATCGGTGTGACCATCAACGCGCACGCGCTGGATGCCCACCGACAACAGCGACGTGCCAATACGCTCGACGATGGCTCGGCTCTCGCTGTTGAGTGAATCCAGGTCGCTACCGAACAATACTTTACCCGACAAGCCGAACTCCCAGCCTTCATCGGTCAATTGGAATCCTTGTTGCTTGAGCATGGCGATCTGCTCAGCAGTCAGGCCTTTGGGTGGTGTGCTCTGGCAACCCGCCAGGGCCAGCAGCATCAGGGCCAGCCAGATAAAGTGAGAACGTAGATATTGACTCAGGTGTGTCACGGTTCAGCTCCTGTTTTTTACTTGATTGGCAGAGTGCTCCGTCTCTGCCGTTTGCCACTGGCCTCGGGTGTTGCGTTTGGCCTGGTACATCGCCGCATCGGCGGCTTGAAGCAAGTCCGATGGCGTCAGACCATCATCCGGGAAATAGGCAATACCGACACTCAACGAGGTGACAATACTTTGTCCTGCCGACAGGTAGATCGGCACATGCATGCTGGCAATGATTTTCTCGGCGATGCGCATGGCATCTTCACGACTGTGCAGCGGCGCCAGCAGCACGGCAAACTCGTCGCCCCCCAAACGGGCCACCAGGTCACTCTCGCGCAGTTGTGAGCGCACCCGGTTGGCAACACTCACCAGTACTTCATCGCCCGCGGCATGGCCATGGCTGTCATTGATGTCCTTGAAGTTGTCGCTGTCGAGAAACAGCAGCGCCATGTTCTCCTGGTATTTGCTGGCATTGCGCAACGTGCGGCTGAGTCTGCCTTCGAAAAAGGCGCGATTGGGCAAACCGGTCAGACTGTCGTGACTGGCCTTGTGCGCCAGGCTCCGATTCTCGCGCTGCAGATGGTTCTGCCAGCTTTCCAGTTCGTCGAGCAGGGCATTGAAGTCGTTGCCTAACTCATTGAGTTCGGCAATCTGTGCTGATGGCACGCGGCGGTCGAAACTGCGCTCGCGGCGCGCAGCGTGGGCGACCGTGGCCAAGCTGCGCAAAGGCCCGACGATATCACCGAACATACGCCGCGACAGGTACAAGGCCCCCACGACACTGAGCGCTGTGCAAAAAATGATGCCGGCCAAGCCACTGAGCAGGAAGCGCATCAAGCTCCCCCCCTGTCCGATCAATTCGATGCGACCGACCTGCTGCCCCTGATGCATTACCGGTAAGGTGACCGGCTCATCCAGCAACATGTGCGCAACTTGTTGTTCCATCCGCGCCAGCAGGCTGTCGTCACTGCGATGCCAGCTCGCCATCAGTTGGTTGCTGTCATCGAACACCTTGACGTCGGCCAGTTCTTCCGTGGACGCGATCAAGGCCAGGGCTTCATTGGCCGCGCTGCTGTCATTGAACACCACGGCGGCCTCGACCGTGTAGTTGATCGAGCGCGCGATCAAGTGCAGGTTGTGGTTGGCATATGACCGCAACGCCAGCACCCCCAGCAACGTCAGGGAAATACCTGCCAAGCCGACGGCCAGCAAGGCCACGCTCAAATGGCGACGCCCAAGCACCGCACGTAAGGTCGGACGCTGGTTTCCCCAGCCAAAACCGATCATGGATGTGCCGCCCGCCGACGCGACAATTGCAACACAGAGGGGTGGATGCGTACGCCGCTACGCGAGACTGAATCAAGATTGACGTCGAACGCCACCTGCTGGTCGCTAACACGCAGGCAAAACACACTGCCGACGGTGCAAAGGTCGTCGGCCTCACTGATGCTCAAGACCGGATGACCAGCAATGGCACTGAACAACTGGCGTCGTTCATCCTCGCTCATCTGGCCGAGATAAACCGCGTCGCATTCATTGGCAATGCGCGGATCCCCGGCCAGCAAGCGCCTTACCACCAATGCACGGCCTGTAGCCTGCGTGGTGCCCTTTACCAGGTCGTCGGTGTACTCGGTGGGGCCAACCAGACACAAACGCAGCTGCGTCGGCTCCACCGGCCAGCGCGCGTAGCTGAGTATGCCCAGCACTACCTGAGTTACGGCAGAAGCACGTTGCTCGGCCATACTTGAAGTCTGCGTTGATTCGGCGCAGGCCAGGGTGGCAAACAGCAAGGAAAAAGCGGCCACCAGCGAGCGCCCAGGACTCGTTACACGTCCCGATGTCGAGGCGGCCACTTTCATGAAGGAAATCTCAGAACGCTAGAAAATCATGTCGCAACGATAGCACAATGGCCATATTCCCAGTGAGGGAACGCCCTCCTGAAAATCCGCTCAAAGTCCGATTCACCCTGTTCATACCTGCTCCAGCATGAGTCCGGAGATACGTTTGACCTTGCGACGCACTGCGTCTTCAAACACTCCCTGACGCGGCTCGATTAAAGTAAAACAGCTTTTTGCCCGGGTAATACCGGTGTAAATCAACTCCTTGGTCAACACCGGATTGAGAACATCGGGCAGCACCAGGGCAGTATGGTCGAACTCGGAGCCCTGGGATTTGTGCACGGTCATTGCGTACACGGTTTCCACATCGTTCAGGCGACTAGGCAGTACAAACCGTACGCCGCCGCGGCCGTCATTTCGAGCAAAGGCTACCCGCAGCACCTGCTGACCAGGCTGTTGCTCATCCGGCAGGCGCAAGGCTATGCCGATGTCGCCATTCATCAAGCCGAGGCCATAGTCGTTGCGCGTCATGAGTACGGGGCGCCCCTCATACCAAGGCTGATCGACATCGATCAATCCGGCGGCACCCAATACCCGAGCAACACGCTGGTTCAACCCTTCGACGCCCCACGGCCCCTTACGAACGGCGCACAGCAGCTGGAACGTTTCAAATCCCTGCAACACCGCCATCGCCCAGGCTTCCCAGCGTGGGTCTAGCGCTGGCGTGGCCAGTGAAGGGCGCTGGCGTCCAATTGCCTGCAAATAGCTGCGATAGCCCTGCGGCCCATCGCTGCTACCCAGACCATCAAGCAGCAGACGGTCGAGGGCGCGGTCCTGTTCGCCGCGCAGGGTCAAACCGTACACATCATCTTGAGTTTGCTTGAGCAATGCCCGGGCCTGTTCAGCGTCTTGCAGATTGACCAGGCGTGCCAGCCGGCCAATACCACTGCTCTCACCAAAGCGTCGGGAAAAGCGCAACATCACCACCTGCTGCGCCAGTGGGAATTGCTCACGGCTGCCAGGTTGCAGTTCACTGCCCGCCAATGACTCACCACTGATCTGTTCAAGCCAGGCCTGAGTCTGGGGGCTGTAGCGTCCGGCCTCGGCATCGCGGCACAGATCGCCAAGCACGGCGCCGGCTTCCACCGATGCCAATTGATCCTTGTCGCCCAACAACACCAGACGGGCATGAGCGGGTAGCGCGGCAAGCAGATTGGCCATCATTTCCAGATCGATCATCGAGGCTTCGTCGACCACCAATACATCCAACGGCAAAGGGTTGCCCGCGTGATGACGAAAATGCCGCGATCCGGGGCGACTGCCCAACAAGCGGTGCACGGTCGAGACATCGGTAGGGATGTTTTCCCGCACCTGGGCGTCAACCGACAGACGTTCGACCTGCTGGCCAATCGACTCGGTCAAACGCGCCGCCGCCTTGCCTGTAGGTGCTGCCAGCCGTATACGCAGCGGCCGTCCGGCCTCTACCGCTGGCGCCTGAAGCAAGGCCAGCAAACGCACCACGGTCGTGGTCTTGCCGGTACCCGGACCGCCGGTAATGATGCTGAACCCACCGCGTGTGGCCAGGGCACAGGCCAGCTTTTGCCAGTCCACCTGCCTTGCCTGACTGCCCGTGGCAAACAACTGCGCCAAGCGCGCTGGCAAATCGGATGGAATGGCTTCGACCTGTTCAAGGCGCTGGCGCAAGGCGCCGTCGATCTGTCGTTCATAGGTCCAGTAACGGCGCAAATACAAGCGCTGGCCACTCAGCACCAAGGGCCGAGCGGCATCTTCCTTCCGGGCACCATTGGCAACCAGACGGCTGTCGGCCAGACGCTGCAACCAGGTTGCCAAGGTCAGTTGCTCAAGCAATTGCGACGGTAGCAACAAGGGGCCGGCCAGGGCATCACCCTCCGGCGGCAACGACAGGGCAAAGTCAGGCTCGGCCAACGTTTCGCCCAGGTCCAGGCAAACATGGCCATGCCCCAACTGATGGCTGGCAAGCGCTGCGGCGAGCAGGACCAGGGAATCACCTTGCGGGTCCAACTCCTCGAGGAATCCGACAAAAGCCCGGTCCAGGGCGCGCAGCCAATTGCGCTCAACCCAGCGATCAAGCAGCGCGAGCAGATCGGCACTGTTATTCAATGGCTCAAGTGCCGCCAAATGCCGGGCATCCAGCGGTGTCGGCAGCAGATCATCGAGCGTACGGCTCATGGTGCATCTCCCAGGAACAGGTCATGTTGCTGCGGTTTACTGACACCGCGGAACAAAGCATCGAGGCGCTCGATCAGTTCCCGTGGCGGCTTGACGAAATACACGCCACCGCTCGCCGAGTGCACGCCACGCAAGAAGATGAACAGTGCACCGCCCACATGCCGGTCGTAGTCGTAGTCCGGCAGCCTCGCACGCAACTGACGGTGCAAGGCCAGCAGATACAGCACATATTGCAGATCGTAGCGGTGACTTAGAATCGCCGACTCCATGGCCAGCTCGCTGTAGGCCAGATCATCGGGGCCCAGCCAGTTGGACTTGTAATCGGCCACATAGAAGCGCCCATCATGTTCGAAAGCCAAGTCGATAAAGCCCTTGAACATACCGTTGAGCTGGGCCGGCTGAGCCGCGATTCGGCTCGCGCCCTGATGGGTGTGCTCACACACCAGGCGATCCAGTTGACCGACGTCGACCCTATGGCTGGCAAACCAGAACTCCATCTCGATCTGGTACTGGCTCAGCTGATTCAAGGCGACCATCGGGCTCGCCGGTTCCAGCGCCATGGGCTGCAGCAACAATTGTTTCAGCCAGTCGCTGAGGGTGTTGATCCAGCCCTCCCAGTCACGACGGTTGCAGCGCTGGCCGACCGTACGCTTGAGCGCTGCGTCGTTGGCCGTCACCTGCGCAAAGCCTTCGAGCCCTGCCCATTCGAGCAAGCCGTGAAGGAACGTCCCGGGATTCGGGCCACGCGGGAAGCGATGGATATCACCGCTGCCGGGCGCAACTTCGCGCAGTTGCTGCGGATCGGGTCGTTCGTCATCCAGTAGTTGTTGAGCCTGAGAGCTGTCTGCTGCCAGGGTCATCGCGTCCTCGCCTATTCGTAAGGCACTGTAGGAGGCAATCCACCAGTTCTCGGCAGCACGACGCTTGGGCTCACGTACGGGCAAAAGCTCCGAGTGATTGAGTGGCGCGCTATAGGCCTGCTCATCTGGCTCGGGCATGGCGCTGCAAGCAATCGCCGAACAGTCGGCTTGCAATGCCTGCAACCAGTCATTGAGTTGACTGGAGTTTGCCAGTGGGGCACCCCCGCCCAGCAAATAGCCCAGCGCCGAACGGTGTAACAACGAGGTTTTGCCAGCGCCGCGCTTGAGGTCTGCAACGCCTAGCCAGCACGCGTGCTGGGCACGGGTCAGGGCGACGTAGAGCAGACGCAGATCTTCAGCCAGCCGCTCATCGTCGGCCAGGGCGATTTGCTCCGCGTCCGGGGTCAAGGTGAGATGCGCGTGCCCGTCGCTGTCGTGCCAGGCCAACGGCAAGCGCTGGCCATCTACCGGTTTGCTGGTACAGATGAACGGCAGAAATACCAGCGGGTACTCCAACCCTTTGGACTTGTGGATAGTCACCACTTTGACCAGTTGCTCATCGCTTTCCAAACGCAAGATCTGATCTTCTCCCGCCTGTCCGACGCTGGCCAAGTGCTCGCCCAGGTGGCGAATCAAAGCTTGCTCGCCATCCAGCTCCGTGGCCGCCTGCTGCAGCAGCTCGGCCAGGTGCAACAGGTTGGTCAACACTCGCTCGCCATCGCTGCGAGCGATCAACACCTGCGGCAGTTGGAAGTCATGCAGCAATCGTCGCAGCATCGGCAATACGCCCTGGGTTCGCCAGATCAACCGGTACTGGCGGAATTGCATGACCCAGCGCTCCCACACCCGCTCGTTCTGGTTCAATTGCTCCAGATCCGCCAGCGGCAGATTCAACGTGATGCTGGCCAGTGCAGCCTTCAGCAGGCGCTCGACATCCGGCTCGGCACAAGCCTTGAGCCAGGCCAGCAGGTCTTGGGCTTCCTGCGCGGCGAAAACCGAATCCTTGTCTGAGAGGTACACACTGCGTACATCGCGAGCGGCCAGTTCAGCCCGAATCAACTGCGCCTCACGACCATCGCGCACCAGGATGGCGATATCTGAAGGCAGGCAGCCACGTAGCGACTGGTCGGCCTGGAGAAATCCACTATGGCCCTGCTGCCCACCGTTGAGCAGCGCAACAACCTGGCTGGCGCAGCTGGCAGCCAATTGCTGTCGATAGACCGCGCCGGAAACGGGCTCGTCGCTGGTTAACTGCCACAGATTGAGAGCGGCTAGCGTTTGTCTATGAACCTGGAACTGTTCACCGCGACCTTGGGCCTTGACCTCGACGAAAGGCACCGGATTGTCACCACCTTCTCGGAACAGAAAAGCGCCGCGACCAAGCTCATTCAGTTCGGCGCGCATGAACACATGGTTGACTGCGCTGACCATCGAAGCACTGGAGCGGTAGTTGGTGTCTAGGCTATGCAAGCGTCCACTGGTAGCGCGACGGGCGCCCAAGTAGGTAAAGATATCGGCCCCCCGAAAGGCGTAGATTGCCTGTTTAGGGTCACCTATCATGAACAAGCCCGTATCCCGGACGTTGTCCTCGATACGGTAGATACGTTGAAAGATCCGGTACTGGACAGGGTCGGTGTCCTGAAACTCATCGATCAAGGCCACAGGAAACTGCTCGCGGATCAAACCCGCCAGACGCTCACCCGTATCGCCTTGCAAGGCGTGATCGAGGCGTACCAGCATATCGTCGAAGCCCATCTCTGCACGACGACGCTTTTCCTGCTCGAAGCGCGCGCCGACCCAGGCGGCAGCGTGTTCCAGCAGACAGGCATCGGGAGTAGGCAGCGCCGTGAGTTCCTTTTTCAGGCTTTCCATGGCCTGCAGTGCCGGATGACTTGGCGGTTCGCCCTTCCACGCTTCGGCCATGCCGAAGCGCGTAAGGCGAGTGAAACCGGTGCCCAGATCAAGTTCCAGTGCCTGTTCGTCGGCCGCCCATTGGGCAAGCTTCTCGCACCAGGGCTCGAAGTAACGCGCCTGCATCTTGCGACCGTCGACTTGCTTGGCAGCCAAGCCGTCTCGACAAATCTGCAGCAATTCGCCGGACCACTGCCCCCATGGAGCCTTGAGCTTGCGCAATTGCTCTGCCCGCTGCTGCAACACCGCCTCGATCAATGCCTGCGGTTCTTCTGTGGTGCTCTCGATACGTTGGCGACCAAAAAGGGCACGCACCCGGGGCAGTAAAGCATCGGGACTCACCCAGTTACTCCGCACCCAGGCCAGCGCATCACCTTGCATACAGTAGCAAAAGCGCCGCCAGTAATCGCGCATGACCTGTCCGAGCAACTCGCTGTGGTCGGTTTCCAGTGTTTGCGTGAACAGGCTGCCGCTGTCGAAAGCATGTTCGCGCAACATGCGCTGACACCAACTGTGAATGGTTGAGACTGCAGCCTCGTCCATCCACTGCGCGGCTACATCAAGACGATTGGCACACGCAGGCCACAGGTCTGCTTGGTAGTCGTCACGCAACAATTGCAGCAAAGGGTCGACCGCCGTCAATTCGCCGCGGAAGAAACGCGCAGCTTCAGCCAGACGGGTACGAATTCGCTCACGCAGCTCCTTGGTCGCCGCGTCGGTAAAGGTCACTACCAGAATTTGCGGCGGTAACAATTCGCGCCCGAAACCCTGCTCGCCGCCATGGCCTAGCACCAGGCGCAAATAGAGTGCAGAAATGGTAAATGTCTTTCCGGTACCGGCGCTGGCCTCGATCAGCTGACTGCCGTGCAGTGGGAAGGTCAGTGCCAGTGGCGTGTTGCGACTCATTGAGCATTCTCCTCGTTGCCCAAGGTCTGCCAGGGCGCATCGAACATCGGTCGGTACAAGGCTTCGCACCAGCCCTCGAACTCTTCGCTAGCCGTCAGGGCCGCGAAGTCGGTGAACTGACGTGCCAATGCGGTGCTTTCACTGCGTTCTCCAAAACTGTTCTGGCCATCTCCTTCATACGCCTTGGCAGCAGCGACCAAGGCCTTGTCTGGGTCGCCTTGGCCCAGCCAGGCAAAGGCTGTCTTGACTGCGATCGGTAGCGGTGCGCACATCCCGGCGTGGCGGGCGAGCAACAGATCACCAAGCACATCGGCAGCCCGAGCCTGTTCAATGGGCGCGAGCAACAACGTGATATCAGTCGCAACCACGGCACTGTGCAAACGCAGGCCTACAGCACAGGCGGCAAGGTGCATGACCCAGGTTGAGGTAAGCCGATGCCATTTGAGCGAACGGCCGCTGCTGATGCTATTGGGCAACGTGATGATGCTGAGCAAGGAGTTATCGTTGCCCTGGTACACCCGGCCCAGCCAGCCTTCGAGTTTGAGCTTGCGAAATTCGAAGCGGATCGGCAAAGCGCTGTCCAACGTAGTGGGCCACTGCCGCAGCAGTTGTTGGTGACGCTGCAAAAGATCTGGCAATGGTTCAATCAGCTCAGCTTGCAGGCTTTGACCGAAACCGGCCAATGGCAGCATGCCGTAGCCCTGCAGGCGACGCGCCTGACGCTCAAGTGCCTGGTCGACTTCCTGCGGTGTAGCCAGCGCCGCGGCCAACATACTTTCACTGAGGTTGTAACGCTGCAACGCATCGAGGACAAAGGGTTCTTCATCTGCCAGCGGCGCTTGCAGCGACTCGAAAAAGACGTTCAAGCGCTGGCTGAAAAAGTGCCGCACCGGATGACGCAAGAAGTCCTGCAGCAAGGGCAGGCTCAGCGCTTCATCGTTTTCGTAAGGCAGCAGTTCGTCCTCTGCCTTGGCCTGCCCCTCGCTTGCCAGGTGCAACGCCTGCCACTCCCGCGCGTAGCTGAACAGATTGTTACCCTTGTAAAAGTATCGGGCGCTGAAAGGCTGCAACGGGTGCTCAACGGTCAAGGCATGCAACAGTTGTTCACCACCATCGAGTTTGCTGTCTTCCTTGGCGCCGAACAGTTGCCAACCTGCTGCGATATGATCGCGCAGTTGTCCGATCAGTACCGAGGCTGGGCGCTCGCTGTTGTCACGGATGCTGCGTCCGACCCAGCTCACGTACAACTGGTCTCGCGCAGAGAGCAAGGCCTCAAGCAATAGATAGCGGTCGTCCTCGCGACGCGAGCGATCGCCAGGACGGTAGTCACTGCCCATAAGGTCGAAATCCAGTGGCGGTTGCGCGCGCGGATAATCACCGTCATTCATACCGAGCAGACACACCACTTTGAATGGGATAGCACGCATGGGCATGAGCGTGCAGAAGTTCACCGAGCCAGCCAGGAAACGTTGAGACAGGCGGCCTTGGTCGAGTCCGGCCAGCCAGGCCTCGCGGACCACAGTCAACGGCAGCAAGTCTTCAAGGCCCACTGACTCACAGGTCTGCAACCAGGTCTCGCGCAACGTCTGCAACTGCACCAGCATGTATTCGTCGTGCTCGGTTTCTGCCAGGAAAAACACCTGCAACAGGGCATGCAGACGCTCGCCCCACTGCGCGGCAGGCGCAGGCTCAGACAACTGTTGATAGGCAATTTCCAGGGCATCGAGCAAAGCCACCAACGGGCCTATCAATGCAGCATCCAGTCCGCCGATTTCATCAAACGGCTCGATCCCTTCGCAGCCTTCACCGACGCCTACGGCATAGCCGAGTAACATGCGTCGCAAGCCGAACCGCCAACTGTTCTGCTCCAAACCCCCGGGCAAGCCCAGGCTTTCTCGCTGCTCGGCATTCAAGCCCCAACGAATACCGGCGCCTTCAATCCAGCGATGCAGGGTCGGTAAATCGCTTTCCTTGATGGCGAAACGGGCGCGCAGAGCCGGCACATCAAGCAAATCAAGCACCTCGCTGACGGCAAAGCGACTGTCCGGCAATTTCAGCAGATGCTCTAAAGCAATCAGCAGCGGGTCACGACCGCGCTGGCCCTGATCGGTCAGGGTAAACGGAATGAACCGTGAGTCGTCACGGCCCAACTGACCGAACACCGCGCGTATATGCGCAGCGTAGGTGTCGATATCCGGCAGCATGACAATCACGTCACGGGGACGCAGCTCCGGATCGCTGCTGAAGCGGGCGAGTAGCTGGTCATGAAGTATTTCCACTTCGCGTTGTGGACTGTGCGCGATCTGGAAGCGGACCGAGCGATCCTTCACCGGATTGACTGCAGGCCACAACTCGCGGGTCTCGGCCAAGGGGCGCAGCTCAAGAATGTCATCCTGCAATTGATTGAGCAAAGTACCCGGCTGACTCTCACTGAAAAGGTCAATGCGCCCGTCACTGAAAGCCGTGCGGTAACTCGCTGGATTGTCATAGCTGTCCAGCAAGTTGATGTAGTCCCTCCCTTGTTTGCCCCAGGCAGCCAGCAATGGGTGAGCATGCTGATGCAAGGACTGGGCATCGATCAGGTTGGGCATGCCCTGCTTGCGTTGCTGGCGCTTGTACTGGTGGCGCAGCAGATCTTTGTCAGCGACGATATCCGCCCAGTGGTGACGGCAGGGGTTATGCACGCAGAGCAGGACCTGGCTGAAGCGCGCCAGGCCAGCCAGGGCCTCCAGGGCCTGGGCCGGCAAGGAGGAAATACCGAAGACGATTACCCGCGAAGGGAGTCCTGCCGGTGCTTGCTCAATGCTGTTGATGCGCTCGATAAAACGTTGATGCACACCGGCCCGGCTTTGGGCCATGCCTTCTTCTCCGACATCGAGCAACAGCGCACGCCACAACTCGGCTTGCCAACAGTTGGCAGCCGGCAAAGGCCTGGTTTCACCCCGAGCAGTGTTCAACACGTGCCGCCCGGCAGCCCAGTCCTTGAGCCAGTCGGCACGGTAGACCTGGTATTGGTCAAACAGGTCAGCCAAGCGTTCGGCCAGTTGGTAGCGCTTGCGCAAGTCACTGTCGTCAGTGAGAAAGCGTTGCAGAGGTTCGAAATGTGGTTTATCGATGAGCTCGGGCAACAGCCGCATCAACCGCCAGGTCAGTGGGGCCTTGTCCAGCAGGGAAACTTCCGGAATTTCATCACGCCCAAGAACACGTCGGTACAGTTGCCACATAAAGCTACCAGGTAGCTGCACCTCGATGGCTGCCGCAATTCCGCAGCCACCCAGGTCATCCTCCTCGGGATCTTCCGCCAATGCCAGTTTGAGCCACTGGGCAATACCGTTGCTCTGTACCAGAACGATCTCGTTTTCCAAGGGTGCCAGCGGGTAGCGGCGCATCCAGCTCACGACCAGGCTGCGAAGTTCATCCAGGCGATTGCCATGTACCACCATGAATCCTGGAAGGAGTGGGTTAACGTGCGGCATGGGACGTCCTTGAGGCAGTGCGGGCAGAGGGAAACCATACCATGGCCCTGCTAATTTCATGCAGACAGGCTCTGCAATAGAACCGGTAGGAAGGGAGGCTTTATCAGTGTCGGAAAAGACAAAACCCCTACCTGCATGTGCAGATAGGGGTTTCGGAATTTAATCTTGACGATGACCTACTCTCACATGGGGAAACCCCACACTACCATCGGCGATGCATCGTTTCACTACTGAGTTCGGGATGGGATCAGGTGGTTCCAATGCTCTATGGTCGTCAAGAAATTCTGTTGCCAGAAGGTCTTGTTCAGACACTCCAGCGAATCGGGTATGTGATGTTTGTGAGTTGCAAACTTTCGGTTCGTTTCGTCTTCACAACACCGCAATCTGGTCGTTCGACGCAAATTGCTTGGGTGTTATATGGTCAAGCCTCACGGGCAATTAGTATTGGTTAGCTCAACGCCTCACAGCGCTTACACACCCAACCTATCAACGTCGTAGTCTTCGACGGCCCTTCAGGGAGCTCAAGGCTCCAGTGAGATCTCATCTTGAGGCAAGTTTCCCGCTTAGATGCTTTCAGCGGTTATCTCTCCCGAACATAGCTACCCGGCAATGCCACTGGCGTGACAACCGGAACACCAGAGGTTCGTCCACTCCGGTCCTCTCGTACTAGGAGCAGCCCCTCTCAAATCTCAAACGTCCACGGCAGATAGGGACCGAACTGTCTCACGACGTTCTAAACCCAGCTCGCGTACCACTTTAAATGGCGAACAGCCATACCCTTGGGACCGGCTTCAGCCCCAGGATGTGATGAGCCGACATCGAGGTGCCAAACACCGCCGTCGATATGAACTCTTGGGCGGTATCAGCCTG